>JAFXCD010000036.1 GCA_017521605.1 Lachnospiraceae bacterium | reverse complement strand
TGAAGAAACAAAAGAGCTGATATCCAATGCGACAGTAGTATTAAAGAATGAAGATGGTGATGAAGTAGCCAGCAATACAACCGGAGCAGATGGCGAAGCAGTAGTATTTGAACAGTTGCAAAACGGAAAGTATACTGTGGAAGTAACTGATGCAGAAGGTTATATTGTACCGGAAGAAAAAGAAGTAACCATGTCCGGAGAAAACAAAGAGTGTGTTGTTGAGCTGAACAAGGAACCTAGTGAAGACATCGCAGACGTAACAATCACAGTAACGGACAAGAACAATCCTTCAACCAAGATACCTGATGCAACGGTAGAGTTAAAGGATAAGAACAACAAGGTAGTAGACACCGAGACCAGTGACGAAAACGGAAACGTAACCTTTGACAATGTACCTCAGGGAGACTACACCGTAGAAGTAACATTGCCTGACGGAAGTATCTACGATACACCGAATCCTACAAAGGTACAAGTACCCGGAACAGAGGATATTTCGAAAGAAGTACCCGTAGAAAAGGACATCGCAGACGTAACAATCACAGTAACGGACAAGAACAATCCTTCAACCAAGATACCTGATGCAACGGTAGAGTTAAAGGATAAGGACAACAAGGTAGTAGATACAGATATTAGTGACAAAAACGGAAACGTAACCTTCGACAATGTACCGAGGGGAGATTACACCGTAGAAGTTACCGTGCCTAAGGATAGTGGCTACGATGCACCGGACCCTACAGAGGTAAAGGTACCCGGAACAGATGATGTTTCAAAGGAAGTACCCGTAGAAAAGGACATTGCAGACGTAACAATCACAGTAACGGACAAGAATAATCCAGCAACCAACATACCTGGTGCAACAGTAGAATTAAAGGATAAGGATGGTAATGTAGTAGATACCCAGACCAGTGGCGAAGACGGAAACGTAACCTTCGATAATGTACCGAAGGGAGACTATACCGTGGAAGTAACTGTGCCTGAGGATAGCGGCTACGATGCACCGGATCCTAAGCCTGTAAAGGTACCCGGAACAAATGATGTGAAGGACGAAGTACCTGTAGAAAAGGATATCGCAGACGTTGAAGTAACAGTAACCGACAAGTTCAATCCTTCAACCAAGATACCTGATGCCAAGGTAGAATTAAAGGATAAGGATGGTAATGTAGTAGATACCCAGACCAGTGACGAAGATGGTAAAGTAACCTTCGACAATGTACCGAAGGGTGACTATACTGTAGAAGTAACTGTGACTAAGGGAAGTGGCTATGATGCACCGGATCCTAAGCCTGTGGTTGTTCCTGAAAAGGATGATGTGAAGGAAAATGTGCAGGTCAAGAAGGAAGCGGCAGACCTTGAAGTAACTGTGACAGAAAAGAACAATCCTGACACCAAGATACCGGGTGCCAAGGTAGAGTTAAAGGATAAGGATGGTAATGTAGTAGAGACTCAGACCAGTGATGAAAACGGTAAGGTAACCTTCGATAATATACCGAAGGGTGACTACACTGTGGAAGTAACTGTGCCTGAGGGAAGCGGCTATGATGCACCGGATTCTAAGCCTGTAACCATGCCTGAGAAGGGAACTGTAAAGGAAGAAGTACCTGTAGGTCAGGTGGGAGCTTTGGTAATCATTGTTCGTGACGAAAAGACCAATGCAGTAGTACTCGAAGCAGAGTTAACCATCAAGGATATGGACGGCAATGTAATCGGAACGGCAACCACAAATGCAGAAGGCAAAGTGAAGAAAGAAAACTTACCGGTAGGAGAGTACACTGTTGTAATCGATAAGGTACCTTCCGGATATACCGTAAGTACCAACAAGGAATTGAAAAACAGTGTAGCTGCTAAGCAGGAAACCTTATATGAATTTAAGGTGAACAAAGCAGAAGCTACCAACTCTGGCAGCAATTCTACTGTTACACAGACACCTCCTCCTGCACCTGCAGCAACACCCGAACCTGTCATTATACCGGTAGATACAGCAGGAATTGCAAGATCTCCTAAGACTGGAGATGCAGAGCCTGTTGTAGGAGTATTCCTGGTAATGATGATGGTAGCTGGTGTAGGTTTAGTTACTGTAGCAGATTATAAAAGAAGAAATAGAAAAAATAAGTAAAAGCATAAGATTTATGTAAAATGCAGACTGCTTTGCACAATAGTGTAGAGCAGTCTGTTGTTTTTGAAAAAGAGGTAATAGGAAGGTACAAGCAACAACCTTGACAAATATTTAACAATAACATACAATAAAATTGCATTGTATCCGTGATAAAGCGGAATGATAGCAAGGAGGAAAGATTATGAGAAAGAAAACAAAAACAATGGTAGGTGTAGGACTTTTGACTGCGATTGTAGTAGTGCTACAAGCGTTGGCGGTAACTATTCCTGTGGGTGTTTTTAGCCTCAACCTGATATTGGTGCCCATCGTAGTAGGTGCTGCTTTGTATGGCATTATGACAGGCGCTTGGTTAGGTTTTGTATCGGCAGTGCTGATTCTATTTACCAATTCAAGTGCATTTTTGATAGTGAGCATTCCCGGAACCATTATTACCGTATTAGGTAAGGGTATTTTGTCAGGCTTACTGGCGGGGCTTGTTTATAATTTGTTGAAAAAGATTAATCTTACTGTTGCAGTTTTAACAGCAGCAATTGTGTGTCCTATTGTTAATACAGGTGTGTTTGTATTGGGATGTCTGGCATTCTTTATGGAAACCATCAGTACATGGGCATCTGAAGGACAGTTTGGTTCCGCCACGGAGTACATATTCCTTGGTATGATTGGTACCAATTTTTTAATTGAGCTGGCTATCAGTATTGTACTTAGCTCAACTATCGTAAGAATCATTCAGATTGGTAAGAATAGTAGATAAATAAGGATAGATAGGAGCTTCAGGAGAAAATACCTGAAGCTTTTTGGATATTGAGAAACATTAAAACTTGTGTACTTGCAGAATAAATAAATGAATGCTAAAATAAGGAACAATAAGTGTAACCATATGATAAGATTTCCTGTCTATATAGTTAAGAAGGGAGAAGGGCATGGAAGATAATCAGATTATTGAATTGTATTGGCAACGGTCCGAAACTGCCATCGCAGAAACGGCCAAGAAATACGGCAAGCTATGTCGTCATATTGCCATGAACATAGTGGGGAATTTGTCTGATGCGGAAGAGTGTGAAAATGATACCTATGTGGCTGTCTGGAATGCCATACCGCCTACCAGACCCAATGTATTCTCTTCTTTTTTAACTAAGATTGTACGAAATATTGCGCTAAACCGTTATGAGTATAATAAAGCACAAAAGAGAAACAATGAATTTGATTTAGTATTGGATGAATTGGAGAGCTGTGTTGCCGGTAAGAGTACAGTAGAGTCTGCTTATGAGGAAGGTGTGCTGGCCTCTATGCTGGATGAATTTTTGGAGCAATTACCTAAGGAGAAACGAGTAATGTTTGTGCGACGCTATTGGTATTCAGATACAGTGAAAGATATAGCCAAACGTTTGCAGATTAGTGAAAGCAAAGTAAAAACCACATTGTTCCGTACCAGGAACGAGTTGCAGGATTATCTGGCAGCCCGTGGAGTGATGGTTTAGAAAGGATGACAGGAAAATGACAGGAAAAGATTTGTTTCATGAAATAGGTAATATTAATGAAAAGTATATAACGGAAGCAGAGGAAACCAAGAAATCCATCATTCATAATGTGGCCTTTCGTAGAGGACTTGGAACGGTAGCATGTCTGGTACTTTGCATAGGAATATTTGCAATTACCAGAATCGGTGAAAAGAGTGCAAGTGCTCCTGCAGCTGATACGGCACATAATTCTGCCACATATATGGAATCAGAGGGAGTACAAAATGTTGGAGCAGAGTCAGGAGTAAAAGAAAGTACACCATATGATTCAGATGTAAACGACTTTTTAAATGATCTGACAGGAAACAAGAAGGAAGAATTTATGACAGAAGCAGCGGACAGCTGTCCACAACATAGTGTGCAAGAAGATATGATGGCAGCGGAACCGGATATAAGCGAACAAGAAGATATAGCGTATAATAATAGAGAGCTAGTGAGCAAGTTACAGTCCTATTCCAATGTGTATGAGGAGCTTTTGGAAACAGAAGCATTTGTGGTAGTACATGGAAAGGCTGTACGCGGACGGAATGTATGGCAAAAGTTTTTGGAGGATGCGCAAGCAGAAATACCTTCTGAGGTTGATTTGGTGGAGTTTACAGAAGAAGGAGATGCCATCATTACTGGTCTTGTATATGATGGAGAGATTTATCATGTAGTTATGGATTGTACAAGGGATGCATGGGGCAAGACAGAGATTTTGGAGTATGAATACAAATATCTATATACTGACACACAGGATGGATGTACGGAAGTGGTATTATCTGATCTGGAATTGGAAGGCGAAGAAATCAGAGAAGCTATTTTGACAGATAGTTTGGATGTTCATTATCTGGTTCAGTATAAGGAAGAATAAATTGTATGTTTTTTGGAGCGGACATCATGAATGTCCGCTTTTTTTCGTGTACATATGCTTGCATATTCCGACAAGTTTCGATAAAATGTAAATATGGGTATAGAATAAGCTCTATGGGGCAGATTGAGAGGAAAAATTATGGAAAAGCACAAACGAAAACTGGGCATAACAGCAGTGTTGATTTGTATGCTGGTGATGCCTTTAACAGTATTTGCTTCGGAGGGAGCAGAGTATGTTCCAGGGATGCATGGTACCTTTTGGGCATTACTGCCTCCTATCATTGCTATTGCATTAGCATTGATTACAAAGGAAGTATATAGTTCCCTGTTTGTTGGTATCCTGGTGGGTGGTTTCTTTTGGGCAAACGGAAATCCGGAAGGTGCTATGAATCATATCCTGGTAGACGGTATGATTGGTGCTCTATCCGATAGTTGGAATGTGGGTATTCTGGTATTTCTGGTTATTCTGGGCATGATGGTATGCCTGATGAATAAGGCAGGCGGTTCTCAAGCCTTTGGTGAGTTTGCTGCAAAGCATATTAAGACCAAGGCCGGTGCACAGGTTGCCACCATGCTTTTGGGCGGACTGATTTTTATTGATGATTATTTTAACTGTCTTACAGTAGGAAGTGTTATGAGACCGGTTACGGATAAACATAAGATATCTCGTGAGAAGTTGGCGTACTTAATTGACGCTACAGCTGCGCCGGTTTGTATTATAGCACCTATTTCTTCCTGGGCGGCAGCGGTAACCAGCTGTGTAGATGGGGAAGAAGGATTGCAACTATTTGTTGATGCAATTCCTTACAACTTTTACGCATTATTGACTTTGTTTATGATGCTGGTGGCTATTATGTTGAAGGTTGAATTCGGCCCCATGAAGGGATATGAAGCAGTAGCAATGAAATTGGAAGAGATTAAGTTACAGGAAGGTGAGAATAAGAAAAACGGCAAGGTTATAGACCTGGTATTGCCTATTGTTGTTCTGATTATTTCCTGTGTAATAGGTATGATCTATACCGGTGGATTCTTTGAGGGAGAAAGCTTTAGAATTGCCTTTGCAAATAGTGATGCTTCCGTTGGTTTAGTGTTGGGAAGTACAGTGGCGTTAATGCTTACCTTGGTATTCTATTTGCTTCGTAAAGTACTTAACCTGAAAGAATGTATGGAATGTTTACCCGAAGGCTTTAAGGCTATGGTACCTGCGATTTTGATTTTAACCTTTGCATGGACTTTGAAAGCTATGACTGATAGTTTAGGAGCAGGCGTGTATGTAGAAGGTTTGGTAAAGGGTAGTGCAGAAGGCTTAATGAATTTCTTACCTGCAGTAGTATTTCTGGTGGCTTGTTTCCTGGCATTTGCAACCGGTACCAGCTGGGGAACCTTTGGTATCTTGATTCCGATTGTAATTGATGTGTTCAGTAGTTCGGATCCGACACTTATGATTATTTCTATTTCTGCATGTATGGCTGGTGCGGTTTGTGGTGACCATTGCTCACCTATTTCAGATACTACTATTATGGCCAGTGCCGGAGCGCAATGTGATCATGTTAAGCATGTTTCCACGCAGCTTCCGTATGCATTATTTGTGGCAGCAATTTCCTGCATAACCTATATTATTGCAGGATTTACCAAGTCCGCATGGATCAGTTTACCGATTGGTGCAGTTTTAGTGGTTGTTGGTTTATTGTGTATGAAATATATGAAGCCGATGAAGAAATAAGAAGAGGTAGAAAGCCCGTCTGCGTTTAGCAGAGGGGCTTTCTATGTTTATGTATTGAATAAAGCAATTAAATCTTCTTTACGTGCTTTCACATTACCCTGTATCATAGGGGCGGTACCGCCTCCCTTGGCGCCAAACTGCTCTCGCATGGTTGTAGCCAGTGTGCGGCAATCCAAGGTGCTGCTACCGATAATGAAAGAGTAACCGTTCTGATCATTGCCATTGAAGATACCACAGTAGCCACTATATTTACCGGTCAGTTCATTTACTGAATTGCGGATAGCGATGGGATTGGACAATTCTACAAATAATATAGGGTTGGAACAGATTTGCGGTGCAGGTAAGGAAGCTATTTGCAATTGTAAAAGCTGATTTGCCAGATGATTCATCATGTCTTTTTGCTTTAAACCATCTTCCTGGAGCTTCTTTACCGCGTCGACCACTAATTCCGGCTTGGCGGAGAGAAGTGTGGATAGGGCATTTACCGAATCCTGCTTGGTGGTATAGTCTGTTAAGGCTCTTGCCCCACATAAAATATTGATTCTTACACCACCGCGGTGACTTTGCACACCTGTGATTTTAATAATGCCAATTTCGGCAGTGCTTTCTACATGAGGTGCACAGCAGGCGCATACATCCACACCTGGTATTTCTACGATTCTTACAGCACCTTCGATTTCTATTTTGCTACGATATTCCATGGTTTCCAATTCGTCATTTTCAGGAAAAAAACAATGAATGGGACGATTAGCAAAAACAATCTGATTAGCCTCGGTTTCGATGTCTCTAAGGGCATCCATTCCGATACTTCCATCAAAATCCAAAGTCACTTCTGTTAACCCCAAATGAAAGCCCACATTAGTAAAACCATAATGCTTGTGTAGCAGGCCGGAAATAATATGCTCTCCGGAGTGTTGTTGCATGAAATCAAAGCGCCTGTCCCAGTCAACATGGCCTGTTACTTTAGTGCCAACTTTTAAAGCTGTATTCATATGGTGATAAATGATATCTTTCTCAATACGTACATCAAGTACGGGCAAACCATTTAAAGTACCGGTATCGGCAAGCTGACCACCTTCTTCGGGAAAGAATGCAGTACGGTCTAAAACAACACGATAAATGTTTTCGAAAGGTATGCATTCCAGGACGGATGCTTCAAAGTTTAAAATGTGTGTATCTTCATAAAAAATCTTTTCCATAATACCTCCCATGTATAACGTAAGCAGCGCTTACGTTACTGCTCAAATGAAAAGTGAAAAATCTTTGATTTTTCAAACTAACCTCCGTGTATGTCACAGGTGAAGCCTGTGGTAGGGGCAAATATACAATAACCAGGGTAATTACACAAGATATATTATAGTGTGCAGGACATGGAAAGTCAATTCCGGGAGCATCTTAAAGAAATCTTAAAGAATTACCATATTTATTTTTAAAATCTTTTTGTTTATACTTAAGCTTAGGAGGGCGTGAGATGTACAATATATTGATTTGTGATGATGAAAAGGATATTGTGAATGCGTTGAAAATATATTTGTCCAATGAGGAGTATTGTTTCCTGGAGGCTTACAATGGGCAGGAGGCGGTCAGAATGGTAAAGGAGCAGGAAATTCACCTGATTATTATGGATATTATGATGCCGATAATGGATGGTATGGAAGCCATGAAGAAAATCCGGGAAAGCAGTAATGTGCCTGTGATTCTCCTGACAGCAAAGGGGGAGGATACGGACAAAATATTGGGTCTGAATACCGGTGCAGATGATTACATTACCAAACCTTTTAATCCCATGGAGGTAAATGCAAGAGTGAAGTCCCAGCTGCGCAGATATATGCAATTGGGGAGTGGGGAGAAGAGAGAAACTGTTTTGCAGATTGGTGGCATCGAGCTGAATGACAGGAAGAAGAGTGTTACCTTGGATGGGGAACCGGTGAATCTGACGCCTACGGAATTTGATATCCTTAAGTTGTTTATGAAGAATCCGGAACGTGTTTTTTCCCCGGGAGAAATATATGAGCTGGTGTGGAAGGATTTACCCTATGGAAGTGAGGGGACGGTTGCGGTACATATCAGGCATTTACGCGAAAAACTGGAAATTAACCCGGCAGATCCCAGATATTTAAAAGTAGTCTGGGGGCAGGGATATAAAATGGAGAGAGGGTTAAAGCATGAGAAATAAGAGCCAATTTACCATGTGGAAGAAGGCCTCGGCTGTAATATTGCTGTTATTTGGTCTTATAGCAGTATCCATTGGGGTAATGGGGACTTCTTTTATGATACGCAAAGGTATTTATGTATTGGATGCACAAACTTATATGCAGCAATATCTGGAAGAAAATATGGCAGTATGGGGAAAGGAAATTCTGTATACCTACTATATGGAAGGAAGAGAGGCTGCTGATTTTATAGTAGAGGGCTGCAATATAGAGTATATTGTTTTGGAAAAAGAGTATGCTAAACAGGCAAGACCATACATAGAGGAGGCCGAGTGGTATCGGATTTATACCTTTGAAAGAATGAACGGAAGTCGGTTCGATTTTAACCGAATTGATAAGTACGCCATTATAATGATGGTGCCCAAGGTAAAGGTGTATCCGGATTATATCGCCAGTATTAGTTTTATTGCAAAGTATGAGTCATTGATAAAGTGGTTATTACCCTTGATGTCTGTTGGCGGACTGATACTGGTAATTGGTAGCATAGCATATCTGTTTTGCGGTGCAGGCTGGAGTGCTGAGGAACAAAAACAGACGGACGGTGCACTGAGTTTTGTACCCACGGATATTTTGCTGGTATTTCTGGTTGCAATTCTGATATGGGTTGGAAGGGAAGTAAAGTATGCAGAATTGCTATTGTTACAGGGAATATTTCCTTTGGCAGCAGGAGGGCTTATTATTTTGGTTGGATTACTTTCTATGGTTGCCCGTATTAAGTCAGGGAATCTGTGGAAAAACAGTGTATTATACAAAGCTCGTAAGATACCGGCAGGATTATGGGCTTTGCTGAGACGGGTTTTTGAGGGGATTCCACTGATTTGGAAGACTATATTGATAACATTTGTGGTTTGTGCGGCAGAGTTAATTGTTTTCTGTATTTTTTATCGCTACCGTTATCTTTCACATACACTGTCTTCACGATTTCTTGTGCTATGGTTTTTAGAAAAACTGTTTTTATGTGTAATTCTTTTTTACTGGATGAGAAGCTTATGTGAATTAAAGAAAGCGGGCAAAGAGCTGGCAAAAGGAAATAGTGATTATAAGGTAGATACCCATGGCATGTTTGGTCAGGCTAAGGAGCATGGAGAGCATTTAAACAGTATATCAGAAGGTGTAAAGAAGGCTGTGGATGAGCGGATGAAGAGTGAACACCTGAAAACAGAGCTGATTACCAATGTGTCCCATGATATTAAAACACCTTTGACTTCTATCATTAACTATTCTGACCTTCTGTGTAAAGAAGAAACAGAGAATGAAAAGATTCAGGAATATGCAGGGGTGTTGCATCGACAGGCCGGTAGACTTAAAAAACTGGTAGAAAATCTGATGGAAGCTTCCAAGGCTTCTACAGGGAATATGGAGGTAAATCCGGAACCCTGTGATGTAGGAGTTTTGTTAACGCAGAGTATGGGAGAGTTTCAACAGAGAATGGAAGAGCAGGAGTTAGAATTACTAATTAAAAAACCGGAAGAACCTATGATGATTCTGGCGGATTCCCGTCTGTTGTGGAGAGTCATGGATAATCTGATTACGAATATCTGCAAATACAGTCAAAAGGGGACCCGGGTTTACGCTTCCGTGGAAGAAAACGGAGAACAGGTGTGTATTACCTTAAAAAATATTTCCAAGTATGCTTTGGATATTGAGCCTGAGGAGCTGATGGAGCGATTTATCAGAGGAGACCGGTCCAGACACACGGAAGGGAATGGACTGGGGTTAAATATTGCGAAAAGTCTGTCAGAATTACAGGGAGGTAATTTAAAGCTTGCTGTAGATGGGGATTTATTTAAAGCATTACTCACATTTCCCAAACATAGAATTACATCCTAAAAACATAGAAATAAAAAAGTCCGGTAGACTACCGGGCTTTTTTGCTATAAAATAGAAAGAAGAGAAGCAGTTGTGGGATGGCAGTGTGAAAAATCAAAGATTTTTCACTTTCTATTTGGGCAGTATCACAGGCAGTGCTTGTGATATGCATGAGGTGAAATATGAACAAACGAAATTATCAAAAGGAATTGGATAAGCTGTTGGAAAGACTAAAAGGACAGGAAGGAAAGAGGCTGTTTTTGCATAGCTGTTGTGCACCCTGTAGCAGCTATGTGCTGGAATATCTAAGTCCCTTTTTCCGGATTACGGTTTTTTATTACAATCCGAATATTACAGCATCCCGGGAGTATTTTAAGAGAGTAGAAGAGCAAAAACGCCTGATAGATTTATTGAACAAAAAGGAAGGGCATTTCCCAATAGATATTGTGGAAGGGGATTATAGGCCGGAAATTTTTTGGGGAGTGGCGGCAGGGCTGGAGAAATGTCCGGAGGGAGGAGAACGATGCTTTGCCTGCTATCGGTTGAGACTGGAGGAAACGGCTAAGCGTGCGGCAGAAGCAAAGGCAGATTATTTTGCAACCACTCTGACCATTAGCCCGTTAAAAAATGCGGAAAAACTGAATGAACTGGGAGAGGAACTGGCCGGTATTTATGGAATAGCCTGGTTACCGTCTGATTTTAAGAAAAAAGAGGGGTACAAGCGTTCCATAGAATTGTCTGCAGAGTATGATTTATACAGACAGGATTATTGTGGTTGTGCCTTTTCTAAAGCCCAGAGGGAACAACAAAAGAACTTGTCAGATTGAAAAATATAAGTTATAGTAATAGCAATGGTGTCTGAACAGACACAAAGAAGAGAATGCAGACAGTAAAATGCAAGGAGAGATGCTAGATGAAGAAGATTTTGGATATGATTTCAGAAGAAATGCAGCAGGCATTTGAAAAAGCAGGATATGACGGAAAACTAGGTAAGGTAACCCTGTCTAATCGTCCGGATTTATGTGAATATCAGTGTAATGGTGCCATGGCAGGTGCCAAGCAGTACAAGAAAGCTCCTATTATGATTGCTAATGATGTGGCGGCTCAGCTTGCTGATAGTGATGTATTTGCGGAAGTAAATGCAGTTGCTCCTGGATTTTTGAATTTAAAAATAAAAGAAGAGTTTTTGAAAGCATATCTGGAGGGTATGGCTGCAGATGATAAATTTGGTCTGGACATGCCGGAAAGTCCCAAGAAGATAATAATTGACTACGGTGGCCCTAATGTGGCTAAAGCACTGCATGTAGGACATTTACGTTCAGCCATTATCGGTGAAAGCGTTAAAAGAATTGCACGTTTCGTGGGACATGAGGTGATTGGTGATATTCATTTGGGAGATTGGGGGCAGCCCATGGGTCTGATTATTCATGAATTGGAGCTCAGATATCCGGATTTACCCTATTTCGATGAAAGCTTTGCAGGAGAGTATCCTGCAGAAGCACCTTTTACCATTGCAGAGCTGGAGGAAATTTATCCTACTGCCAGTGGCAAATCCAAAGAGGATGCAGAATATAAGACAAAGGCTATGGAGGCTACTTTTAAGCTACAAAGCGGTGTAAGAGGTCACAGGGCTCTTTGGAATCATATTATCCGTGTTTCCGTAAGTGATTTAAAGAGAAATTACAACAATCTGAATGTGGAATTTGACCTCTGGAAGGGCGAGTCCGATGCCCATGAGTGGATACCGGATATGGTACAGTATATGAAGGACGAGGGCTATGCTTATATCAGTGATGGTGCATTAGTTGTGGATGTAAAGGAAGAAACAGATACCAAAGAGATTCCGCCTTGTATGATTTTAAAGTCAGATGGTGCATCTCTTTACAATACAACAGATTTAGCAACCATTAAAATGCGTATGGCAGATTATGCACCTGACCAGATGATTTATCTGACGGATAAGCGTCAGGACTTATATTTTGAGCAGGTATTCCGTTGCGCTAAGAAGACCAAACTGGTAAACGATGATACGGAGCTTCTGCATATTGGATTCGGTACCATGAACGGTAAGGATGGTAAGCCTTATAAGACCCGTTCCGGTGGTGTACCCCGTCTGGAGAATCTGATTGACGAGATTAATGTGGAAATGCTGCGTAAGATTAAGGAAAATGCTGAACTTAAGGGTTATGGGATAGATGAAGAAGAAGCAGGAAAAACTGCAAAAATCGTAGGACTGGCAGCAATTAAGTATGGTGACTTGTCTAATCAGCCGGCAAAGGACTATGTATTTGATGTAGAAAGATTTACTTCTTTTGAAGGAGATACCGGTCCTTATGTACTGTATACAATTGTACGTATTAAGTCTATTCTTGCTAAGTATAAGGAGCAGGGTAGTGATGTGACAGCGGCAAAACTGCAAACCGTTCAAAACAGTGCCGAAAAAGCATTGGCTATGGAACTGGCGAAGTTTAATGCAACCATGCAAGCGGCTTATGAAGAAAGTGCTCCTAACAAGGTATGTGCATATATTTATGATTTGGCTAATGAATTCAATCGTTTCTATCATGAGACCAAGATTCTGATTGAAGAGGATGAGGCGAAAAAAGCAGGTTGGATAGCGCTTTTAAACCTGACTAAGGATGTGCTGGAGGCATGTATAGAGGTGCTTGGGTTCGAAGCTCCGGAAAGAACGTAAAATAATTTAAAAAAGTTGTTGACAAATTGCAACCGGCATTGTATACTAACAAAGTCGGTTGCGACAAAAGCTTTTAAAGCGGGGTCTTAGCTCAGCTGGGAGAGCATCTGCCTTACAAGCAGAGGGTCACAGGTTCGAGCCCTGTAGGCCCCATATAAGATTTTAAAAGCATAAAGTGAATATGGCGAGATAGCTCAGTTGGCTAGAGCATACGGTTCATACCCGTAGTGTCGAGGGTTCAAATCCCCCTCTCGCTATTACATTAAAAGGTTGGGAACATTGATAAATTCAGTGTTCCCGATTTTTTTGCGGCATTCGAGTTTGAATACTTTTGAATACTTTTGAATACTTTTGAATACTCATACTTTTATGCTGATTTACAGTTAAATAATATATTCAAAATGCCATAAAATACACTTCGTAAAAATTATTGTCCAAAATAGCAGAAAAGTGATATAATGTCTATTATCTAAAAATTTATCGCATAGGAAAGGATAAGCGTGCAAAATGAAAATATTGTCTAAAATAATCATGGTAATAATGATGGCAACTATTCTGTTGTCGGGATGTGGGCAACAACCGGAGAACCAAGAAGATGGTATTCAAAGTGGTGAAGTTGTGCAAGAGGTGGACGAGAATGTGGAACGAGGGTCTTTGTTCTCGGGAACTATATTTGACTATTTGATTATGGGAGAAACTACGACAGCAGATGTAGAGAAGCTGTTGGAGGATAGAATTTTAGAATATGAATATGTACATGTTGATAATGCTGTTTATTCTTTATCTGGAGAGACAACCATTACGGATGAATTTTGTGAGTGGAATGCGTTGTATAAATACATTTTGGTTGGTTCTGGTGCAAAAGAGGATTATAAATTAACAGATTGGACAGTAGAGTTACTTTTGAACGAAGATGCGGAATATAAGGATGCGGTTAAGTATATCCAAAACACAATTGATGCAAATACTTTAGAGGGATATACCCCCGTTGAGGACACTTATAGTGATGACATGGTGAAAGGTGATGTGATTTACTATCCAATAGAGAAATTCAAAATGAATGATATAGACGGCATAAAATATATTATGTTTGGTAAGTATGCTAACTGCGATACAGAGGAAGCGAAACATATAATAGTTTTGTCAGTAGGAATTATAGAGGAAGAAGATTATTTAAAGGGAGAGATAGAAAAAATTCCGACAATTGAAATTAAAATTACACCAATTGAAAACGAACCGGTTGGAATTAATCCATCTATTAGAGATAATATTGATACAGAAAATATGGATATTAGTAAGTATCAGAATATTGCTTTTTTTATCACGGATGACCAGTGCAGATGTGCTTCAATTATTAGTTTAAATTCAGAAACAGGTGAAATGAAATGTGTGAGTATTCCTAGAAAACTATATTTAAATATTGGAGATAAGTTTGGGCAGTATTCACGGGCTTATGGCTCCGATAATGTGGAGCAGGCTATAAGAACATTAAACACTAATTTGGATATGAACATACAGGCTTTTATTTCAATAGATTTAAAAACGTTTAGTGATTTTGTTGATGCTTTAGGTGGAGTTTGGATTGATGTACAGAGTATAGATGCAACAAACTATAGCGAATATATTATGTCGACATTGGAATTAGAAGACCCCATTGTATTAAATGAAGGTTATCAATTGTTAAATGGTGACCAAGTAGCAACCTATTGTTGGTATTTAGGAACAAACACTATATTAGATAGTCAGTTGTCAGATGCTTTTATTGCGATACATAAGCAAATGCAAACTGTGGATAAAGCAACTTTACAACAGGCTATCAATGTTTACATGAGTAATGCTTATACTTCAATTGATATGGAAGTAATAAGTGACGGAATGAGAAATGTTGCGAATTTTAATTACAGTGAGATAGGTGGGGCAGGTTTCCCACAAGATGGTATGCGAGAATCCATTATGATGGGGGCTGCTGGTTCTTGTATAATACCCGCTGATTTAGAATCAAATGTTGTTTGGTTACACAAGTTTTTGTTTGGTCAAGAAAATTACGAGGTATCGAGTACGGTCAAGGAATATAGTGCAGAGATTAAGGAGAATGTTGCAAAATATAAGGACAAGTAAAATCCTATTTAGGAATTAGGTGTTTCAAGATGGATTCTTTTGAAAAAGTCAGTGATTTGTTGCCCTATTTATTAGGTACTGAGAGTGGGATTGTGTTCAAATCCCACTCTCGCTATTAAAAAGAGAGTCTAATATGGACTCTTTTTTTGTGGCGAATAATTGTAAATAAATTGTTAAAACACTTCAATTTTAGAAAGGCTTGTGGTATAATACTATCATCTACTAATTACGTTGAGAAAGAGTGACAGTGTGAAAAAAAGAGTTGCTGTATTTGCAAATGGTTGGAGTAATGAATATCTGGAATTGATTCTGGAAGGCGTAAAAAATCGTGCTACGGAAGATAATGTTGATTTGTTTGTGTTTGTGAATTATTCTTCCGGAAGTGAAGATGACCCCGGTAATGTTGGGGAAAGTATGATATTTACCCTGCCTAATATTGCTGATTTTGATGGTGTATTATTAATGGGTAATACCATTAATATGCCATATGAACGTGAGCAGTTACGTGAACAGATACTGAAGTATAATATTCCGGCTATTAGTTTAGAATATGAGATGGAAGGAATTCCTTATATAGGTACGGATACTTATCAGGGAATCTATAAATTGATGTTGCATGTGTTGGAAAAGCATCATGCACATGAATTTATTTTTATGAGTGGTCCGAAACATAATCAGGAAAGTGAAAAACGTAAAATGGCAGTTGAGGATGCACTGGAAACAGCCGGGTTGGTGTTACGGGATGAGAATGTGATTGAAGCTGACTGGTCTTATTTTGTGGCATATGATAAAGCGACGCAATATGTCAACACCCATGAGAGTCTGCCAGATGCTATTATTTGCGCAAATGATGAGATGGCAATAGGTGTATGTTCTGCATTGGATGTCTTGGGAGTTCGTATTCCGAATGATGTTATTGTAACCGGTTGTGATTGTCTGACCATGGGTCAGGAGTTTTTCCCTATATTATCTACAGTGGGACGTGAATGGGATAAATTAGGCTATAAAGGCATGAATATGCTTTGGGACCGAATGAATGGTAAAACGATACCTCAGAGTACCAGATTGCAGTCTATGCCTGTTTTTGGGGAGAGCTGTGGTTGTGAGGTGAAGAAAAGTAAAGCTGATGAGAGATTGCGTTCTATTTTAGCTAATTATCGAGTACGCAGAGATGATACGGTGAATGAGTGGCAGCTACGTTATATTGATGAGCTGTTTTCCAAGGAAGATTCTGTAGATGGATTAAAGAAGAGTATGAACAAAACCTTCCAAGATAATCATGTTTTTGAAGGACCCGACTTTATGCTATGTATAGTGGACGGATACTTTGAGGAAATGGAGTCTTGGGAAGAACTAAAGATGGGTGAATTAACTGACCGTATGGAGGTTTATGTGAATCTGGAGGATGGTAAAGCGATTCCTACCGATAAATTCCCCACAAAGAATTTGTTGCCTTATTATAATGGAAATACAAAGGAAACGCAGGTTTATTTGTTTATTCCATTAAATACAAAAAAGAACAGTATTGGATATATCGTACAGAAGAATAATCTGAAGCGTATTTATGATCAGAGTATTTATGTCTGGCTTCGCCGTCTTAGTCAGGATATGGAACGTGTTAAACAGAATATCAGGCTGGAGGAGCTAAACAAAAAGTTAAAGGAGGTATCTGTTACGGACGCTTTAACCGGGCTACGTAATAGAACTGGTTTTGATTCGGAGGCATGGCCTTATCTGGTGGAATGCCAAAAGCAGGGTAAAAATAGTGCTATTGTATTTGCAGATGTTAATCAGATGAAGTCGATTAATGACAGATACGGACATTTACAAGGTGATTTGGCTCTGTGTACCGTGGCAGAAGCTATAAAGAAAACATTACCAAGAGACTGGATTGCTATTCGTTATGGTGGTGATGAGTTTGTAATGGTAGGAGAATGTGCAGATGCAGAGAAGGCAGAAAGAATTCTGGATAATTTACGGAAAGAATTGGAAACAATAATATCTGCAAGGCGATTGATTTTTGACTTGTCTGTAAGTACAGGTTGTGTAGTAATGCACCCGGAAGAAAAGAATAATCTGGAAGAGTATTTGAGAAGAGCGGATGAAGCTATGTATGATGCAAAGCAACAATTTCATGCGGCACAAAAGAATCGGGTATAATATATGAAGGAACAACAAATGTTGTTCCTTCTTTTCCAATATAAGACCATGAAAATAATTAGGAGGTTTATATGAGGATTGGAATGGGTTATGATGTGCATCGTCTGGTAGAAGGACGGGATTTGATTATGGGGGGGGTGAAAATTCCTTACGAAAAAGGACTTTTAGGACATTCTGATGCAGATGTGCTGTTACACTCTATATCAGATGCTTTGTTGGGAGCGGCAGCTCTTGGGGATATTGGTAAGCATTTTCCTGATACTGATCCGGCTTATAAGGGGATTTCTTCCCTTTTATTATTACAGAAGGTAGGAGAACTGTTGGAAGAAAAGGGATATTTGATTGAAAATATTGATGCTACCATTATAGCGCAGGCTCCCAAGATGCGTCCGTATATTGATACTATGAGGGAGAATATTGCAAAAGCGTTGGGGATTGCAGAGGAGCAGGTAAATGTAAAGGCAACTACAGAAGAGGGCCTGGGCTTCACCGGTAGCGGGGAGGGAATCTCTTCTCAGGCTATTTGTTTGTTGACCAGTCCCTTCAATTTGGTGGCAGAGGATGTGAACATCGTAAAATGTGGTAATTGTTCAGGCTGTAGTGATAAGTAAGTCAAATGCATTGAAAACCCTATTGACAAATAGGGATATTTTGCATATTCTAAGTAGTAGATAAGGAAAGACTGTGAACGAAAAGAGTACTCCAAGGGAAATCACAGGGAGGGTGTGTCGGCGACTGGAAGCATGCTCGGTGGAAAATGGAGGAAGTGCATTCGGGAGTTGGTTTTGCGATAATGTTTTATATAGCAAGGTAGCAGAACACGTAGGCGTGCGTTAAACGTATTGAGAGAAAGGCTGCATGCCTTTAAGTAGAGTGGAACCGCGGATAAATTCGTCTCTAGGAGAGGAGTTTATCCGCTTTGTCGTATAAAGGAGGTGGCTTATGGGCTTTATCAGCAATATCCGTGAAGAGATTAAGATTGTCAGAGAACGAGATCCTGCTATTCATTCCTGGATGGAGGTATTCCTGTATCCCAGCTTTAAGGTAATGCTTCATTATCGACTGGCTCATAAGTTGTACAAGAAAGGCCATTACTTCTGGGCCAGATATATTTCCCAGAGAGCTGTCCGCAAAACCGGTATTGAAATCCATCCGGGTGCCCAGATAGGAAAGGGTTTTTTCATAGACCATGGTAATGGAGTGATTATAGGTGAGACCACTATTATCGGTGACAATGTAACCTTATATCAGGGGGTAACTCTGGGAGGTACCGGTAAGGAGCATGGAAAACGTCATCCTACCATTGGGAATAATGTAATGATTAGTGCCGGAGCCAAGGTACTGGGTTCTTTTACCATAGGTGATAATTCGAAAATTGGTGCCGGAAGTGTGGTACTTCATGAGGTGCCGCCGGGGTCTACTGTGGTGGGGGTGCCGGGACGTGTAGTAAAGCGTATGAATACAGCACTGCCACAGGAAACCATGAACCAGACTGACTTACCGGACCCGGTAAGGGAGGATATTGCAACTTTGCAGGCAAGCAATGTAGCATTAACTAACAAGCTTTTAGAGCTGGAAGAAGAAATTAAGAAAATGAAGTCAAATCAAGCTTAAACATAAGAGCCGCAAGACACGGCAGAATGGAGGAAATATGAAGCTTTTTAATACTTTAACAAGAAATGTGGAAGAATTCGTACCCAATGTGGAGGGAAAGGTAAATATGTATACCTGTGGACCTACCGTGTATCATTTTGCACACATTGGAAATTTAAGAAGTTATATTATGGAAGATGTTTTGGAGAAGACCTTACGTTATGCAGGTTATGACGTAAAGCGTGTTATGAATATTACGGACGTAGGACATCTTTCTTCCGATGCAGATACCGGCGAAGATAAGATGCTGAAGGGTGCTAAGCGTGAAAATAAGACGGTTATGGATATTGCTAAGTTCTATACAGATGCTTTCTTTGCAGATTGTGCCAAGCTAAATATCAAGACTCCCGATGTGGTGGAGCCCGCAACCAACTGTATTGACAGCTTCATCGAAATGATTGAGAAGCTTTTGGAAAAAGGTTATGCATATCAGGCCGGAGAAAATATATATTTTGATACCTCTAAGCTACAAAATTACTATGTATTCGGCAATCAGAATGAGGACGAATTGATGGTTGGCGTACGTGATGATGTAACCGAGGACACCAACAAGAAGAATAAGAATGATTTCGTGCTATGGTTTACTAAGTCTAAATTTGAAGACCAGGCACTTAAGTGGGATAGCCCTTGGGGTGTAGGATATCCCGGCTGGCATATTGAGTGCTCCTGCATCAGTATGAAGCATTTAGGCGAATATATGGATATTCACTGCGGTGGTATTGACAATATGTTCCCACATCATACCAATGAAATTGCACAGAGTGAGGCATATTTAGGACATAAGTGGTGTAACTACTGGTTCCATGTACATCATTTAAATGACCAGACCGGTAAGATGAGTAAGTCCAAGGGAGAATTTTTGACTGTATCTTTGATTGAAAGTAAGGGTTACAATCCTTTGGCATACAGACTGTTCTGCTTACAGTCACACTACAGAAAGCCGCTGGTATTCTCTTATGAAGCACTGGATCAGGCTACCGGTACCTACAATAAGTTAAAGAATCGTATTACAGCGCTTTCAAAGGATGGTGTAGTGGATGAGGCAGCAGTAGCAGAATTTAAGGCAAAATTTGTGGAAGCAGTTGGTAATGATGTAAATACCTCCATGGGCATTACCTTATTATATGATGTACTAAAAGCTGAGCTTAACGATGCCACCAGGCGTGCAATCATCGGAAGCTTTGATGAAGTGTTGAGCCTTGATTTGTTAAAGGAAGAAGTGGCAGCAGAGCCTGTAGTAGATGCGCAGTTGGAAGGTTATGTATTGGCAAAGATTGAAGAACGTAAGGCTGCCAAGAAGGACAAGAATTTTGAACTTGCAGATGCCATCAGAGCAGAGCTGTTGGAAAAGGGTGTTGAGATTAAGGATACCCGTGAAGGAGTAGTATGGAAGCTGATTTAAGCTTGTTAGGACAGATTAAAAAAGAATTTCAGTGTAAAGAGGTGGATGTGCGGGCATATTCCCCTCTTACACTGGCATATATAGGTGATGCGGTATACGAAATGATTATTCGTACGGTTATCGTGGAACGTGCTAATAAAGCAGCAAATGAGTTGCATAAGAAAACGGTTAAATTTGTGCAGGCCGGTACCCAGGCGGCTATGATTACGGCACTTCAGGATACTTTGACCGAGGATGAGCTGGCAGTATTTAAGCGGGGACGCAATGCTAAGTCCAACACTAGCGCAAAGAATGCGTCCATTACAGATTATCGGAAGGCTACGGGGTTTGAGGCGTTGATAGGTTTTCTGTATTTGATGGATGATATGGACAGAGTATTGTTTTTGGTGAAGGAAGGAATTGAGAGGGTAGGACTGAACATATGATTATCCTGAGCCATGCACAGATGAACCGAATGGGCTGACGGGAGCTTGCTCACAGGCAGACATATTCGAGTTCATCTGTATACGGCGAAGCCGTACATGAGGAAGTAGCCCGAAGGGCGGATTCCGAATGAAGCATGGCGAAACAGAAAGCAAAACTTGAATTTCTAGGAGAGATAAAGGAGAGTGTTATTAATGAAAAAAATACATAAACTAGATTTGATATTACTAATTGGCATTGGACTAATAGCAATAGTAAGTGCTATTATCGATATTTTTTATGTCGTTGTTTTTCCTGTGTGTTCTTGTGCAAGTGTATTTTATGTTTCTTATCCTCTGTGGATAATATTGCTCATATATTCTTCGATTAATTATAAAGGTAAAGAAGAACAAGAAAAACCTCAGTATATCAAGTGGTATATGTTGTTTCTTTTACCGTTTTTACATATTGCGTTTGTACTAGTCGGTTTTATTATCGGTATTGGGTTGAAAAATTTGTTTCAGCTATAGTTTTTACATAAGATGGGTGGAGCCAGAGGCTCATGAAACTTTCAGTAATCCACTATGTTGATGTAAACAAAAAGTGATACATATATCAGAAACTTTGCATAATGAAAAAGCGGCAAATGATTTATTGGATGCAGTTGAAAATGCGATAATGGAAAGATTACCTATTGCGGAATCATTTGAACCATTTTGTTCTGTAAAAGAAAGGCAATAGAAATCTATAGTGAGGAATATATGCAAGATTTGTATTTTGTAAAAGTAAAATTTTACTCAAATAGTATAAGGAAAGAGCCACCTTGTATTGATAGGGGGAGATATTCCCATATTTAATTGTGGACGGTGATATAGAACATTTAGGAGTTACTTTTGTAGATGGGAATATTAGTGTATTTGAGACTGAAACTGATGCGATAGTAGTAGTGCCTTATGGTGGTGTAGGATATTATAAACTTGTCAAAATGCTAAATTTTTGATTAAGGAGGGACCGCATACAGTGGGCGAAGGATTTGTAGAAGATATTTATAAAGATGCTTTATGAGTTTTGTGAGCTTGTTAGTATGGTAAACAGAGAGGAAGTTGATAATGTCATAAAAACTATATAAAATTACTACAACACTTGAAGAACATCCGGATTTCACAGCGAGATTGAAAAAGAGAACAAATGAAATTTATTCTTTTTTTAGTTTTAATCAAGGTGATGTGGAAAAGATGAAGAAGACTAAAATTGAATTTGAGGCTGGAGCAGGATATACTGTCAAAAATATAGAAAAGACAGATTATATAAACTGTTCTCCGCCATTACTTTTTTCTGAAAGATTTGTTGAAAAAATAGGAAACCAGCTAAGTGACGAAATGGAATTCTTTCCGTGTAATTTGATTTGCCAAGGAATCAGTTTGAATTGGTATGCAGCAAGAATTATACGAAAGATGTCAATAATAGATAAAGAGACATCAACATATTCAATACTGAGCGAAGGGGAGAAGGTTATACGAATTGCAAATTATAGGAAGGATATAGAAGAACATTTTTATATTGCAAGAGATGAAGAAAACATACCTTATTGGGTTGTTAGCGAATATTTTATGGATTTATGCAAAGAAAATGGATTGTTGATTCGTTTTAAGGAAGTCTAGGGCTGAATATGTAATATTGAGAATGATTATAGAAAGTCAAATTTTAGTTAGTAGGTGTATCGCCATGCAGACAGACTTGCAAGCAAGCTTGCTCGTTGTCGCGGCATTTGCTGTATGCATCTGAACTCGAATATGTCTGCCTGTGTGCGAGCACCCGGCAGTCACCTTCGGCTCATCTGCGCATGGCTCATTGCTACGCACATAGAAAGAGAAGGAGAAGAAAACCATGGGATATCAGGAATTAACCATAGAAGGTAGAAATGCAGTAATTGAGGCGTACCGTTCAGGGAAGCCCATTGACAAGATTTTTATATTGGATGGCTGTCAGGATGGCCCAATTATGACCATTAAGAGGGAAGCGAAGAAACATGATACCCTTATTAAGTTTGTGCCTAAGGAACGTCTAGACCAGATGTCAGAAACCGGTAAGCATCAGGGTGTTATCGCCTATGCAGCAGCATATGAGTATGCTGAGGTTGAGGATATTTTGCAGGCAGCCAGGGATAAGAATGAACCGCCCTTTATCTTCTTGCTGGACAATATTGAAGACCCACATAACCTGGGTGCTATTATCCGTACTGCCAATCTGGCAGGTGCCCATGGAGTGATTATCCCCAAGAACCGTGCGGCAGGACTGACTGCAACCGTAGCACGTACTTCTGCAGGAGCTTTGAATTATACTCCGGTAGCCAAAGTTACTAATTTGGCTAAGACCATCGAGGACTTAAAGAAGGAAGGCTTGTGGTTTGTATGTGCAGATATGGGAGGCACTACCATGTATCAGCTGAATTTAAAGGGGGCTATCGGACTTGTAATAGGTAATGAAGGCGAAGGTGTAGGACGTCTGGTAAAGGAAAAGTGTGATATGGTGGCATCCATACCTATGAAGGGGGATATTGATTCCCTGAATGCATCTGTGGCAGCAGGTGTACTGGCTTATGAAATTGTAAGGCAGCGGATGTTATAAAGAGGATAGAAATTCATGTACAGAGATTATGAACAGGCGAGTGACGAGGAATTAATTGAACAATTGCGTGATGGTGATACTGCGGTTACGGATTATATCATGGATAAATATAAATACCTGGTACGCAATAAAGCTCAGGCTATGTATATTTTGGGAGCGGATACGGAGGACTTGATTCAGGAAGGGATGATAGGGCTTTTTAAGGCGGTCAGGGATTACGATTGTGGCCGAGATGCCAGCTTTTTTACCTTTGCGGATTTGTGTATCAGCAGGCAGATGTATACAGCGGTACAGGCTTCGCGAAGAAAGAAGCATGCACCATTGAACACCTATATTTCTCTTTATGGTGAACGTAAGGAAATGTGTGAGGGAGCTGCGTTGCAGGAGATTCTGTCCGCCGGTCAGGGAAGCGATCCGGAAAGTCTCTTTTTAGATAAAGAGCGGATGGAGTATCTGGAAGGAGAAATCCAAAAAGAATTAAGTACTTTAGAAAAGCAGGTATTGGATTTATACTTAACTGGGATGACCTATTCTCAAATAGCCAAGGTTCTTGGCAAAGAAGAAAAATCCACAGATAATGCCTTGCAGAGAGTCAAATCCAAGATGAAAAAGATACTAAAGAATGAAGATAAAGTGTAAATACTTCACTTTATCTTTTTTTAATACTTTTAGGCAGGATATTACATTGACATTGACGGGACTCAAGAATATAATAAAATCCGTGTGAATATGTGAGCCTATAAGAAGTAGGAGAATATGTATGATATCAAAATTTAGTGTAAAGAAACCATATACAGTGTTGGTTGGTGTTGTATTGGCAATCGTTTTGGGAATTGTATCCTTTACTAAGATGACTACAGACCTGTTGCCCAATATCAGTTTACCCTACGTCATTGTTATGACTACATATCCCGGTGCCAGTCCGGAAACGGTGGAAATGGTGGTTACCAAACCGGTAGAGGCATCCATGGCTACAGTAAGTAATATAAAAAGTGTCAGTTCCATGTCCTCAGAGAATTATTCTTTGGTAATTTTGGAGTTTGCACAGTCTGCAGATATGAATGCAGTATCTTTGGAAATACGGGAGAATCTGGACCAGATTACTTCTTATTGGGATGAATCAATTGGGAATCCCATCATTATGAAGCTGAATCCTGACATGTTGCCGGTTATGATAGCGGCAGTAGGTGTGGATGGTATGGAGCATGCGGAAATCAGCACCTATGTACAGGAAGAGATTATGCCTGAGCTGGAAAGTATTGAGGGTGTAGCAAGTGTTAGTGCAGACGGTTTGCTTGAAGAGCAGATTAATGTAATTATCCGTCAGGAAAAAGTGGATGAGTTAAACGAGAAGATATATGCGGCTATTGATAAAAAGATGGAAGAAGCAGCTCAGGAGATTGAAGACGGTAAACAGAAGCTGGAAGATGGTGAGAAGGAGCTGGCTGACGGTAAGGCAGAGATAGTCAGTGGACAGCAGGATTTAAACAGTGGTAAGAAAGAGCTGGAAGATGGCGAAAAAGAGCTGGAACAAAAGAAGAAGGAAACCATCGAAGAGCTGGCAAAAACAAAGAATGATTTGTTGACAGCCAAGGCTAGTCTGGAATCCACCAAAATGACTATTACTACCAATATGACTACGGCTCAGACTATGCAGACGGCTATAGACAGTATAAAGCCCTTGTTGGAGGTAAGAGGTAAGTATGATAGTGCTTTTGACAGATTGCAGGAGGAGCAGGCAAAGTATAATACTGTTTCCGATTCTGATTCCAGTACTGCCAATATAGACAGCGTTAAAAAAGAAATTGAGGATTTGAAAAAATCCTATGTAGATAATAGCATGATGCAGACTTTGGCTTCTGCAGAGGAGAATCTGGCGAAGATTGTTACTACACTTAAGAGCTTGGATTGGTGTGCGGAAAGTGACCATCTGACAGTTGTTGAAAATCTGACCATGCTGGATATTTTACTGGGAGTGCAGGTTCTGAAGCTGGAGGGAGATTTAAATGCAGCTACCAATGGTTTAGGTCTTTCGGCTTTCCAGACTTTGATGAACCAGACACTTGCTACCGTAAACGATGGTTTAAACAAAGTAAATCAAGGTCTTGTGGAAGTGGAAAAGGGAGAAATGACTGCAGCTATTGAGTTCGCTGCAGCATCTTCTCAGTTAGCATTAGGCAAATATCAGATGGAAGCGGCACAGGCGCAGTTAGATGCTGCCTTGGAACAGATTAAGGCCGGTCAGGACCAGATGGAGGATGCTAAGACTCAGTTAGAAGAGGGCGAGAAACAGTTTGAAGATGCTAAGGAAGATGCCTACAAACAGGCTGATATGACAGAGATTCTTTCAGTGGATACAATTAAAGGCCTATTAACAGCACAGAATTTTTCTATGCCTGCAGGATATGTCACTGAAGATGGTGTTGACTATCTGGTACGTGTAGGTGATAAACCGAAAGATATTGAAGAATTAAAGAAAATGCCTCTCATGGATTTGCATATGGAGGATGTTCCGGTTATTACTTTGGGAGATGTGGCAGATGTATTTTATACGGATAACAGTGCTACTACTTATACCAATGTAAATGGCAGTACAGGATGTATGCTGACCATTCAGAAGCAAACCGGTTATTCAACAGGTGAGGTGTCTGATTTACTGGGTGAGAGATTTAAGGAATTAATGGAAAGAGAAGAGGGATTGACCATTATTACTTTGATGGATCAGGGTATCTTTATTGATCTGGTTATGGACTCCATCGTTAATAATGTATTGTTTGGTGGTCTTTTGGCAATAGTGGTATTAATTCTTTTCCTTAAGGATTTGCGTCCTACCATGGTGGTGGCATGTTCTATCCCGGTGAGTTTGGTGACCGCTATTGTTTGTATGTACTTTAGTGGTGTTACACTAAATGTTATTTCATTATCCGGTCTGGCACTGGGTATTGGTATGCTGGTGGATAACTCCATTGTTGTAATAGAGAATATATATCGTTTGCGTAATGAAGGATATTCTATGCGAGAGGCTGCAATAGAAGGAGCTGGAGAAGTGGGGGGAGCAATCGTTGCTTCTACGCTTACCACAGTCTGTGTATTCCTGCCCATTGTATTTACAGAAGGTATTACCAGACAGCTGTTTGTAGACATGGGCCTTACCATAGCCTATTCCCTTATGGCAAGTTTGATTATAGCATTAACGGTTGTGCCGGCAATGTCTTCAAAGATACTGACAAAAACTAAGAGTTCACAAGATAGTAGATTCTTTACTGCCTTTATCAATGGATATGGTAAGTTGTTAAGTCTTTCTTTGAAAGCGAAGTCATTGGTTTTAGTGCTGGCAGTGGCATTGCTGGTAATCAGTATTGCAGCAGCATGGACTAATGGTACCGCATTTATGTCTGATATGGATTCTACCCAGCTGACAGTTACCGTGAATCTCTCAGAAGAGGCAACACTGGAAGAAACTGCGGAGATTACCAACCAAGTGGTAGAAAGAATCTTGGAGATTGAGGATGTACAGCATGTAGGTGCTATGTTAAGTTCTACCAGTATGTCCAGCTTTACCGGAGGTGGTGGAAGTACCAATAGTACTACCATATATGTGGTTGCTTATGAAGATAAGACCATGACCAATGAAGAAATTGCTGCTATTATCCGAAATAAGACGGCGGATTTGGAAGCGGAGATTTCCATTCAGACCTCCAGTATGGATATGTCTGCATTAGGAGGTAGCGGTATATCTGTGCAGGTACGTGGCAGGGATGTGGATACCCTACAGAAGATTGCAAAAGAATTGGCTGCAGTGGTAGAGTCTGTGGAGGGAACTACTGAGGTTTCGGATGGTCTGGCAGAGTCCAGTGAAGAACTGCGTATTGTAGTGGATAAGGATAAAGCTGTAGCATATGGATTGACAGTAGCTCAGGTATTTACCCAGATAGCACCCAAACTGGCAGAAGCCAGCGTGGCAACCACTTTGGAAGCCAGCAATAAGGATTATTCGGTATATGTAGAAAGTGGTACGGATATAGAACTTACCAGAGAATTGGTTAAGAAATTAACCGTAACCGGTACGGATAAGGATGGTAAGTCAGTAGATGTGCCTTTGGCAGAGATTGTGGACTTTGAAAAAGCGTTATCCCTGGATGCAATAAACAGAGTAGACCAGACTAGATATGTCACAGTTTCTGCGGCAATTGCCGAGGGCTATAATGTAGGTCGAGTTGCATCTGAATTGGAGGACAGATTAAAGGATTATGAAGTGCCGGAAGGCTATAAGCTGGTATTTGCCGGTGAAAATGAAACCATCAATGATGCTTTAGAGCAGGTGGGTCTGATGTTGTTATTGGCAGTTGTGTTTATGTATTTGATTATGGTGGCACAGTTCCAGTCGCTGAAATCGCCCTTTATCATCCTGTTTACCATTCCGTTGGCATTTACAGGAGGTTTCTTCGGCCTCTTCATTAGCAACAGCGAGATTAGTGTAATCGCCATGATAGGCTTTGTTATGCTCTCCGGTGTTATTGTAAATAATGGTATTGTTATTGTAGACTATATGAATCAGCTTCGTGAGGCGGGTATGCCTAAGAGAGAGGCTATCCTTGAAGCAGGCAGAACCAGATTGCGTCCGGTACTTATGACAGCACTGACTACCATTTTGGCATTGTCTACTATGGTATTCTCAGATGATATGGGTTCTGAAATGGCGAAGCCCATGTCGGTAGTAACCATTGGTGGTCTGTCTTATGGTACATTACTGACCTTGTTGGTAATTCCTTGTGTTTATGATATTTTCAACCCGGAGAAGAAAAAGAAGAAATCCGCGATGGCAGAAGATATTCAGATTCAAGAGCCTGTGGAAATTCAAAACTATGAAGAGATAGCAGAAGTTACGGAAACAGAAGAAGTAGCAGAAGAGAATGTATATCAGGAAAATGTAACAGTACAGGAAGATACAGAGTATTAAATTAGTAAAAGTTATAAGAAGTCTATTTTGCCAGAAAGTCCGGAGCAGGAGACAGCCTGCTCTGGATATATGTCTGTAATTCATCCCAAAATCAAGAAAATCAAAGAAGTGGCCTAGTAAGTAGGTCATGAATAAGGACAAATCTAGTTAAAATTCATCCCAAAATCAAGAAAATTAAAGAAGTGGCCTAGTAAGTAGATCATGAATAAGGACAAATCTAGTTAAAATTCATCCCAAAATCAAGAAAATCAAAGAAGTGGCCTAGTAAGTAAGTCATGAATAAGGACAAATCTAGTTAAAATTCATCCCAAAATCAAGAAAATTAAAGAAGTGGCCTAGTATAGAGGTTATGAATAAGGACAAATCCAGTCAAAACTCATCCCAGAATCAGGATAAACAAGAAAGTGGTTAAAAAGTTATGGAAAGATTAGGCATAGAAGAAATAGGATAAGAAAAATTATAATCATCAGGAGGATATGTGTATGCAACTGAGAGAACAATTAGAAAAAAGACGTGAGTATTTGTTAAAGGTGAAGAGGGAGAAAGAGAAAGCATTATCAGAAGCACCTCAAGGGACATTACATTTTATGAAACAGGGTGAGAATGTGCGTTATTATAAAAGAGATATTGCAAATCATGAAGAAAGTATATATATCCGAAACGGGAATGTTATATTGGCTCAAAAGCTGGCACAAAAGGATTATGATGAAAAAGTGTTAAGATCAGTTGATAAAGAATTAATGTCTATAAACAAGTATTTTTACCACTATCCAAATAATTGTGCAGAAGAGATATATTCGGTATTACATAAGGGCCGTCAAAAACTAATAACACCTATTTACAAACCGGATAATGAATATATTTCAGAGTGGGAGAATGTAAAGTATCAGGGTAAGGAATTTGAGGAGAATATGCCGGAGTATTTTACTATAAAAGGAGAAAGGGTTCGTTCAAAGTCAGAGATAATAATTGCTAATATGTTGTATCAGGAAGGAATTCCTTATCGATATGAATCACCTTTATATTTAAAGGGAATGGGTGAGGTATATCCTGATTTTACAGTGCTTAATGTACGTCTTAGGAAGGAAATATATTGGGAGCATTTGGGGATGATGGACGATGTAAAATATGCAGAAAAAGCGATTAAGAAGATAAATTGTTATATGCAGAATGGTTATTTTCCTGGTGAGTAGGTAATATTTACATATGAAACAAAACAAACTCCCATAAGCCAAAGGCAAATAGGAGAACTGATATTTCGCCACTGTTCTTAAGATGTAACAACATGGCATACCAGAAAGAGCAATTAATCATAATGAAGTATACTAAAATGAATAATGCAGACTCTAAAGCTTTTTGCTAAAATGTACGATAATAATACATAGGATTTAAGCAAGAATTGCGAGAGTGGGAGGTTGCAAGGATGCATTCAATCTATACAAACATAAAGGTGAATAATGAGATAGAGTTGTGCGAAATAGAAGATGGGGATCATAGAAAGGTTATCGAAAAGGAATTATTAAAGAATCGTATATCCTATTTCCTGCGTTGGCCAAAGAAAAGTATTTTCAGCAGGAAAAACACCTGTATTATTTGTGTACATGATGATGTAAAAGAAGCTGCAACAGAAATCGTACAGAGAATATGTGATGAGTTGGGTTATACTGTACGTTTTGTGTTCAAAAAGACTAAAAATGATTTCTTATGAATATTATAATTTGTCTAAAAAATTTATTCAATTTTTGTTGACAAATGGAAAAAGCTCTGATACAATAGCATTTGTGATTGGGAAACCCCAAACATGCTGCTGTGGCTCAGTCGGTAGAGCGTCGCATTGGTAGTGCGGAGGTCACGGGTCCGATTCCCGTCAGCAGCTTTTCTTAAAAGAGTGGAAACCTTGAAAATACAGGGTTTCCATTTTTTTATTATACCAAAACTTTGAATACACCTTATTAAACATCGGAAAATAGGTTGTTATTTTATTATACATGATTTTGTGGTATAATTGGTGAAATAAAGAATCTTACGGAGTAGTGGGAGAGGTGTATTGTTATAGGAAATGTAGGTTTTGACATTATTAAAATGCCATGGAAAAGGCTTCATATGAAACAGATAAGTCATTTGTGTTGGAAATGATACGTTATGCACAAGAGTTATCAGGACAACAGAGCGTTTGGGAGAAGTTGGGATATGAACCCAAACAGGAATATCTGGAATATGCCTTAAATAGTTTTGAAGCTTTGATAAAACAAATGTCATTACACGATATTGATGAAAACAATTTAAAAGAGTGGCTGTCCGCAGCAGAAAAGAATGAACCTGTAAAATCTGGTTTTCCCCAATGGTCTAAACATGGAGTGCATTCTGTTCAGAATGAATATTTCAGTGTTGACATTATACATTTGTTATAAAGCACCATAACTATTGACAGTGTATGGGTAAAGAATGTCGAAAATTGTCAAAAAATGTCGAAAATAACATTTACCTCTTCCATAATTCATAAAACTATGGTAAGATAGTAAAAAATATACAACGAAAAGGAAGCCTGCATGAAACAAGCAACCCGAATGATAAAGGATATTTTAAAGTTAAAGTATCCGAATAATGACTTTCACCTGAAGTATTACAAAACCAAAGATGAAATCGAGCTGTTTGATAAGTTGACTATTCTTTGTGAAAGCGAGATTGATTTAGAGGATGTTATTTCGCACATCAAAAAATATGTATCCGGCATAGTGGTATATAAATCCGGAGAGTTGGTACCACCCATTGACAGAGGAGAAAACAAGCTGATGTCTATTGCTACTTATAATTGGATTGGAGCAGCTTCGCTGGAATATATTGAGGTAAAAAGAGGACTATAAACCATAGTTCTCTTTCTTTTTTCTTCAGAAATTCTTAAGAGGATACTTGATTGTCTAATGTCTTCAAATATGCTATATTATGTATGGAGTATTATGGAAGGGAGAGGTTAGGATGTGTACAAAAGGAAATTATAAAAGAATGAATCATGCATTTCGTTTATTCTGTCTGATGTTGTGTATGGCGGTTGTATTTGGTATGGCCGGTATTCCGACGCAAGCTACGGAAAATGGAAATGCATTTTTTATTGAGGCAGAATTAGTTGATATGAACGAGGATACCTATGACATACAGGTGACCATAGAGAATCCGGGTAAGGATTGGGAAGGAATGGTCAGGGTTATGGTAGATGAGACTTATGACATGTCCACAGCTTACGATGTGAAACTTTCCTTGCCCGAAGGTAGTGAAAAGCAGTTTATTGTAAAGGTTTCCAGAGCTGAAATTGAACAAACCAATGGTACAGTGTATGTTTATATGCTGGATAAAAAGGAAAAGATTGTCTGGGAAGAAAACTTTTATCATTTGCTGACCAATGGACAGATGTCCATTCATATGGGAATTCTTAGTGATGATTATTCGTCACTGACATTTTTGGATATGAATGGTAATAAGATGTATTTCTGGGGAGATGATTATCCTATTAAGCTATATGAGATTACACAGGCAAATTTGTTGGACAAGCTGGACAATATGCAATATCTGGTAATTGATGATTTTGATACCGCAGTGCTGACAGAGGAAGAATTAGCATCAATCAGTACATGGTGTGATGATGGTGGTATGTTGATTGTAGGCACCGGTGAGTATGCAAAAGAGACACTAGGTAGTCTGACCCATAGCTTTGTGGACATTGAATGTTACGAAGTAAATGAGCCGGGAAGTAAGAGGCAGTATTATCAATATAATGACATGGTAGACTGGTCTGTCATGTATATGGCTGACTTAATGGAAGGGGCACCTGATAATTTTTATAATGTGATGTATACCAGTGCAGTTATGTGTTATAGCCAGGGCGATGGTGTTATTGCAGTAGCACCTTATTCTTTGAAGGAGCTGGGCTTGCAGAATTCTGCTTTTTACCAGGATAGTTATTTAAACAGGGTAGAGTTTGTCAGGGAACTATTGCAGGATGTGGCCAATATGTCCATGTCCAAGTATCAAGACCCCTATTTAGGGAAACAGTATAATGTGATGGATAATATTAGTACGGTATTACGTGCTATAGGATCAGCAAACAGTAAGCTGGATTTTAATATATTAAGATGGATTATTTTGCTTTATGTAGTTTTTGTTGGTCCGGTTCTTTACTTAATATTGAAAAGCATCAAGAAAAGGGATTATTACTGGGGAGCAGTGGCTGTGACAGTAGTAGCTACGGTTTTTCTGGTTTTTCTGGCAGGAAGAGGCCATGAAGTGAAGAATACCCGGGTATTTTCTGTTACCACTGAGAATGTACAGGATGCAGGTAAGAGTAAAGCATATTTATATGCATATAATGCTAATCATGACGAATGGAGCATGAAATTAAGAGAAGGTTATGAGTTTGCCGGTAAGATGGGATATAGAAACTATTGGTATGGCGATAGTGAGAGTGATTATGACTGTCGGGTTATACAGGAAGGGGACCGTCTTTCTGTGGGAATTGTACCCAGTGAAAACTTTGAAGATGCTTATTTTGTATTAGGATGTGCTAAGGAGGCCCAAGGAATTGGTGGAAATCTAAGTGGTCAGGATGTCTATGAAGATTTGGGTAGATTATATGGCACCATTACCAATGATACGACTGCAGATTTTGCTTATTATGCCGTGATTGTGAATGAGAACATATTCCTGATGGAGAACTGGAAGGCCGGTGAAACCATTGATTTGCAGTCACAGAAAGTTTTGTATCATAATACGGATGGGTCCGGTTATTTTGGGAGATATCAAAATAGTTATTTGAGAAATGAATATAGGGATGGTAAAAGGACACCCGAAGAAATCAGTGCCTTGGCAGCCATTGGTGTAGGTATGTACAATGCCTGTCTGGAGTATGATGGCGCGGGAGTTATCATAATAGGTGTAACGGAGGATGAGCAGGGAACGGTAGAAGACAAAGTAAGTGAGAGCTCATATAGATGTGTCTACCGGGTGTTGCGGTAAAGGAGGGGAAGTAAATGTTAAGAATAAATGATTTGACAAAAAACTATGGATCCTTTACGGCTGTAAATCATCTGACACTACATATTCCGGAAGGAGAATTGTTTGGCTTTGTAGGACCCAACGGGGCCGGTAAGACTACTACAATCCGTATTGTTTGCGGATTACTGAAGGCAAGTGGTGGTACTGTTCAGATTGGTGGCAGCAGTGCAACTCTTGGGAGTAAGGAAATGAAGAAGATGATTGGTTATGTGCCCGATTTCTTTGGGGTGTATGACAATCTGAAGGTAAAGGAATATATGGATTTCTATGGTTCCATGTATAGTATGAACTCCAAGGAAATTGCCAGATTGTCTGACGATTTGCTGGAGCTGGTGAATTTGACGGATAAGAAAGAGTTCTATGTGGATACCTTGTCCAGAGGTATGAAGCAACGCCTTTGTGTAGCAAGAGCTTTATTACATAATCCTCAGCTACTGATTTTGGATGAGCCCAATTCCGGCCTGGATCCCAGAGCCAGAGTGGAAATGAAGGAATTGTTAAAGAATCTGCATTCCATGGGGAAAACCATTATTATCAGTTCTCATATTTTATCGGAACTATCGGAGATGTGTAGCAGTATTGGTATTATGGATCATGGAAAGCTGTTGACTTCCGGTGGAATTGATACTATTATGCATGGTTCTATGAATGAGCCAACCGGTGGAAAGCGGATTCATATCCGTATCAATGCCGGTATGGAAGTGGCAGTACAAATGATGAAAGAATATCCTCATGTGGTAGTGGAATCTGTAAGAGAGAATGAAATAATCATTAATTATAGAGGAACGGATGAAGAAATGTCTGCTTTGATTGGAAGATTGATTCAGAATCAGGTGATTCTAACAGGTTTTTATCCCGAAGAAGGCAGCTTAGAATCCTTATTTATGAACTTAACAGGAGGTGAGGCTTAAATGATAATAAATCCTATTGTAAAGAAAGACTTGCAGGTTTCAGCACGTAGTATGCGATTGGCATGGGGTGTATTTGGATACGAAGCTATACTTACTGTTACATTTTTGTTGGCATTACTTGTAATACAGACAGATTCGGATTTTATATACAGTAATAATAATATCTATAATAAGCTAGTCGATCTGTTTCCTGTAATTGCTATAGCGCAGGTGTGCATTATTGCTTTGATTACTCCTATTATTACAGCCTCTTCCATATCCGGTGAAAAGGAACGGCAGACCTTTGACGTAATGCTTACCACTGCCATGTCTCCTTTTTCTATCGTTGTAGGGAAGGTGACTTCGGCAGTAATACGTATCATGTTTTATGTGATAGGAAGTTTACCCATTCTGGCATTGTCCTTTGTAGTAGGTGGTATGAAATGGGTAGTGCTTTTGCAGTATTTATTGGCGGTATTGTTATTAGCAATTTTTTCGGGAAGTATTGGCATATTATGTTCCGCAATTTGTCGCAGGTCCATAACAGCAGTTATTCTGTCTTTTGTATTCTATATAGGTGTATATGGTATGACTTTTTTACATCTGTTAATCAGAGGGATATTGGAGTGTGATACGGTAGGGGAGGCTTTGTTATGGCTTATGTTTAATCCGGGAGCCTTTTTTGAAGAGTTTTTCTGTTTGGTTATGATGGGTGAGTCCCTTTTGTCGAATAACAGTATCACAGGCAATGATGCAGGAGCTGTTACCTATTGGATTGTTCATAACGAATTATGGATATATATATCAGGCGTGTGTATTTTATTATTGTCTTTTGTATTTATGCTCATAGCAGCATGGAAAGTAAATCCTATGCATTCTTCGGGTGGACGTAAGCCGGGTAAGAAAAAGAAGGAGAACTAAGGAATGGAGAAAAAGGAATTTCTAAAAAGCATCAAAGCTTGTGGGAAAAAACTGAATAGAGCGGAAGTGGCAAAGAATCTGGTCTTTTCACTAAGTGTAGGTGCAGGGGTGGGAATCCTTTTTCAGATAATTGCCTTTTGTATGCCTTTTTACAGGGCTAATATTTGCAGTATGCTAGCAGTGGTGATAGCCATACTGACAGCATTAATTATATCTGTATTACGCAGAAAAACACTGTATCAGGCAGCTTTGTATATGGATAGTTTCGGTTTTCAGGAGAGAATTGTAACGGCCTATGAGCATCTGGACGAAGTGGGAGAGATGGTAGAGCTTCAAAGAAAGGATGCCATGAAACAGTTGAGGGATCATAAAGAGAGGATTAGAGTACCACTTTTGAAAGGATGGAAGGCTCCTGCCATAATGTGTCTGCTGTTAGTAACCATGGTGGTATTGATGTTTCTTCCAACAGAAATGAAGAAGATGGCAGAGGAATTACATATGGTTCGTGAGGAAGCAGAAGAAAAAGAGGAGGAGCTTAAGGAAGTTCTGGAGTCGATGGAGAGTTTGCAACAGGAAAGTCTCACACCGGAGCAGCTGGCAACACTACAGGAAATGATGGAAAGCCTTCAAGCCTCTATGCAGGAATATCATAATGCGGAATCTAAGGAAATGATGGAAACGGCCAATCAGAAGCTGGATTATAAATATGATAATATGAGTCAGCAGTTGATGGATATGGCAGATATTATGCAAAGCGGAGCAAATATATCCCCACAATCCATAGATGCCATGCAACAGATGGCAGAGAAAATACAGGAGCTGGGGGAATCCGGTATGCAGAAAGGTGCCACTTCTTTAGTGGATAATCAGGGCACAGAAGGCGAACAGTCCGGAGATGGTCAGAACAACAATGAAGCCGGGAATCAGCAGAATCAGGGACAGAATCCCGGACAAAACGGTCAGACAGGTAACCAACAGAGCAATGGCCAGAATGGTCAAAACAGCAATGGTCAAAGTCAAGGTCAGAGCCAGGGAAATGGACAGGGGCAGGGAACCGGACAAGGGAACAGTCAAGGCCAAGGAGATGGTTCCGGTCAGGGTGAAGGCAGTGGAAGTGGCCGTGGGGAAGGAAGCGGAGCATCCCCACACGATTATGTAAGTATTCCAAATGAAATTATGGATACCGGTAATTTGTCCGGTAATGCAAGTAGTCATGAGGATTCAGATTATTTCCGTACCCAAAACGGATTAAGCTGGGAGGGGAATCATGTATCCCATGAAGCTGTGATCGGTAGTTATGAAGAGAATGCATATGAGGGAATTGCAGCAGGAAGATATCCTAGTGGAATGGAAGATGTAATAAAAGATTATTTTGCAAGCTTTAATTAGCTGTAGGAGGAGCAAGGATGAGCGAGTTGGATAAGAGTAGATTACAGGATGTGACTTACGTATCACAGCTGGTGGCTGAGTGTGAGCAGGAAATACAGAAAGGAATCATTGGTCAGAAGGAGATTGTTCATCAGGTCATTCTGGCTATACTGACCGGCGGTAATGTATTGCTGGAAGGCATGCCGGGATTGGGCAAAACCAGACTGGTTAGTACCATTAGCAAGGTGTTTGATTTATCCTTTAAAAGAATCCAGTTTACACCGGACTTAATGCCCAGCGATGTAACCGGTACTAATATTATTGTAAAGAATGAACAGGGGAGTTCGTTTTCCTTTGAAAAAGGTCCCATTTTTGCTAATTTAATCCTGGCTGATGAAATCAACCGTGCTACCCCTAAAACCCAGTCTGCTCTGTTGGAAGCCATGCAAGAGCATACAGTAACGGTTGGTAATGACAGTCATAAGCTGGAGGAACCATTTTTAGTACTGGCAACTCAGAATCCTATTGAAAATGAGGGAACCTACCCATTACCGGAAGCACAATTGGACCGTTTTATGTTTAAGATATTGGTAAAATTCCCTACAAAGGAAGAACTAAAGGGAATTGTGAATCTAACGGAAGGCAGCAACCCACCTGTAATCGAGAAGAAGATGGATGGGGAGAGCTTATTGGCCGCTAGAGAATTGGTAAATCAGATTCCCATAGCAGATGCGGTTATGGATTATTTACTGGATATTGTGATGGAAACTCATGCTACCAATCCGTATATCAGGGAAGGAGCCAGTCCCAGAGCAGCACAGGCACTTATACGTGCGGCAAAAGCAAAGGCTTTTCTGGATGGAAGATATAATGTTTCCTTTCGGGATGTAGAAGAAGCAGCTTATCCGGTGCTTAGGCATCGTATTATAGCAAGCTTTGAGGCTATCAGTGAGGGCGTAAACGAGGATACTATCATTGCACAGATACTGGCTTCCAAGAAGCCTAAGGTATAGGCGTGTTGTAGATAAAAGGTGAATATAGATGATGTTGGATGGTGCATTTTATGAAAAGCTGTCCCGGATTCGTTTACAGATGGGGCATAAATCCTCCATGAACCTTGCGGGTAATCGTAAATCTGTACAAAAGGGTTCTTCTACAGAATTTTCAGATTTCAGGGAATATATGCCGGGGGATGATATCAGAAGAATTGACTGGAACGCATACGGAAGATTGGACAGACTTTATGTAAAAGAATATATGGAAGAAAAAGAGGCGTTTGTTTCAGTTCTTTTAGATACCAGCGCTTCTATGGATTATGGCATCCCCCCAAAAAGTGAGCTGGCCTGTAAGTTGGCTGCGGCTTTGGGTTATCTGGGACTGAACAATATGGACAGAGTATTGATTTATGATATGAAACATATGCAATCCCCATTTGTGGCAAATAGTGGAAAGCGTGGCATAATGGGGCTGTCTGTCTGGCTGGATAGTTGTGTATTTGAAGGAACGGTGGATATTAATGAAGCCGTGAAGCAACTACCCGCCAAAGGTCCGGGAATAACCATATTACTTAGTGATTTTTTGCAGGAGGATTTTTTGGAGCAGTCGGCAGAGACTGCCACAAAGATTCTGCGTTTTTTAAATTATCGGAAGCAGAAACCGGTATTTCTGCATGTATTGGCAGGTGAAGAGTTACAGGTAGATTTGACCGGTACCAAGAATCTGATAGATAAGGAAGATAAAAGTATGTTGCGGATTACCTTGGATGCAAGCAGTATAGGCATATACGAAAAGAATTTGAAGGCTTATACCGGCAGCTTGCAGGAGCAATGTGCCAAAGCAGGTGCTTTTTATGCAATCTGCAATACGAGTAGGGATTTCTACAGATTGATTTTTGAGGATTTGAGGATGTTATATGATATTTGAGAGCTTATGGCCGCTGTTATTTTTGTTGGCGGTGCCCATTATCATAATTTTATATTTGTTGAAGCCAAAGGGGGATGATTATGAAATATCCTCCAATCTTTTGTGGAAAAAACTTTTGAAGAATCAGCAGTCAAAAACCTTTTTTGAAAAGTTTGTCCATAATATTCTGATGTACCTTCAGATATTGATTGTGGCTCTTTTAGTGATTGCGTTGATGTCTCCTTTTATACAAAGGGAGGGAAAAAGTGGTGGCAGGAAGATACTTTTACTGGATACTACCGGCAGTATGCAACACAAATCAAGCACCGGTAAGACCCGTCTGGAGGAAGCGGTGGAACAGGCTTGTGATTATGTTCGTACCATGGACAATACCCGTTTTAGTATTGTGGCCGTAAATGGTAGCAAAGCACAGCTTCTGGCAGTGGACAGTGCAGACCAGGCAAATATTATTAGAATCTTACAGAGTCTGGAATGTAGTCATAGCGGAGGGAGTCTTACAGAAGCCCAGAGTATTATAGATAGTCTGGCAGGAGAAAACAGTGAAGTGGCAGCAGACCTATTGGTGTACACGGACGGCTCCGGTGCAGAGGCTTTTCAGCAGTTGCATAGTAGTGCAGGTATGGATTTGTATGTGGCAGGTGAAGCGGTAAGGAATCTGGCCAACGAATATCTGGTGTTTTCTGGGAGACAGGATGGATACTATGATGTATTGGTAAGCATAACCAATTATAGTGATGAGGATGCAAGCTGTGATGTGGGAATATATGATGAAGAGGATACACTTCTAAATGTAAAGAGCATAAGTTTATCATCCGGTGAGAATAAGATTTGTCTGTTTGAAGGGATGGATTGGCAGGGAGAACGATTATCTGCTCAGATTAGTGGAATCTCTTTTGCTAACGGAGGGAAAGATAGTCTGGATGCAGATAATATTTCCTATGCGGTAAAGAATAAGGGGAATTTAATACAGGGTATCCTGATTGGTGATGGCAATACGTTTATTGAAAAAGCGTATCTGGCTGTTACTGGCAGCAATATAATTAAAAGTACGGATATAGGTGCAGAAGAAGCATATAATGTGGTGATATATGATGCCGGACACTGTGGTGAGGAGCTGAAAGGGAACCGTCTGCTTTTTGGAGAAGCCTATGGAAATGCCACAGAGGAGCTGGAACATGTGGTTCTGGATATGACAGATTGTGATTTGTCAGCAGGATTATCTGATTTTTATATTGGTGTCAATAAGGCATATTGTTTTGAATTACCCGAAGGTGCCCATAGCTTTCTGGAATATGAAGGTAAGACAGTAGGGTATTATCGGGATACAGAAGAGTACCGGGAGATTGTAGTAGGTTTTGACATAAGAGAGTCGGATTTTCCTTTACGGGCAGAATTTCCTGTATTTTTGGCTAATGCTATGATTTATTTGTCAGATACCTCCTGGCTGGCAACCAATGTTTATTATGCCGGAGAAGAGTTGGCCTTACAGCCTTGGGCAGAACCGGAGGAACAGCCTACATTGCCGGAACTGGCAGGCTGTTATGAAATCGGTAATGAAGAGTATAAAGAATCCTATGTGGTACGCTTTAATACAGCAACAGAGTCAGATGGGCGTATGGTCCAAGAATCCGTAGTAGGAGAAGGTGGATATGAATTACGGAAGGTGAAGCAGACACTCCGTAATATATTCCTGATATTGGTACTGATACTGCTTATAGCAGAGTGGATTATTTATGTACGACAGATGCGCTATCGTGGGAAGTTCTATCTGATAGTACGTGGTTTTGTGACAGTATGCGTGCTTTTAGCACTATTGGGCGTGCAGTTACCTGTAGGAGGCAATCGTACGGCTACTATTTTTATGGTGGATTTGTCCAATAGTAATAAGGAACATTTGGAAGAGGCTAAGAACTATTTGGGTGAGACAATTGCCCAGATGCCTTCCGGCAATTCCTATGGTATTGTAACATTTGGTAATAATACCCTGGTAGAACAGTTTGTAACCGGTGAGAAGCAATATACCGGATTGATGACGATACCTGAAAAGTCTGCTACCAATTTTGAAGAAGCAATTTCTAAAGCTATATCCATGATTCCGGAGAATAGCAAGGGCAGACTTGTATTTTTGACGGATGGAAAAGAAACCAAGGGTGATATTCATCGTATGGCTCAGGCTGTAACGGCTTCAGGTATTGAAATGTGTGCATTATTGTATGAGAATGAACAATTGCAGGATGCATATATTGATAATGTGAGTCTTCCGGCATATTTACATCCGGGGGATGAGTATTCTATTCAAGTGTTGGTAGAAAGTAATTATATTACAGATGCAGTGATTACCATATATAATGGTAGTAAGCAGGTAGCAGCAAACCAGGTGCATTTGAATAAGGGCAGCAATCATTTCGTTTTCCGTGAGCAAGTGAGTGAACAGATAGAAGGTAATGCTATGGAAAACTTGAGAATTCAGGTGAATGCAGAGGGAGATGGTTGTGAAGAGAATAACAGCTATAATGCATTTTCTGTTATTGAAGCACCACCGAAGGTGCTGGTAATAACGGATAGCAATACAGATATTACAGCATTTTCCAGGGTGTTGGAGGCTGCAGGATGCGATTACACGATACTTTCAGCATTGAATGCGCCGGATAATATTCAGGATATGCTTGCTTACAAATCTACTATATTGGTGGATACTTATATTGATGAGTTGCCACCTGGTTTTTTGGCAAATCTGGAAACCTATGTGAAGGATTATGGATGTGGATTTGTCTGTTGTGGTGGTGAAGACAGTTTTGCTTTAGGTGGATATAGAGACACGGTGATTGAAACAGTTCTGCCGGTGGATATGGAACTACGTGGTATGAATGAAGCCCCTTCCATGGCGATGGTTATGGTGATAGACCATTCCGGTAGTATGCTGGGGGATGTAAACGGTCAGAGTGGCAGTAATTTGGATGTAGCAATTAAGGCTACTAATGTGGCTGTTGATAATTTACGAGACAAAGATTATGTAGGTGTACTAACCTTTGATGATGGATATGAGTGGCAGGTAGAACTGACAGAAGCTGCAGACAGGGAGAGCATTAAGAACTCTGTAAAGAAAATTGAAGCCGGGGGAGGTACTACTATAAAGCCTGCATTACAGGAGGCGTATCGGGTGATTGCCCGGAGTAACGCAGCCGTGAAGCACGTTATCCTGCTAACAGATGGTATGGGGGAGACCACCAATTATGCAGATGTAGTGAAAAATTATAGTGAAAGTGGAATTACTCTTTCTACGGTAGCAGTAGGAACCGGGTCGGATACTAAGTTATTGGAAGGTCTGGCAGAGCAATGCAAAGGACGCTATTACTATTCTGATTTATCCAGTGATATTCCCAAGATTTTTGCCAGAGAGGTATTTTTGGGTGGTGACAGCTTTATACAGAACGGGGACTTTGCCTTATCTGTAAGAAGCGGTCATGAATTAACCAGAGAGCTTTTTACGGATGGATGGCCCTATGTATACGGTTATGTGGCAGCTTCACCTAAAACAGCCTCCAGTTCGATTATCACTTCGGCAGGAAAGGATGATCCCATACTAACTGTGTGGCAGTATGGTTTGGGACGAACAGTGGCATGGAATACGGATGTGACCGGAGAGTGGACGGCAGGTTTTTCGGGCACCGAAGACTATGCCCGATTGTGGAAACGTATTGTGGATTATTCTGCAGGCAATGCTAATATGGGAGAGGATAGTGTAGATGTTGTTACTACGGCAGAAAAGATGATGATTACCTATGAAGCCAAGGATTATGGTACAGATACAGAAGTCTTGGCAACCGTAATCGATCCGGAAGGTCAAAGCAGTGAAATGAAATTGTACGCTACTGCACCCGGTAAGTATAGAACAGAACTGCCGGCAACCCAAAATGGTATGTATCATTTCAATATCAGAAGAATGGAAAAAGGTGAGATTAGTGGCTACATGACTACTGCGGCTGCGGTACAGTTTTCTGATGAATATAAGTATGATGTGGATACCACGGCATTTCTTAGTTTTGTAGAGAGACAGGGTAAGCTGATAACAGAGTCAGATTATTTATGGACTAAGATTACAAATCATACAGGTGGAAGGAAACCACTGGCCAATATCCTGATTGCAACGGCGATTGTACTGTTTCTGGTGGATGTGGCCATGCGAAGATTCCAGTATGCACCCAAATGGAAAGTAAATAAAGGTAAGATGGCTTCTCCCATACAGGAGAAAGAACAGTTACCCACACCTGCTTTGGAACCGGTGATGACAGAGGAGAAACAAGAGAAAACGGTGAAGAAGCCCAAAGAGAAGTCTGGAAAGAGCAAGAAAAAAGAACCAACCCAGACACTGGACACATCTTCACTATTAAAGAAAAAAGACGATCGTAATATGTAAAAATTGGATGGACCGGTCATATATATGACCGGTCCATCCAATTTTTATTATTGCGGTGATTGTTCTGCCTGTTGTTGCTGTTGTTGCTGTGCCTCCAGAGCACCCTGAAGTCGAATATTCAATTCCTCCTGCTGAATCTGAAGCGTAGTAGCATAATTCGGATCCAGGAAGAATGTGACATCATGTTGGCATGTATTGGATGTCTTAGGAGTTTGATAAACAATGGAACCATCCGGCTGTTCGATAGGGATAGTAGAACCGCTCCAAAGGGATTCGTGCTCAACCGGAGTCATGGTCCAAGTACCTGTATATTGGAAAGGACATTCAGGAGTAGCCACTAAATTGTCATAAGCACAGATTTGTCCGTAGTAATGGACATCACATGTTTCCAGAGGAAGCGTATCTTCTTCAAAGTATTCAGTAACAATACATGACGGGTCGCAAACACCGGGATTGGGAAGTTTACCGGAAAGTTTACAAACCTGAGTCTGCATAATGCCCGTTGGAACATAAAAGTCTTTGTCAGGTAAATCCTTATGAACGGATTCCATTACTTTACGCCAAATGTTTTTGGCAATATTAGTTTCCTGATTGGCACCGCTGGAAATCATTTTGTGGTTGTTGTCATAACCAGCCCAGGTGGAACAGGTATAATAAGGGGTATAGCCGGCAAACCACACATCCACATTACTGGAGGTAGTACCGGTTTTTCCGGCAATAGCCATAGTATTACTAAAACGGGTACGGGTACCGGTACCTTTGGTAACTACATCAACCATAGCATCAGTCAGAAGAAATGCTGTGGTTTCCTTAATTACCTGATGGGTTTGTGGCGTACGGTTATCTAAAAGAACAGTTCCGTCAGAGGCCAGTACCTGTGTATAAAGCTTGGGCTTGGTATATACACCACCATTCGCAATAGTTGCATAGGCAGCGGTCAGCTCCTCGTTGGATACACCGGTAGTAATACCTCCCAGTGCCAGAGGTTGTTGAGCATCATAAAACAATTGCCCATTGATTTCTTTACCATTAGCTAACTGCTTGAAACCAAAGTTTTCTACATAGTCATAACCCAGTCGGGGAGTGATTTGTGTTAAAGTTTTTACTGCTACAATATTTAGAGATTGTTCAATACCATAACGAATACTACATAGTCCTTTATACTTGCTCGCACTATACCAGTTGCTGACCGGTTTACCATCATCATAGAAGAAAGGAGCATCATTATATACAGAGGCAAGGGTCAGACCGGCACTGTCCAGGGCCGGAGCGTAAGTGGAGAGAACCTTAAAGGTAGAACCGGGCTGACGATAAGAGCTTGTAGCGCGGTTAAAGGTTAACCGGCCTTCTTTGGGTCCTCGACCACCGGACATGGCAGCTACATAGCCTGTACTCTGGTCCATAATATATACAGAAACCTGAGGTTGGGGAGTGGTACGAATTCTCTCTGAATATTCGTCCCCTTCCTTTAATAGGGCGTTTTTATATTCTTCGAATTTTTCGATGGCTGCTTCCGGAGAATCAAATAACAAATCGAAATTGGGTTCCCCATTGTTTTTAAAATAGAGAATCATCATTTCCTTGCTATAATTCTGAGAGGAACCATCTTTACTGGTTATGGTTAGTGCACAGTCTAATTCATATTGAATGTAGTCAGGATAGTTTTCCGGATTGTTTACCTCAAAATCTACAATTGACTGAATCTTGGGATCCATGGTAGACATAATACGCAGACCACCAGAGTAAAGCAAAGTGTCTACGGTGGCTTCACTATAACCGGCGGCAATTAAGTCTTCTCGCACATCATAAGTCAAGGCATCTACAAAGTAACTGCTGGAAGAAGAATCTTCCAGAAAATCTACATTGTGACGCTCAATACGCTCATATACATTATCAGCCATGGCTTCATCATATTCTGCTTGAGTAATAAACTCCAATTCCAACATTTTGTCCAAACATCTTTTACGGCGTTCGGCATTTTGCTCAGGATGACTGATAGGATTCCACTTGGAAGGATTCTGGGTAATTACTGCAATGGTTGCACACTCAGAAAGTGTCAGTTCACTGACAGATTTACCGAAATAACGCTGGGAGGCCGCTTCCACACCTAAGGTGTTTTGCCCCAGATTGATAGTGTTCATGTAACGCTCCAGAATTTCTTCTTTAGATAGTACTTTAGTCAGCTCAATAGCAAGGTACTGTTCCTGAAGCTTACGTTTTACGGATTTGATTAAATTATCACCTTCTTCTGTCCATTCAGTAAAGATGGTATTCTTTAATAACTGTTGGGTAATGGTACTGGCACCCTGTTGTTCCTTGCCCTTGGTAATAATGAACTGATAACCGGCTCGAAAGATACCAATAGGGTCTATACCATTATGTTCATAAAAACGTTCATCCTCAATGGCAACAACAGCATCTGCCATATTCTGGGGAATCTGTTCCATTTTTACTAAGATACGGTTGGAATTGGTAGCAACCAATTCATCAATTTTGTTTCCTTCTATATCATATACAAAGGTTGCCTGTTCTGTAGAAGCAACCTGAGAACTGTTGATGCGGGGGGTGGAAGCCAGGATACCATTATACATACCCAGAGTAGCAGCAATGCCCCATACAACAATTGCAACCAGAAGGGTTATCAGTAGCAGCACTACAGTTAATAAAAGCTTACGCCCGAATTTTCCCCCTTTGGCATTAAGAGCTCTTTGTTTTTGAACAATTCCTCTTTGTGTAAAATTCATAATAATTCCTTCTTTCTATAATAAAACAATGTTATGTTCTGAAATTATATCCAAATTATTATACCAAATAATCTTATGTAAATAAAGATTTATTTTCTTTATTAAGAATTGTTTACGAAATCTTCAGATTTATTCGGTTTTTCTTTCAAACTTACGTGTTTTCGTATATACTATAGAATATGAAGGAAGAAAGGCAAATAACAACTATGGATAAGAATCAGTTACAAACATATCGTGTGCTGCTGGAAGGCGGCGAGGGTGAGATAATAGAGAAGAAATCCCGATTCATTGCAACGGTACGAAGTGTAGAAAGTGAAGAAGAAGCTATTGCATTTATAGAGGAGATGAAGAAGAAATATTGGGATGCCAGACATAATTGCAGTGCTTTTGTAATCGGTAGCCGGGGGGAACTGACCCGGTGTAGTGATGATGGAGAACCAAGCGGTACTGCAGGGCGTCCCATGTTGGAGGTACTTTTGGGGGAAGGCGTACGAAATATTGCGGTGGTTGTGACCCGTTATTTTGGTGGTGTGCTACTGGGAACCGGCGGATTGGTGAGAGCTTATACCCAGGCTGTGAAAGAAGGAATGGATAACTGTGTTGTAGGGACTATGGTACATGGATATAATGTATTGTTAAATACAGATTACAATAGCGTAGGTAAAGTATTGTATCTGTTGGGTCAATATGGTCTGGAATCCATGGATAGCGATTATGGTGTGGACGTGACTTTGCAGATACAGATTGCTGAAGAACTGGCAGAACGCTTAAAAAAGGAACTGGTAGAGGCTACCAGTGGCAAAATTGGGTGGGAAGTATTGGATGAATTATATTTTGTACAAAAAGAAATGAAAAAATAATTTTACATTTGAACAAAAAAAAGTTAAAATGATAATGAGTGTTTTTGAATAAAAATAGAAAAGGGAAATATATTATGGAAGAAAGGGAATTTCAAGTGGAAATTGAAGATTTGAACCCTACTTTTCTGTTTACTTGGAAGGGGACAAGACATCAGCCGGAGGAAAGATATCATAGTCATGATTATCTGGAGATGGCTTTTATGATGTCAGGAAGTGGTAAGTATCATATTGATGATGTGATATATGATGTAAAAGAAGGAGATTTGCTGATTTTTAATCCGGGGGTTAAGCATCAGGCATTAATTGACGAAGAAAGTGATGTGCCTACTACAGAATTTTTTGTTGGGTGCGCAGACTTGCAGCTGAAAGGGTTTCCTAAAAATGTAATACCATTGGAAGAAGGCGGACATATCCTTCATACAACAGGGGATTTGCGCCAGAAATTATTCAAAATTTGTTCCTCCATGGATGCAGAGAAGGAACTGGGAGGCTATGCCAGATATTTTGTTATGAAGGCCTATCTTATGCAAATGCTGGTTTACATTATCCGTTCCCAGAGACCCAAGCCGGTGGTGATGTCAGGTGGATATGCATTTGAATCAGTTAATAAGAAGTATGTAGTAGAGCAGATTGTAAACTATTTTGAGGAGCACTATAGTGAAAAGATATCCTTGGATAGTATTGCAGAGAATATGTATCTGAGTACCTTTTATATTTCTAAAATTTTTAAAAGTGAAACAGGGGATGCGCCTATTCGTCATTTGATTAATATCCGTTTGGAAAAAGCAAGAGAGATTATTGAACAAATGCCGGAGCTCAGTATTAAGGAAGTGGCGGCCAGGGTAGGGTATGAGGATGTATATCATTTCAGTAAACAGTTTAAAAAGCATTATGGGGTATCTCCTTCGCAGGTGAAAATAGCGAAGGTATAAATGGAGGTATGGATGAGATATTTTTTTGAATCAACAGTGGAAAAAAGTGATAAGGGATATGTGATACAGATTCCTTTTAATGTATGGGAGGTGTGCAAGCAGAGAGATGTAATTCAGGCTGATGTGGTATTGGACAATTCTATAATTGCTTGCGAGCTTTTGCCCAAGGAAAAGGGTAATTATGAGATTCATATTTATGATGAGGATGCAGTAAAGGTAGAACTAAATACCATCCATAAGATATTATTACATGTGACAGGGAGTATTATTAAAATGGACCAGAACAGTCCGTACAGCTTTGATAATCCTATTCGTAAGATTGACAGTATGCAGGTGATTATTCAGCCGGAGGATGGTCTTTGCGGACAGGCCTGTGTAGCTATGCTGGCAGGTGTAACTATCGCAGAGGTAATCAGTGTTATGGACTGCAGAGAGTGGCAGGCTACCATGGGGCGTGTGATCTCTGCATTGAATTATTATGGAATCGACCATTCTGATGTTATTGTATACACAGAAGGCAGGGAGGCAGTACTTCCGAAATGCTGTGTTATGATGGAAAAAATGGGACGTTTCTGTCACTACTTAATCTATTTTGACGGTAAGTACTATGACTCCAATCTGGGAGTTTTGGATGAGTATGATATGAGCAAGTTACAGGGGTATTTAGAGATTAAATGCTAACTATTCAGAGCCCTACATGCGCAAAATCGCTACTGCGTAGCTTTCCTTTTGCTTATGTAGGTCTTCTCGCCATATAAACATAAAAAAAGGACTTCACAAGCGAGCTTGTTAGTCCTTTTTATGTTTGCATGGCTCTGATTAGTTAGCACATTTTATAATTTTTTAATGAAGAATGTATTTACAAATCATGGCATATCATGTAATATATGTTTCGTGAGTTAGCACTCTTCTGGCAAGAGTGCTAATATAAGAAGGATAAAGTAGAAAATAACAGGAGGCAGTGATATGAAATTAGTACCTTTAGGCGACAGAATCGTATTAAAGCAGTTAGTAGCTGAAGAAACTACCAAGTCCGGTATTGTTCTTCCCGGTCAGAGCAAGGAAAAGCCTCAGCAGGCAGAAGTGGTTGCTGTTGGCCCCGGTGGTATGGTGGACGGCAAGGAAGTAAAGATGGAAGTGAAAGTAGGCGACCAGGTAATTTATTCCAAGTATGCAGGAACCGAAGTAAAGCTGGATGAGGAAGAATACATCATCGTAAAGCAGAATGATGTATTGGCAATCGTAAGCAAATAAAAGGAGAAAGAAAGATATGGCAAAGGAAATTAAGTATGGCGCTGAAGCGCGTAAAGCATTAGAAGCCGGTGTAAACCAGCTGGCTGATACCGTAAGAGTGACACTTGGACCTAAGGGTAGAAACGTAGTATTGGATAAGTCCTACGGTGCGCCCCTGATTACTAACGATGGTGTAACCATTGCAAAGGAAATCGAGCTGGAAGATGCATTCGAAAACATGGGTGCACAGCTTGTAAAGGAAGTGGCTACCAAGACCAATGATGTGGCTGGTGACGGTACCACTACCGCAACCGTTTTGGCACAGGCTATGATTAACGAAGGTATGAAGAACCTGGCAGCAGGTGCGAACCCTATCGTGCTCAGAAAAGGTATGAAGAAGGCAACCGACTGTGCAGTAGAAGCGATCGCAAAGATGAGCTCAGATATCAACGGCAAGGAGCAGATTGCAAGAGTAGCAGCTATTTCTGCAGGCGATGATGAAGTAGGACAGTTGGTAGCAGATGCTATGGAAAAGGTATCCGGAGACGGTGTTATCACTATCGAAGAATCCAAGACCATGTTGACGGAACTTGATTTAGTAGAAGGTATGCAGTTTGACAGAGGATACATCTCAGCTTATATGGCAACTGATATGGATAAGATGGAAGCAGTTCTTGACAATCCATTCATCTTAATTACAGATAAGAAGATTGCAAACATTCAGGAAATCCTTCCTGTTTTAGAGCAGGTAGTACAGAGTGGTGCGAAGCTTTTAATCATCGCTGAGGATGTGGAAGGTGAAGCATTAACCACTTTAATCGTAAACAAATTACGTGGTACCTTCAATGTAGTTGCAGTAAAGGCTCCCGGCTATGGTGACAGAAGAAAAGCTATGCTGGAAGATATCGCTATTCTGACCGGTGGTGTGGTAATCAGCTCTGAGCTGGGTTATGAACTTAAGGATGCAACTCTGGATATGATGGGTCGTGCGAAGTCTGTTAAGGTAATGAAGGAATCTACCGTAATCGTAGACGGCGAAGGCGACAAAGCAGCTATTCAGGGCAGAATTGCACAGATTAAGAAGCAGATAGAAGAAACCACTTCTGAATTTGATAAGGAAAAGCTTCAGGAAAGACTTGCCAAGCTGGCAGGAGGCGTAGCAGTTATCCGTGTTGGTGCAGCAACCGAAACCGAAATGAAGGAAGCAAAGCTTCGTTTAGAGGATGCGCTTGCAGCAACCAGAGCAGCAGTGGAAGAAGGTATCATCGCAGGCGGTGGTTCTGCATATATCCATGCTACCAAGGATGTTAAAGCTATGGCTGATACCTTATCAGGTGATGAGAAGACCGGTGCGAACATCGTACTTAAGGCATTGGAAGCTCCTTTGTATCATATTGCGGCAAATGCAGGTTTGGAAGGCAGTGTTATCATTAACAAGGTAAGAGAATCTGAAATTGGTGTTGGTTTCGACGCTTATAAGGAAGAATATGTGAATATGGTAAGTGCAGGTATCTTAGACCCTGCTAAGGTTACCAGAAGTGCACTGCAGAATGCTACCAGTGTGGCTAGTACTTTACTTACCACAGAGTCTGTTGTGGCAAACATTAAGGAAGAGACTCCTGCAATGCCCGCAGGTGCCGGTGCAGGAATGTACTAATCGATAAAAATGCGGATGTTTGCACGGATGACAGTTAAAGGATTGTGAAGAATACACGATAAGAACTTTAACGTATGGAAGTTTTAATTGTTTTTAGTAAATATTTATGATATGATTATTTACATGCAGGAGAAGCATGTAACAGGGATTCCCGGTTACGTAAGTGACCGGGAATTTTAAATTAAGAATGAACTTTTACATATAATCCTGCGCATTATTAAGGTGAGGGACGAAGAGAGTCTCGGTTTTTTTAGGAGGGAAAGAGAAAATGAAAAAAATGGTAGTTGCCATGTTGGCAGGAACGATGTTGTTATCCAGTGGTTTGCAGGCTAGTGCAGCAGGTCTTAAGGATGTGTTTAATGCAGAGTATTATGCAAACAGCTACAAGGATTTGAAGGATGCGTTCGGAACAGATGAGGAAGCTTTGTACAAGCATTTCCTTGAGTATGGCTTAAAAGAAGGCCGTGTAATGAATCCTATTATTGATGTTGTAGCTTATCGTGACAAGTATGAAGATTTGGATAAGGCATTTGGTGACAATTGGGATGCTTATGTGGATCACTACTTTACATGTGGTGTAAATGAAAACCGTGATAACGGTACGGATTTTGATTTGAAGAAATATAAAGCAGCTTACGAAGACCTTCGCAAGGAATTGGGTGAGGAAGATAATTTCCTGTATGCAAAGCATTATATTGAATTTGGTCAGGATGAAAACAGAGTAAAGGGTAATAAGTCCTATGAAGAGCCTAAGCCGGCAGCAAGTCAGCAGACTGTTACAACACCCGTAGCTCCCGATTATGATGAACCTGTTTGTGAATATGATGCGAACGGCAATGTGATTAAAGAGACTTATTATAATGAAGATGGTACTGTAAATTGTACATATGAATACAAGTATGATGAAGCCGGAAGAGTTTTAGAGCAGAAGAGTTATAACGCCAGTGGAGTTTTAGTAGCTACTCTTACAAATAATTGGGGAGAAGATGGTAAGCTGGATAGCGACAAAGTGGTTTATAAAGATGGAAGTTTTGGAATAACGGAATATGATGATAGTGGTGCTAGTATAGGTTTTACACAATATTATACTGATGGTAGCTATACTGAGTATGAAAAGGTAGATAGAGATGGTGAAATGGCATATTTGGGAGTTAAGACTGTAAATCCGGATGGGTCTTATACCACTTCTGAATGGAATGACCTGGGAGCCATCTCAAAACAGAGTAGCTATGATGCGCAGGGTAATTTGATTGAATATTACGAGTATAAATACAATGCAGAAGGCAACTTAATCGAACATATTTGGTATGATGGGGACGGTTCCTTGATTCTGCGTGGTGTAAATGTATTGGATGAGAATGGTGAACTTGATTATGGTATTTATTATAAGCCGGATGGCTCCTACTATTTCTCCCAAAGTACCAGCAACTCAAATAGCTGGAAGTATTTTGATGCAGATGGCAATTTCGAGTATTGGGAAGAAGAGTTTTATGATGAAAATCGCAATTATATAAGCAGAGTGGAATATGATGAGAACGGTAATGTAATAAAAGAATACCTTCCCACTATAACAGAAGAAGGAAATGTTCATTGGGTATTAGTAGAAGCATAAGTAGTAAAATAGAGCAACCGTGTGGAAGCAAGAGCTTCCATGCGGTTGTTTTAAATTGCAGAAATTATTAAATTTATTTTATTTTTGTGTACATTTCTTAGAATTATGGTAAGATATATAATGTGGTAATTTGGATTTTTAAATAATTGAGATAATTAGGTGTTTTAAATATGGATTTAAGATACTTTACTAAATAAACTTATGAGGTATATTATGAGGACACGTAGACGAGGCAGAAGGTATTATGTGCCGGATATTGATATAGATATGGATGCAGTAGGAATGCTCGTTAAGAGAGTGATTTATATTCTCTGTTTTGTATGGCTTTGTTATCTGGATCACATCATAGGAACAGCAACGGGATTTATCCAGTTTTCGTTAAAAAATTACACGGGTGTAGTAATAGGTATAATCATATTAACAGCTTATAAGCCCAAGGATTTTTTGAAGGTACCGTATTATATATGGTTGGCTTTGTTTTTTATTTCCAGACTCCTTGCCTTAAACTGGGCAAAGGATAATGTGGTGAATATTGGAGAATTTGAATCCATTATCTGGAATGTGGGTATATATGGAGTCATTATTATCCGTATGTTCTATGGATGGATAGTAGAAAGGAAAAGAGTCCATATGAAATGGCCTGCTTTTTCAGTATGGCTCATATGGATGCTTTTGATGGTAATAGCAGGCAAGGGGGTGGCATGGCCCAAATGGTTCTTGTTGTTCTGGGGTTGTTTCTATTTGACTGATTTTACCAAGAAAGATTTGAATAATTTATTCATGGGAATGACGGAAGGACTAATAATAGGATTTCTTTTGTTGCAAGGATATGCATGTAAGTATCGTCCCTATGATATGCTGCGATATGAAGGCATGTATTCGAATTCCAATATAAATGCTTTATTCTATCTTGTTGTATATGGAGCAGTATTGGTAAAGTGGTATCAGATGAAGCTTATGGGAAGAAGTCGGCTAAGTAGGTTACCGATTATCACTCTGGTTGGCATATTGTTTAGTCTGACCTTTTTTACAATGGGCAGAACAGCTCTGATTATTATGATTCTCATAACAGGTATTTTTCTGGTATTTCAGGTTATATCACAGAATAGGAACAGAATCAGGGCACTTTTAGTGGATTGTAGTGTTATTGTAATAGCAGTTATTTTAAGCTTTGTACCTACTTATTGGGCGGTTCGATATATTCCTGCATTGGTAGATGAGCCAATGTATTTTGAGGCAGATATTGCTAAAATGGATGAGAAGGTACAAAGCGGAGAAGGAATTGATTCACCTAAATATATCTCATTAAGTGATGTAGTGAAATCATCCTTTGGACGTATTCTGTGGTTCCTCGATGTGGAGAAAGAAATAGAAGAAGTGACAGAGGAAGCTGTAGAAGTTTCAAAAAGGAGCTTATTCCCCACATTACAAGTATATGCAGCAGAAACAGATGACTGGGATGAAAGTATGTGGGACTGGACGGAATATGACGAGGTATATATAGAGCCCGGAACAGATAAGTGGCATCCTATTATGTCAGAGGAAGAGTATTGGGAAAGCCCGGTTAAGGTAAGAACTAGCATATACAAATATTATGTTGAGCATATACGCTTGTTTGGTAAGAGAACAGGAGAGGATTTAGTATGGGTGACCAGGGATTATAATGCACCACATGCACATAATATTTTCTTGCAGATAGCAAGTGATTTTGGTGCTGTAGCAAGTATATTGTTTTTGGGGTTAATTATTATGCTGTATAATACAGTTTGTATGGGTGTAATAGAAAAAAGAAAAGCTACCAAATATTATCGACTATTTGTACTGGCTATTTTTACTACCATTACAGTAGGATTTGGTATGTTGGAAATGTGTTGGCTCTACGGACAGCTTCCATTTACATTATTATTCTTTGTACAATATTTGTTGTATAAGAAGGAATAACTGTGTGAATAAGGGGAATTGGAGGAGAAGGTTATGATAATGTTAAGTCAGGTGGGATATAATTTAAATCAGAAAAAGATAGCAGTAGTAAAGGTTCCGGGTCCTTACCAGATAAAGGATGAGCAGGGGAAGGTAGTATTGAGTGTGGGAACCCGGGAAGGAATACATGACCCTTTGTGCAGGGAGTCCTTATACAAGTTGGATTTTTCCAAGTTGAAAAGAGCGGGAGAATATAAAATTGTACATCCTTTCATAGGAGAATGTGGCTCCTTTGCAGTAGGTGAGGATGTATACAGAGAAGCACACAATGCTATGATTAAGGCATTGTATTTCCAAAGATGTGGCTGTGCTTTGGAAGAAAAGTATGCAGGCGTGTATACCCATGCAGCGTGCCATCTGGACAAGGTACAGGTGTGGAGTGATAGAAGTACAGAGTTTGAAGCAACAGGAGGCTGGCATGATGCCGGTGACTATGGCAGATATATTACACCGGCGGCAGTAACCATCGGGCATTTGCTGTATGCATTTATTAAATATCCAGCGGCATTTGCTGACGAGTTAAATATCCCGGAGAGTGGTAACGGTGTTCCGGACCTGTTGAATGAGTGTCGTTATGAATTGGAATGGATGCTTAAGATGCAATGTGAGGATGGTGGTGTGTATCATAAGCTTACCTCTCAGTATCATGCCAATTTTGTAATGCCGGAGGACGACTTATTACAGTTCTATGCTTATGATGTCTCTTCATTGGCTGTAGCAGATTTCTGTGCGGCAATGGCTCTGAGTGCCAGAGTGTACAAGGCATATGACACAGAGTTTGCCGAAGAAATGAGTAATGCAGCAAAGAAGGCATGGGGCTGGCTGGTGGCACATCCTGAAGCGGTGTTGTTTAGAAATCCTCAGGATTCCGGTACCGGTGAATATGGTGACAGAACGGATAGAGACGAACGACTTTGGGCAGCGGTGGAAATGTTTTATCTGGCAAAATCCCAAGGAGAAAATACAGAAGAATATAAGAATTGTATCATGAAGCTCATTCAGGAAGAAATCTCTTTGGTGGATTTTGGCTGGATAGATGTGAGTGGCTTTGCTTCCATGGCAGTGCTCAGTGATGAGGAAAGAGCTATTGGCGAAGAGATATATAATATTTGTAAGAATGCAGTGATAACAGAGGCTGAAAGATTGCTTGATTTGTGTAAGCTCAATGTATTTAACATGGGTATGGCACCGATGGATTTTTGTTGGGGTTCCAGTATGGTAGTTACCAATAGGGGAATCCTTTGGAGTCTTGCTTATGAATTAACCGGTGATGAAAGGTATGCAGAAGCGGTACAAAGTCATGTGGATTATCTGTTTGGAAAAAATATCACTAAGTATAGTTTTGTAACCGGTTTTGGTGAGAATGCATATAAATATCCTCATAGCAGACCTCTTCATATGGATGGTATTGATGAGCCGGTTCCCGGTTTGGTTTCCGGCGGACCCAATGGACGTCCCGGAGATCCGGAAGCGCGCAAATTATTGCCACCCGGCACGGCACCAATGAAATGCTTTGTGGATGTAGTGGAAAGCTATTCTACTAATGAAATAACCATTTACTGGAATTCATCCGCTATATATAATACAGCATTTTTACGTAGTAGATAGGAGGGATATTATGAACACTTTTCAATACATTGTAGAAAGTATAGATGGTGATTATGCACATTTGCGAAGGATAGACGAAGAGTCTGATGAATTGAAATTAGTTGCAAGAGCATTATTGCCGGCAGAAATCGTAGAGGGCAGTAAGCTGCTTTACGAGTGGATGCAGTATAGTATTATGGAGTAATGTGTAAAATATCCCCCAGCCGGGAACGGTGAGTGATTATATATCCTAATGAGGTAACCCTGGAAGACGTCGGTTCTTAGCGAGGTCTTTTCGAGCTTAGAACCGCTACGTCTTTCAAAAGCGAGAGCGGGTCCGAATAGGATATATAATCACTCACCGTTCCCGGTTGGAGGATTTTATTTTACGCCTATTTATTCTTAAAAGCTGCCCTTTTCCTTAAAGTAGGATCCAGAATTTTCTTGCGGATTCGTAAGCTCTTTGGAGTGACTTCAAGCAGTTCATCGGTTTCGATAAAGTCCATGGCCTGTTCCAAACTTAAAATCTTGGGCGGAGTCAGACGCAAAGCTTCGTCCGCACTGGAAGAACGAGTATTGGTGAGCTGCTTCTTCTTGCAGACATTCAGTTCAATGTCTTCTCCACGACCATTCTGACCAACAACCATTCCGGCATAGACTTTTTCGCCGGGACCGATAAAGAGAGTACCACGCTCCTGGGCATTAAAGAGTCCGTAGGTAATGGCTTCACCGGCTTCAAAAGCTATGAGAGAACCCTGCTTGCGGTAGGATATATCTCCCTTATAAGGGCCATAACCATCAAAAACAGTATTGATGACACCATTTCCCTTAGTATCTGTCATGAACTCCCCACGGTATCCAATCAGGCCTCTGGAGGGAATCGAAAATTCTAAACGGGTATTGTCACTGCCACCTAATGTACTCATGCCCCGAAGTTCGCCCTTGCGTTGGCTGAGCTTTTCGATAACAGAGCCGGAAAATTCTGTTGGTACATCAATATAGGCTAATTCCATGGGCTCTAATAATTTGCCATTCTCATCATTTTTATACAATACCTCTGCTTTGCTCACGGCAAATTCAAAGCCTTCCCTACGCATATTTTCAATTAATACGGATAAGTGTAGTTCTCCACGTCCGGAAACCTTGAAGCTTTCGGTAGTCTCAGTTTCTTCTACACGCAAGGAAACATCAGTATTCAATTCTCTGAACAGACGGTCACGGATGTGACGACTGGTAACATATTTACCTTCTGTACCTGCCAAGGGAGAATCATTTACACAGAAATGCATGGCAATGGTAGGCTCACTGATTTTTTGGAAAGGAATAGGTTCTACATTTTCTAAAGCACAGAGGGTATCACCGATATGAATATCCTGAATACCGGAGATGGCGACAATGGAGCCGATTTCTGCGGATTTCACTTCTACCTTGTTTAAACCATCAAATTCATACAGCTTGCTGACTTTTACCTTGGTCTGCTTGTCCGGTTCGTGATGATTTACAATGATAACTTCCTGATTTACACTGATGGTACCATTATCTACCTTGCCCACACCGATACGACCTACATACTCATTGTAATCAATGGTACTGATAAGAACCTGGGTGCCCAGTTCGGGGTCACCTTCCGGTGCCGGAATATATTCCAGGATGGTTTCAAATAAAGGTATCATACTGGTGCCCGGTTCCTCTGCATCCAGGGAAGCAATGCCGGCCTTTGCAGAAGCAAAAATAAAGGGACAATCCAACTGTGCATCATCAGCATCTAACTCTAAAAATAACTCTAATACTTCATCAATTACTTCGTTTGGTCGGGCTTCCGGACGGTCAATTTTGTTAATACATACGATAACAGGAAGCTTCAGCTCCAGAGCCTTGCGGAGTACGAATTTGGTCTGGGGCATGGCACCTTCAAAGGCATCTACCACCAGGATGACACCATTTACCATTTTCAGAACACGTTCTACTTCACCGCCGAAATCCGCATGGCCGGGGGTGTCAATAATATTGATTTTGGTATCCTTATACATGACTGCAGTGTTTTTAGATAAAATGGTAATACCACGTTCTCTTTCGATATCATTGGAATCCATGACTCTTTCAGCCACCTCCTGGCCTGCACGAAAGACGCCACTTTGTTTTAACAGCTCATCAACTAATGTAGTTTTGCCATGGTCTACATGGGCGATAATTGCTACATTACGGATATTTTCTCTTTTTTGTCTCATAAATGCTCCTCACTTATTATAGAAAAGAAATAACGAGGTTAAGTCCTCATATTTTATCAAACTGTATAAGTATAGCACTATTCTACGGCTTAGGCAATGTAAAAAAAGCTGATTGCAAAGGTGGTTTTGAAGAATTTTTTAGTAGTGGTGCAAATAAAATTGGGAAAGTAGTCAAGATATCGCGAAGCGGATACAAAATGTTGGATTCTTGTAGATAATGTACGATGGCTTTTAGTGTTCGAATACTTAAAAATAGTGTATAAATAGTAGTGCAAGTACGGATAAGAATGATATGGGGCTACATTTTTATCGAAAGAATTCTTAGTGCAAGAAGGGAGAACAGTGATGACAGATAAGGTTATCGAAAACAATCAAGTAACAATTATGGGAGAAATTGTAAGCGATTTTAGCTACAGTCATGAAATTTTTGGAGAGGGTTTTTATTTAGTGGATGTAAATGTGAAGCGTCTTAGTGAAAGCTATGATGTGATTCCGTTAATGGTATCTGAGAGATTAATTGATGTGAATGCGGATTATAAAGGAAGGAATATTTGTGTAAACGGACAGTTTCGTTCATATAACAGACATGAAGAACGTAAAAACCGATTAGTGCTTTCAGTGTTTGCCAGAGAGATTTCGTTTGTGGATGAGGTGGAGGAAAGTGCAAAAAGCAATCAGATTTATCTGGACGGTTATATCTGCAAGGAGCCGATTTACCGCAAAACACCTTTGGGAAGAGAAATTGCGGATGTACTTCTGGCAGTAAACAGACCATATGGAAAGAGCGATTACATACCTTGTATCTGTTGGGGAAGAAATGCCCGATATGCCAATCAGTTTAAGGTGGGAGAACGCTGTGCCATCTGGGGACGTATTCAAAGCAGAGAATATATGAAAAAGCTTAGTGAAACAGAAGTAGAAAAACGAGTGGCATTCGAAGTCAGTGTCAGCAAGCTGGAGCTGATGGAAGAGTAAAAGGGAAATGAATAAAGGGTCATAAAGAAAAAATGTTGTTTGGAAAAAGGAGCATTGACAAAGTAGAAGTACAATGCTATTATAGTCCTAACAATAACAAAATAAAGATAGAGGTTGCGTATTTCATAAGTAATTCTTTTGATGTGACAGGCACAGAGGAGAATGAATGAAAGGGGAAGACGCCGAAAGAGGAGATGTCCTGGAAGTCGAGTCTTGGGCATGCAGTTAAGAACTGTATGACTGTCATCTATATTTTTAGGTGGGGCGCTATCAGATTATGATCCAAATAATTGTATATTTGGAAAGAATTGTCGGCGCGTACAGAGCCGGCTTTTTTTGTGGTTAGACCCCCTTCATCAATTTTTTAAGCCGGATGAGGCGGAATGGAGGATTTTATGTCAATTTTTACAGGTTCAGGAACAGCAATTGTTACACCCATGAACGCGGATGGAAGCGTGAATTATGAAAGCTTTAAGAACTTAATTGAGTTCCAAATAGCAAATGAAACAGATGCAATTATTGTATGTGGTACTACAGGTGAAGCATCCACTCTTACACATGAGGAACATTTGGATGTGATTAAGTATTGTGTGGAAGTGGTAAATAAGAGAATCCCTGTTATTGCAGGTACCGGTTCCAACTGTACCGAAACAGCCATTTATTTATCGACAGAGGCAGAGAAGGCAGGGGCAGACGGACTTCTTGTTGTATCTCCTTACTATAATAAGGCTACCCAGAATGGTTTGTTTGCACATTTTAAGGCAGTGGCAGATTCTGTAAAGATTCCTATACTTCTTTATAATGTACAGAGCAGAACCGGCATGAATATTGCACCGACTACCATTGTAAGACTTTGTGAGGCTTGTGAAAATATCGTAGGTGTAAAGGAAGCAAGCGGTAATATCAGTCAGGTGGCAAAGATTGCAGCATTAGGAAAAGGCAAGATTGATATTTATTCCGGTAATGATGACCAGATTATTCCCATTATGTCTTTGGGTGGAAAAGGTGTTATTTCCGTACTTTCTAATGTGGCACCCCGTCAGACACATGAGATTTGTGCAAAGTATTTGGCAGGTGATGTAAAGGAAGCTACACAGATGCAGCTTAATGCGATTGATTTAATTGAGGCTCTGTTCTGTGAAGTAAACCCGATTCCTGTTAAGCAGGCTTTGAATTTAATGGGTATGGAAGCAGGTACATTAAGACTTCCTTTGACAGAGATGGAAGAAGCAACAACTGCCAGATTAAAGGCTTCTATGGAGGCTTATGGGATTTTGTAATTGGTAATTTGACGGGCTCGAAAACAATGAATGGTTTTCGAGCCTGTGCTGAATGTTAGAGTTTTGGAGGATAGCGATATGATAAGAGTGATTATGCATGGTTGTAACGGTAAAATGGGGCAGGTAATCAGCGGACTGGTAGCAGAAGAGGCAGAACTGGAAATGGTAGCTGGTATTGACCCGGTGGATGATGGACATAACCCGTACCCGGTATTTGCAGATATTAGGGAATGTGATGTGGAAGCAGATGTACTGATTGATTTTTCCACTGCTAAGGTTATTGATAAGCTGATTGATTACTGTATAGAGAAGAATTTGCCCTGCGTGCTTTGTACCACCGGTTTGGACGGAGAACAGCTTCAGAAGGTGGCAGAGGCTTCTAAGAAGGTGGCTGTTTTGAAGTCTGCCAATATGTCTTTAGGTATTAATTTGCTGTTAAAGATGCTGAAGGAAGCTGCAAGTGTACTGGCTCCGGCAGGCTTTGATATTGAGATTGTGGAGAAGCATCATAATCTTAAATTGGATGCTCCCAGTGGTACTGCTTTAGCATTGGCAGATTCTATTAATGCTGAATTTGACAATGAATACGAATATGTTTATGATAGAAGTACAAGAAGAGAGAAGAGAAGTAAGAAGGAAATGGGTATCAGTGCCGTACGCGGCGGAACCATTGTAGGAGACCACGATGTGATTTTTGCCGGTGCAGATGAAGTGATTACCTTTTCCCATACCGCATATTCTAAGGCTGTATTTGCAAAGGGAGCAGTACAGGCAGCTAAGTTTTTGGCAGGAAAAGAAGCCGGTATGTATGATATGAGTCATGTAATTAATGCATAAGATAAAGTTTGGAGGTATAGGATGACGGAAACCAATCTGGCATTACTGAAAAGTCTGGCAAGAGAATATCCCAATAGTGCGGCAGCGGCTACGGAAATTATTAATCTGCAGTCCATTTTAAACCTACCGAAGGCAACCGAGCATTTTTTGACGGACATTCATGGAGAGGATGAACAATTCCGCCATGTTTTGCGAAATGGTTCCGGTTCTGTTCATTTTAAAATTGAGGAAGTGTTTGGACATACCATCAGTACCAAGGATAAAAAGAGTCTTGCTACCTTGATTTACTATCCGGAGGAGAAGTTGGAAATCGTACAGAGAGAAGAGGAGAATCTTACGGATTGGTACAAGATTACCCTGCATCGTCTTGTGCAGCTGGTAAAGAGGGTTTCTTCAAAATATACCCGTTCCAAGGTGCGCAAGGCATTGCCTAAGGATTTTGCCTATGTTATCGAAGAATTGATTGCGGAAAAGGAAGAGATTCAAGATAAGGAAGCTTATTACAATGAAATCATACATACCATTATCCGAATTGGCCGAGCTCCCCAGTTTATTGAGGCACTGTGTCATTTGACACAACGTATGGTAGTGGATCATTTACATATTGTTGGTGATATTTTTGACAGAGGTGATGGTGCCCATATTATTATGGATATGCTTTGTGATTATCATTCCGTAGATATTCAGTGGGGCAATCATGATATTGTCTGGATGGGAGCTGCCTGCGGACATTGGGCATGTATTGCTAATGTGATTCGTTCTGCAGCTACTTATGGCAATCTTTCTACATTAGAGGATGGCTATGGTATCAATTTGCTTCCTTTGGCAGCATTTGCTTTGGAAACCTATGGAGATGATGATTGTGAGGCTTTTGCCATACGTCATAATACCAACTACAATACCAAGGATTTGAGCCTGGATCAGAAGATGCATAAAGCGATTGCAGTAATGAAGTTTAAGCTGGATGGTCAGGTAATCATGCGAAATGAATGGTTTCATATGGATGACAGACTGGTGTTGAACCGAATAGATTATGAAAAAGGTACTATAACACTGGATGGACGGGAATATGGATTATTGGATACTAATTTCCCCACCATTGATCCGAAGGAGCCTTATCGATTAACGGAAGCCGAAAGACTGGTTATGGAACGTCTGGAGGGCGCGTTTGTCAGATGTGAGAAATTGCAAAGACATGTGAGATTTATGTATTCCAAAGGTGGCATGTATAAGATTTATAATGGAAACCTTTTGTATCATGGATGTGTTCCCATGGATGATAAGGGAGAATTAAGCAAGGTTCAGGTGTTTGAGGAAGAATATGCCGGTAAGGAGCTTTATGATATATTAGAGCATTATGCCAGAAGAGGATATTATGCAAAAGATATTGAGGAGCGTCAGGCAGGCCAGGATATTCTGTGGTATATTTGGAATGGCCCCGGTTCCCCTGTATTTGGTAAAGATAAGATGACAACCTTTGAACGCTATCTGGTAGCAGAGAAGGAAACTCATAAGGAAAAAAAGAACAGTTATTATCGCTTATTGGAGCAGGATGAGGTGGTTAACCGCATTCTGGATGATTTTGGCCTTGATAAAGCCAATGCTCATGTTATTAACGGACATGTACCGGTAGAACAGATTCATGGAGAATCACCGATTAAGTGTGGTGGAAAGCTTTTGGTTATTGACGGCGGTTTTTCCAAGGCTTATCATAAAAAGACCGGTAATGCAGGTTATACTTTGGTATGTAATTCCAGAGGCATGCGTCTGGTGGCGCATAAACCCTTTGAATCTACCAGAGAAGCTATTGTGAATGAAACGGATATTGTATCAGAAGCTATTGTGGTAGAGAAATTTCCATATAGGAAGCTGGTAAATGATACAGATATTGGTACAGCATTAAGAGAACGGATTTATTATTTGGAACAGTTGTTAGAGGCGTTTGAAGAAGGTAAAATTGCAGAGGAAGAAAAGTAAAATATAAAGAGGACGCTTCCGGGCGTCCTCTCTGCAAATTAGCGGCTACCGTTACCGGTAGTTGAGGTGGTGCTTCCGGTATTACTATTACCGGTATTACCATTATCGGTATTGCTATCACCGGTAATATCATCAACCATATCGCCAACGCCATCTACTACATCGTCGGTCACGTTTCCAACAGCATTGCCTGCATCATCAATGACATCACCTACTGTGTTTGAGGTGTCGTCCATAAGACCGTCATTGGCAGCATCGGTATTATTCATGTTGTTGGTATCGGAAGGAGTTGTAGTGGGGTTAGGAGAAGGGGATTCGGTTGCGGTTCCGGCCATTTCGCCGGAAGGGTCACCGCTATTGTCATCTCTTGTACAACCTGTAGCTAAACATACAAAGCAAATAGTCAGGCAAAGTACAAGAAGATGTTTACTTTTTTTGAAGCGCATAATATTATACCTCCTTTTCATTATTAACTCCGTAGATAGTATGTGTTTCTTTTATAAGAATATTCAAATTATTATAAAAAAATTAGGAGATGACATATGGAATTCAGACCATGTATTGATATTCATAATGGACAGGTTAAACAGATTGTAGGTGGAAGTCTAAAAGATTGGAATGATTTGGCAGAAGAAAATTTTGTGGCAAAGCAGGATGCGCACTTTTATGCAAAATTATATAAAGAAGCCGGCTTAAAAGGAGGACATATTATTTTGTTAAATCCGGTTAGCAGCGAGCATTATGAGGCTACCAAAGCACAAGCCATGTCGGCCTTAAAGGAGTATCCTTACGGGTTGCAGGTGGGTGGTGGTATTACACCAGAGAATGCCTGTGAATATCTGGAAGCCGGAGCCAGTCATGTAATTGTTACTTCCTACGTGTTTTATGGCGGACGCATTGATTATGAACGTTTGGAAAAGCTGGTAGAAGCTGTAGGTAAGGAACATCTAGTATTGGATTTAAGCTGTAAAAAGGTAGATAAGGAATACCGAATTGTAACGGACAGATGGCAGAACCTGACTGATGAAGTGGTCAGCGTAGAGCTTATGGAGAAATTGTCTGCCTATTGTAGTGAATTTTTGATTCATGCAGTGGATGTGGAGGGTAAGGTAAATGGTATAGAGACTCAATTGGTAGAGCTGCTGGGTGGTTGGAATGGGCTGCCCATTACTTATGCAGGTGGAGTCCATAGTTATGAAGATTTGGATTTGCTAAAAGAATTAGGGCAGAATAGGTTAAATGTAACCATTGGTAGCGCATTGGACTTGTTTGGTGGAGAACTGGAGTGGAAAGAAATTGCAAAAAGACTGAAATAGAAAATGCAAAAAAAGGACTGCATTAAGCAGTCCTTTTTCTAATCCTATAAAACGATATTGCATGTCAAAATAAATGTAAGCTAAGCATTATATTAAAACAGGTACATCGTGTTACTGATTATGAGGTTATAAGTAATCTTATAACTTGGTTACGTTTACAGCCTGAGGTCCTTTTTCACCATTAACTACTTCGAACTCAACTGCTGCGCCTTCTTCCAAAGACTTGAAACCGTCAGTGTTGATGCCTGAGTAATGTACGAAAACGTCATTGCCTGCTTCATCAGAGATGAAACCGTAACCCTTTTGGTTGTTAAACCACTTTACTGTACCTTTGTTCATTGTAGCTACCTCCAATAAAAATTACGTTGTATATTACAACAATATAAGAATATCATATTTTTTCCAAAAAGTAAAGAAAAAACAAGGAGTGATTTTATGAAATTTTAAGAATTTCTATTTACATTTGCAGTATTTGCATGCTATTCTATAATACGTTACTACGATAGAGTGATAAATGGAGGAAATTATGAAGGGAATTAAGAAGTTTTTGAATGAAATATTTATCGATGGTTTAAGTGGTATGGCATTAGGGTTGTTTGCAACTTTGATTATAGGTACCATTATATGTCAGTTGGGAAGTTTAATAGGTGGAGAGTTTGGTGCATATCTGACTGCAATGGGTAATGTGGCCAAATCATTAACCGGTGCCGGCATTGGTGTGGGGGTGGCAAGTAAATTAAAGTCAAGCCCATTAGTAACGGTTGCGGCAGCAGTAACCGGTATGATTGGTGCATTTCCAAGTGTAATGACAATGGAAGGCTTTGCAATAGGAAAGCCCGGTGAACCTTTGGGGGCCTTTGTGGCAGCTATAGTAGGAATTAAGCTGGGACAGTTAGTATCCGGTAAAACCAAAGTTGATATTATTATAACTCCTTTAGTCTCTATTTTTACAGGTGCAATGGTGGGATTCTTTGTGGGACCACCCATTACAGCATTTATGACCTGGCTGGGAGAACTGGTAAACGTAAATGTAGAACAGTATCCGGTAGTTGGAGGTATCATTGTATCTGTTTTAATGGGTATGATTTTAACACTGCCAATCAGTTCGGCAGCAATTGGTGTTAGTATGGGGATTACCGGACTGGCTGCAGGTGCGGCTACAGTAGGGTGTTGCTGTAACATGGTAGGTTTTGCAGTTGCCAGCTATCGTGAGAACAAGATGGGAGGTTTGATTGCGCAAGGGATAGGAACTTCTATGTTGCAGGTACCCAATATTGTTAAGAAACCTATTATCTGGCTTCCGGCAATTGTTTCCAGTGCTATTTTAGGACCTATTGCGTCTGCAGTGCTAAAAATGGAGAGCAATCCGGTAGGTTCCGGTATGGGGTCTGCCGGATTTGTTGGACAGATTTCAGCATATACGACCATGGTAGAGGCCGGAACAGATAAGGTGTTGGCTGTTATATTAATTGTAATTATGCATTTTGTACTTCCTGCTGTATTGACTTTGTTAATATCTGAATTTATGAGAAAGAAAAAATGGATTAAGCAGGGCGATATGCAATTAAATATATAATTACATATGGTAAAACTATACAAAAAAGAAAGAAAATGGCAAAAGGAGTTGAGTTCCTATAAGACCTATGATAAAATAGTAAAAATTTATGGTAGGAGGATTCTCTTATGGAAACCAAAAAGCATAAGCAAAAGAAGAATCATGTGGTTATTGTGACTTCTAATGCGGAAGATGCTAAGGTAAAACAATTTCAAATCAGACCATGGTTATTATGGCTTGTAATTATTACCTTGTGTTTGGTCATTGGTGTGGGCTTTGGATATATTTTATATGAAGACCAGATATGGAATGCAGCGAACCAGAAGATAGCGGTACATCAGGGTACTGTGAAGGAAATGGAACAAAAACTTCAGACACAACAGGAAGCTGCAGATGATGAAGCAAAACGCTATGAAGAGGAAATTGATAGACTTAAAGAAGAAATGGAATTACTGACCTCTACTGTGGGTTTGCAGAAAGAAGAAGTGGAAGCACTGAAGGCAGAAAGGGATGAGCTTTATAATCCTGTGCTTTTACCATTGACCGGTGCTGCGACGATAGAGGAAATCAGTGAGGGAGAGCCGTCTTGTATATTCAATGCTTCAGAAGGAGCATTGGTAGTGGCAACAGCCAGTGGAACTGTGACAGAGATTATTGAGGAACCGGAACAGGGATACAAGGTAACCATTGATCATAGTAATGGTTATGTGACCATTTATCGTAATATAAGTACTCCCAAAGTAAAACAGGGAGAGGAAGTAATGCAAGGAATAACAATTTTTGTAATGGATAGTAATAGTCTTAAGCTGGGATACCAGATTATGAAAGATGGGATTTTTGTAAATCCTATGGAAGTTATAGAGATTGATGGATAAAATTAAGACCTTTCAAAATATTAAACATTTTGAAAGGTCTAATTTTTATTTTTATTGGTTATTGATTCTTGCAAACACCAAATCGTAACCATCATTGCCATAGTTTAAAGAGCGGTTTACACGACTGATGGTGGCAGTAGAAGCACCGGTTTTTTCGGCAATTTCCAAATAAGTGTTGCGATTCTTCAGCATAGCAGCCACTTCAAAGCGCTGGGATAAGGATAATAATTCGTTAACGGTACAAAGGTCTTCAAAGAAGCTGTAGCACTCTTCCTTATTTTCCAAACTTAAGATAGCATCAAAAAGGCGGTCAACTGCTTCGGTTTTAATTTTTTTGTTCATAATACCTCTCATTCTGCCGTTCTTTGAGGCGGCAATTCTTAGTTTTACTTTTGTACTGTGAATTGTAACACATTATGCTATTATGATTTTAACATACTAAAGTAATAAAGTAAAGAGTGAATTCTAAAAATAAATGGTTGCTATGTAGTAATGAATACTATATAATAGAGAAAGAACATGGTTTACATATGAGGAGGGGGAGATTGAATTGAAAATAGATACGAAAAATTTGGTAAAAAGTATAACGGAAAGCTTGGAAGGTTTGGAATATATTAAATTAGATGAAATTCCAGGTATTGATTTATATATGGACCAGGTAACTACATTGATGGATAAAAAGTTACGCTCGGTTACCAGATATCCTCAAGAGGATAAAATATTAACAAAAACCATGATAAATAATTATGCTAAGAATGATTTGCTGCCACCACCAATAAAGAAGAAATACTCCAAAGAGCATGTACTGATATTGATTTTTATTTATTATTTCAAAGGAATTCTATCCATCAGTGATATACAAACCTTATTAAAACCTATTACAGAGAAATATTTTCAGAATGGCAAGGATTATGGAATTAAAGAGATTTATGAAGAAGTATTTCAAATGGAGCCCAATGAAATTGAGGTTTTGAAACAGGATATAATGAAGAAGTATGAGATGGCAGAGAATTCTTTTGAAGGTGTATCGGAGGAAGAAGCTGAATTCTTACGACAATTTTCGTTTATCTGTCTGTTAAGCTATGATGTATATATCAAGAAATTGATTATAGAGAAAATGATTGATGATATGCGTCCCAAGGCACCGGAGAAGACTCATAAGTCAGAAAAGGAAAAAAAGAATAGTGAAGTATAATTGAGGGAGCCTTTCGAAAGGCTCCCTAATCTATTTATTGTATGGCTTTTTCGGCAAACTCAGTAGTTACCAAATCTTCATAAGGAACTCTATTCTCCAGTACACCGGAATTCTCCAAGATATTTTGTAATAAATCGAAAGAATCCTTATTGAAAATTAAGTTAGCCTTCCAGGTATCCTGCTCATGGTAACGAGCTACGATAGTAGTGAGGGTATCAATGTCTGTTTCTGCAAATTGGGGAGCTATGATTTTGGCGATTTCCTCAGGGGTATGGGTCTGTACATAATTCATTCCTTTTTGCAATGCGTTAGTAAATGCTTGAATCACCTGTGGATTGGATTCCATGTAGCTTTTTTTGGCACAGAATGCGGTGTAAGGTACATAACCGGAATCTTCTCCAAGGGAAGCCACTACATAACCGTCACCTTTTTCTTCCAAAGAGGTGGCATGTGGTTCAAACTCTACAGTGAAGTCTGCGTCACCACCGGAAAAAGCGGCAGCAGTAGAACCAAAATCGATGCTTTGATTAATGTTCACATCTGTGGTTGGATTAATGTTGTTCATTTCCAGAATATATTCAAATACCATCTGAGGCATACCACCGGCGCGGCCGCCTAATACAGTTTTTCCTTTTATCATATCCCAAGTGAAATTTTCAATAGGCTCTCTGGAGACAAGGAAGTTGCCTGCACGTTGGGTTAATTGGGCAAAGTTTACCACATAATCCTCTGTGCCGCCTGCATAAGTATAAATAGTACTTTCGCTACCCATAAAACCAATTTCTGCTTCATTAGTTAATACAGCAGTCATGGTTTTGTCTGCACCAAAACCGGTAACAAGGGTAATATCAATGCCTTCTTCTATGAAATATCCTTCCTCAATTGCTACATACATAGGGGCATAGAAGATGGAATGAGCCACTTCGTTTAGAGTGACAGGAGTTAAGTTTTTTTCATTTGTTACAGTATTTGCACCACAACCACTAAAAATCCCAACCGTTAATACCAGCATCAGGGAAAGGGTGAGGCGAAAGCGAAAATGCTTTTTCATAAAAACCTCCATTTTGTCTTGATGCTTTATTATATTAGCGGTTGGGAAAAAAGTTCATATGTAGTTTATTTTAATTGTATATTTTTTAGTGCCCACAGCTGTAAAGCTCTGGCATTGGTACTGATTTTTTCTAAAGAATCCAATATATCCTGAAAAGCTTCTTTCTCTGATTCGTCAATATAACCATCCTCTGATATGGAAATCAGAGAAGTACGTAAAGAATCAATATCTTTTAGAGAACCTAATACTTTAAGGGCAAGGCGATCAAAATCGTCAATAGTAACCTCAGAAACATTATCTATACCAATAGGGCACTCGCGGGCACAATAGGAATTACATAGCTCAGGGGTATTGTATGCAGCAGCCATGGCCTTTACTTCTTCCGGATAGGGAGCAATGGTATCTAACTCAATTCGTGCCAAACGGGTACGGTCTATACCTACAATTTCTGCAGCTTTCTCACGGCTGGAAAAATCGGCGTTGCACGCTGAGGCTTCGCAACGTGCAAGATAATACATATTATCGGCTGCTTTCGTAGCTTTTTTACTCATGGAAAAATCCTCTCTGATAGTATATGATGTATATAGATGAAAATGCTTTTCATCTATAGTACCTAGTTTAAGGTATATCTAACATTTTGTAAAGAAAAATTGTAAATCTGTTGAGTATTATTGCATTTTTTGGTAAAATAAGCTCGATAGGTTTCAAAAATGAAAGGTGGAGGATAAAATTATGGGATTACTTAAAGCAGCAAAAGATTCGATTAGTACTATTTTGGCAGATCAGTGGCGAGAGTATTTTTATTGTGACGCTATGCCCAGTGACCTGTTGATGACAAAAGGTAAAAAGCATTTTACAGAGGGTAGAAACAGTAATACCAAGGGAAATGACAATGTAATCAGTAATGGTTCCCATATTGTGGTAAATGAAGGTCAGTGTATGCTGATTGTTGATCAGGGAGCTATCGTAGATTTCTGTGCAGAACCCGGTGTGTTTGTATATGATACTTCTACAGAACCCAGCCTTTTTTATGGTAATTTAGGTGAGAATATTAAGAATACTTTCAAGTCGGCATGGGAACGCTTTACCTTTGGCGGCAATGTTGCGAAAGATCAGAGGGTTTATTATGTAAATATTAAAGAAATCCGTGGCAACTTATATGGAACAGCGAATCCGATTAATTTCCGCGTAGTACATCCACAGTCCGGTTATAATTTCGAGACAGTGATTAAGTGTAATGGTCAGTACTCCTTTATCATAGAAAATCCTATGATTTTCTATCAGGAAGTATGTGGCAATGTAAAGGATGAGTTTACCAAGGATTCGCCGGAAGGCCGTGAATTGATGAGCCTGATGAAGGAAGAATTGGTTACTAATCTGGGTGATGCCTTGGCGCCTATTGCAGCCAAAGGTGTATTACCTTCTGATATACCGGGATACAATAAGGAAATTTGTGCAAATCTGAAAGAGGTATTAACCTATGATTGGCAGGAAAAGCGTGGTATTGTAGTAAATTCCATGACCATTACACCTGTTATGACTGAAGAAGCAAGACAGAAGATGAATGAGTGGAATGACAAGATAATGATGGTTACCGGTGGCATTGGTCTTAATGCAAGTGAGAATGAAGCTCGAGTAGAACAGATGCATGCACAAGCAGATTTTATGAGAAATCTGGGTAAGGGCGGAAGTACAGGCGGTTCTGATCCCATGAGTGCCATGATGGGCATGATGACCATGAATATGATGGGTAATATGATGGGTGGAAATAACATGATGGGCAACATGATGGGTGGCAACAATATGATGGGCAATGCTACGGCCACACCTATAACCAATGTTCCACAGACACCAATACTTGGCTGGACTTGTTCTTGTGGCGCAACAGATAATCGTGGCAAATTCTGTCAGAATTGTGGAAGTCCAAAGCCTTCAGAGGCTGGCTGGACTTGTTCCTGTGGTACGGTAAATCAAGGTAAATTCTGTCAAAACTGTGGAACCAAGAAGCCCGCAGGAGCGCCTCTTTATAAATGTGACAAGTGTGGCTGGGAACCGGAAGATCCTGCAAATCCTCCCAAGTTCTGTCAGGAGTGCGGAGATGTTTTTGACGATAATGATATCGTATAATTTGGTGTGAAAAGATAAAATATGGTTGGCGGAGCGATATGCTCCGCCATACTGTAGTTATGGAAGGTATTGAAAGATGACAGCAGAAACCATTATAAGGGTAGTGGCAGGAATCGTAGTAATAGTGTGCGTGCTTCTGATTATACATTTTGTTTTGGAGAAGGTTCGCTCATTAGCAGGGATTGTGTATGGAATGAATAGTCTTCTGGAGGGGATGAAGGCACAGGAAATCGAGTATGCAAATACGCCTAAAAATGTATCCAGTGGTACAGGTATCTTTTTGCCTCAGATTATGAGAGATTTTCCGGAGTTTCATCTGGAGGAAATGAAAAGGAAAGCCGAGGAGATTATTTTTGCTTACTTGCAAAGTATTCACGAGCAAAAGGAAGACCTCTTAGATAGAGAAGATGTTACAACAGAATTGAAGAACAAATTAAACATGAAAATAAGAGCGTTACAAAGTAATAACAGTTATGAACGCTATGAACAGATAAAAATTCACAGAACAGAAATACATAGATACCGGAAAGAGAGAGGTCGTACCAGTATTGTGTTTCAAGCCGCGGTGGGTCACATATTCTATGTGGAAAAGAAGGGTAAGGTTATACAGGGAAAAAAAGACCGATTGACCCAGAATCGCTACAATGTAGAAATGTGTTATATTCAGGACCGTAAGGTGGTGGAAAATACGGAAGATACCGGATATTCTCTCCATTGTCCCAATTGCGGTGGTGTGATATCGGCTTTGGGAAATAAAGAGTGCCCCTATTGTGGAAGCGCAGTTAAAGAGTACAATATTAGAGTATGGTATTTTAATGATGTGAAGGCTATTAAGCAATAAGTATAGGAGTTTTTATGAGTATTTATGATACATTGAATAGAGAACAAAAGGAAGCGGTGCTGACAGTTGAAGGGCCGCTTCTGTTATTGGCAGGTGCCGGTTCAGGTAAGACCCGCGTGTTAACTCACCGCATCGCTTATATGATAGATGAGATGGGAGTGAATCCATGGCATATTCTGGCTATTACTTTTACCAATAAGGCGGCTAATGAAATGCGGGAGCGAGTGGATAATCTGGTGGGATTTGGTTCGGAACAAATCTGGGTGTCAACTTTCCATTCCACTTGTGTGAAAATCCTAAGAAGACATATTGACAGACTGGGTTTTGATAATGGATTTACCATTTATGATACAGACGACCAGAAGACAGTGATTAAGGAAATTTGCAAGCGTTTTCAGATTGATACCAAACAATTAAAAGAAAGGGCGATTATGAGTGCCATTTCTTCTGCCAAGGATGAATTAATTTCTCCTTTGGAGTATGAAATCAATGCGTTTGGAGATTTTACAAAGAAGAAGATTGCTTCCGTATATAAAGAATACCAAACAATTTTGAAACGTAGCAATGCACTGGATTTTGATGATTTAATTATGAAAACAGTGGAATTGTTTAAGGCTTGCCCGGATGTACTGTATAATTATCAGGAACGATTTAAATACATTATGGTGGATGAGTACCAGGATACCAATACGGCTCAGTTTGAGTTGATAAGACTTTTGGCAGACCGTCACCATAATCTCTGCGTAGTAGGTGATGATGACCAGTCAATCTATAAATTCCGTGGTGCCAATATCCGTAATATTCTGGATTATGAAAAGGTTTATCCGGAAGCTAGGGTAATTAAGCTGGAGCAGAATTATCGTTCCACCGGAAATATATTAAATGCAGCTAATCAGGTAATAAAAAATAATAAAGGTCGTAAGGCAAAATCCTTATGGACAGAAAAGGATGCCGGGGCAAAAGTACACTACAGACAATTTGATAATGGTTATGAAGAAGCAGAATTTGTAGCGGAAGATATTGCACGAAAAGTAAGGAAAGGGGAATGTGGTTATGGTGACTGCGCTATTCTGTACCGTACCAATGCCCAGTCCCGTATAATGGAAGAACGATTTGTGCTGGAGGGTATGCCCTATAATATTGTGGGTGGTGTGAATTTCTATGCCCGACAAGAAATTAAGGATATCCTGGCATATTTGAAAACTATTGATAATGGCAGGGATGATTTGGCAGTCAAACGAATTATTAATGTACCTAAGCGTGGTGTCGGTAATGCCACTTTGGATAAAGTGCAGGAATATGCAGATATGCGTAATATCAGCTTTTATGATGCTTTGCGGGAAAAGGATCAAATTGTAAGTCTGGGAAAGGCAGCTGCCAAGCTGGAGCCCTTTGTATCCATGATGCAGACCTTCCGTTCCAAGGCCCAGTATTATGGAATTCAGGATATGATTGAAGATGTCTTGGAAGTAATCGATTACAAAGGTTATTTAAACAGTTTGAACGAGGAAGATGAAAAAACAGAGGATCGTTTACGAAATATTGATGAATTTATCAGTAAAGCGGCTATTTATGAACAGACCCATGATGAAATTTCTTTGACGGACTTTTTATCAGAGATTGCGTTGGTATCTGATGTGGACAGTATGGAAGATGCAGATGAAAGAGTGCGTTTGATGACCATTCACAGTGCTAAGGGTCTGGAGTTTACACAGGTATATCTGGTGGGTATGGAGGATGGCTTATTCCCCAGCTATATGACCATTGTGTCTGATGACCCTACGGATATGGAAGAGGAACGCCGTTTGGCCTACGTGGGCATTACCCGTGCTATGGAGGATTTAACCCTGACCTATGCAAAGGCTCGAATGGTACGTGGAGAAACCCAGTATAATCCGGTGAGCCGTTTTGTACGGGAGATTCCTTCGGAACTGATGGATAATACGGTTCCTACAGTGAAGCGTCGGGAGGAGGATGTATTTGATTTTCGGCCGAAAGCAGTTTTGAAGCCTAAGATTACACCACAGCCTGTAAAGCCCTTTATAACACAAGGGATTGGTAGTCTGAACAGAGTGGCAGGAATTAATAAGGGTGCTGCTGCTTTGGAGGCAGATACAGTGTTAGACTATACAGAAGGTGACAGAGTGCGTCATGTGAAATACGGGGAAGGAAAGGTGCTAAAGCTTGAAAGAGAGCCTCGAGATTATAAGGTGACAGTACAATTTGACAATGCCGGACAAAAAATTATGTATGCATCTTTTGCAAAATTGAAAAGGGTGTAGTAAAATTTGAAGATTTGTGTTATGATATAGTGAGAATATAAATTGGCACTATAAACTATGACAAGTATAGAGGAGTGAAACTATGTCAAATTTAAGAGATTATGTAGTAGTGAAGAAAGAAGAAGGCGGATTCAAAGTATTAGTATGGATTCTTGCCATCATCGGAGTGATTGTAGCAGTAGCAGGTATTGCGTATGCAGTATATCGCTATATAAATCGCGATTATTTGGAAGATTTTGAAGATGAATTTGAAGACGAAGAGGATATCTTTGAAGACGAAGAAGATTTCTTTGAGGATGAAGGAGCGAACTAAATAGATGAAAAAAGGACAGGTATATGAAGGTTACGTGGAACGCGTGGACTTTCCCAACAAAGGCATTATTAAGGTGGGAGAGGAGACTTGCGTTGTAAAGAACAGCCTGCCCGGACAGAAGGTTCGATTCTGTGTAAATAAAGTTCGAAAAGGGAAGGCGGAAGCCCACCTTTTGGAGGTGATGGAGCAATCACCTTTGGAAGTGGGGGCACCGTGTTCCTATTTTGGCTTGTGTGGAGGTTGTACTTATCTGTCCCTGCCCTATGAGGAACAATTGAAAATCAAGGGTGAACAGGTGAAAAAGCTGTTAGATAGTGTATTAAACAGACAGAAAGACGGATATGTCTGGGAGGGAATTAAGGCAAGTCCCAAGGAATATGAGTATCGTAATAAGATGGAGTTTTCCTTTGGGGATGAGTATAAGGAAGGACCTCTTTCGCTTGGTATGCATAAAAGAGGCAGTTTTTATGATGTGGTACATGTAGATGACTGCCAGATTGTAGATAGTGATTATCGTCTGATTTTAAGTTTGGTACTCGCATTTTTCAGAGAGAAAGAAACCAGTTTTTACCATAGACTTCGTCATGAGGGATTCTTACGGCATTTGTTGGTGCGAAAAGCTTCCAGGACAGGCGAGATTTTAATAGCATTGGTAACTACTTCGCAGAAACCTATGCAGAAGTATCCTGAGGAAATTGGAGCAACCCTAAATGTAACAGATGAAATTCAGGGGCTTGTGGAAGCTTTTAAAGAACTACTTTTAGAGACGGAAGCCCAAGGAAAATTTACTGGAAAAATATCAGGTATTTTACATATAACCAATGATTCCCTTGCGGATGTGGTGAAGAGTGACAGAACGGATATTTTATATGGTAATGATTATTTTTATGAGGAACTTCTGGGGCTTCGGTTTAAGGTATCAACCTTTTCCTTTTTTCAGACCAATTCCTACAGTGCAGAGGTGCTGTATCAGACAGCCCGTGACTATGTGGGCGATTTGAAGGTGCAAGGCAAAGAAGGTGGAGCACCCATTGTTTTCGACTTATATAGCGGAACCGGTACCATTGCCCAGCTCATGGCCCCGGTGGCAGGTAAGGTTATTGGAGTGGAAATTGTAGAAGAGGCTGTGGAAGCAGCAAAAAAGAATGCCAAACTCAATGGTTTGGAGAATTGTGACTTTATAGCCGGAGATGTGCTGAAGGTGCTGGAGACGATTGAAGAAAAGCCGGATATGATTATTTTAGATCCCCCCAGAGATGGGATACATCCCAAGGCATTGCCGAAGATTATTGACTATGACGTGGATAGAATCGTTTATATTTCCTGCAAACCCACCAGCCTGGTGCGGGATTTGGAGGTGTTTCTGGACAGCGGGTATCGTGTGGAGAAGGCGGTGGCAGTGGATCAGTTCCCCTGGACAGCAAATTGTGAGACAGTTGTTCTATTGACTAAAGTGTAGCAGATATTGATATATAGTATGTAAGTACATATAATCAGGAAGGTAAATAAAATGCAGGCAATTATTTTAGCGGCAGGAATGGGAAAACGTTTAAAAGAATATACCCAGAATAATACCAAGTGTATGGTAAAGGTTTGTGGGGAGACCCTGATTGAAAGGATGTTAAAGCAGCTTGAACAGAGGGCATTTTCCCGTGTAATTCTGGTAGTCGGATATAAGGGAGAAGAGTTGAAGGACTTTGTAAAGAGTCTGGATATTTGTCTGCCTATTCAGTTTGTAGAGAATCCGGATTATGACAAGACCAATAACATATATTCTCTTTATCTGGCCAAAGATTATCTTTGCAAAGAGGATACGATATTGTTGGAATCCGATATTATTTTTGAGCCTGCAGTATTAGATGTTCTTTTGGAGGATTCCAGAGAAACTTTAGCATTGGTGGACAGGTATGAAAGCTGGATGGACGGAACCTGCCTGAAGCTTCGGGAGGATGATTCCATTGAGGCTTTTGTTCCGGGGAAAAGCTTTGATTTTCGGGAGAAGAATCAGTATTACAAAACGGTAAATATTTATAAATTTGCTAAAGAGTTTTCTGTATCACGATATGTACCTTTTTTGGAGGCTTATTCTAAGGCGCTTGGTAATAATGAGTATTATGAGCAGGTACTGAAGGTGCTTGCAGTATTGGATAATGCAGGTATTTATGCAAAGAGACTAAATGGTCAGAAGTGGTATGAAATTGATGATGCCCAGGATTTAGACATTGCTACCAGTATGTTTGCTCCGGAGGAGAAAAAGCTTACACTTATGCAGGGGCGATATGGCGGATATTGGAGATATCCCCGTTTGTTGGATTTTTGTTATTTAGTAAATCCCTATTTTCCGCCTGTTCGTATGCAGGAAGAATTAAAGGCTATGTTTGGGGAGCTTTTGTGCGCTTATCCTTCCGGTATGAAGGTCAATAGTGGCTTGGCGGCAAAGAATACAGGTATTCGTCAGGAACATATCTTGGTGGGAAACGGTGCAGCTGAGCTGATTCGCTCTTTGATGGAAAAAGTAGAAGGAAAAGTGGGTATTATACGTCCCAGCTTTGAAGAATATGGGAATCGTCTGTCCGATGAACAAAGAGTCGTGTTTGAGCCTGTGAAGCCGGACTTTTCCTATACAGTGGAGGATATTATTACATTTTTCGAGGATAAGGATATTCAAAATCTGATACTGATTAATCCGGATAACCCTTCCGGGAATTACATAGAGTCTGCTCAGTTGTACAAGCTCTTTGACTGGACAAAACAGAAGGGAATCCGCCTGATTTATGATGAGTCCTTCTCGGATTTTGCCGATGAGGAAGATAGAAGTATGTTAAGTGAGGATATTCTTAGTAGATATCCCCAGGTGTATATAGTAAAGAGCTTATCCAAATCCTATGGTATACCGGGACTTCGTTTGGGACTTCTGGCATCCGGGGATGAGGAGATGATTGCTTTCTTGAAAAAGGATGTGGCAATTTGGAATATTAACTCTTTTGCTGAATATTTCCTGCAGATTTACGAAAAATATGCCGGGGAATATGTGGCAGCAACCAGAAGACTGGCAGCAGAAAGAGAATGGTTTATGGCAGGTTTGTCAGAAGTAAAAGGTGTGCGTGTAATCCCCTCCCAGGCCAATTATGTGATGATAGAGCTACAAGGGACCCTGACTGCAACCGAGCTTACCAACCGACTTTTGAATGAACATGAGATTTTGGTTAAGGATTTAAGTAGTAAAACCAGTGGGAATTACTTACGAATTGCAGTGAGAGGTCGAGAGGATAATCAGGCTTTGTTAGAGGCGTTACAGTCTCAAGTTTAGAAAGGAAACCATTTGTACTATGTTGGTAATGTTATACATTGATCCGGGAACGGGGAGTATGTTGTTTGCCATATTGATTGGTATTGTAACCAGTCTGGTATTTTTGTGGAAAAGCTTTTTGTTGAAAATAAAGTTTCTTCTGCATGGCGGGCGAGTAGAAGAGTCGCAGAAACGAGTTCCTTATGCTATTTTCAGTGACAGCAAACGTTATTGGAATGTGTTTAAACCCATATGTGACGAGTTTGAAAGAAGAGGGGTACAGTTAGAATATCTTACGGCCTCTCCGGATGACCCTGCTCTTTCTACGGAATATAAGCATGTGAATTGTCGGTTTATCGGGGAGAATAACAAGGCTTTTGCCAGAATGAATATGTTGGACGCAGGAATTTTGTTATCTACTACTCCCGGTTTGGAGGTATATCAGTGGAAAAGGTCTGCCAATGTGGACTGGTATGTGCATATTTTTCATGCAGTTGATGAGGGAACAGGTTACCGTATGTTTGGCATGGACTATTACAATGCGGTGCTTTTAACAGGTGCTTTTCAGGAAAAATATATACGTAAGTTAGAAGAACTACGTAACCTGCCGGCGAAGGAATTGGTGGTGGCAGGTTCTACTTATATGGACGCTTTAAAAGAAAAGTTGGATGCAAAGACAGGAACAAAAGAAGGAAAAACAGTGCTTTTGGCACCCTCATGGGGAGAAAGTAGTATTTTAACCAAGTATGGGGCGGATATTTTGCGAGCACTGGTAGCTACCGGCTACAATATTGTGGTACGTCCCCATCCCCAGTCTTTAACTTCGGAAAAGGCAGTTTTAGAGCCTTTGTGGAAAGAATTTCCGGATTCAGAGCATTTTCACTGGAATTATGATAATGATAATTTTGAAGTGCTATGGAATGCAGATATTATGATTACGGATTTTTCAGGTATTATTTTTGATTATGCACTGGTGTTTGGAAAGCCTATTGTTTATGCGGATACTTCTTTTGACCCGGCACCTTATGATGCGGCTTGGATAGAAGAGCCCTTATGGCGCTTTGAAGTATTAAAAGAGCTTGGAGCACCCTTGAAAAAAGAAGATTTTCCACTCATGCGGGAGTTGATAGATAATTTATTACAACAAAAACAGGGGCACGAGGCACGACAAAGAGTACGAGATGAGGCTTGGCAGTGTATGGGAGAAAGTGCCAAATTGACAGTGGATTATATGATTCAGAAATATCAGGAACTTTCGTCGAAGAAGGAGAAAAAATGATTGGTAAAATACTTTTTTTCATTTTTATACAACCCCTTGTATTGTTAATTGAATGTATTTTTACCATAATGTCCAGAGTATTTGGTAACTATGGTGTGGCGATTATTATGGTAAGTGTTGTTGTCAATCTGCTTATTCTGCCCTTATACAAAAGGTCAGATGCCTTACAGGAGCAGGAACGTAAAAAGCAAAAGGACATGGAACATTGGGTAAAGCATATTCGCAAGACCTTCCGTGGGGATGAGCGCTTTATGATGCTGTCGACTTATTACAGGCAGCAGGACTATCAACCCTTAAATGCTATCAGGGGTTCTCTTTCTTTGTTACTGCAGATTCCCTTTTTTATAGCGGCGTACCATTATTTGACTACGGTGAATTTACAGGGAGCTTCTTTCTTATTCTTAAAAAACTTAAGTGAGGCAGACCATTTGTGGAAGCTGGGAGATATGTCCATAAATGTAATGCCCCTTTTAATGACGGCAATAAATTTAATCTCCGGTTTTATTTATACGAGAGAGTTTGCATTAAAGGATAAGATGCAGTTGTATGTGTTAGCAGGCCTGTTTTTGGTAATTTTGTATCAGAGTCCCTCCGGTCTGGTTTTGTACTGGACTATGAACAACCTGTTTTCTCTGTGCAAAAATATTGTAATGAAATGTCTTATGCCAGTTTTTGAGAAATATAAAAGTAAGCCCGTTGAAAAAGCAAAGGTAATTACTTCGCCCAAGGCTTTTATAACAGGAGAGCTTCTGTTAACTGTATTGATTGGTTTGGTGATTCCCGCTTCTGTAATCAGTGCATCACCGGCAGAGTTTATTTCTATTAATGCTTATCGAAGCCCGCTTGTTTTTGTATGGCTGACATTATGTGTGGCCATTGGAGTGTTTTTGGTATGGGGCGGTATTTTGTACTATATCAGTAGTTCGAAAGCAAAACCATTTTTTGAAAAGGGCGCCTGTGGGCTGGCCCTTATTGCTTTAGCGGATTATATGTTCTTTGGTAATCTGACAGGGACGGTTTCACCCATTCTTACCTTTGATGGTGGTTTGTCCATTGACATGAAGATAGGCGTGTTAAGTCTCATAGTTGCAGTTGTTTTAGCAATTGTGTTATGGAGCTGCTGGAAATATCGGAGATTCTGGCAGAGCTTTTTAAGCATACTAATATTGAGTTTGCTGGTATTGGGTATTCGTGATGTGTATCAAGCAGATAAAGAACTTAAGGATATGGATTACATCCAGTCCCTTGCCGGGCAGGAAGGTGCTAAGGAAGTAGAGCCCATTCTGACCCTTAGCAAAACAGAAAAGAATGTAGTGGTATTTATGGTGGATCGTGCCATAAGTGATTATTTTCCCTATATTCTGGCTGAGAAACCGGAATTAAAGGAGCAGTTTTCCGGCTTTGTTTATTACCCCAATACGGTATCCTTTGGACAGTATACCATATATGCATCGGCAGCCATTTTTGGCGGTTATGAATATATGCCTGACCGTATGAATGCCAGAGATGATATGCCCGCAGTGGAAAAGCAGAATGAAGCATTGAAGGTTTTGCCGGTGCTTTTTCGGGATATGGATTATGATGTAACTATTTGTGATCCACCTCTTGCAGGATATCAGGAAATATCTGATTTAAGTATTTATAGTCGGTATCCGGATATGAAAACTCATATCACCATGGGAACATATGTGGACGAAGAAGATAAATTTGTAAAGAGACTGCAGGACAGTCAGGAACGTAATTTTTTCTGTTACAGCCTTTTGAAAGCAGCACCGGTATTGTTGCAACCTATTCTTTATGATGAGGGGGCGTATTTTGAATCCGCAAAGAACAATACCCAGAGTCCTGCCTTTTTGGAGTCCTATTCTGTGTTAAACAATCTGTCCGGATTGACGGATATTAAAGAGGATAGTGTAGGTGGTTTTGTGATGATTAATAACGAAACGCCCCACGAACCCTGTTTACTGCAAATGCCGGATTATGTACCGGCGGATAGTGTAAACAATGGAGCCTATGAAGATAGTAGCAGGTTTACACTGGACGGAAGAACCATGAGGATGGATAATTCTTACCAGTTGGAACATTATCATGTGAATATGGCGACCTATCTGCAGATTGGCAAGTGGTTGGATTATTTGAAGGAAAATAGCGTATATGACAATACCCGAATTATTATCGTAGCAGACCATGGACGTACTTTAGGACAGTTTGATGATTTACAGATAACACCGGAATTGGATGTGCAGGGATACCATCCTATTTTACTGGTAAAGGATTTTAATGCTAAGGAATTTGGTATTTCTGATACCTTTATGACCAATGCGGATGTACCTGGTCTTGCTTTGGAAGGCTTGATGGATAATCCGGTAAATCCCTTTACAGGCAATCCCATTGATGATACTTCTAAAGAACAGGGTGAACTTTATATAACAACTGCAGAAAATTTTGACCAGGAATCAGGCAATACCATTGATACCACGGGAGGAGTGTGGTATGCCATAACGCCTGGAGATATAAGGGATAAGGAGAACTGGAGAGAGATTGGGGAATCGTTGTGGACAAAGTAATAGAAGATTATAAGAAATAATTTCAGGCGGAAACACTATAAAGCCAAAACAAGATTTGATAAGGCATCTGCGAAAGTCAGATGTCTTTTTGTATATAGGGAAGTCTCATTTGACTATACAGAATCATAATGGTAAACTACTCGAAAAGGATATTGGTTATATTTATGATTTAAGAGTGGGGGAGAGAGTACATGAATAAAAGGGAAGGGCTTAATGCTTTGTTAAAAAAGCATTTTCAATTGTTGACAGATAGTGGAAAGATACATGGGGCAAGATATCAGATAGCATTGAGTAATAAGATTGTAGTGACAGGGGAGGTAGGAGTGGCTGATTCTTTGGTGGATGCGCAGTCTATTACCAAGTTGTTCACCGCAGTAGCTATATTACAATTGCAAGAGAAGGGGCTGCTTACCTTGGAGGAGTGTGTGGCAAGGTTTCTGCCGGAATTTCAAAAGAAAACATTTGCTAAAATTAGAATTATACATTTATTGACGCATACTTCCGGACTGGTAGCATTACAGGATGCATTTCCGGAAAGGTATCTGGACTGGGAAGCAGATGTGGACAGAAATCATGTGGAAGCAACATGGATTCCGGCAATTTTATCCAAGGGCCTATTTTATGAGCCGGGAACGCAGTGGGAGTATTCCAAGGCAGGCTTCTGTATTTTGGGAGAAATTATCCGACGAGCTACAGGTCAGACTGCGGAGGAATATATCAGAGAGAATATATTGCTTCCCTGCAATATGCATCGAAGTCACTGGAATCAACAGATGGATTCAATATGGGAGATAATACCCAAAACAGCGTGGGGACTACGAATCCCTATCGATGAGTTGCTACAGTTTGGAATGATGCTGGCTGAGGGTGGTATATATAAGGGAAAAAGAATTCTTTCGGAAAGCTCCATGGAAGCATTGGAAAAGAATTGGCTATCGCCAGATATGAAAGACTATTGTTGGGACCATGGTGGGAAATTTATAGCATATGGTGCAGGATGTCCAATATATATATCTTCGTATGAGCCGCAATGGGCAGTAGGAGAGGGAACAATTTATCATGAAGGCTCAGGGGCCTGTATGTTATTGGTAAATCGACAAAAGCATCTTGCGGCGGCATGGACCACGCCTTTTGTGGATTCTGAGGCATGGTGTCAAGAAGCGGTAAAGGGTACTGCAAGCGAGTTGTGGAAGCATCTGTTTGGAGAAGAGTGAGTCCACGGATACAAATGAAGGACTCGCCTCAGGGGCGAACAAGAGCTAACGTACACCGTTATTGAAGGTGTTTTGGGGATTGGATATAATACGAAAAGGAGGAAAAATCCATGGGGAGAGAAGTGCATCTATGCATTAAAGAATTGCGTGAGCAGCGTGGGATGACACAAAAAGAATTGGCTGAGTATATGCAGGTATCCTTTCAGACCATAAGCAAATGGGAAAATGGCGTGAATATGCCAGACATTACTAATATTCCTAAATTGGCTGATTTATTTGAGGTAAGTGCAGATGTGGTTTTGGGTTTGCAGCCTATGAAACCCAGGGTGGATTGGCGCAAGTTTGACGGAGTGGATTATTGGAATAACAACCGGAAGCTATTCAAGATTTGGAAAACACTTTATTGGAACGAGGACTATTTTGCCTTTTTGGTGAAAGAAGTATGGAAGCTTGACAAACCTGTGGAACTTTTAGATTTTGGCTGTGGATTTGGTTTTTTGGGGATGAAGTTCATGCCATTATTGCCGAAAGGGAGTCGTTACATTGGTATTGAATTGGATGAAAATGAATTGTCCGAGGCCAGAGAGTTTTTTTCAAAAACTCCGTATGCGCATGAGTTTTTGAAACAGGATATTTATACATATGAACCTAAGAAAAAGTATGACGTTGTAGTAGCATTATATCTTATGTCATATATCAAACATCCGGAACAGATGATAGAAAAGATGAAGGAGTCCTTAAAGCCGGGTGGAATGATCTTGCTGATTGACTCCAATATGGAAGTGGAGCAAGCAGGATATTTTTCGGGACTTGAAAAAGAAGAAAACGGAAAGCGCCGACCGGACTTTACCGAGGTGTGGGAAAGTGAGGTGTTTCACAAGGAGCGGGATTATCGTATGGGAACGAAACTGCCGTATTTGTTGAAAAAGGCCGGTTTTCAGGATGTTGGGGTACGTATCAGTGATAAGGTGCTTGTGTATGACCCGTCAGTGGAGAGTAAAAGTAAGGAGAACGATATTTTCCGCTATGTATATGAGCATGAGGATTCCTATCAAGAGGGAGTCGGATTCTTTACTGCCAGAGGAGCGGGATACCAAAGAGCTTTGGAGTATGTGGATTACTATAAACAGACAAAAGAATATTTTGATTCCGAGGAGCCCTTTGCAGTAAAGACATCAGGTTTGTATTTTGTGTACGCAAAAAAATGATGTATTTCTCCTTTCGGGCTTTACGGAGAGAGGAGTTTATATATTATGAAACGTGAAAAAAGTTTTACGTGGAAGATTATTCAAAATAATTTATATGCTATGAAGGAAGCTATGAGCATAGCGAGAGAGCGAGTAGTATGTTCCATTATCAAACGCCTTATCGAGTATTTACTATGGGTATTTTATAGTGCTTTTTTTGTCCGGTTTATACTGGATGCTTTGGAGCAGGAGAAGCCACTGAAAGAAATACTGATAGCAATTGTGATAATTGGTGGGGTAAGTTTGATATTGGAGCTTTTTTTGTATTATTGCAATAACGTTCTGATTCCGGCATGGAATGTAAAAATATTTCATGCACTGTACAAAAGAGTTTATGTAAAAGCTAAAAATGTAGAAATTGGGTGTTATGAGAACAAAGAGTTTTATGATAAGTTTTCCACAGCAATTGATGATATGGGGAATAAGCTGTGTCAGTGCGTAGATAACATGAGTACGGTAATCTGTGGAACCATAGGCGGTATATTGGCATGCTATACAATGGTGGAAATAGATCCTTGGACCATTGTGTTTTTGGTGGCGCCATTGTTGGGAAATTTTCTGTTTGCGCCTAAAATGAATAAGATTTTTTATGACAGATATCAGGATGGGGTACCTTATGACAGGAAATTGACTTATGTAAACAGAATTATGTATTTGCCGGAATATGCAAAAGAATTCCGCTTATCCAATATTTTTAATGTGGTTGAAAGACAGTATGGGGAAGCCACAGAGGAGAAAGCAGGTATTTGGAAAAAATATTTTAAAAGGGCATTTCCAATTGGTATGTTGCAGTATTTCTTTTCTTATATGGTAATATTCGAGGGAATATTGTTGTATGGAGCGTATCAGGCATTGATGCCGGCTGCACCTGGGATTACCTTTTCGCAGATGGCAGTGCTTACCAGTGTTATGGTGACTGCATCATGGGTTTGGGTACAGGTAATTAATGCAGTGAATAGAGGCACAGAAAACAGCTTGTTGGTAGAAAACCTTAAGAATTTTCTGGCGTATGAAGAAAAGATTCCGGAGAATTGGGAAGGAGAACTGCCGGAAGAGGAGATCCGTTCCATAGAATTTGAGCATGTCAGTTTTGCTTATACCAATGGGAAACAGGTCTTACATGATTTGTCGTTTAAAATAGAGTCGGGAAAGAGTCTGGTTCTGGTGGGACATAACGGAGCCGGAAAAAGTACTATAATCAAGCTGCTGCTACGATTTTATGATCCTACAGAAGGCGTAATCAAGGTAAATGGAAGAGATATACGGGAATATCAGCTGGCTGCTTACCGTAAGTTGTTTTCCTGTGCTTTTCAAGATGGAACTGTGCTTCCGGGAACCGTACGATACAACGTACTTATGGGAAGTGCGGGAAGTGATGAAAAGGTGGAAAATGCACTTAAAAAAGCCGGTGTGTATGAGAAAATAAGCAGTCTGCCTTTGGGTATTGATACGGTATTAACAAAAGAATTTGATGAGAAAGGAATCATACTTTCCGGTGGTGAATATCAGAAAATATTAGTTGCAAGAGCATTTGCAAAAACATCTCAAATTATGATATTTGATGAACCATCCTCTGCGCTGGACCCCATTGCGGAACATGAACTTCTATCCGGAATATTAAAAGAAACAGACGGAAAGACCAGCATTTTGATTTCACACCGACTATCCTGTGTAAAACAGGCAGAGCATTTAATTATGCTTGAGAATGGTAGAATTGTTGAAGAAGGAACACATACGGAACTGATGGATAAGGGCAAAAAGTATGCGGAGTTTTATAGGGTTCAACAACAAAATTATTGTGCAACAGAAGAGGAAGAACGGGAGGTGGTGTTGAATGAGTGCTAAGAAAAATAAGAAGACAAATATTAGTACAAGTCGACTGCTTTCCAATAATTTATTTCTGCTACGCTTAATGTTTCAGGGAACACCTCTGTATGGAATCAGTATTATTGTTGAGGCGGTACGGCACAATCTGGTTAATTTTTTGGAGCAGACAATTTGTGTGTATTTGATTTTAGATGTTATTGAGAAGGGTAAATCCTACCAAAAGGTACTTTGGGTGGTAGGGGCATTTCTGGCTCTGGATATTGTGGCTGCAGCCATCAGTAATTTATATGAGCAGTGTATTAAGCTGAAAAATCTGCCTCTTGCTCAGAAAAAATTAAAGGAGCTTTTGTATCAAAAGGCCGCAACAGTGGACTTGGCTTGTTATGATGACGTAGAATACTATGATAGTTTTGTTTTGTCCGTAGCTGAAGCAGATAACGCTATCAGTCGGGCAGAACAGCTATTGCGTATGATATTTGGTAGCCTGACTGTACTTTTGTGTTATGGAGCTTTCTTTGCAACCCAGGATGTTATTTCTATTCTGTTTGTTTTATTTACCTTTGTGCTACGTACCATTTTTACCAATATGCTGAATCGGTGGCGATATGAGATTCGACAGAAAGAAAATCCATTGGAAAGAAAACGGGAGTATGTAAAACGAATTTTCTATTTGCAGCAATATACTAAGGAGCTACGCTTAAATAAAGAAGCGTCTAAGAGTTTGCACGAGGAATTTGATAGGGTAAATGAGGAGCTGTATCAGTTACATAAGACTATGGGAAAAAAGAGTTTTCTTCTGGATTTTACAGCCAAATATCTGATGTCGGATTTTATGCTGGATATTGTTTATGTGGTATATCTGATAATAAGGTCTGTATTGTGGAAGGCTATGAGCTTAAGCAGTGTGGTGGTACTCTATAATTCTGCTGCAAATTTACGTCGTGGATTTGCGACAGTGGTAGATTTGGGACCCCATATGGTAGAGACAGGTCTGTATGTAGAAAAGATTAGAGCTTTTTTGGGTAGGGAAAGTACAATACATAACAAAAAAGAGGCAAATATACCAAAAGGTGCCGGAATATTGGAGTGTAAGAATGTGTCTTTTGAATATCAGTCGGGATGTCCCATTTTACAAAATGTAAATCTGACCATTCGTGCAAAGGATAAGGTGGCCCTGGTAGGATATAATGGTGCAGGGAAAAGTACGTTGATTAAGCTGTTACTACGATTGTATGATCCTACGGATGGAGCCATTCTTTTGGATGGAGTGGATATCAGAAATTATGATATTGAAGAATACAGGCGCTATATAGGTATTATTTTCCAGGATTTTAAGCTGTTTGCGGCAACTGTGGCAGAGAATGTAGTAATGGATCAGGTAGATACAGGGGATGAGAAACATATTTTAGAAGCAATAAGGAAAAGTGGGTTTGATGGCAAATTAGAGACATTACCCGGTGGTTTATCTCAGGAATTGACGAAAGAGTTCTCGAAAAGAGGAACGGAATTATCTGGTGGAGAGGCACAAAAACTGGCTGTGGCAAGAGCCTTTTATAAGGATGCAGGGTTGGTATTTCTGGATGAACCATCAGCCGCTTTGGACCCAATTGCAGAATATCGGTTAAATCAGGCAATGCAGGAAGTGGCAATAGAAAAGACAGTGCTGTTTATTTCTCATCGTTTATCCACCACAAGGGATGCGGATGTAATTTATGTAATGGAACAGGGACGAGTAATGGAGATGGGGAATCATGCAGAGCTTTTGAAAAAGAATGGTATCTATGCTACGATGTGGAAGCGACAGGCTAGTCAGTATGTGTAAGGAGATACCAAGCTATGTGAGCTTGAGTTATAGCAATGTATAGGAGGAATGAAGTACATATCTATGGGTATACTATCTTTATCTTTTCACGGAGGTAAGATATCATGGACGATTTCTTCTACGGCTGGTATCTAAAATGTCAGTCGGATACACAGACTTTGGCGGTGATACCGGCAGTTCATCAGGTGGGGAATAGGAATACATGCTCTATTCAGATTATCACAGAAAATGAAGCGTGGACCTTTACTTTTCCGGGGGAGATTTTCTTTAGAACCAATAGGAATATCTATATCGGAGAAAATCGTTTTGGCAAGGATGGTATTTGTTTGAATGTGAAAACCTCTCAGATAACGGTGAAAGGGGAATTGTTTTTTGGGCGGTTATGGCCTTTGCAATATCCTATTATGGGTCCTTTCTCATTGCTGCCTTTTATGGAGTGCCGACATGGAGTGTGGAGCATGCTTCATTCCGTATCCGGGAAACTTTTGGTGAATGGAAAGGAATATTGTTTTCGAAATGCCGGAGGATACTGGGAGGGGGATTGCGGACATTCCTTTCCCAAAAACTATGCCTGGACTCAGTGTTTTTTTACAGGAGGATCACTCATGCTTTCAGTAGCAGATATACCCATAGGACGGGTACGCTTTACCGGAATTATTGGTGTGGTATTGTGGCAAGGCAGAGAGTATCGGTTTGCTACCTATCTGGGAGCGAAGGTTCTGTACATTAAAAACAAGCGCATATCTGTTATGCAGGGGCATTTGAAATTGGAGGCCGGATTGTTAAAGGAGAATGGTCAACCATTAAAGGCTCCCCAGAGGGGAGATATGGCACGAACCATTCATGAGAGTGCTACCTGTCAAGCATTCTATCGATTTATTAAGGGGAAGCGTACATTATTTACATTTACTACCCCGAGAGCTTCTTTTGAATATGAATATCCTCTTTGAAGGGATTAGATATTAGTAATAGAAAACCTTGAATGGTTTTGTGAAACGGTAATGGCCGATAGCAGAATTATTCAAGGTTTTTTATTTGAAATCTATTGACAAACAACCTCTTTGGTGATATGGTTAATTACATAAGTAACAAACCAAACAACGAAAAGCCTATACAAGTACAAATACAATTAAACTTGTGAGGGTGGGGAGAGTGTAGTAAGAGGAAAGGAGCGTTAACATGAATGAAATCCTGACGCAGGAGAAGTCCATTTACCTGCAGATAAGTGACATGATTAAGAATGATATTCTCAGAGATATCATCCTGGAAGAAGAAAGGGTACCCAGTACCAATGAATTTGCCAAGCTGTTTGCCATCAATCCGGCTACAGCAGCCAAGGGAGTTAATATCTTGGTAGAAGAAGGGGTTTTGTATAAGAAGCGTGGTATCGGAATGTTTGTAGCCACAGGCGCAAAGGAGAAGATTATGAAGCAGAGAAGAGAAGAATTTTATGATAATTTTATAAAGGTGCTGCTGAATGAAGCGAAGAACTTAGGGATTACAAGGGAAGAACTGATTGCCATGATAAGTAAGGAGGAGGTCTAGGATGAGTATGGAAGGTTTGGTGTGTAAGAATGTATATAAAAGCTACAAAAAGACAGAGGTTTTAAATGACTTAAATCTGGAACTGGAAAAGGGTAAGATTTACGGTCTTATCGGTAGAAACGGTGCGGGAAAGACGACCTTACTTTCTCTGATGTCAGGACAGAATCCCCTTACTTCAGGAGAAATCAAACTGGATGGTCAGGCAGTGTGGGAGAATCAGGAAATTATGGAGCGAATTTGCTTCTCCAGAGAAATTAACCCTATGACCAATCAGATTAATTACAATATGAAGATAAAGAATTACTTGAAGATGGCTTCCATATATATGCCCAAGTGGGATCAGGCTTATGCAGAGGAATTGATTAAGACCTTTGAGCTAGATGTGAATAAGAGTATTAGTAAGCTTTCCAAGGGTATGTTGTCCATGGTGACTATCACTGTAGCTCTGGCAAGCAAGGCGGAGTATACTTTTATGGATGAACCGGTAGCCGGCGTGGATGTAGTAATGCGTGATAAATTTTATCGGGTTTTGCTGGAGGAGTTTGCAGAAAGCGGTAGAACCTTTGTGATTTCCACCCATATCATTGAGGAAGCGGCAGATGTATTTGAAGAAGTCATTATGTTGGATGGTGGAAAGATTCTTTTGAAGGAAAATACCGTGGAACTGTTAGACAGAGCTCGTCATATCAGTGGTACAGCAGAGGCGGTGGATAAGGCTATGAAAGGACGGGTGGCATATAAGGAGGAGAAGCTTGGCCGCAGTAAGGGTGTAACTCTGTTGTTGAAGCCGGGCGAAACATTAGCGGCAGATGAGGAATTATCCGTTCAACCTATGAGTCTTCAACAGGTATTTGTGGCGATGTGCGACAAGGAGGTTTCATAAGATGATGAAGGGATTGGGAAGAAATGTAAAATATCTATTGGGTATTCTTCTTGGTATTCAGGTGTTTGTTTATTTGATGTTTTTCTTGATTTTTGGTATATTTTGTTTTTTGGAAGATGGAGCATTGACTACGTTTAAGGAAGCTATACCTTTTTATATGCTGATGGTGACGTTTACATTGATTTTGACTGCCATAGGCTTTGCACAATACTATTGTATCAACATGGTTTCCTTTGGAAGTGCAAGAAAACCGGCAGCAATAGGGATGCTCATTTCAGAGCATGTCTTTCTGGTACTGCAGATAGTGATTGTAATTGGTGTGTCTGCTTTTATAGAGAATAGTGTTTTGATGAAAGTGATAAATTTTTGTCCCTTAGGAATCATTGCCTTGATTTTACTGATTATGGGAATTGGACTTCTGTTGGTTACTCTTAGCCTAAAGGGACATGGGGTATGGGTGGCAGTCATATCCTTTACTTTAGTTTTTGTTTTTATTTTAGTGATTGCTATAATTGGCGCTAAGTTTGAGATTGAAATGAATGAGGCGTTATTCGGGTCCTATAATAATCCGGGAGTTTTGGCAGTGGGCTTGGCAGTGGATTTGAGTGGAAGTGTTGTGTACTACAAAACTGTAAGAAAAGTGGATTTAAAGCTGGCATAAGCTTCGTAAGGAAGAGAGGGAAGTGAAGGTATGAAGGAATTTTGTAATATTTTGAAACAAACAGGAAAGGTAACATGGGGGAATGCTTATATGGCTGTGTCTTGGTCGGTCATAGCAGCTATTATTGGAATGGGTGGCGATTTGTTCCTCTATTATCAGGATGGTGTGTGGTGCGAGATGGGGGGAGTTATGTCTTTAATCTTTTTGGCTCTCATGGTTGTGTTTGCGGGTTTTGTCATATTTCCAGCAGATTTTATGCAGGCGCTGTCTATGGGCAAGACCAGAAAGTATGTGCTACCTGCTCATTATTGTATGTGGATAAGGAATACTTTTATGGCACTTTTGTCGGTCCTTGGCATCAAATTCATAGAGAAACTCATGCGTACCCATTTAGCTATGGAAGTGGAGTACATAATGGATGAAACAGCATTTGTTTATAATCCCCTGGTGTTTAGCACCATTGTAATATGCGTACCGGCAGTGATTCTGTTCTGTGGAGGGTTAATACTTTTCTTCGGTATTAAACTTTTGTGGGGAATATTTGCTTTATTTGTGTTATGTGCCGGATCTGCGAAATTTGAAGATATGCTTTCGCAGACCGCTATTATGCAGTGGCAGAATAGCTTGACAGGTGCTGAACCCAATGTAGTAGTAATATGTTTTCTGTGTCTGATAGGAGCTGCCATTTTACTGGCTTTTGCATGGCTTATGCTCCGCAAACAAAGAGTAACATTTTGATAAAACACATATAGCAAGCAAGTAGGGATATACTATCCTACAAGCAAGGTCTTGCAAAACGTCAGTTCTTGGTGAGGTTCTTTCGAACCTAGAACCGCTACGTTTTGGACGAAGCGAGAGCGCCCTTGCGGTAGGATAGTATATCCCTACTTGCGAAAGGTATCAGGAATTCTTTTGCCAAAACCGTACATACTACTATCAAAAAGGATTCGGGGTATTTGTATGGAGTCATTATGGAGAAAAGAAACCGGTGAAATAAAAACGCAAAGAAAAAAGGGGGAAAGGGCAAGAGATTATGCCGGTACAAAATATGATGTGATTGTGATTGGAGCCGGCATGGCAGGGATACTGATTGCCTACTATTTGCAGGAAGCAGGGAAAAAGGTGCTGGTACTGGAAGCGAAAACCATTGCCTCCGGACAGACAGAACGAACCACTGCTAAGATTACCTCTCAGCATGGACTGAAATACAGTCATCTGTTGAATACGATAGGTTTGGAAAAGGCAAAGCTTTATGCAAAGGCTAATGAAGAGGCCATAAGAGAGTATGAACGATTAATTGGTGAAAAGGGGATAGAGTGTCAGTTTGAACGAACCACGGCCTACCTCTATGCCACAGAAGACGAAAGACCTTTAAAGGAAGAAGTCAGGGTAGCCACACTGTTGGGGGTAGATGCCTTCTACACAGAGGAAACAGAACTGCCTTTCAAGGTGCTGGGAGCAGTAGGTTTTAGAAATCAGGCGCAGTTTCAGCCTTTACAGTTTTTAAAAGCTTTGTGTAAAGAACTGACCATTTTGGAGCAGGTAAAGGTGGAGAAAATAAAGGGGCACGAGATATTTACAGAGGATATCACCTTCGCAGCAGAAACAATAGTGGTTGCCAGTCATTATCCACTGAAAAATGTACCAGGCTTTTATTTCTTGCGCCAGCATCAGGAGAGAAGCTATTGTATGGCCTTGTCCGGGTGCGAAGGCATGGATGGCATGTATTTGGGTATTGATGGGGAGGAACTTTCCTTTCGTCGTGCCGGAGAGTATCTGCTGCTGGGTGGTTGTGGTCACCGTACCGGCAGGCAGAAAAGGTGTTATGCAAAAGCAAAGCTGGAGGAATATATGAAAAAATATTTTCCGGATGCAAAACAGGAAGTTTTCTGGGCGGCACAGGATTGCATGCCCCATGACGGTATCCCTTTTATAGGCAGATATTCTGTGTTTACACCAAATTTATACGTGGCTACCGGATTTCAAAAATGGGGTATGATTTCTTCTATGGTGGCAGCGCAATTGCTTCGGGATGAGATTTGTGGTATCAGAAATGATTACAGCAAAGTGTTTACACCGCAAAGGCTTCATTTTCGTGCCGGTAAACAGGAGTTTCTTATAGACATGAAGGAAAGTATAAAGGGGATGTCAAGGGGCTTATTTAACAGAGAAGCGCCCAGATGTACCCATTTAGGTTGTGGACTACATTGGAACCGAGAGGAAGAGAGCTGGGACTGTTCCTGCCATGGTTCCCGATTTGACAAAAATGGTAAAATATTGGACAATCCGGCGAAAAAAGATATCCGGTTCTAAAAAGTTTCTTAAGATTATAAAAAACTGTTTAAAGAACACCTGCGGTATGGTATACTCTTTGGCGTATCATATTGTAGGTGTTTTATAATGGAGGAACGTATGAAGATTACATATCAGGATATTAAGAATAATCAGGCAGTAAGAACATATATACAAAAGGCAGATGAATCCCTGACAGCATTGGGGTATACAGAGCATAGCTTTGCCCATGTGACCAAGGTGGCAGAGCTGGCCAGTGAGATCTTATTAACCTTAGGATATAGTGAAAGAGAGGCAGAACTGGCCAAAATAGCCGGTTTCCTCCATGATATCGGCAATGTGGTTAATCGTATTGACCACGCCCAGTCCGGTGCCGTTATGGCTTTCCGTATTTTGGACAATATGGGAGTAGACCCGGAAGATATTGCTACTATTGTAACGGCTATCGGAAATCATGATGAATCAACGGCTTTTCCGGTTAATGCTGTAGCAGCAGCTCTGATTTTGGCAGATAAAACAGATGTTAGATATACCCGGGTGAGAAATCAGGACTTTTCCCAGTTTGATATTCATGACAGAGTAAATTATTCTGTGAAGGAAAGTGAAGTGGAAGTGGTAAAGGATTCTCATATTAAGCTGGAATTAACCATCGAAACCCAAATGTGTACGGTAATGGATTACTTTGAGATTTTTCTGAACCGTATGCTGCTTTGCAGAAAGGCGGCAGATAAGTTGGGAGTTCCCTTTATATTAATTATTAATGGGCAAAGAATAATTTAGCTAATCAAAACTTTCTCCGTCCTTGATAGGAAATAATTGAATAGTTCAAAAATTAAGCTGACGCACTCTCTATATTTACAATACACATTCGATAAATATAATACAGTATATATTAAATCCGAAAGGAGGAGTTGTAGAACGAAAGAAGCGAACCCTAGAACAGCGGCATAAGTTTACAGGAAGAGAGAAGGAGAGTTGGTTATGAGTAGAATGTCAGCAAAGTATATTATGGATGTAGCATATTTCCCAATCAGAAAGTTATTAGAAATTCAGTTTGCGAATGACGATAATATTTATCAATATTTTGATGTGCCTGAGGATGTCTGGTATTCTATGAGAAATACCTTATCTATGGATATGTATTTCAATTTACAAATATCTTCGCAATACAAAAGCAAAATGATACAAAGAGGGAGGAAGAAGTAATAATTCAACAACTTAAAAATATCTCTTTAATAAGAAAGGGTGATATGGTATAATGGAGACTGATCAGAAAAAGAAGCAAAAAAAGATTATCATTACAACAGTATTAGTCATATTATTGTCAGCCCTGTTGTTTTGTGTGATACAGACAATTGTTTTACAACGTCAGATGCGTGATGTTAAAAAGCAATTAGTTGAACTAAGTAATTATTTGACACAGCAAAGTGTTTCCTCGTCGGATTCAGAAGTTGTAGGAAAAGTGACGGAAACAGTTGAACAGGTTATATCTTCCGAAATAATATCAGAAGTGCCAAGTGAAGGTACTGCTCCTGAGCCGGATGTAAAACATAAGGTTTATCTCACATTTGATGATGGACCTAGTAAGCAGACGGAAGCGATTTTGGATATTTTGGATGAATATGGAGTGAAAGCCACCTTTTTTGTGGTAGGCAAAGAAGGCGAAAAGGTAAAGGAACGTCTACAAATGATATATGAACGGGGACACACCATAGGTATGCATTCCTATTCTCATGATTATGCAGATATTTATGATTCCATGGAAGCTTTTCGGACAGATTTTCTAAAGAGCAAAAAATATATTTATGATGCAATAGGTGTGGAAACAAGGTATTTCCGTTTCCCGGGTGGAAGCTCCAACAGAATGGGCAAGATAGATATGAATGAAGTGGTGGAGTTTCTGAAAGAACAGGGAGTAGAGTATTACGATTGGAATATTTCTTCCGGCGATGGTGGAGGAAATCTGATGCCTGCAAGGGTAATTGTGGATAATTGTGTGAAGCATATATCCAGATATGATACTTCTATTATACTGATGCATGATTCGGCCGGTAAAACCACTACTGTTGAAGCATTACCACAGATAATTGAAGAAATACTGGCTATGGAGGATACAGCAATTCTGCCTATTACAAACAGTTCCAATCCGGTACATCATGTGATACAACCCATGGAGGAAAAAATAGACGCTGAACCTGAATCTACACAGAAACCAAGCGAGGATGCTGATAATCAGCCTGAATCATAAAAAGGAGATTTCAATATGAAAAGAATTATGTTAAAATTAAGTGGTGAGGCGCTGGCCGGAGAGAAAAAGACCGGTTTTGATGAAGATACTGTCAGAGGTGTGGCACTGCAGGTAAAACAATTGGTAGACGATGGTATGGAGGTTGGTATCGTTATCGGTGGCGGTAACTTCTGGAGAGGACGTACCAGTAAGAATATTGACAGAACCAAGGCTGACCAGATTGGTATGCTGGCAACTATAATGAATTGTATTTATGTATCGGAGATTTTTCGTTCTGTAGGTATGAATACTAATATTTTAACTCCCTTTGAGTGTGGTTCTTTCACGAAACTCTTTTCTAAGGATCGTGCCAATAAGTATTTTGCAAAGGGCAATGTAGTATTCTTTGCAGGTGGTACCGGACACCCTTACTTCTCCACTGATACAGGTGTGGTACTGCGAGCTATCGAAATCGATGCAGAAGTGATTCTATTGGCTAAGGCTATCGATGGTGTGTATGACAGTGACCCGGAGAAGAATCCCGAGGCAAAGAAGTATGATGAGATTTCTATTGATGATGTGGTAGAACAGAATCTGCAGGTAGTAGATATGACGGCATCCATTCTGGCAAGAGATAATAGGATGCCTATGTGGGTATTTGGTCTCAACGAGGAGAATAGTATCGTAAATACTTTAAAAGGAAAGTTTAACGGAACAAAGGTTACCGTATAAATAAAGAATTTAGGAGGAATTACAATGGACGCAAGATTACAGCAATATGAAGACAAGATGAAAAAGGCTTATGAGTATTTGGAATCTGACTACATGGGAATCAGAGCAGGTCGTGCCAATCCCCATGTATTGGACAGATTACGTGTAGATTATTATGGAACACCTACCCCTATTCAACAGGTGGGTAATGTTACTGTTCCTGAAGCAAGAATTATCCAGATTGCACCTTGGGAGAAGTCTATGATTCGTGAAATCGAGAAGGCTATTATGACTTCTGATATCGGTATCAATCCTTCCAATGATGGTAGTGTAATCAGACTGGTATTCCCGGAATTAACTGAGGAACGCAGAAAAGATTTGGTTAAGGATGTAAAGAAAAAGGCAGAAGATGCTAAGGTTGCAGTACGTAATATCAGACGTGATGGTAATGATATGCTGAAGAAGCTTGGAAAGACAGAGGTTTCTGAGGATGAAATAAAGGGTATGGAAGACCAGCTTCAGAAATTAACTGACAAGTTTGTAAAGGAAATTGATACCTTGATGGAAGAAAAGTCTAAGGAAATCATGACCGTATAAGGCGCGAAATAAGAAGGAGGCGGTAGATTTGCCGCCCCTTTTGATTATTTGGGAGGAACAGGGAATCATGAGCAGTAAGTTGAAAATGCCAAACCATGTTGCCATTATTCTGGATGGAAACGGACGCTGGGCCAGGGCGAAGGGAATGCCTCGTAATTATGGACATGTACAAGGAGCAAAGATGGTTGAAGTAATTTGTGAGGAAGCGTATAAGATGGGGATTCAGTATCTGACCGTATATGCTTTTTCTACAGAAAATTGGAACCGCCCAAAGGATGAAGTGGACGCTTTGATGAAGCTACTTCGCAATTACATGAAGACCTGTTTGAAAACGGCTGCCAAAAACCGTATGTGTGTACGTGTGATTGGTGATAAAAGCAGATTGGATGAGGATATCCGTACCCGTATTGAAGAATTGGAGGAAGCTACCAGGGATAACGATGGTCTACACTTTCAGATTGCAATTAATTATGGCGGCAGAGATGAATTGGTGAGGGCTGTAAAACAGATTGCCGGAAAGGTAAGTCTGGGTGAAGTAAAAGCTGAAGAGATTACAGAAGAATTGATTTCAGACGCATTGGATACCAGAGGCATACCGGAGCCGGATTTACTGATTCGTACCTGTAATGAACAACGGATTTCCAATTTCCTGTTATGGCAATTGGCTTATACAGAGTTTTATTTCACACCGGTTCCCTGGCCGGATTTTACAAAAGAAGAATTGGAAAAGGCTGTAGAAGCATATAATCATAGAGACAGAAGATATGGCCTGATTAAGGAGGACTAATTATGCTGACCCGATGTATCAGTGGTGCAATATTGGCAATACTTGCTTTTGGACTTATGTTTGTAGGCGGTCCCATACTGGCAGTAGTCTTACTTCTGACAGCGTTGACAGCTTATGGTGAATTAACCAAGGCATTAAAAGTAAATACTACGGATAAGCGTTTTTGTGCTCCGGAAATTATTGGTCTTTTAGGCGTGGTCTGTTATTATATGGCTGTATTTTGGGGAAATGATACCTACCGTCTGATGGTTATTGTAGGCGTATTTATGGCCATGATGTTCTACTACGTGATAACTTTTCCCAAGTATCGGGTAGAACAGATTGTAAGTGCTGTTTTTTCTTTTCTTTATGCTCCGGTGATGTTGTCGTTTATTTATTTGACACGTAATACGGAATATGGCATTTATGTGGTGTGGCTGATTATGATTAGTTCCTGGGTATGTGATACCTGTGCTTATTTTGTGGGAGTGACCATGGGAAAGAAAAGGATTTTTCCGGTATTAAGTCCCAAGAAATCCCTGGAGGGGTGTATAGGGGGTATTGCCGGAGCCGCCATTGTTGGTGGTTTATATGCTTATTTATTTGTGCGAAAGGTAATAGATGAACCATATATCATAGTGGCAGTGGTATTTATCTGTGCAGTAGGGTCCGTGATGTCTATGGTGGGAGATTTGGCAGCTTCGGCTATAAAGAGAAATCATGAGATTAAAGATTATGGAACACTGATTCCCGGTCACGGAGGTATTATGGATCGTTTTGACAGCGTGATTGTTACGGCTCCCATGATTTATTTTCTGTGTATTTTAATTATTTTTTAAAAGATACAATTGCTACAAGGAATGCTTGTGCTATGCATGAGGTGTAGTGTGAAAAATCAGGGATTTTTCACTTTTTATTTTAGCAGTAACGTAAGCATTGCTTACGTTATGCATGAGGTGTAATATGAAGAAGATTGCGATACTGGGTTCCACCGGTTCTATCGGAACCCAGACATTGGATATTGTAAGAAACTATAGCGGTGAGCTGCAGGTGGTGGCACTGGCTGCAGGAAGCAATGTGGAACTGTTGGAGAAACAGGTCAGAGAATTTCAACCTAAAGTAGTTGCTATGTGGAGTGAAAAGGCTGCTATGGATTTGAAGGAGAGAGTCAGCGATTTGGAGGTATCTGTTCTCGCAGGTATGGAAGGGCTACTGTCTGTTGCTGTATTTCCGGAGGTGGAAGTATTGGTTACTGCCATAGTGGGTATGATAGGTATCAGACCTACTATCGAAGCCATCAAAGCAGGCAAGGATATTGCTCTGGCTAATAAGGAAACTCTGGTATGCGCAGGGCATATTATTATGCCTTTGGCTAAGGAGCATAATGTGTCGATTTTACCGGTGGATAGTGAACACAGTGCTATATTCCAGTCCCTTAATGGAGAACCTAAGAACCGAATTAACAAAATTTTGCTTACTGCTTCCGGTGGACCCTTTCGAGGCAAAAGGAAAGAGGAACTTCAGAATATGCAGGTAGAGGATGCATTGAAGCATCCTAATTGGTCCATGGGCAGAAAGATTACTATTGATTCGTCTACATTAGTGAATAAGGGACTGGAAGTCATGGAAGCAAAATGGCTGTTTGGTGTAGAACCGGAACAGATACAGGTGGTCGTACATCCCCAAAGTATTATTCACTCCATGGTAGAATATGTAGATGGTGCAGTGATTGCCCAGCTGGGGATTCCGGATATGAAGCTGCCCATTCAGTATGCATTATTTTATCCTGATAGAAGAGTGATGAATGAGAAGAAACTGGACTTTTTTGAATTACAAAATATGACTTTTGAAAAGCCTGATACAGAGACTTTTTATGGCTTGAAGTTGGCATATGAGGCACTTCGTAGTGGTGGTAATGTTCCCACTATTTATAATGCGGCAAATGAGAAGGCTGTAGCATTGTTTTTAGAGAAGAAGATTTCTTATTTGCAGATACCGGAAATGATAGAACGTTCCATGAGTAAAATCAGTAAAATAGAAAATCCTGGTGTGGAGCAGATTTTAGAAACAGAAAACCGGGTATATGAATATATTGCCGGTCTGGTATAGAAACTTATTATAGAAAGTGAGAAAATCAAGTGGCACTAATATTTTTTGTTTTGATATTTGGTCTGGTGGTGATTTCCCATGAATTCGGACATTTTCTGTTGGCTAAGCTAAATGGAATCCATGTAGTGGAGTTCGCCGTAGGGATGGGACCGAATTTGATTTCTTTTACTAAAGGAGAAACCAAGTATTCTCTTAAATTACTTCCCATAGGAGGAGCTTGTATTTTTGAAGGAGAAGATGGCCTGAATACAACAGAAGGAGAGGAATCGGAAGGTTCCTTTACTAAAGCAAGTGTTTGGGCAAGAATTTCCACGGTAGTAGCCGGTCCTATATTCAACTTCATATTGAGTATGTTGGTGGCATGTTTTATTGTATCTGTTCCGGATGTGGCAATTATTCTTCCTGAAGTTACGGTTACAGAGGACGGCGCAGCAAAAGAAGCCGGTCTTATGACAGGAGACCGTATTGTCAGCTTAAATGGGGAAAAGATTTATCTTTATAAGGAAATGCAATTGTTCAGTTATCTGAATAAAGGCAAGGAAGTGTTAGTAGAGTATGAAAGAGACGGAATTCGACAGGAAGTAAAGATTCAGCCTAGATTCAGTGAGGAAACAGGCACCTATCTGTTTGGATTTTATCAGCATTCTTATGCAGAGGAAACGGGCTTGGGACGTTTGAAATATGCATGGTATGAGATGCGTTATTGTGTGATTAATACCTACAAAAGTCTGCAAATGTTGGTACAGGGGCAGTTGAGTCGAGAGGATGTGGCCGGACCTGTTGGAATTGTTAATGCGGTGGATGAAACCTATGATGCCACCAAGGAAGACGGACCCTTGTGGGTGGTGTTGAATATGCTGAATATTGCACTTTTATTAAGTGTAAACTTAGGTATTCTGAATTTATTACCGCTCCCTGCTTTAGATGGTGGACGTTTGGTTTTCCTATTGATAGAAGTGCTACGTGGCAAGCCCGTGCCACCGGAAAAAGAAGGAATGGTACACTTTATCGGTTTGATATTCTTTATGGCACTGATGGTATTTGTATTCTTTAATGATTTGAGAAATATTTTCGGTTAATGCCGAAGGAAAGGTACGAAAGAAAATGCTGGCAGCATATTTTAAACGAGTAGGCCGGAAACGGATTCTGATGACGATTATAGGTAACGTTTTTATCGGATTGGGAATCGGAATTTTCCGTTACGCAGCCATGGGCAATGACCCCTATACGGCTATGAATTTGTCCTTATCGGCCTGTGTGGGAATGGACTATCCGATATTTCAGATTTTGTTTAATTTGGCAGCCTTAGTTATACAATTAATATGGGGAAGAGAGCTAATCGGAATAGGAACTATTGTAAATGCCTGCTTTTTAGGATATATTGTAGACTTTTTCTATCATATTCTGTTAAAGATTCCTTTAGGGCCACTGGTATTCTGGCAGAGTGTACCGGTGGTTTTGGCGGGAGTTGTTATTTGTAGTTTTGGATTATCACTTTACCAGACTTCCGATGTTGGTGTGGCACCCTATGATGCCCTGTCACTGATTACACAGAAAAAGCTTCCAAAGATTCCTTACTTCTGGCACAGAATGTTTGATGACGCTTTGGCAGCACTTATAAGCTTTGTGGCTACCGGTTTTACCAATATCGGTTTGGGTAGCCTGGTATCTGCTTTTGGATTAGGTCCGTTTATTCATTTCTTTAATAAGCATTTTAGTGAAAAACTTCTAAATAAATCAAAATAAATTCTATCCTGCATACCTATGGCCTTGCTTGTAGGTATGCAGCGTAATAAAATCTAAATTCCATTTTTATTTCAATTTGATTCAATCAACAACCTCTAATTTGTTTTAGACCAAAAACAAATTGAAAAAATTACATATAAGAAAGGGTGATTTTATGAAAGTTCTTTCTGCCCATTTGTGGGAAAAGGAGAAAGGCATAACACATATGCCCATATCCTTGGTTTTACAGCAGGCCTGTATAGGTAGGAAAACCATTGATTTGGTATGTGTATGTGAAGGAAAAAACGCAGGAGAGACAGGCATAACGGAAAGTGGATATTTTACAGAAGGTTTGACAGAATGGTTTCATAGGGAGGGAATACGGTTATGTGAAAGAAAGGAGGAGGAAAAGGCGGCAGCGGCGCTATATGGTGAAATAACCTGCTTGGAAAAGGAAAACAGAGATTATACCTCACGGAAAGGGGGGAAAACTAATTTACATTACTGGGGCATGTTTCTGATAGAAGACAGGGCATGGATTTTTGCACAGGGAGATTGCAAAGGCTTTTTGTTGAATCACAGGTTTCAAAAGAAGAATATGCGGGAAATTCTTTTGCTACAGAAGTCGGAATCAAAGGAGTGGTTTCAGGTGAAGATACAGAAAAAGATAGGTATACTGCTGTGTACGGGAGACTTTTGCAAAGACTGGATACCGGAGGAATGCATAGAGGTTTTGCTTCCGGAGGGAGAGATAACCGAAGAACGTATGGGAAAGCGTTTACAGGAATTATGGCAGGAGCAGGTGAGAAAGGGAAGGAGTTCTATGGCGGGAGCTATTTATTTGCGGACTTGATTGAGGAGAAGGCTGGAAAGGAAAGGATGAAAGAGAAGTACAAAGATATTAAGAAATTGGGTGAAGGAGCAACAGCACAGGTGTATTTGGTAGAAGAAATGACTACTGGGAAAGTATATGCCATGAAAAGAGGTGAAAATACAAAGTTACTACAATGGGAAGCAAAGATACTGGAAAGATTAAAGGGAGACGGATTCCCGGGATTGAAAGAATATGAAGGAAAATGTCTGGTTATGGAATATATAGAAGGAAAAAATCTACAGGAACTCTTGGAGGAGAGCAGAAAATTCTCCATAAAAGAAATTCTGTATTTGATGGAAGAAATGCTACGTTTACTTCATACATTACACAAGCATAAACCGCCCATGATATATCGGGATATGAAACCCTCAAATATTTTGATTGGAAAAAGTGGCAAGGTGTATTTGATTGATTTTGGCGCGGTCTATAGTGGTGAGATAGAGGGGGATGGTGGAGAGAAGCAGGGAGGAATGGCAGGAACTTATGGTTATGCGGCACCGGAACAGTTTTGGAAGGGTGTGGTACCGGATAGACAATGCGATATTTATGGGGCAGGCAAAGTGTTAGCATATCTGTTATCCGGAAAAAATCCTGCAGTGCCACCCTATGATATGGAGAGTTACTGCAAAGGATTGTATGGTTTACCCACAGAGTTTCAGGTGATAATTGAAAGGAGTCTGGCATTAAATCCAATGGCAAGATATGATAATTGTGAAAGTATGATCAGGGATTTACGATTAGCTTATGAAGTATTTTCGAAAAAAAGATTATTCAAATTGCATAAAAAAGTCTCCCATAAATATATAAAATGTATTTGGTTAAGCGAATATCGAAGAATATTTTGACTTTCTAACAAAATGAGAATATAATATTTGGTAACTGATTTTTGAATACGTTTTTTGAATATAATGTACGCAAGGAGAAGAACCTATGAAAAAGCTTGAAGAGTATGTAAGAAGTATTCCGGATTTTCCTGAAGAGGGAATCATTTTTCGTGATGTAACCAGCGTGTTACAGGATGCAGATGGTCTGCATTTGGCCATTGATACCATGCAGGATAAAGTGAAGGATTTGGATTATGATGTAGTAGTTGGTCCGGAATCCCGAGGCTTTATTTTTGGTACACCTATTGCATATAATAACAGGAAGCCGTTTGTATTGATTCGAAAAAAGGGTAAGCTGCCTTGCGAAACCATAGAAAGAACCTATGATTTAGAATATGGTACAGCAACCATTGAAATGCATAAGGACAGCATTAAGCCTGGTCAGAAGGTTCTGATTGTAGATGATTTGATTGCTACCGGCGGAACTACCGAAGCCATGATTAAGCTGATTGAGGATTTGGGTGGTATAGTAGTAGGCGTAGTTGTAATGATCGAATTGGCAGGATTGAAGGGAAGAGAAAAGATTGCAGGATATCGTTTAGAATCTGCTATTTGTTATGAAGGTAAGTAAATTAGCGTATTGAAAGGCTGATGAGTATGACGGAAGAAAAAGAACTGCTATTTGTAGAAGGAAGCATTCAAAAGCATAAAGAATTCATAACTCCCGAGGAACTGTATCAGGAGCTTATTACTCATGTGCAAAAATATCATCCCAGTGACGATATTTCCATGATTGAGAAGGCTTACCAGATAGCAAGCGAGGCACATAAGGACCAACTCCGTAAATCCGGTGAACCATATATCATCCATCCCCTTAATGTGGCAAGTATTTTGTCTGATTTGGAAATGGATAAGGAAACTATTGTGGCAGGTATTCTGCATGATGTGGTGGAAGATACCATTATGACAGAAGAGGATTTACGTAGGGAATTCGGCGAGGATGTGGCACTGTTAGTAGATGGTGTAACAAAACTGGAGCAGATACCCTTGTCTTCTCCCAATATGGATGTATCCGAAGCCAAACTGGAGATGCAGGCTGAAAATTTACGTAAAATGTTTTTGGCCATGGCCAAGGATATCAGAGTGATTATGATAAAGCTGGCAGATCGCCTGCATAATATGCGTACGCTTAAGTATCAGAAGCCGGAGAGTCAGCAGCGTATAGCCAAAGAGACTTTAGAGATTTATTCACCCTTGGCACAGCGTCTTGGTATTTCTAAGATTAAGGTAGAACTGGATGATTTATCTTTAAAATATTTGGAACCGGAAGTTTACTATGACCTGGTGGAGAAGATTTCTGCTCGTAAAAGTGAACGTCAGGCTTATATACAGAGTATTGTTGATGAAGTGAAGGACCATATTGAAAAGGCTGGCATTAAGGCTCAGATTGATGGACGAGTAAAGCATTTTTTTAGTATTTATAAAAAGATGAAGAATCAGAATAAGACGCTGGAGCAGATTTATGATTTGTTTGCAGTTCGTATTATCGTGGATTCGGTTATGGAATGTTATGCTGCATTAGGTGTAATTCATGAGATGTATAAGCCCATACCCGGCCGTTTCAAAGACTATATTGCTATGCCTAAGCCCAATATGTACCAGTCTTTGCATACTACATTAATCGGTAATACAGGGCAGCCCTTTGAAATCCAGATTCGTACCTTTGACATGCACAAGGCGGCAGAATTTGGTATTGCAGCCCATTGGAAATACAAGGATGCCTCTGATGGCAAAAAGGTGGAGGCTCAGGAAGAAGAGAAGCTGGTATGGTTGCGTCAGATTTTGGAATGGCAGCAGGATATGTCGGATAATCGTGAGTTTATGAATCTGCTTAAGAGCGATTTGGACTTATTCTCTGACAATGTATTCTGTTTTACCCCCACCGGTGAGGTGAAGAACCTGCCCGTAGGCTCCACACCCATTGATTTTGCTTATAGTATTCATTCTGCTGTGGGTAATAAAATGGTAGGTGCCAGAGTTAACGATAAAATTGTAAATATTGATTATGTGATTCGTAATGGTGACCGTGTGGAAATTATAACCTCCCAGAATTCCAAGGGACCCAGTCGTGACTGGCTGAAACTGGTAAAGAGTACACAGGCTAAGAATAAGATTAATCAGTGGTTTAAGAACGAACTGAAGGAAGATAATATTATCAAGGGCAAAGATATGTTAAATGCTTATTGCAAAGCAAAGAACATTGTACTGGCTAATATTATTACTCCCGAATATATGGAGACTATCCAGCGGAAATACGGCTTCCGTGATTGGGACGCAGTACTGGCGGCTATAGGACATGGTGCGTTAAAGGAAGGTCAGGTAGTTAATAAGCTGGTAGAGCTTTATGATAGGGACAATAAGAAGGAAGTAACTAATGAGGAAATCCTTCAGGCTATTGCAGAAAGCAACAGTAACCGTCCCACCAAGATGAAGTCCAAGAGCGGTATAGTGGTAAGGGGGATGACGGATTTGTCCGTACGTTTCTCTAAATGCTGTTCACCATTACCGGGAGATGAAATCGTGGGCTTTGTTACCAGAGGACGTGGTATTTCCGTTCATCGTACAGACTGTGTGAATGTGGTGAATTTGCCGGAGTTTGACCGAGTACGCTTGATTGATGCTGACTGGCAGGATCCGGATACCATGGAAGAACATGAGAAGTATGTGGCAGAAATCGTAATTTATGCTGTGAATAGAAACGGACTTTTGGTGGATATTTCCAAGGCTTTGACGGAAAAAAATATCAGTATTCTTTCCATGAATACCAGAGTGAACCGTCAGGGAATCGCTACACTGCAGACCAATTTTGAGATATCCGGAAGAGAAGAGCTGAATCGTGTGATTGATAAGATCCGCGGAATCGAAAGTGTATTAGATATAGAGAGGACAACAGGCTGATGTCAAGTATAAAAATCGGCAGAATGGCAATCGGTTCTTATCAGACCAATTGTTATTTTGTGTATCGTGAGGATAGTAAAAGAGCCGTGGTAATCGACCCGGCAGATAATGGAGCACAGATTTACAGTGCCTTAGAGCGTAACGGTTTTACGGTGGAAGCAATCCTTTTAACCCATGGACATTTCGATCATATTTGGGGGTCCAATGAGCTGCGTGAAGTGTCCGGAGCGAAGATTTATGCTTTGGATGAAGAAAAGGTATTGTGTGAGGATGTGAAGAACAATCTGTCTGTTATGGTGGGCAGAGCCTATACCGTAGTACCGGATGAGTATGTGCGAGAAGGGGATGTCCTTACCTTTGACAATATGGAGTTCAAAGTGATTGCCACTCCGGGACATACCATTGGTAGCTGTTGCTATTATGTAGAGAAGGCAGGTATCCTGATTAGTGGAGATACCTTGTTTCAGGAATCTACCGGACGTACGGATTTCCCTACCGGAAGTATGAGCAGTATCGTTCGTTCCATACGGGAGAAGCTGTTTATTCTTCCTGATGAAACCAAAGTTTATCCGGGCCATGGTGACAGCACCACCATTGCTTATGAAAAGAAATACAATCCGTTTGTGGCGGAGTAGAGAGAATGCACCATCGGAGGCAGGAAGTTTGTTTTCGGTGGTGTTTGAATGTTTTGTGAGATTAGTAAGAAAAGGATAATAATATGCTGGCAGTAAAATTGAATTTGGCAAATTATGAATATGATGTACATTCTCTGGTGAAGGCTTTTTATCCGGAGGAAACGGTGAAGGTGATTACTACAGAAACCAAGGAGGAAACAGCAAAAGAGGTTTTAAAGGAAAGTGGCAGTGCCCTTTTGGAGATTGTATTAGCAGAGGACGGGGCGAATATTACTTGTGCAGGTAATCTGCATGAATGGAATTATGTGGATTCGGATGTCCGCTTTAAGGATGGTTTTAAGAAGTTTTTATATAGAGTGCTTTGTAAGGAAACCGGCAAAGAGCTTCCCTGGGGGAATCTGACCGGTATCCGTCCTACCAAGATTGCCTATGGTATGCTGGAGGAAGGAAAGACAGATGGGGAGATTAGTGAGTTCTTAAAAAAGGCTCATTATGTCAGTGAGGAGAAGAGTGCTTTAAGCTTAGATATTGCCAAGAGAGAACGAGAATTGCTTGCAGATATTCATTATGAAGGCGGTTATAGCCTGTATATAGGCATTCCTTTTTGTCCGACCACCTGTCTGTACTGCTCCTTTACCAGTTATCCTATCGCAGGATATCGCAAGCTGGTGGAGGATTATGTGGACTGTGTGATTAAGGAAATGGACTATGTAGCTAAGAAATATGCCCACAAAATACTGGATTCCGTGTATATTGGTGGTGGTACCCCCACTACCTTGGAAGCAGAGCAGCTGGATAGATTGATTACGGCTTTAAAGGAGAAGTTTGATTTCGTTACAGTGAAGGAATTCACCGTTGAGGCAGGGCGCGCGGATAGTATCACCAGGGAGAAACTGGAGGTACTAAAGAAACATCAAGTGGACAGAATCTCCATCAATCCTCAGACCATGAAGCAGGAAACGCTGCAGATTATAGGCAGGCGTCATACCGTGGAGCAGGTGGTGGACGCGTATAAGCTAGCTAGAGAAATCGGCTTTGAAAATATCAATATGGACCTGATTCTGGGGCTTCCCGGGGAACTGGAAGAGGATGTGCAAAATACCATCGACAGGGTGGTGGAGCTGGCACCGGATAGTCTGACGGTACATTCCCTGGCCATTAAGAGAGCTTCAAAGCTGAGCCAGTGGATCATCGAGCATGGAGTGAAGACTCTGCGTAATACGGACGAAACTATGAAAATCGCGGCAGCAGGTGCCAATCAGTTGGGAATGAACCCCTACTATCTGTATCGCCAGAAAAATATGTCCGGTAATTTTGAAAATGTAGGTTATGCAAAGCCCGGAAAGTATGGTTTGTATAATATCCTGATCATGGAAGAGAAACAGACTATCGTGGCATTGGGAGCAGGCAGCATCAGTAAGGTAGTCTTGCCGGACGGTAGAATCGAACGTTGTGACAATGTGAAGGATGTGGCTCTGTATATCGAGAAGATAGATGAAATGCTGGATAGGAAAGAGAAGCTGTTTGCGCTGGAGGAAGCGTAAGCAATCTATATTTTGTATTTAAATTGGGTAACTATGAAAATGGTTGCCCTTTTTGTTTATAAAACAGCAAGTGGGGATAAGACAATTTTGTTGATTCTGCTATAATAAACTTACCGTACGGAAGAAAAAAGAAAGGAGCAGTATATGAGTGAATTTGTGAAATGTGCAGAAGCGTATATTGATGAACATTTGCAGGAAGAGTTTACCTTAGAGGAAATAGCAAGCTTTTGTGGATATTCATCCTTTCATTTTGCCCGAAAGTTTAAGGAAGCATATAAGAAGACAGTGATGGAATACGTTCGGGAAAAGCGAATTTTAGCATCCGCAGAATTGCTAAAAAGCGGTAGTTCTGTATGTAATGTGGCCATGGAATATGGTTTTGTAACACATGCAGGATTTACCAAAGCATTTCGTGCAGTTTTAGGATGCTGCCCCAGAGATTATATAGTACATAATAGTGGAAAGTATTGGAAAGGATTTGAGGATATGAAAGATTCAAAGATTATAGTCAGAGCGATTAGACAAGAGGATGTCAACGATTTGTGGGAAAATGTTTATAGTGCAATGACACCAAAAGAGATTTTGGATGTTAAAATCACCCCGGCTATGGAAAGAGAGAAAAACAGGGTAGGAGTGGAACTTGTTGCAGAGGTTGACGGGACGGTGGTAATGACACTGCCCATGATAAAACCATTTTGGATACCCATGGGATTTTTGTTTGATAACAATTATGTGCTAACGGGGGATTGTCGCGATGAATTGATGCAGAAGCTGCTTGAAGAAATGAAGGTTAAGTGTAAGGAAATGGGGGTATCAACGTTGATTTCACCTCAAAAAGTTGGAAGTGAAAGTGCTAATGCCTTTGCTGCATTAGGTTTTCAGGAAGCTTGGACTGCGGATGGTTGGACCTATTTGGGTTTGACAATATAGCAAGTTGATTTTGTCTTGGGATACCAATTACTACGAAGAAGGGGTCCCAAGACAGACTTTTTTTCTATAGACCGCCAAGAAGAGCGTAAAGGGAATCTGAGAGGTGGATTTATTTGTATAGACCCCTAAAAACACCAAAAAAGACGTGAAATCGATGAAAAAGGTGTTCTGGATGAACGGTAAATTTGCATAGACCGCTAAATGGGTAGAAAAGGGAATCACAAGAAAAACTTATTTTACATAGACCCCTTAGATGGCTGGCATAAGCTTAAAAGGTTATATTTTCTTGTTGACATCCATACCGTTCCATGCTATCATCTTCCTAACAATAAATTTGCAGGTATGAGAAAAGAGGTGATTAATATGACAAGAACAATTACATCAAGAGTCGTATTAACCACCCATTTATTTTTCTAATAGCTGCAGTAAGTTAGAAATTATATATTTTTTTCGTGGTTAAAGAGTTCCTAGGGGATTCTTTTTTGTTGTTCTTTTATACGCTGCAATGCATGTAACTGTTAACTTACTGTGATACAGATCACAGAATAAGCAAAAACGCAGATGTAAGCCATATCGCAAGCGTTATATGCGATATGCAGGAGGTATAAAATGAACAGATTTAAAAGTATTATGTGGCCCGGACACACCCAAAAAAAACAGTATTTGCACCATTTATTTACTGACAGACAGGTGCATAACAGTTCATTGAACAGTTATGACCAATATGTGGAAGATGAAAAGGTATTTGATTATCGCAAGGTTTCCTTCGAGTTTGAAGGCACCGGGTACCGCACCATGGAAAAGCTGGTAATGTATGTGAATGTGCCGTCAGAGGAATTGTATTTGGGAGAGGAAATAGCTCCTAAGGCGATCGCCTATGAGGATTATCTTCTGCGAAAGTTGTCACAAGCCATGAATGAGCTTTGTCTAAGCTACCAGAATGACCACAAGAGTAGCCGTGAAAAGCCTCACTTTTCCATGCAGACCGTGACCAGTGTGGTGCAAAGAAGAAATGGATGCTACTATCAGAAGGAAAGAGAAAGTTTCCGATTTAGGATCCATTTCAAGGTGCCGTTGATTAACGAGATTTATCTGAATGCCAAAAGCTTTATACGGACAGTGAAGGATATGCTGGAACTGATTTGCGACACCTTGGGAACCTTGGATAAAGAGGAATTGAGGGAGCATATTGCACTGTATGGTCAGCAGCAAGAGATTCGGGAGTTCCTAAAGGAAAAAGGTTATGTTGCCTTTGTGGGTAATAACAGTATCCTGCCCAGGCAGGGAGAGACAGAACTGCCTATGATGGGAGCGATTCCATTTCAATCACCCAAGGAAATGGAAATTCAAATACCGCTAAAAGACGGCAGCGTTATCAGTGGAATGGGTATCAAAAGAGGGGTTACAGTGATTACCGGAGGAGGCTATTCCGGAAAGAGTACCCTGTTAGATGCCTTGGAGGCAGGCATATATCCACATATAAAGGACGACGGCAGGGAGTATGTTGTTACAGACATATCAGCCTGCAAGATTTATGCAGAGGACGGACGTTTTGTGAAAGATGTCAATATCGCACCTTTCTTTGGGCATATGCCGGGAGGTGCTAAGGTGGAATGTTTCTCTACAGCCAGAGCCAGTGGTAGTGTGTCTCAGGCAACGGGCATTATTGAGGCAGTTTATGGTGGTTCCAAGCTTCTGATGATTGATGAGGACACCAGTGCGACGAACTTTATGATAAGGGATAATAAAATGCGTCGTTTGGTAGAAAAAGAACCTATTATTCCATTTACGGATAGGGTTCGGGAGCTAAGTGACATGGGGATTTCCACGGTGCTGGTTATTGGCGGTTCCAGTGAGTATTTGAAGTATGCGGATACGGTGCTGTTAATGGAGGATTATGAAGCAAAGGATAAAACCGATTTGGTAGGAAAAATGCTACAGGAGGAGCCGGATGGCTTTGTAGTAGTACCGGTAGAAAAGAGTCACAATTGGACAAACAAGAAACGGTTACATACCATGATGAATCAAAGGGAGTTTTTCTACTGTGAGTCCGTGCAGATTGAAAACGCCAGATATATTAAGATTGATGAGTATGTGGCGGATATTACCAAGCTGACAGCCATGATTTCGGACGACCAGATAAACAGTCTCACCTATATGTTGGAGGGGCTGTTGGGAGAGAAAGATACGGAAAAGGATTTGTATGAACGATGCATGCAGCAGGTGGAAAGCTTGTTTGAGAATACGAAATCTACTATACTTTCTTTCTCACATAAGTATGAGTTATGGCTGGAGAGCGTGCGGCCTATTGATTTGCTGATGACAGTTTGCAGATTGAGGGTGTAGAAGAAACATTTTGATATTTATTGTTGAATTGATTAAGGGAGTGTAGAATACGCTCCCTTAATATTATGCATTAAGTATACTATGAATGGTTTCTTTTAACGTAAGAGGAATAAAGGGTTTACTGATATAATCGTCTACGCCGAGTTTTGTAGCCTTTTGAATCGTCTGAATATCCTTATTACCGGTCAAAAATGCAACGGGTGTACTATGTTTCTTACGAATATGTGATAATGTTTCGAAACCATTCATGCCGGGCATCTCAACATCCAAAAGAATCAAATCCACAGAGAGATTATCCAGTAGTTTTAATGCTTCTTTGCCGCTTGTAGCACTAACTATCTTACACATAGGTTCGTTCTGCATAATTAATTCAGTTATCTTAATATTCATAGGGTCATCATCGATTACCAGGATTGTTTTGCATAGAGAAGTATTCTCTTTTAACTCGTAGTTTATATCTTCATCAATCATTTGTAACATAACGTCGGCGATTTCAGGATCAAACTGAGTTCCTCGACCATTTTTGATTTCGTTACGTACTTTTTCCTGTGGTAATGAACTACGGTAGCTTCGATTACTTGCCATGGCATCATAAGAGTCAGCAACTCCAATAATACGGGCTATTTCAGGAATATTTTCACCACTTAAACCGCTGGGATAACCGTTGCCGTCATAACGTTCGTGGTGAAATTTTGCTGCCAAAGCCAACATTTTATCCTCATAGATATCTTTTAGTATATGGTAGCCAGTTACAGGGTGGATTTTGATTTGCTCAAATTCTTCGTTTGAAAGTTTACCGGGTTTATTAATAATGTCTTCAGGTACACGGATTTTACCTACATCGTGTAATAAACCGGCATAGTATATCAGCTTTTGCTCTTCCGGAGTTTTGCCCATCTTTTCGGCAATTTTAGTGGCGTATTCAGCTACTCGAATTGAATGACCATTGGTATATCGGTCTTTTGCATCTATTGTTCGTACCAATGCATGAATCATATTCATGTTGGTTTGCTCCAGCTTTTGGGCGGTGTCTCTCTCCAATGCGATGGAATGCCTAACTCTTTTGAAAGTATATATATAGAAAAATAGAATCAAAGCTGAAATAATAACACACAGTAAAAGATTTCTGAACAGAGTATCATTTACATCCTTAAAAAACAAATCTTTGTCGATTGCCATAACAATGTACAGATTATCCATAATCCTGTTAGAAAAAATCTGCCAGTCCTTATTAGATATTTCTTCAGTGAAATAGGTGGTGTCGTTGTTTAGTATTTTTTCTGTTATGTTTTTTAGTTGTTTGTCGGAAAGATAACTCTTATATCGCTCATACGTATCACTATGAGAAATAACCCGTCCATTTTGTTCCATAACATATACATGTCCCAAAGTGTTTACGTTGCCTTCGTTAACAATGTGTTGTATTTTGTCCAAACTGATATCCATGGAAATTACACTAACATTATCTGAAAGAAGCTGACTAATAGACATAACCTGGGAATTGGTTTTTACATTCAGATAGGGCGATACTAAAATGGTTTTGCCGTTTGCTTCCTTGGCCGCCGTGTACCATTCACAAGTTTGCAGTACATAATCAGCATTGGGAGTCCAGCCGGATCCATCCAGGTAAAAATCGTTAATGGACCCATAGATTCCGGAGAATGTATCATTAATCTCAGATAAGTACTTATTTGTTTCATAAATGAGATATTCTTCCATTTCTTCTTTAGAAGCATTTTTCTCCATCATATATTCCAAAGTAATTGCTGTTGTATTAAGTGTATTAATATTTTGAGAGATATTTTCTTCCAAGGTTTTTGTAAGCTGATTTAAATATCCCATTCCCATATTTTGCATTTTGGCAGACATATTATAGTAAAATGTAAGGTGATTATAGAGCATCATACTAATCAAGCCAAAGATAATAATGATAAGTGTGAATATGTATGTTTTTTTGTTCCAATTTTTCATTTTTTGTAAACCTCTCATAAGAATATAAAAGTAAAACAATAGTTCAGTAACAAAAAATTAATGCTGGTAGTAAAACGAAATATCTGTTATACTCAATATCATAACAAAAGAAGAGATGGGAGTAAAGAGAAGTAATGAAAAAAATATATATCATTACAGCGATTATCGTCGTTGCGATTATTGCAGGTATATTTTTTATAAATACTTATGAGGCTGAAACAGAGGTGACAAAGGAAGCTACGAAAGTAGCTGTCATTCTGAATGGAACAACAAATGACCAAAGCTGGAGTCAGTCTCATTATGAAGGACTGGAGCAAACAGCAAAGGAGTTAAACTTAAATATTTTATATAAAGAGTGTGTGACGGCAGAAACGATAGAAGGGATTGTTGATGCTTTAGTAAAAGAAGGATGTGAGATTATTATTGCCAACTCATTTGAGTTTGGTGAGTGTATTAATCAAATGTCCGCGAAATACCCGGAAGTTTATTTTTTTCATGCTACGGGAGTGGGAGAAGGTAAAAATCTGATTACATATTTTGGAAGAATGTATCAGATACGTTATTTATCCGGAATAGTGGCAGGATTACAAACCCAGACAAATGAAATTGGTTATGTGGCCGCATTTCCTATTTCAGAGGTAAATAGGGGAATAAATGCTTTTACATTGGGGGTTAGAAGTGTAAATAGCGAGGCAAAAGTATTTGTGAGTTGGACAAATTCATGGAATGATGATATGGCCGCAGAAAATGCCACCAATATTCTTTTAGAAAGACATAATATAGATGTGCTTGCAATGCATACAGATTCTGTCAAACCATTGGAAATGGCCGAAGAGAAAGGCGTTATGTCAATTGGCTATAATGTGGATAACAGTGAGAGTTATCCTCAAACTTACCTGACGGCGGCAGTATGGGACTGGGAAAATTTTTATACTCCCAATATCCTTAAGTGTTTGCAGGGAAAATTCGAAGGAAACCATTTTTGGGAAGGCGTAGAAACTGGCATGGTTTCTTTAGCACCATTAACAGATAATGTGAAGGATGGGACAGAGAAGATTGTTGCTGTGGAAATGGAAAAATTACGTAGTGGAACCTTTGATGTATTCTATGGACCGATTATTGATAACTGCGGGAAGTTACGTGTAAAAGAAGGCGAGAGCATAACGGATAGTATTATGCTTAATGAGTTTGATTGGTATGTTGAGGGAGTTATAAATGAAGAAGACTAATAGAGTGAGGCAATATATATTGCTAATATCGGCAGTTGTTGTTTTGCTTTTGATTATTTTATTTATTAATTTAAT
>JAFXCD010000035.1 GCA_017521605.1 Lachnospiraceae bacterium | reverse complement strand
TTGTTGTTGTACAAAGGATCTGCCAATACATCTCTTTTCTGAATATGTCCTTTACGTGGCACGGTTCTTCCCTCCTTATTAATGTGTAATATTTGGATTATTTATCCAAACAAACTTGAATAGATCATCGGTACTCACATGTGTTTCCCCAAGTGTTCGCGCTGTATATCTGTATTACAGAATTCCAACACTTTTCTTAGTTACGTTTTTTGTGGTTCCTTTGAGACTTTTAGTAAAGTCTCTTGTGAATTGCTTTGCAATTCAACCTAACTACAATTGTAGCTGTCCCTAATGCATTCGAATTACTTCTTAGCTGCTTTAGGTCTCTTAGCGCCGTACTTAGAACGAGCCTGCTTTCTGTTAGCAACTCCCGCAGTATCCAAAGTACCACGAATAATGTGGTATCTGGTACCAGGTAAGTCCTTTACTCTACCGCCACGGATCAGTACTACGCTATGCTCCTGAAGGTTGTGACCTTCACCGGGAATGTAGCTGGTTACTTCGATTCCGTTAGAAAGACGAACTCTGGCGATTTTTCTAAGAGCTGAGTTAGGCTTCTTAGGTGTTGCAGTCTTAACAGCTGTACACACACCTCTCTTCTGAGGAGCGGAAGCATCTGTTGCCTTCTTGTGCAAAGAGTTGTAACCCTTCTGCAAAGCGGGAGCAGTAGACTTCTTAACTGTAGTCTGACGACCTTTTCTTACTAACTGGTTAAATGTTGGCATTCTGTTTCACCTCTTTCTTTAAAAAAATAATTTTTTATGCACACAAAAAATGAATGCATTCGCGTGCACACTAAATTAGTATACTCGTCCGCGAATGCATTGTCAACTTATTTTTTAAGTTTTTTATCTATTTATTCTTCTATTTCCTTCAGATATCTTCCCAAAGCATCTTTCCAATCCGGAAGTCTCTCAAATCCGTTCTCTTCCAGCTTATCCTTGCTCATACGACTGTTAAATGGACGCTTTGCCTTGGCCTGATACTGTTCTGAGGTAACCGGAGCCACTTCTACAGATATACCTGCCTGTTTGAAAATTTCACAAGCAAACTCATACCAGTTACAGAAGCCCTCATTTGTAGCATGGTAAATGCCATACTTATCTGTCTGCACCATATCTACCAGAAGTTTAGCCAAATCATAAGTATAGGTAGGTGAGCCAAACTGGTCACAAACTACAGTAAGCTTGTCTCTTGTTTTTCCCAGGTTCAACATGGTCTTTACAAAATTCTTACCATTTACACCAAACACCCATGCTATACGGACAATAAAGTACTTATCCAGACTTTCCTTCACCGCTACTTCGCCCTCATATTTGGTCAATCCGTAAACACTCTGTGGCTCTGCTGCATCCTCCGGTTCCCAGGGTCTTTCTCCCATACCATCAAATACATAATCTGTACTAATCTGAATCATCTTAATATCTAATTCTTTACAAACCAAAGCAATATTGCGTGGCCCCTCTGCATTAACCTTTCGGCAAATTTCCACATTATCTTCCGCAGCATCCACTGCAGTATATGCTGCACAATGAATCACAGCATCAGGATTTGCTTCTTTAATCACTGAATCCACACTTTGGGGGTCCGTAATATCCATTTCCTCTATATCTACGCCCACAGCTTCCATACCGCGCTTTTTTAGCTCTTTTACCACATCATATCCCAACTGTCCTTTTACACCTGTTACTAAAACTTTCATTTATAGCCCTACCTTTTGCAAATAAGTTTATCTCTCTTATAGTATACACTTTCGCCCTTTAAAAAGCAAACAAAACTATCTCTTTAATTTTTTTGAATGTTGTATTATAATATATGTAATTACATAAACTTGGAGGAAAAATTATGAATGATCATGCATTTATTAGTTCCTTTCGTAAAAAGAAGATTTTGCAGCTTAGTTTATTCATCATCTTGGAATTTTTCTTCTTATTATTTTTAGTACTTTACTTAATCAGTTCGGGAGAGGCTCTCAGAGGACCTATGCGTATCATTATGTCCTGCATCCTATCCGGCTTCTTTATTCTCAGTATTGTATTTTTACTATATGACCTGAAACAGCTAAAAAAATTTTCCGGTTTTAGTAAGCAATGGGAACAAATGGCTTACATAGACAAGTCAGGTATACACAACCGTTACAGTCTTGATTTACTATTCCAGTCCTATAGTACTCCTGAGTCTCTGGAAAATGTGGGCTGTTGCCTGTTCACCATTAAGAATCTGGAAGAAATCAACAAGAAGGCCGGTCGTGAAGCAGGCGATGAAGTAATTAAGGACTTCTGCAATATTCTGGATGAAAGTGGTGCAAAATATGGCTTTGTAGGTCGTAATGGCGGCAATGAATTCATTATTGTTTTAGAGAATTGTACCAAAGCCACCATGTCATTGATTTATGCAGCTATGGATAAACGTTTGCACTTCTACAATGAACGCCACCCTCAGCTCCCTATTAAGATTAACAGAGCCTTCACTTTAAATGCCAAAGAGAATTGTTCTTCCTTCTTTGGTTTATTGACAGCCACCTACTCTAAGCTTCAGTAATAGTTTGTTTGACAGATTCCTTATGGAGCATTAATAAAGCCCGGTTCTTTCGAACCGGGCCCTTTCTTTAAAATTGATTACTCTTCTACAACAGCCTCTTCTGTATCTTCAAAAGTATCCTCAACCTCTTCTGCTACATCTACTGTTTCTTCGAAGCTCACGCTTTCTTCCATCTCAAATGCAGTATCAATCGCATCTGTATCCAGAACGGTGGTACGATATCTCTTCATACCGGTACCTGCAGGAATCAGCTTACCAAGGATTACGTTCTCCTTCAGACCTACCAGAGGGTCAATCTTACCCTTGATAGCCGCTTCTGTCAGAACCTTGGTTGTTTCCTGGAAGGATGCTGCTGACAGGAAGGAATTGGTTGCAAGTGCAGCCTTGGTAATACCAAGTAATACCTGCTTACCTTCTGCCGGCTCCTTGCCCTGTGCAACCAGCTCTGCATTCATATCCTCATATTCCAGAATATCTACCAATGTGCCGGGAAGGAAATCGGTATCGCCATTGTTCTCAATACGAATCTTCTTCAGCATCTGACGAACAATCACTTCGATATGCTTATCTGCAATATCTACACCCTGTAAACGATATACTCGCTGTACTTCACGGAGCATATAATCCTGAACCGCACGAATACCCTTGATTTTTAACAGGTCATGAGGATTTACACTACCTTCGGTAAGTTCATCACCAGCCTCCAGCATCTGACCGTCTACAATCTTTACACGGGAACCATAAGGAATTAAATATGCCTTAGATTCACCTGTTTCATCATTGGTAATTACTACTTCACGTTTCTTCTTGGTATCACGAATTTCCGCTTTACCACCGAATTCTGCGATAATTGCAAGTCCCTTAGGCTTTCTTGCTTCGAAAAGTTCTTCTACACGGGGAAGACCCTGAGTAATATCATCACCCGCAACACCACCGGTGTGGAAGGTTCTCATGGTCAACTGTGTACCGGGTTCACCGATAGACTGTGCCGCAATAATACCTACTGCTTCACCTACCTGTACTGCTTCACCGGTTGCCATGTTTGCACCGTAGCACTTTGCACAGATACCGTTATGAGAACGACAGGTAAGAATTGTACGAATCTTAACCTTCTGAACAGGTTCACCCTTGTCATTTACACCCACACTGATAATCTTGGACGCTCTGCTGGGGGTAATCATATGATTACGCTTAACAATTCTGTTACCGTCTTTATCAAAAATATCTTCACAAGCATATCTTCCTAAGATACGATCCTTTAAGCTTTCAATAGTTTCCTTACCATCCATGAATGCCTTAACAACCATACCGGGAATCTCTGCTTTGCCTTCACAACAATCCACATCACGGATAATGAGTTCCTGCGAAACGTCTACCATTCGACGAGTCAGGTAACCGGAGTCCGCTGTACGAAGCGCTGTATCGGACAGACCCTTACGAGCACCATGTGCAGACATGAAGTATTCCAATACGTCCAGACCTTCACGGAAGTTTGACTTAATAGGCAACTCAATAGTTCTACCGGTTGTATCTGCCATCAAACCACGCATACCTGCCAGCTGTTTAATCTGCTGGTTGGAACCACGGGCACCGGAGTCAGCCATCATGAAGATATTGTTGTACTTATCCAGACCTGCCAACAATACTTCTGTCAGCTCCTTATCTGTTTCGTTCCAGGTTTCTACTACTGCACGATATCTTTCTTCCTCAGTAATCAAACCTCTACGATAGTTTGCTGCAATTCTGTCTACAGTCGCCTGAGCCGCTGCCAGCATTTCAGGTTTCTTCGCAGGTACGGTCATATCGGAAATAGATACGGTCATAGCTGCTCTTGTTGAGTACTTGTAACCGATAGCCTTTACATCATCCAAAACTTCTGCAGATTTAGATGCACCATGAGTATTAATAACCTTATCCAGAATCTGCTTTAATCCCTTCTTACCAACATGAAAATCCACTTCCAGCTTCAGCAAGTCTTCAGGGGTATTTCTCTCTACAAAGCCCAAATCCTGAGGCAGAATTTCGTTAAACAGGAAACGTCCCAAAGTAGATTCTACATTACCACTAACAACTTCATCTTCAGCAGTTGTCTTGGTTACTCTTACGGTAATCTTGGAATGCAAGGTAATAACCTGATTTTCATATGCTAAAATTGCTTCATTTACGTTCTTGAAGAACTTACCTTCACCCTTTGCTCCGGGTCTTTCCTGTGTCAGGTAGTAAATACCAAGTACCATATCCTGTGAAGGAACGGCTACAGGACCACCATCGGAAGGCTTAAGCAGGTTGTTAGGTGATAACAACAAGAATCTACACTCTGCCTGTGCTTCCACTGACAAAGGAAGATGTACCGCCATCTGGTCACCATCGAAGTCCGCATTGAACGCGGTACATACCAGAGGATGAAGCTTAATAGCCTTACCCTCTACCAGGATGGGCTCAAATGCCTGAATACCCAATCTATGAAGTGTAGGAGCACGGTTTAACATAACAGGATGTTCTTTAATAACCTCTTCCAGCACATCCCAAACCTGTGTATCCAATCTTTCTACTAACTTCTTCGCATTCTTAATATTCTGGCTGATTCCCTTTGCTACCAGCTCCTTCATAACGAAGGGCTTAAATAGCTCGATAGCCATTTCCTTAGGTAAACCACACTGATAAATCTTCAGTTCAGGGCCTACTACGATAACGGAACGTCCGGAGTAGTCTACACGCTTACCTAACAGGTTCTGACGGAAACGTCCGGTCTTACCCTTTAACATGTCAGACAGCGACTTTAATGCTCTGTTACCCGGACCGGTTACAGGACGACCACGTCTGCCGTTATCAATCAAAGCATCAACAGCTTCCTGAAGCATTCTCTTTTCATTTCGAACAATAATATCCGGAGCTCCCAGCTCTAAAAGTCTCTTCAAACGGTTATTTCTGTTGATAATTCTTCTATACAAATCATTCAGGTCAGAGGTTGCAAAACGTCCACCATCCAACTGAACCATCGGACGCAAATCCGGAGGGATTACAGGAATAGTATCCATGATCATCCACTCAGGCTTATTACCCGAACCACGGAATGCTTCTACTACTTCCAATCTCTTAATAATACGGGCACGCTTCTGTCCGGAAGAATCCTTCAATTCCTCCTTCAGTTCTACTGCTTCACCTTCCAGGTCAATTGCCTGTAAAAGCTCCTTAATAGATTCAGCACCCATACCTACACGGAACTTATTGCCCCATGTTTCTCTGGCATCCTGATATTCCTTTTCAGACAATACCTGCTTATATTCCAGATTACTTTCGCCCTTATCCAATACAATGTAAGACGCAAAATACAATACCTTCTCCAATACACGGGGAGAAAGGTCAAGAATTAAGCCCATACGACTGGGGATACCCTTAAAGTACCAGATATGAGACACAGGAGCTGCCAGCTCAATATGCCCCATACGTTCTCTACGAACAGTAGCCTTGGTTACTTCAACACCACAACGATCGCAGACAACACCTTTATATCTGATTTTCTTATATTTACCACAATGACATTCCCAATCCTTGTTGGGTCCGAAAATCTTTTCACAGAACAAACCGTCTCTTTCCGGCTTTAAGGTTCTGTAGTTGATGGTCTCAGGCTTGGTTACCTCACCATGGGACCACTCACGGATTTTCTCCGGAGAAGCCAAACCGATTTTGATGGCATCAAATGTCATGGGCTGATAACTCGCTTCACTATTTCTTGTTTCTGACATTATTAACAGTACTCCCTTCCACTATATTATCACAACTTCTTAGAACTCGTCTGTTTCATCCATACCTTCGTCGCCAAAGTCGTCATCAGCATAGTAATCATCTTCTGTTGCTTCCAGTTCACCTTCCGCATTGAATTCCTGTGACTGATAACCCATTGCACCGAGAGAAGCACTATCGTAGTCATCATCATACTTACGGTCGCCTTCCATCTCAAAACGATAGTCGTTTTCACCGTAATCGATGGTTTCCATGATTTCGACTTCTGTACGGTCTTCACGAAGTACTCTTACATCCAGACCAAGAGCCTGTAATTCTTTCAGCAATACCTTGAAGGATTCAGGAATGCTGGGTTCAGGGATGTTGTCGCCCTTGATGATTGCTTCATAGGTCTTTACACGTCCTACTACATCATCGGACTTAACGGTCAAAATTTCCTGCAGGGTATAAGATGCACCATATGCCTCCAATGCCCAAACTTCCATTTCACCGAAACGCTGTCCACCAAACTGTGCCTTACCACCCAGAGGCTGCTGCGTAACCAGGGAGTACGGTCCGGTTGAACGTGCGTGAATCTTATCATCTACCAAGTGATGCAGCTTCAGATAATGCATGTGCCCGATGGTTACCGGGCTATCGAAATATTCACCGGTTCTACCATCACGCAGACGTACCTTACCATCTCTTGAGATGGGCACGCCCTTCCACAATTCTCTGTGATCTCTGTTATCTGATAAATACTGCAATACTTCAGGGAGTAATTCTTCTCCATGCT
>JAFXCD010000034.1 GCA_017521605.1 Lachnospiraceae bacterium | reverse complement strand
AACAAAACGCCAATCCTGCGGCATATCGCAGGATCGGCGCTCCATTAACCAGTATTACTCAAAACTTGCAATATACTCTAACATTTCTGCACGATACTGTTCGTATCCAGCCTTATAAAAGCCGTCTAATAATTCATCCCAATACTCTACCGGTTTTTCACCAGTGATAATCTTTGCTTCTTCCTGCTTAATATAGCTCTCATATTCCATAAAAGTCTGATCTTTAGCAATTGCAGGTACATAAGCACGATCTAATGTTGGCCAATAATTATCAAATGTAATCTGAACCAAATCACTCAGTCTCTTCTGCTCTTCAGCGGTATATGTCTTCTTGATAAAGAACTCAGGAGCACCAGAACGACGTACAAATCGAGTAAGCATATTTGTTACTGCATATTCGGTGCCATTTGCCTTATCAGCCTCTTTGAGCTTATCAGTCAATGAGAAGTCATAGTTTCCGGCTGCATCCATTGTAAATCCAACACCTTCCACGCTCTGTGCATTCAAATTAACCCACTGTTCATCAGACAATGCATAATCAATCAACTCAAGAATCTTTTCAGGATGTTCACATGTAGCGGAAATTGCATAGAAATTCCAAATACCGTTACTATATTCACCATAACCGTATTCGCCAATTGGATCATCTTCAACTACGACACCTGGTAAAAAGATTTCAGTATGTACTGGATTTTCACCTTCAGCTACAGTAATATCCATACCTGCAGGATATTCAGCCCACATACCATAGCTACCTGTCCATCTTTCTTTTGCACCCTTGCTGTCTAATGCATAAGCATCCGGATCGATTACGCCAGCTTCCCAGCACTTATTCATAAATTCAAGATACTGCTTATAATAGTCGTAATCTTTAGAATATCTTAAATCTTCAATATTTCCATCTGATAACTCATACCAACCACCGATATGGAAAATACGCTCAATACCGGTAAAGAGAATGCCATTCTTCTCATATGCCCCAATACCATATGTATCATTTACACCATTTCCGTCCGGATCATTATAAGTAAACTTATAAAGAATATCATAGAATTCATCCAGAGTTAAATATTCACCTTCTTTTAAATCAGAACCGATAGCTTCAAGCCACTGTTCATTTACACGCCAACCATCAGCACGAGCAACTGTTGAACGAGGAACCCCCCAAATTCTTCCATCCTGTAATAAATCCAATGCTTCCCAAGAAGCTTCAGATGTCCACTTCATAATGTTAGGATAATTCTCAATCATTCCGGAAATATCCCAAAACATACCCGCTTCGCAAGCATCTAAGAAACTTGTGTTTGACATCCAACCATTAGAAAAACAAATTAAATCTGGTTTTTCTTTGTCAAGTAATGTTAACTGAAGAGCATCCTCATAACCACCGCTTGCTGGAATTACCCATTCAATTTCAACATTACACTTCTCTTCCAAAATTTTCTGCCAGTGTCCAGAAATAGATTTTTCATCAGTATCAGCATCATAAATTCCATCCGGCAAAATAGATATCTTAACCGGTTCGGTTGAAACTTCTGTTTCCTTTTCTGCAGTAGAAGTTGTTGAATCAACCACTTCACTATTGGTTGCGCTACTATCTTTGCTCACATCATCTGCCTGCTTACCACATCCTGTAAACACACTTGCCACAAGTGCTGTAGCCAGCAAGCATGAAAGCATCTTTTTTACGATATTCTTCTTCATCGTAAAGTCCTCCTTGTTTGATATAATTTTATATTATCTAGGCTGTCGCCTAAAATATACTTAAATAATTTTTCTTTTTATCATCCCTTTACGCTACCAACCATAACGCCTTTTGCAAAATGTTTCTGCAAGAAAGGATAAACGCACATAATCGGCAAAGTAGAAACCACTACGGTTGCATACTGTATAGTCTTCTCCTGAATCTGCTGTTCCGCCTCCATAAGTGCCATAGGGTCCATCCCACCTTCTAATATATCAGTAGTCGCAGAAGCTAATATTTCTTTTAACACCAGTGCTATTGGCCACAAATCACTGTCTCGGATGTAGATTTGTGCTGAAAAATAGGAGTTCCATGAACCCACAGCCAAAAACAATGCTACAGATGCCAACACAGGCTTGGATAGTGGTAAAACTACTTTTGATAAGATATACGGTTCACTTCCACCATCAACCATTGCAGCTTCTATCAGTTCATACGGCAATTCACGCAGGAAACTCATCATAACGACACAATTAAATGCAGTAAAGCATCCTGGAAGTATTAATACCCAGAGAGTATCCAAAAGCCCTAGCATTTGTATATTCAAATAATTCGGAATCATACCTGCATTAAACACCATATTAAATATGATCAATGCCATAAAAAAGCCTTTACCTTTTGTTTCTTTTCTTGCCATTGGCCATGCAAACAAGAAATTAGTTGCCAATCCCAATAAAGTATGTACTACTGTAACAAAAATAGTATTGATGTAACTACGCCAAAATTTATCATTTTTAATTATCAACTCATATGCTGATACTGTAAACTTTTTAGGCCACATCATTGCAGGTGACTTTAAATATTCTTGATAATTGGATAAGGATACCGCAATTACATTAATAACCGGATAAATCATTATAAAAGCCACAATCGTCAGAAAAACATAATTCAGTACGACAAACATTTTATCCCATATACTAGTCTTGTATCGGGTATTTTTTGTCTTTTCTTTTACCACAATCCTTTACCTCCCATTCGTCTAGATAAGAAGTTTGACACAAAAACCATAACCATGCCTACAAGGGATTGGAAAAATCCAATTGCTGATGCAAAACTGTATTGACCTTGGCGCAAACCAAGCTGGTAAGAATATGTTTCCAAAACATCTGCTACTGTTTTGTTAGGAGCATTCATCAAAAGCCAAATCTGCTCAAATCCATTATTCAGAACATGCCCCATTTTCATAATAAGCATGATTGCAACTGTTCCTGCAATGCACGGAAATGTGATATGTAACATTCTCTGCCAACGATTCGCTCCATCAATCATTGCTGCTTCATACAACTGCACATCTACACCTGCCAATGCTGCCATATAAACAATAGTTCCCCAGCCCGCTTCTTTCCATATTTGAGTACCAATTAAAACAGTACGGAACCACTTTGGATTCGTTAAAAAGTCTATTTTTTCTCCTCCGAATGTCACAATCAGATTGTTAATGATACCGTTTGACTGTGATAGCAACCCAGTTACAATAGTAATAACAATAACCCAGGAAATGAAATGAGGCAAATATATAATTGTTTGAATGGTTCTTTTATATGTAATATTCTTCATTTCGTTTAACAACAATGCAAGAATAATCGGTGCAGGAAAACTCCACAGTAAGCTAAATATACTTGTTACAATAGAGTTCTTCAAAACTCGAAGAAAGTTTACCGACTTAAACAAATTTTGAAAATGTTTCAATCCTACCCATTCTGACCCCCAAATACCTTTTACAATCGAATAATCCCTAAAAGCTATCTGCAATCCATACATTGGCATGAATTTAAACAATATCATACACAGAAGACCGGGCACCATAAATATATACAACCAGTAAAATCTTCTCATGTGCCTGCCAAAAGATTGTGCTTTACTCTTTTTCATCTACACTACCTCTTTTCTTAAAATTTCTGTGAAAATTGTAACATTTTTATGAACTCATAACAATCGCACATCTTTTACCATTTTTTATAACTATTTTGACAAAAAAGTACAGGGAGCCAATAATCCCTGTACTTTTTTTACCTTTTTATACTATTTTTACTTTTTATTTCTATTATTACTATTTGTTATCCAATACTCAGGCAATTTAGGTGTTACAATTTCTACGCAGGTTCCCCCATATGAACTCCTATAAATTGCAAACCTGCATCCCTCTCCATAAATTAACCTAAAGCGTTGAAATAAGTTCACAATACCAAAATGTTCGCCCAAATAGACATACTCTTCTTTCATCATTTCCCATACATTATCTATTTTATCTTGTGGCATTCCTACTCCATCGTCCTCAACGCGAATAATAAGGCCTCCATCCACGGTATCTTTAATAAATACATAAATGTTTCCGGAAGCTCCTTTAGGTTGCAAACCATGGATAATTGCATTTTCTACAAGTGTTTGAAGCGAAATGCATGGAATCGGTACATCCTCTGCCCTTGAAGTAATATTATAATAAAAATGAATGTTAGGACCGAATCTAAGTTGTTCTAACTCAAAGAATTTTTTTATGTACTCCATTTCGTCAGCTACGGTTGTGATATTTGTAGTTTGCGATTTTCCTGCACATATAATATCTGCCAACAAAACGATCGACTGGCAAGTTTTGCTTTCTTCGCCCTGAGTTTCATCCATGGCAATCCAATTAATTGCTTGCAAAACATTACTCAAAAAATGGGGAGTCATTTGTTCTTGTAGTGCTTTAGCTCTGGCTCTTCTCAATGCTGTAACACGCTCTATCATTTCCTGTTCCAACACCATATTTTTCTCAAACATCTCAAGAATGGAAAGTAATAAATACTGTATTTCGCCTTTCTCGTCTTGCACTAAGAAATCTCTGGATGGATTCTCTACCAGATGCAAAATTGCTTCTATAGGTTTAAATAGTTTCGTTGTTGCCTTGTATGATAAAAATGCTGCAACAACAGTCGCTGTTATCACAAGGACTATTCCCAAATTTCTGAGCCATATACTGCTACGCTGAATTTCTTCTATAGGTACTAATTGTACACAGTTCCAGTCAAAATAGTCTATTTCTTTATAGAATACTCTTAACTTTTGATTTTCTACTTCCATTGTTATAGCATCACTGCTCTTTTTAGGTAATTGGAACTGAGTATTATCTAGGCTTCCCGCGGTATCCATAATTACATTATTTTCATTATCCACAAGTAAATATCTCTGGCGTACATAATCTTTTTCATCTACAATGTAACCGCACATTTTTTCGACATCCATACTCATGGATACAAACGCCCTTTTTCCTCCTGTCAATATGCGGCTTCTATAAATCGTAATAACTCTTTGTGGACTAGTATCTTTTATTCTATACTGACGCGGAATTGCAAACACTCCTAGGTTAGGGTAGCTCCCTACATAATTAAAAAAATCATCAACGATGCCTTTGTCATACAATCTCTGGTAATGCGTTCCATGTATTTGTGTTGACACGATATACTTTGAAATATCAGAATATACATCTACTGAGTAATATAAGTATTCCCTGTTTTCTTTTTTAATAATTTCCAATGCTTTGGTACTTGTACTTACAAAGGAATACGGAAGTGGCAATGTGTATTCTTCACAGAAAAAATTATATATTTCTTCATCCATTACTATTTTATCAAGTATATTATGAGCTTCTTCAAATAAGGAATTTATGGTAGCAATCGTACCATTAGTACTTCGCTCTGCAGCCATATCCACTTCCTTAAGTAAACTTTTTTGCGAGAAAAACCATATAATTCCGATGAAAACAGCCAAAGGAATTACCATATACATAAATATTAATCCCCAGTTCCTTATAAACATTTTTTTGAACTGATGATTCTGTATTGTACTGTTTTTTAGAAAACCAAATAAACTATTAGACGTTTGCGTTTCCACCTTCTACTCCTTTGACTCTGTAATCTCCCGGCATTTTCCCCTTTATCTTACGGAAAGATTTATAGAAATAATTCAAATTATTGTACCCTACTTGTTCCGCAATTTCATAAATATACAAGTCTGTATTTTCCAACAGTTCTTCTGCCTTTTCGATACGCAACTCAGCAATAATTTCGGTATAATTTTTGCCAGTCTGCTCCTTTACAAGTCTGCTCACATAAGAAGGATTTAAAAATACGTTTTCAGCAAGTGTATACAACGAAATATCTTCCGTATAGTGTTGGTGAATATAATTCAGAATTGCCTTTATCCGAATTTCCTTTCTTGATTCTGATTTACTATCCATGAAATCAAAAATAGATTCTATCTTCTGCCTTAACCAAGCTTTTAACAATGCAGACTCTGTCATGGAAAATATATTTTGATCTATACAAGAAATCGACATTTGATTCCAAGCCAATGAATCAACATTTTTTACTTCTTCCAACAGTTTAATTACCGTATAAATACACTGCTGTTGAGTATATACAATTCCGCCCTTTAGAAAATTCTGTACCAGGGCCCCAGCTATATCCAGACCTCTTTCTCTATCATTTTGTGTGAGATAAGATGCCAGCAACATATTTTGTTCCTTAATCATACTCAGGTAATCGGCATTTTTCATTAACTCATCAAAGCCTTCACCTGTTCCATATCTTTCAGCACAGTTTACCAATTCCTTTGGCGTACTCATTGTATATAACACTGGAATCTGTAAAGTAATAGGCATTAATTCTTTGATTGCACCTTGTATGGTACTTGGTGATATTTGATAATCACTGCCATTCTCATTTTCCCACAAAACGCCCAGTATGAAAGGATTTTCTCCTTCCAGTACTCTCCATGTAATTGGATAAAATTCCACATTTTCATCCAAGGACTCCAATACATTAACCAGTTGTTCTTGAAACTCTTCTTCACCACAATATTCTACAAATTCCTTATATTGCTGATCATTCTGTATAAGTATTTTTACAAAATGCAATCTATTATTTACAGATTTATCCCCTAATAAGGTTAATCTTTTTTCCAGCTTTTCAGAATGACGTAATACCCCAAAATAAGCATCCAAAACAAACTGCTGCTTTTCATAGTTTACAATATGATTGTATTCTTCCGTTACTCTTTGCTCTTGAGCACGTTGCTCATCCATTTTTTCTCGCAATGACTGGAATACTTCCTTTAACTTAAAAATAACTACTGGCTTTAAAATATAGTGTACTACTTGATATTCCACCGCTTCCTGAGCATAGGAAAAATCACGATAACCGGATAAAAATACTACTTTTATGGGGAGCTTATGTTGTGCCACAAAGCGAGCAACCTCTGTACCATCAACGCTTGTCATTTTTATATCCGTCAAAATAACATCCGGTGTATTATTTTTCAAATATTCCAGAACCTCTTTTCCATCTGAAAACTGGGCATCAACATGAAATCCTAATTCGTTCCATGGGACCTTGTTAACCAAATTATTTCTGGTAATATATTCATCTTCTGCTATTATAAGCGAGTACATATCAAATTTTTCTCCTTGCATACTTCTTTCAGTATCTTAATAAGTTATTATATCATTTTTATAAACGCATAACAATTATACATTTTTACCTATTTTAATAACTATTTTTACATTTAGAAACACTCTCTAAATTATATGCAAACAATTTTTACTTTTCTTACCTAAGAGCATAATATCAATATAATAATCACTATATCTCCCACCAATATGTGTGGCACAAAAGCAATTTTCCCATTTTCTCTGAAATTCTTCATTGTTACCTGCCTTCGCACCAATATCTCCACCATTCCCGAAAATCCCGCCAGTACCATGATCAGAATCACTATACCTACTCCTGCTACACCGCCGATACCACCCCAAAACAAGGTGAGATTTGCGAATACAAATCCATCCGCCATACCATAGACTCTGATCCATCCGCATAGCATCCATAGACCAATGAACAAAATAATAATTCCAATATCGTATATATTTCTTTCTCCGGCACAAAGTATCCATACCACTACTGCCGACATAAAGCCAATCAAATGCTTTCCTCTTGAAACTTCCATGGTTTTTGCATCTTCTACGGCAGCCACGATGAGATACACCGTGACTGCCAATACACAAATTATAAAAATAATACCCTTTATACTATACTCCATTATCCCTTATCCTCGTCCGAAGTTCGTCTATAATACTTCCGTTAGTCCGTATGGGCAAAGCCAACTCTTCGGTTAGCTTTCTGTCATCCTTCCATGCTTCTACTTCTATCACATACACACCACCCGGTGTAGCCAGAGGGATATTAAATTCATACACTTCTGTCTTGATCGCTTCCGGGAATTCATAAATATATTCTTGATTCAGTTCCGGATTTAATCGGATCAGCTCCTCCGGAAATCGTACTATAATCTTATCGGCATATCCACCAGTAGTGATGGAAAGTATTGCTCCATCCCCTGCCCGGAAATCTCCGTTTTGAGGTTCTCTTGCTCTTTTTAAATCTGCATCCATGGTAAATGCCAGACTATCACTGCCCTGCAGATTGACATTTCCCACATTATCAGAAGCTTCTGCTGATACCGCGAAATCACCTAAAAACAGATAGTCATCTTTTTCCATGGTAATCACTAATTCACCGCTATCAGATTCATAGGTACGCTGCATCTGGTTATCCAGATTTGTTATAATAACAATCAATTCTCTCATACCACTTCCTTCATCGGTTGCAGTGATTACAAAATCCCTTTTTTCCTCTGTCATATCAATATTGCCGGCGTTTTGTAAAGCCTCTATTCCTGTAATTACTGGTGCTTTCCCATCCGGGATCAAAGTAATGCCATGTGTCCGATCTTCTGTCTGATCTGACCAGTATTCTTCTGACTCAAATTCTGCCATAGCTCTTGGATATACTGTGATCTGTTTTCCATCGTTCCCTGCTCCAATGGCAACCTTCTGACTCAGACCTACTTTTTCTGCTGCATCACTACGCCATGCTATAGCTGAAGTGGGTTCCAAAAATGTTAATTCCCTGTCGGATGCATCATTCTTTAGTTCTTCATTTGCAAATTCTGCGCTGCCAATCTCAACACTTACTCTTGGTACTTTTGTTTGATACCATTCCTGCATGATACCTGATAAGGATACCATCCTCAACCAATCAATCTGATAATGATTCGTTGCTTTTCCGTCTGTATATCCAGAAAGTTTAAGGGTATGTTCCGTCTCTCCGTCTGCTTTAACATAATACTTCCCGGTATCTGCCGGATACACAAACTCTGTATCCTCTAATAACACCTGCTCTGTCTTAAGAGGCACATCCTCTATATAACCATCATCCGGCTCTATATCCGGAACCTCTTCCAAAGTCTTAATCTTGATATGAGCTGTTGCTCCTATATTCCCGGCAACATCCACCGCTGCGATATGCAGATATTGTATGGAAGTGTTCATCCTCACATCTACCCAGTTATCCCTTGTGAAACTTTGGCTCCCGGTAACTGTTCCATTTTTACTGCCTGATACAAAATACCGGTATCCGGACACACCGCTAACCAAGTTGTTTCCTGTGATATTTGAAGTAGCCAGCTTTTTAACCGTACCTGCCTCAAAACTTTCCACTTTGTGGTAATAGATGGTTCCAAAATCTTCCGGCATTACTACCGTAATACGGCAGATATCCTCTCCGCTAAGTGTCTCTGTATAGTCAGATATTTTCCCCGGTGCTGCCTTATCCCTGGCCAATACATCCGCTAAAGAGGTTACATCCATATAACCGACATCCACACTTTGAACACTTACTTTACCGGAACTACCATTTCCGCCTGCGACCATCTTAGTTCCTTTACAGCCAAAATCCGATACCGCATAACTTGTACCACCTACAGATCCTTTCAGACTATCAACCGTTTCCGTAGTCTTCCCGCACTGCCAGCCTTCTGCTAATTCGCAGGACAGATAATACGTGGTCTTTCGGCAGGAACCTGTATCGTCATCTGTCGTACCTCCACATCTCTGGCAAGTCCATTCATCTTCGCCATAATACCAGGCATGAACATCCTCATTTCCGTATAATCCATAATTGTAACCGCATTGTATACATATTCCCGATCCATCTTCATCCCAGTGACCATACCAGCCCCCAATTTCTCGTTCAGACGTCTGTATCAGATTTCCTCCACAAACCTTAGGATTATAACAAATCCCTCCGCTTGATGAGTTTCCCGTATGGGTATGATATCCACAGGCATCACTGTGACTGTGATAAGAAAATGCACCACTTAAACCTCCGGAATATCCTCCGCCACCGGCACCAACTCCATTTGCTCCTACAGCCACATTATTACCGCCGCCAGAGCCTCCGTTTCCGCCGGAATTACCTGCATTGGCTCCTCCGCCACCACCTGCTGTAATTAATAGATTTTTTGTTCCATTTCTGGTCAGATAAATTTGGGTAGCAGCTCCTCCGCCTCGTCCTAAATCAGAGGATGATGATCCACCATTTGCTCCGTTTCCGTTAGTTCCTCCATTCAAGCCATTTCCTGACGTACCAGGATAAACCGTCAGGATATCCCCTTTGTTCAGCCAGTAGGTTGCAGTTACGATACCACCATTTCCTCCGACATAAGTGCCATTATAATCGGCACCTTTAGCACCATAGGCAGTCAGCGTATAATTTCCGTTATAAGGAATGGTGTATGTAGTTCCTTGGTTGGATGTTCCATATTCTTTGGAAATACTGATGTTGCTCTGGATGTCATTTCCCGAAAAAATTTCTTTCCAAGATTTTTGATCTTCGGATTGATAGAGCCGATAGTATTTTCCTTTGCCATCCTTCTGCTCCCACTTCAGATCTACGGCTCCCACACCGCCATATGACGTATAATCATCGTATGCCCATAGTGTCAAAGTAGCCCACTTTGCGTACAGTATGGTATTTTTCTCTACAGTGATTTCATCTCCGGGTTTTCCTACAAAAGCATCCTCTCCTAATCCAGAATCTGAATACCATCCAACCAAAGACATATTGTTTCCCGTACAATCCGGTAACTTGAAAGAGTTATTAACATACTGTGCTTTCAGGCGGTCTACATTTCCATTATCCCCCAGATATTTATAGACATTGCTTTTAAACTCTCCAGAAAAGTAGGGCTGAACTTCCCAATGTGTAAAACTTTTTATAGTAGTAATTGGTTGCACGGTACTTCCACCGTTGGTGGCAAATTCTACCCGGTAACCGGCGGGTGGAACAAGCTGCCCATTGTCTATCTGATAGCTGCTTCCATACTTTTGTTTCTGCTCGTAAACAGCCTTACCCTGATAAGTACCTCCATTTGCATCCAGCAATAGGGACCCTTCCGCTTTTACCCATTGTGCATATAACTTTACGATTCCATTGTCTTCGGTAGTCAGATTTAACACTTCCTGCCCATCCGAAAAGGTTACACCGCTTCCATCTGCTTTCGTATTCCAACCGGCAAACAGATACCCATTGCATACATAACTATTCTTCCTTAGTGCTGTATCTGTATATCCTATCTCAGATGCCGGCTCTCCATTATAGGAATCACTGTTACCATACATGTGCATAGTTGGTGCCATATACCCTGCCACACTACTATCTGCCGGTGCATTCTGTCGATAAGTTACCTTATATCTGTTACTGGATATCGCCTTACAATAGTGTTGATAACTGCTCCCCTGCTCCAAATGAGAACAATGGGGACACTGGTACACGTAAATAGAGGATGCCGGAATGGATGTGATCTGTTTTACGGTAGATTCTCTGGCATAAATCAACAAATGTGCAGCAACCTCTCCGCAATCCGCACAGTAGGCAAACCATCCATTGTTATAGTAAGAATGGCAGATTTCATTTCGGTAATCAAATCCTGCAAAGGTATCCTTAGTAGGTGTATCGTGGATACATTGTCCCGGAGTATGCATGACTACCCATTTCCCTACGGTCACACTCCCTACTGCCTGTTTCCCATAGTAATGCTCGCCATCCCCCAAATTCCCAATAGAAGATTCTGCGTTCATATCCACGGTATATCCCCACGGAAGTCTCTCATTCGTTTTATCCCACCAGTCTGTAGTCCATGCCCGTTCTGTTCCGTCTGGACTTAGCGTAATATTGGGAAACTGTGCCATTTCACCGGTACTTGCTGCTGCATGAGAGGTAACCGGTGACAAAAAGAAACACAGTGCCAGCATACACAAAAAACCTTTTAAAAACTTTCTCATCTTCCTCCTTTCCGGGAGATCACTTTATGGTTGTCCCGCATCCGTAGCAGAAACCATCTTCTACATCTATGTGATTTCCCATGTCTTTTTCTTTGATTTCCCTATGATTACATTCAGAGCAGACCACAACTTCTTCGCTGCAACAGTCTCCCGACACTTCCACACAGTAGGAATGTTCTCCTGTTGGGGTACCTCCGGTAACCTGTGTTTCTCCACAATGGACACACACCTGATTTACCAGTCCTCCATTGCTGCAGGTGGGTTCCTGATAAAAAGATTCAAATACCCAGCTATGGTGGCAAGACATTTCCGGTTCCTTGGAAGAGGGGATTTCCGGCTCTTCTTCTGCAGGCAGCTCCGGCTCCGGTTCTTCCTGCGGAATGCGTTCCGGTTCAGGTACGATTTCCGGAAGCTGCTCCTGCTCTTTTGCTTCCTCTGATTCCGGTGTAGCTTCCGGTTTAACTGCTACTTCCGGGATAGGTTCCATTTCTTTCTCTTGCTCTGATATTTCTTCAGAACTTCCTTTGGAAACCACCTGTTCCTTGACTGCCACGGGTTCTTTCATCAGCTCCTGTTCCGGTTCCACCCTTTCTTCTGTCACCAGCGTATCTTCCGGATTCTCCAAAACTTCTGAATCCGGCTCTACATCGGATTTCTCCTCTGACTCTTTCTGTAGTTGTATATTTTCACTCTCCACCTTATAAACATCCGTCACTTCTATGCTTTCCGGTGCTTCCTCTATGGGTGGTTCTTCTCTCTTCCAAAACAAAAGGGCGGAAGCCACAAGTACCACTGCCATCACAGACAGAATCAGACATAATCGGTATTTTTGAAACAGATTTCCTTCTCCCATGCTCCGACTCCTTTTCCTTTAATCCGGATGCTTGACGATCTGGATCTTTTTATTTTCCAATGCCGCATAGAATGCCTCCACCGCATCCTTGTGGATGGGGATCATCACATACTGTGCAATGGCTGTGGTATCCTCTTTCTGAATGGCAATACCACTGCTGGTATAGCTTCGCTCGATGATCACACTGCTTAACACTTCTGCCACTTCCACTTCTTCATCCTGCCCTTTTTTGACCGTGTAAATATCAATCTGGTCTCCGGCACGGAGAGTTCCTGCTACACTCTGATCCAAAGCCTCCATATCTACACTCAAGAACACACTGTCTGCCGTTACGTTCCCCAGCTTTCCAAGCATGCTCTTTGTTACCATGCTCCCCTTATCGATGCCTCCCTTGGCATAAAAACCGATAACCTCCTGGATGTCGGTATAGGCTGCTTTGGGAATATCTGTCAGGGTTCTCTCTTCCAAGGCAAAATACACAGCGGCATTTTCTGGGGTAATCTCTGTGTTGTCTGCCACTTCCTCTACGGCTACCACCACCAGACCTTTTTCAAAATTTTCCAGCTGCCTTTTTTCCACATTCAATAAAAACACAAACAGGATGCCTGCCAGTAACAGACATACCAGGATGTGCCATATCTTCTCTTTCTTCTTTTTGCTTATTTTTACTTGATTTTCACTCATTTTCTTTCCTCCGATCATTCATCTACGATATCAACCATGTGATATCTGCTTACATTCATGGGTACTCCCATATACCTGACCTGAAACCGTATCTTTGCAAACAAAGAGCTTTCCCTGACGCTCATCCCGTTGGGTGCTGTCAGCACATCCTTTTGTCCCGGATGGATGGTTGTCACATATGCCCCGGTTTCATCAAAATCATACACGGTTACATCACTGCCATTTACCGAATACACCACAAAATCCTCTATCTGTACGTTCCCGTCTACCACAGGCACACTGCCCCTTACTGCAGTCATGGCATTCGTCAGTCCCAGTTCCTGCCGAAGCAGATCCTTGAAAATATCATACTTTTCTTTAGGATACAGGATCTGCAGTTCATCGCTTCTTCCATAGGCATAGAGCTCTTCCTCTTCCAATACCGCTGCTCCCAATAACGCATCTGTCATGCCATCGGTTATGGTTTCCGACAGCCAGCTCATCCTCCGGTAGGATACAAACATAAGCATGAGCTGTACGGTTAAAAACAGGATCATCAGATACAGCACCGGATTAAAGATGGTACCCGTATCTTTTTTTGTTTTTTTCCTCTTCCTATTCAATTTTTTGCAACGGATACCCTTTTTACGGACCAGGGTATCCTTTCCTCCTTCAGCATGGATTTTGTAAATCCTTTAAACACAATGCTCCTTACTGTCAGGGTTCCTTTGACCTGCAAGGTTACCGGATTTCCGTATCCTGCATCGGTAAGGCTGGTTCCGGTCAGGTCTGCTCCTTCCACCCCAAGTGCCTGAAGCTCTGATACCATGGCGGTTTTATTCTCCTGTGTCAGATATCCGTCCGCTTCCATCCGCAGCATATATTTCCTTGTGACCTGATTCAAGGCACTGCTTTTGTCAATGTTGGAAGCGGTAACCATGGAGCCAAACCATAAAATTCCCATAAATACAATGGTGACCATTGCAGGCAGAAAATGCTCCATCATGCCCTTATCCTTTTGTTTCACCATAGGGCCTCCTTCCTCTTTCCTTATTCAAAAAGAGCAGGGGCATCTACCCCTGCTCCCCTCTCTTTTCCGGCAGCTGCCAAATATGTTTATGTACCCTTCAGCTACCCGTTCGCTCCTTAAACGGTAGGAGAAAATTCATTGAAAAGAGTGCTGGTAATGTTAGTTTCCATGGTACCAAAGATGCTGTCGATCAAATTTCCCGCTTCTGTACGGAATAATGCAGTTAAGGATACTGCAATGACACACAAAAGTGCTACTACCATAATGCCCTCAATACCCTTGTCCTTTCTGGTCATGACAGATAATACCTGACCCTTTGCTTTTGTTACGATGTTGTTGATTTTGTTTCTCATAGTGAAACCTCCTTAAAATATTATTTTTTTATATAAAAGGACCTGCCTCTTATACCGTTTTAATGATCAGAACAGTATCCCTGTACTGCCTGACATACTGGCTATGCTTAGATAAAAGATCAGTGCGGTGAACACTAAAAATATTCCAATAATGCAGATCTGGAGCTTGTTCTCCGTTGCCTTCTTTTTCTGCATAAATGCAGTTTCCTGCAGAGCTGTCAGCTGCTTTGACATATCCTCGATCAGGCTCCCTGCCTCCCCTGTCTGGGAAGTAATCTGCACAATTACATTGCAGAACGTATCCAGATAGGTGTTGTTAAATTTCTCCTTAAAATCCTGCGTGGCACCTGCCACATCTCCGCCAAGCATCAGGTTGTTGCTAAGCTCTGTCAGCGCCTGTTTTAACCGTTTGCTTTCCATGTAGGGGATACAGTTATCCACTGCATGGGCGATGTATATATTTCCGGAAAGCTGGATTGCGGTGCCATCGTATAAAAAAGCGATGTCCTCTAACATCTTCTGGTTATCCTCTTTGTCCTTAGCTGCCATAAAGATCAGTTCCAGAAGCAGGATGACACTTCCCATCAAAAGCCCGTAAGCTAAGGAGCTGCCCAGGATACCCAAAAGCATCATGCTCCCCAGGAAGATCCCAAGGTTTACTGCCAGAAAATAAAAGGGATCTCCAAATCCTTTTACAAAAAACTCGGCTCCGATACCCTTTAACCAGGCGGCCAGCTTTTCATAGGTTCCTCCGCCTTTTTCACGGAATGCCTCTTCCATGTTTTCATAAATCCTCTGTCCGGCCTTTTCTTCCTTTAACCGGATTCCCTTTTTCCACAGCCGGTAAAAAACCACTGCCAGAAGTCCTCCCGCTGTTAACATCACTGCCAGTAACATTCCCCGCAGAATCTGCCCATCCAGTCCTAAAAACCAGCCGGTCACTGTTTCATATATTCCCATCCGGCTCCCTCCTATCGTTTTGCAAATTTAAATATGGTCTGGATCATGCCAAAGAACAGCAGGCCATAGATCAGCAGACACACCTGTCCTGCTGGGTTCTGGAAGAAGAACTCCCGGAAACCTCCCGTGACTCCTGCATCCACCGCAAACCCATGAACCATGGTGCTGATCCCGTAAATAGCGATCAGTGTCATGATCCCTGCTTCAATGAGCAGATTTCTGACCACCGCCATCTTCTCTTTTTCTTCCTTCAGATACCGGTGGACCATGCCCCTGCATCCATCCACCACCTTCTGGTAGTTGCTGTCATTCCTGCTTGCCAGCTCCAGCAACAACATAATCTCCCGGAACAATGGATGGTCTATGCTTCTTCGCAGTTCATAAAAGGCTTTCCCGGTATCCCCGGTATTTCGCGCGGTCAGATGGCAATGAACCAGTGCATCCTTTAAAGGGTATGGCATCCTTTGTCCCGTCTGGTACAGGATCATGGTGATCTCGTTTTCTGTCAGGGCAAGATCACTGATACTGCCAAGCATGGACAGCAGATGGTTTTCCGTAACCCTGCGGTTTTTAAATCGCAGAATGTCGATCAGCAGGATATTCACATAAACTGCCGCCACTCCGGCCATGAAGGGAACCAGTATCCCTTCTCCCAGACACCAAAACACCAGTACAAACTCGGCCACACAGCTTAAAAAGAACACTTCTGCGGTTCCCTTTGGAACATATTTCTTGATCCCGGCCTGTGTCAGATTCCGGTCCAGTTTGTCAAGCAATCTTTCCAGCCAGCCGGTATGGGATTTCCCTTGCTCCAACAGTCTCTGTCTTTCCCAATCCTCCATCTGCTCCTGAAGCTTTTTCAAGGGATCAAAGCGGCGGATACTGCGTACCACAAAGAACATAGCTGTAAACAGCAGTGCAAAAACTGCACCTTTTATCAGATAATTCATGGCAAGTGTCATAGCTTATGGATACCCTCCTTTCTGTCGTAAACAGTATGGAGGCGGATCTGCTTTTCTTCTGCATCCCATCCACGGACTTCCACAATCTGACTGACCTGAAAGTCCTCCATATGTACCACTGTCTTTACACAGGTAAGGAGCTTGCTGAGTTCTTCCCTGCTGTAGTCACTTTCCCATTTCGCATAGGTGACCAGCATGTCCAGCGCACCGGCTGCATTAATACTGTGAATGGTTGCCATTCCCAGACAGCCGGAAAGGAATGCGTTTAAAAAATACAATGCCTCCCCGCCTTTAATTTCTCCGATGATGATGTGGTCGATATCGGTAAGAAGTCCGTTGATCACCAGCTCCTTCAATCCGTAATGGATCTTTCCTTCTCCCCTGCGGATCGCGATATGCTGGAACATCATATCCGGATGGGTTTTGCTGGATAATTCTTCGTTTTCCTGCACCACCAGCACGGATTCTTCTTCCGGGATCTCATCCAGAAAAACATTCAAAAAGTTGGTCTTTCCGGATCCGTTGCTTCCACTGATGAGCATGTACCCCTCTGTGATCCGTTTTTTCACATAGGCTGCCATCTGCTCATCAAACATCTGCAGATCCATCAGTTCTTCCATGGTCAGCTTGTCCTTGGGAATTTTCCTTACATGCAGATAAGGTTCCCCGGTACTGTTCACAGCTCCGGTGGAAATGTTAAAGCGGTATATAAACCGTTCACTGCTGTTTTTGTCGGTAAAGGTCTGGATGGCATTGAGACTGCCGATGTTGATCCCATTCTTGACGGCGATCATCTCCACAAACCCACGAAAATCCTCTTTGCTCCAGAAGCAGATGCCTGTAGCTTTTCTCCTGCCAAACTGTTTAATACGCACATTGTTCCATGCCAGCACCTTAATATCTGTGATATCCTTTGCCTCCATGATCTCGGTCAACACATGGAAACCAAAAATATACTTTTCGATGTATTTATCAAATCTGTGTTTCTTCTCTTCACTGATGTGGTACATCCGGTCAATATACTGGTTTACCTCTTCTAAAAACTTCTCCGGATCCTTCTTTGTGACCTGTTCATCCATCCGGATACCTGTCCGGGAATAAAGCAGATCGTCCCGGATCCTTAAGAACAGCTCCTGTTCCGGCATCTGTTCATAGAGGTTTTCTGCCACATCCTCACTTACTTTTTTTAGTCCAATCTTCATTCTGCTTAACCTCCTCACTTCTATATCCATCCTGGGATCACATCTGACGGATATATTTTTAAATTTTTATATTTTTGTTTTTCTTTCTCTGCCAATAGTTAAAGTGATACCTTCCCTGCATAGGTCATGGTGAACCATGGCATGGTTCACTTATAGGACGCACTTCCCCCTTGGTGCTTACCGTAGAATTTCAAACAGCAGGCTGCTTCTGCCTCCGTTTTCACGCCAGCGCTGTTTCTTTCTGATAAATCCGTTCCGTTCCAGATCGCTGATGGCACGTTTTACAGTGCTTATAGACAGATGCAGTTCTTTTGCAATGGTACCGATTGCCGGATAGCAGGTGCCTTCCTGATCCGCCCGGTCTTTTAAGTACAGATACACTGCCACAGCCCTGTGAGGCAGTTCTGCTTCATAAATCTCTCTTCTTTTCAAACCATCACCTAATCCTCTGTCCGAAGTGTCTGCCGGACTTTTGTATAAGCCTCATTCACAGGAGTCTGCTGGATGCCCCCTTTTGCAGAACCCTTCCCCACAGCTGCCGGTTCCGGCTCCTCCTCCATACAGCACATGTATCTGCGGATGATCTCCTCTTCAATCTCCTGCTTGTCTGCATAAGCCACCTTTCTTGCAGATTTTTCTTCCATTTCACAAGGTTCTTCAAAGGTGATCCCCCACTTGGTGAACAGTTTCAGTCTGGTTTTCATAGGGTGGCTGCCGGTTTTGGAGACGATAAAATTGCCTTTGGGCAGGGACTTTAGCTCATCCGGTGTCATTAACGGTCTTTGGATCATCTGCAGGGACTGGCTGGGATCATTCTTTCCTCTGCTGATGGAACCGGACATAACGGTCTTATTGCCAAGACTTTTGGAGAGTACCTCGGCAGATTCGGAGTTGGGGGCAAATCCTCCGAAGATGGTATCTTGGCAATTATCAATGATGATCTCTGCCCCTTCTTTTCCATAGTTTTTATTCAGCTGCGCAAAGGACTGGATCATGGGGACAATACTTACCCTTCTGGAACGGGATGCAGAAAACATCATCTCTGCACTTTCGATCTTTGGAATGGTCCCAACCTCATCCCAGTAAAAGACCACACGGTTATCCAGCTTTCCGCCGTTTTCATCTGCCACCACAAGGATCTCCCGGTAGAGCTGCTGCAAGATCAGAGAGATAATAAAATACTTGGTGTTGTCCTCCTCCGGCATCACTAAAAATACCGCTGTCTTCTGCTTACAAAAAAGTTCAGCATCGATAGCGGTATCAAAACACAGGATCTGTTCCAGTTCGGAATCCAGAAAGGAATTGAGTCTGGAAAGGGCTGTGGAGAGAACAGACTGCATGGACTGTTCTGCAGTATTTAAAGCGGCACCTGCAAACCATTTGGCTTTGTGGGTATCGGGAAGCTTTGCCATCAGCAGCTGGAACTGGTTCTTTCCTTTTACCTTGGAGGGTGCCAGCAGGTCCTGGATCAGCTTAAACACACTGATGATATGCCGCTTCTCTTTGGGGCAGAATTCTGCGATCAGCAAAATGGATGCGGTCAATACACCTTCTGCGGCATCATAAAAGAATGCATTCTGTCCATAGTTTGCACTGTCAGCTCCTCCGGCGGATATGATGGTCTTGGCAGTGATCTTGGCATATTTTTCTGCCTTTGCTTTGGCACTTAAGTTGTTATGGTCTGCAAGATAAGCATCCATGTATTTGTTTACCAGATGGAGCATGTTGTCCCCGTCACTTCTGGTAGGGTTTCTTAAATCAATGACAGCGGTATGGTATCCATAATATTTCTTTGCAATGCCTGCATAATTCCGGTAAAGATCTCCCTTAGTATCGGTGGTCAGAAAACTCATGCCACAGGCACAGGCATATTCAATGTTGGGATACAGGAAGTGGGCGGTCTTCCCCACGCCGGCGGCACCGATCATAAGACAATGCACATCCCCGGTATCCACAAGGGCATACAATTTCCCTGCCTTTTCCACACTTCCAAGGACCAGCCCTTGTACCTGTGGCAGATGTTTTCCCTGCCTCCATTCCTTCGGTTCAAAGGCCACCTCCGTATATGTTTCTTCGATTTCTTTCTTCGTGGCAAAACGGGCAGTACCATGCTGCCCGTCCCCCACTGTCTTACTTTTGATCCCATTCAGGGTATAATAATGTGCCAGCAGGGAAAGTCCTCCAATCACAGAGAACATCGCCACACCTGACAATAACAGTATTACGACTGGCTGCATTCCATCCTCATCTCCTTCCTTTGCAGCATTTCCTGATAGTCTGTTGCCAAGAAAATATGAGCCTTGATGCACTCCATGGCAAGACTCATACATTTTTTCACAAGCAGTTCCTTATTTTCTTTCATCTCCAGATCTTTTTCATACACCTCCAGCAGTTCCTCATAGGCTTTCTGCATATTTCGGATATGGGTGCTGTAATTTCCTTTATCCTTATGGGGACGGTACCTCCTTTTTAAATTTTCCAGAATCTTTCCCGCACTGGTATCTATCCCCATTGCCTTTCCTTCCTTTTCCATGCACCGCACCAGGATTCCGGTAAGTAACATCCCAGAACCATCAAAGGCATCCTCCAGCTGTTCTTTTCCATTGCCCTTTTTCAGATCCTGATAAATATCCCGGTAATACCGGCAGATGGATTCTTTGGCGGCGTATTTCATATCCATGGTTTCTGCTACCTGGGTTAAGACCTGTATCCATGCCTCACACTCTATGATTTTTGGATGTTCTTTTGCCGGAACCGCTTCTTCTCCGTAAAGGGCCTTTAAGTCTTCGTTCCAGTCCTTGTAACCGGATTGCAATATCCTGATGTTGGTGTAATGATTCTGCGTCAGGATCTCCGCTAGTCTGCCACAGGCTTCTATCCCTGCCGGATCATGATCCAGACACAGAACAACCGTATCCAGATTTGGATAGTCTTTTAACATCTGCAGCATGGCATGTTCAGACACACCGTTTAACACAATGTAACTGTTCTCCTGCCAGTTCTCCGGATACAAGCTCAGAAAGGACAACAGATCAATGGGAGCCTCAAACACATACAGCCTGTTACCGGGGCCGGCATGCCCGAATCCATAAGCAGCATCCGAACCTTCTCCATTTAACCGGAAGCTCCTGCCCTCGGAACAGGTTCCTTTTTCATGGATGTGGCGGATATTTCCCTCCTTATCCACCCCTGCAAAAACCGCATTGTGATGTCCCACTGATTCATACAGGGTGCCTTTTCTGGCAAAAAAAGAAAGGATGTCCCTGCTCACATGACGCTTCTGCATCAGATAAGCATACACCCTTTTCATGGTATCGTTTTTCTTCGGTGGTTCCAAAACCTTTGGTTCTTCCACCTCCTGTTCTTCCGGTTCCTCCTCCGGTAATTCCTGGGTACCGTATTCCTGCTCCTTGTTCCTTAAGAGACGTTCTCTCTCAAACTGCTCCCTTGTTTCCGGTGTCACGTGGGTTCTTCCCTGGATCACTTCCCCCTGCTCCCCATTTAACAGATAAGAAACAGCTTCCGGATAGGACATGCCGAAGAATTCTTGCATAAAATCTATAGCATGGCTTCCCACCTGCTGACTGTGTCTGTACCAACTGCTTCCACGAAACGTCACACTTTTATGCTTCTTCCAGCGCCATTCATTCCCGGAACGTTCCACCTCTTCATTCTCTTTTTTCAGAATGTCCATAATGGGAACTGCATTGGCTCTTTCTTTTTGTTCCTCTGTAAAATAAATGAAATCTCCCAACTCATTTCCTCCTCTTCGCCTTTACTGGGTCTGCACCATAATTTCCCTGTCATCTTCTGCATGTCCCTGTGCCATCTTTTTCTGTTTCATCTTTCTTGCCAGCTTACGGTCCACTCTGGTGTTACCTCTCCGTCCGGATATATCATCCTCTATGAGCTGCTCTAAATGATGCAGGAGTCTGGTTGCCATCAAAAACAGATCCGGCTGACCGATCTCATTCCAGTGTTTCAGGAAAAAAGCGGCATACTCATTTCCCTGCTCTGCTGACAACATAAAATATGCATACGATTTCTCCCGGTCCTGCGGCACATCCCTGCCTGTTAAATACACCTTGCCAAGCACATACTGTGCGTACTGGTTTCCTGCATGGGCAGACGATTCCAGATACTGCAGGGCAAGCTCTACATTTTTCCCTACCTCTTCTCCTGCCAGATACAGTTTGCCAAGCCGGTATGCGGCAAGATCGTGCTTCTGCTTCGCTGACCGTGTCAGGTAATGGAGAGCCTTTTCCATATCTTTATACTCATCTTCCAGATATAATCTTCCTATCCGGTACTGGGCATAGGCATTACCGGCTTTCGCTGCCCGGTGCAGATAAAACAGCGCTTTTTCCATATCTTTTGCCAGTACGTCTCCCTCTGCATACAATTTTCCCAAGGCATACTCTGCAAAGGTGTTTTCCTGCTCTGCCGCCTCCTCCAGCCACCGGATGGCTTTCCGTATCTTTTCATAATCCGGTGCCTCTTCCAGGTTTCTCTGCAGTTTTTCTGTTTCCTGATGGATATACAGCTTTGCCAGCTGATAAGGTGCATGGATATTGCCACAGTCCGCTGACTGTATCAGATATTTTTCTGCTTTCCTCTCATCCGCCTCCGTTCCAATTCCCTTCAAGTACATTACCCCGATCCTGTACCAAAGGTTATCATCCTTGGACTTCTTTTCCAGATTTAAAAATCCAAGAAAGGCTACCCGGTAACACTCCTCTGCCAGCTCCCGGCTTCTTTCCGTTCCTCTTCCGGACTCATACAGTTTGCCAAGCTCCAGAGAGGCGTAAGCGTTTCTCTGCTCATGGGAACGAAGGAACAACCGATATGCCTGTGCATCGTCCTGCTCCACACCTTTGCCATGAAGATACAGCACACCAAGAGAGTAAAGGGCATGTTTATGGTTCTTATCTGAGGACATGTCAAACCACCGGGCTGCCTCCCGGAGATCTTCTTCTGTTCCCAAGCCATACTGAAACATCTTACCGATACGATATTCCAGATAGGCATTTGCCTTATCTCTTTCTACCGCAAGCATTCCGGTCAGTGCCTTTTCGTACCATTCCTGTGCTATCACCGGGTCCGCATCCACAAAGATACCCTGCGCATAAATCTTGCCCATGTCATGTATGGCGAACACATTTCCCCGTTCTGCTTCTTCCTTCATGATCTCATAGGCAGCCTCTTCATCCGCTTCCATCTCATCGGTTCCATACAGATATCCTCTGGCCTCTTTGTATTCTTTCGACCAATTGGCATAAAAGGAATATCCGGTACCTTCCTCTCTCTCCTGCGTCCCGTTCCAATCATCCATGGCAATCTCCACCAGTTCCTCCAGCTCCTGAAAAGAACCTGTGGTCTCTTCTTCTGTTTCTTCCATGGCATCCAGACTTTCATCCTCCGTATAAAGATATCCCTCTCCATACCGCAGGGCTTCTCGGATAACCATGTTTTTGAGACTTTTAAATTCCTTTTGTTCTGACAACAAAGGTTCCTCCGAATTGGTATCTTTGTAGTAATGGAGGAGCTCGTTTTTACTTTCCAGCCACCTCCGGTAGCAATCTGTCACCATTTCTTCCTTTGCCAGTTCATCCACGATCCTGTTGATAATGGCTTTTACATCCGCTTTCAAATATCCGTATACTTTTTTGCCACCGGTATTTTTTAGTCTCTTGGATAAAAGCTCCACATCCTTTGCAATTTTTCCATTATGACAGACACCTCTTTGCATTTCCTGCAATAAAAAAAGCAGACTTTTATTTGCCTGCTCCTTTAACTGATCTCTTCTTTGTGTTTTCTTTTCATAGATGCTCATAAACTCCTGCCGGAAAATATCATGGGCATAGGTGGAACGCATGGTATCAATCCCTTTTTTTGTAAGATACCCTTCCGATGGACTTTGGGAATACACCACCAGATGTACGTGGGGATGATGGGATTCATTATGAAAGGCTGCATACCATTTCAGGTTCCTGCTGTCTATCTTATAATTTTCACATAAAAGCTCCACTCTGCTCCGTAATAATGCCTGCCACTGTGCGGCACTGTCATAGCCAAGTCTTTCCGCATCCTCCCTGCGCAGACTGATCACGTTTGTCCACACCACGCCTGGATGATTTGCCACCTCCTCTGCCACACGGGACAGTACAACAGATTCCCTTTCATTAGAAAACAGGCCATGGGTATTGATCCTTTCTACTCTTGGTCTGTTTGCAAGGTAATCTATATAGTTTTTCTTCTTAGCGATAATATCCAGATTGTTTTCCAGAGCCTGTGTGATAAACTCCGTTGCGTTCTCCCGGTTCGGTTTCTGGAGGTAATCATAATACTCATGCATCCGATCTGCATCTTCGATTTTCGATAAGATGTCTGCGATCAGTTCCTTTTGCTTGACCGTTGCCGGAAGCAGTCCACCCGTATTGTCAATCTTTTCCACCCCTTCACGGGTACTGATATAATTCATGTAATTGGAAAGATGGGAAGGCGGGGCATTTTTTAAGTAGTTACATCGTAGAATTAACTTTGGCATCCTTGTTCCTTCCTGCTATTTCATTTTACTCCAAAGAAAAAGGATAACCACATATGTGTTATCCCATTGTTCCTATACATCATCATATCGATTGGGACAAAAAAATATCAACAGATCCACTTCTGCTATTTCATCCTCTCCCTTATTCGTCCTCGGTTCACATGAGACATAATAGTCCCCCATCGTAAATGATATAAGGTTGGATGATATCAGTTGCAAATCACCTGTGCAATAATTTAATACCAGTATATCATAAGGTTGCACATGAAAATATTCATCCAGCATCTTTTCTATGCAGTCCTCACAGCAATACTCTCTTATCATATCGATATCAAACACCGCATTGTCCCCCAAATCGATATCAATCTCCGCATATCCCCTATCTCTGTTTGTTGTAATACGGATCCCCATATTGTCACCATATGCCGGTGCCATTGAAATTTGGTTATAGGTATCTTCTTTCTCTATCATCTTTCCAAACTCATCATATTTGTTAATACCAACATGATTTACAGTTCCTTCATTTAAAAACAAGATTCCAAGATTATTTTCATTGCTATACAGTTTTCTTGTTTTACATATCAGACAATCCTCTTGTACAATATTAGAAAAATAATCCGGCTCTTCCCATGGTTCATGTGACGGTTCTTCTTTTTCGCTCACCCTGTTACTCATTCCGTAGCCGAATATAAAACCTACAGCAAACAAAATAAAAAACCAGATACATATCCGTCCAATTCCGTTATACTTACTTAATTTATCCCCCACGTCTTTTTCTGCTCCTTTTTAGAATTATTATTTGTTCTTTAGAACGAGTATAGCACAATTATACTGATTTGAACAAGTCATATTATTTCAATAAAAAGACAAAAAAAGAAGAGTCCCCTTGCTCTTCTTTCCATTAATCTTCTATAAACGCCCGAACTGCATTTAGAATACGTTTCTGGTCTTTCTTTTTCATCCCTGAAATCATATCATACAATTCATTCGTTACACCTAACACGGAATGCTCCACCACATCTACCAGTAATGTATCTGCTGACACTTCGAGTGCATTTGCTATTGCCACAAATGTATCCAGCTTTGTTGTTTTTACACCACGCTCAATGACACTTATATGCGACGGACTCAAATCCACCATTTCAGCCAAATCTTCCTGTGACAGATTCCTTGCTTCTCTGGCCATTTTAATCCTTTGACCTATAACCTGTAAATCCACAGTGGCTTGTCACCTCCTTTAGAACGAATAGTAGTTCTAAATAAAAGTATAACCTTTTCTCCCCTGCAGAAACATATTCAACAAAACAAGTTCTAGTTCTTTAGAATTAGTTGTAATTCTTTT
>JAFXCD010000033.1 GCA_017521605.1 Lachnospiraceae bacterium | reverse complement strand
GGGTTCTTTTACATAACTTCTCACTACACTTCCGCAGTTCCGACAAATAGAATGATACAGTCCTGCTCCCCCCCACTTGTTACTTACCGCAGTTACCGCCCCGTAACCACCTTGCCAACTTTCTATCACTTCTGTTCCACCACAGAACGGGCAATTTAATACATATTTGTCTTGCATTTCATTTCCTCCATCAACTTCAAGTTTATCTAACTGTTCTACATATTGGAATTTGTCTCTCTGACAAACTGAAAGTTTCAAGTGCCTAGTTATAATAAGCATTCAGAATCTCCATAACAGCGTCTTCATATCCTCTTAAAATAACTCTTACATAAGAACCGTTTTTTTCAAAAGAAAAATTTATGTTACCTTCATTTCTTTTATTTATTTCCTCACAAAAGAAAGATGATATTTCTTCTGCCTCATGAGAATCTACACACACATCAATTACTGTACATATTTCATTTATTCGCTTTTCATTCTGTGCTAAAAAATCAAAAACAATAGCCTTATTTTTTGCTTGCAAACTTGGCTTTACATAAGGGTTTTGAATAAACTCTGCAAATTCTTCTTCAGTAAATTTCCAAACGCCATCTAACTTCTCACCCTTTAACACATTCATTTTCAAGTAATTTCTAAGTGTTCTTGTTGTTAATCCTGTCATCATTGCTACTTCATTAAGTGTATAATATTTTTCCATTGTATGCTCTCCAATCTGTATTTTTAGCTAAGCTTAACTTAATTAAAGTATACCTTATACACTTATATCGATACAATTTGAAATAGGTCATCTTTTTCCTATCCACTTTTAACAGAAAATTCTTATTTATCTACCTCTTTATTATAACACACCACACACATATTAACAATCTATACCGTCTTTACGCCTTTTTCTCAAACCAAACTTTCTATGCCAAAACCAACCGCTTTTTCCCCACACCCCCATACTCCACATCACTTTCTGCCCCTTTTCCCCACAAACAACTAATGGCTCAGAACCATTACGATTCTGAGCCATTTTTTCATGCATTTATTTAGTTTCTACAAGCCTTATGCCAAGGATGTCCTACTTATTATTCAACGCAGCCTGTGCCGCAGCCAATCTCGCAATCGGTACACGGAAAGGTGAACATGATACATAGTTCAAACCTACCTTGTGGCAGAATTCGATGGAAGAAGGATCTCCACCGTGCTCACCACAGATGCCAAGCTTAATATTAGGACGGGTAGCGCGACCCTTCTCAGCAGCCATCTGTACTAACTGACCTACACCGGTCTGATCCAGTCTTGCAAAAGGATCGGATTCGTAAATCTTGGTCTGATAGTAAGACTCTAAGAACTTGCCGGCATCGTCACGGGAGAAGCCGAAAGTCATCTGGGTTAAATCGTTGGTACCGAAGGAGAAGAATTCTGCTTCTTCTGCGATAGCATCAGCGGTAAGTGCTGCACGTGGAATTTCGATCATGGTACCAATCTGGTACTGGATGTCGCTGTTCTTCTCAGCCTTCACAGCTTCTGCTACTTCTACTACGATATCCTTAACATATTTAAGCTCTTTCTTTTCACCAACCAAAGGAATCATGATTTCAGGTACAATATCGTATCCCTTCTCAGTCTTTACTTCGATAGCCGCTTCCATCACAGCTCTGGTCTGCATCTTTGCGATTTCAGGATAGGTTACTGCCAAACGGCATCCTCTGTGACCCATCATAGGGTTGAATTCGTGAAGTGCATCACACTTAGCCTTTACTTCAGCTACAGTCAGATCCATATCGTCTGCCAATGCCTTAATATCCTCTTCTGTAGTAGGTACGAACTCATGAAGAGGGGGATCTAAATAACGAACGGTCATAGGCTTGCCTTCCAGCACTTCGTACATAGCCTTGAAATCTGCCTTCTGGAACTCGCCGATAGCCTTTAATGCTTCTTCTCTTGCTTCTACGGTATCGGAAAGAATCATCTTACGGAACTTAGGAATTCTGTCCTCACCGAAGAACATATGCTCAGTACGGCATAAACCAATACCTTCTGCGCCAAGCTTCACTGCGTTTAAGGTGTCTGCAGGAGTATCTGCATTGGTACGTACCTTCAGGGTCTTAAACTGGTCAGCCCAAGCCATGATACGACCGAAGTTGCCACCTACGGAAGCTTCTACAGTCTTGATATCTCCCTTATAAATCTTACCGGTAGAACCATCTAAGGAAATGTAGTCTCCTTCATGGAATTCATATCCGCCAAGAGAGAATACCTTTGCTTCTTCATCAATCTTAATTTCACCACATCCGGATACACAACAGGTTCCCATTCCACGGGCAACTACTGCAGCATGAGAAGTCATACCACCACGTACAGTGAGTATTCCCTGTGATGCATGCATGCCTTCGATATCTTCAGGAGAGGTCTCCAAACGAACTAAGATAACTCTTTCGCCACGTCCACCCATGCCGGCTGCCTTTGCATCTTCTGCAGTAAAATATACCTTACCTGCAGCCGCACCGGGAGATGCAGGAAGTGCAGAACCGATTACCTCGCCTGCCTTTAATGCTGCCGGATCAAAGGTAGGATGTAACAACTGGTCTAAAGATTTTGCCTCGATACGAAGCACTGCTTCTTCGGGGGTAATCTTGCCTTCATCAACTAAATCACATGCAATCTGAATCGCTGCAGGTGCTGTTCTCTTACCATTTCTGGTTTGCAAGAAATATAACTTACCTTCTTCAATGGTAAACTCCATATCCTGCATATCGCGATAATGCTCTTCCAATCTGTTTGCAATCTTGGTGAACTCCTCGAAACACTCAGGAAGATCCTCTGCAAGCTTGCTGATAGGTTGCGGTGTACGTACACCTGCTACTACGTCTTCACCCTGTGCGTTGATTAAGTATTCACCATAAATACCCTTTTCACCTGTAGAAGGGTTACGGGTAAATGCTACACCTGTACCTGAGGTGTCTCCCTTATTACCAAATACCATACACTGTACATTTACAGCGGTACCCCAATCTCCGGGAATATCATTCATACGTCTATATACAATAGCTCGAGGGTTGTCCCAGGAACGGAATACTGCCTTTACAGCACCCATCAACTGCTCTACAGGATCCTGAGGGAAATCAGCTCCCTTCATAGCTTCTTTGTATACTGCCTTAAACTTGTTTGCTAATTCCTTCAAATCATCAGCGGTAAGCTCGGTATCGAACTTCACGCCCTTTTCTTCCTTCATTTCATCGATAATCTTCTCGAAGAAAGACTTCGGAACTTCCATTACTACGTCCGCATACATCTGAATAAATCTTCTGTATGAATCATAAGCAAATCTGGGGTTCCCGGTCTTAGCAGCAAAGCCTTCTACTGCTACATCATTTAAACCCAAGTTCAAAATGGTATCCATCATACCGGGCATGGATGCTCTGGAACCGGAACGTACGGACACGAGCAGGGGGTCTTCCATGTCACCGAATTTCTTACCCATTAAATCTTCTAAATCCTTGATGTTTGCTAAAATCTGTTCTTTGATTTCATCGGAAATCTTCTCACCATTATTATAATAATCGGTACAAGCTTCTGTAGTTACAGTAAAGCCCTGGGGAATTGGTAAGTCCAGATTGGTCATTTCTGCCAGGTTAGCACCTTTACCACCAAGCAGGTTTCTCATATCTGCATTACCTTCTTTAAATTTGTACACCCATTTCTTCATACTTTTTTGTCTCCTTTAGTAGTTTTATTTTTTGACAAAAATCGTAATCCATTCCATGTCCGCGACTCCCGAACACTTCCTTCAACACTTAACAATTACTTAATAATTGTAACAATACCACCAAAAAATAGCAAGGCTTTTTGTCAAATATTTCACTTTTGCTTCACTTTTGTATATTATTTCTAAAATTCTCCGATTCCAACTTACAGAAACAAACATTTTGATAAATAATCAAAACTTTAATTAACTATTTTTCGGTATAAACCCTTCAAATATGAAAATTTCAAAGTGCTTTTTCATCTCTTTCAACTCTTCTGCACTCTTAATGGTCCAAGTTACTGCAGTAGCCTTAAACAATCCACAACACAGTCTGCGGGATAAGGCATCATAATCCGTACATTTATAGGAGATAAAATCCGGCTTAGCCAGAAAATTCAGCATCATGTTTTGCAATACAAAATATAATATATTCTTTTTGCCATGAGTGAAAAACTTCTCTGACAACTGTCCACGAAAAACATCCTTACGATGCCTTTTATACCATGCTACCATTAATGGATTAAAAGATTCCACACAGTACACCCCACGATACTCCTGAAGCAGTTTATCTGCTATAGGACATAAAGAAACATTCAAATTATCTCCTTTAAATTCTACTATCAATGGTACCTGGCCATCTACCAGTTCCAATACTTCTGCAAAGGCAGGAATCTGTTCATCTGATCCACACAAACGGAACTCCTTTAGCTCCTGTAAGGTATAATCCTTTATTTTTCCTTCTACTCCACAAACTCTCTTTAAATCAAAATCATGAAAAACAACCGGTATTTTATCTTTACTCAGCTGGATATCCAATTCCATGCCAAATCCGGCTTCTACTGCCTTGCGGAAAGCCGCCAGCGAATTCTCCGGTGCCTCCGAATCATTATCATGTAAACCACGATGAGCATATAAGAATCCTAAAAAAGGAGTCTTGTCCGGTCGTTTTCCCACTGCAGGCATCGTCATACACAAATATAGCAATGCTACAACGACTATTGTACTAATTATCCAAACAATTACCATTTTACTACTAATCCTCTACATCAAAATTCTCTAAAATACTTTCCTTCTTAGCCGGTTTCACATCTCCGTGACGCACCTGAGTCATGGCCAAAAATGCCAATACCGAAAAACCAAAGGCATATGGGAACAAGGTAGTATATGCCACATTTTCCAGCAAAATACCGGACAAAATCGGTGTCATAATCTGCGCTGCCATGGAAAAAGTATAATATGTACCGGTAAACTTACCGATATCTGCCCCTTTACTCATAGCTACAATCATAGGGTAGGAATTTACATTAATGGAAGCCCATGCCACACCAATCAACGCAAAAGCAACATTGATAATGGGGTGATATGTAGTCACAAAGGTAGCTGCCAAATAGCAGGCAGCCATCAATACAACACCACCCATAATGGTTTTTTTACGTCCGATTCTGCTTGCCAGAAAGCCGATAGGAATATAACTGCAAATAGCTGCCACAGTAGCCACCATAAGGCAATCCGCAAAACCGCCGCCCTCAAGCTTCCAGACTACTGTTGTATATCTGGAGAAAGCCGTTGTAACTGCATTATATGCTGTAAACCAAAAGAATATGGAGATCAGCATGAAAATCATACTGCGCTTTACTTCCGGTGCAAGCACGGTCTTGGTCGGTTCCTCCGATGATTTATTCACTACTTTTTCTGTCACAGCCTTTTCTGCTGCTTCCTCTGCAGCCAGCTGGATTGCCAGCTTCTTTTCCCGGATAGTTGACACCAATACAATAATTGATACCACCATGAAAATTGCAATACTCATAAACAAAGGTACATAGCTGGGTCTGTCACCCTTTCCGACTAATACCTTAATCATAATTAACGAATACACGCCACCCACAGCACCCAACAGATTAATTACCGCATTGGCTTTGCTACGCAGATGATTGGGTGTTAGATCCGGCATTAATGCCACTGCCGGAGAACGATAAAGTCCCATAGAAACCAACACACCAAACAAAGCACCTACAAATAAGGGTAAATTCACAGCCTTATCAGCAAAAGGTAATATCAACATAAAAGTTACTGCCAGTACAGTACCAGCTACAATAAACGGAGTACGCTTACCCAGCTTGGTGTCCACCTTATCAGAAAGAGAACCGAATATTGGTAACAAAAACAGTGCCAGTACATTGTCCAATGCCATGATTACACCGGTAATGGTTTCTCCTAATCCAAAGGTATTCTTCATAATCAATGGAATAATATTGTCATACACCTGCCAAAAGCTACTGATAGACATAAATGCCAAACCAATTAAAAATGTTCTTCCATAGTTTAATTTCTTATTCATATTTTAGCACCCTCTTTAATGGTTATTTATCAAAAAACGGTCCGTAAATCTGTTTATCCAGATTATTTTGTTCCCAAAATACAGATTGCCGGATGGTATCAAAATCAGTCTCTTTCTCCTCCTGTGCATCTCCATACAAGATCACATCACAGTAATCCAAAAGCTTTACCATATCAGAAAGCAGTACGGCATGTCCTTGTAAATGCTCACACAGACATACATGACCGGAAAGGTCCAGAAATTCATATAACTGCCTGGTAGCAGCATAAGTCACTGCAGAAGCTGCCGGATTAACCCAATCTTCTCCCAACATACCACTGATTATGAATAAATATCGTTCTTTATCCGCTATCAATGCAGCCAGATGATGCTGGTCAAAAGGAAACTGCTCTACACTGTTAAATTCCAGAAAGTTGTCATTAAACCAATGTCTTAGATTGGTAGACTGTAGGTTCCCAAGTGCCTCATTCTGTGTGGTAAAATGAGTAGATGCTCCCTCTTCATTTAGATATCCCAATGTGGCAAAATCATAGGTTTTTCCCTCAGACTTATAGCGGTACATAGCTACGCCGCCGGCACCGGAACAAGCCGGCACCACCACCTTCAGTCTCTTATCATAAGCCCCTGCCAGCAAAGTGGCCTTTCCAAAACGAGACACTCCGGACAGTAAATTGTACTCCTTATGGATTTTCAGCTCGTCTGCCAGACCCTGTTCCAAAACATCCAGTATCTTGGAGGCTCCCCAGCCCCAAGCTGCCAAAGCTCCGGTTTGCTCTTTCCAATCCTTCCCATACCTGTAAATATCATAAAACGCACCGGTCCGTGAGCTGTTATCTGCCGCCACATCACAGGGATTGTAGCAAATAGAGGCATACCCTCTGGATGCCGCATAATAATCATTGGGAGACAAATCCATGATTTTTCCCGGCCACACAAAACTCATCTCCAGATATACCGGATAGCCCTTTTCTCTCGGTTCACAAATAGGCAGACACACAAGCGCATCAAATCCGCTCTTCCTGCCACGATTCTCTATTTCTATACGCAAAGGAGCCACTTTTACTTCCACCTGAACTTCCCTTTTATCCGGCAGGTTAACAAATTCCTTTCGCTCCTGCCATTCCCCCAATTTAAAGCTCACCTTTTCCAGTGACATCTCCTCCGGCAAAGGGCCATACATATAATACTCATACAAAGATTTTATTTCCTCTGAACGCTTTTGCCACTTTTCTTTAGTATCCACCGAAGTACCGTCCAAAAATCTGAAGACTTCTGGTATTCCTTCCATTCTCTTCAATTCTTTTGGATTTTTATACATAACCATAATAATACCCCTTTTCTCACATACAATATGTAAAAACCTTAAGTTAGTCACACCTCTGCTTACTATTTTACGATAAAACCTCAATATCTTCAAGAAAAATACTTTTTCCCTTGCAATTTCCTTGATTTTCTGTACAATAAGTAATGGTGTGTTTATTAAATTATATAAAATAGATTAAAAGAAAGGGTTCAACATGATTAGTGCAAATAATGTAACCTACAGAGTAGGCAAGAAAGCTCTGTTTGAAGATGTTAACATCAAATTTACTGAAGGAAACTGTTATGGTTTAATCGGTGCTAACGGTGCCGGTAAATCTACATTTCTTAAAATTTTATCCGGTGCTTTAGAGACCACCAAGGGTGATATTGTGATTACTCCCGGTCAGCGTCTTTCAGTATTAGAACAGGACCACTTCAAATATGATGACTGCGTAGTTATGGATACTGTCATCATGGGTAATGCCCGCCTGTTCGAAATCATGAAGGAAAAGGATGCCATTTATGCAAAAGAAGATTTCACAGATGAAGACGGTATTCGTGCCAGTGAATTGGAAGCTGAATTTGCAGAAATGGATGGTTGGGAGGCAGAATCCAACGCAGCTATGCTTTTAAATGGTCTTGGTATTGGTACAGAGTATCACTACTCAGTAATGTCCGAACTGGAAAGTAATATTAAGGTTAAAGTTTTGTTGGCAAAAGCCCTTTTTGGTAACCCTGACATTCTGTTGCTAGACGAACCTACCAACCATTTGGATTTGGATGCGATTGCGTGGTTAGAAGAATTCTTAATCAACTTTGATAATACTGTTATCGTGGTTTCCCACGACCGTTATTTCTTAAACAAGGTATGCACTCATACTGCAGACATTGACTATGGCAAGATTCAGCTGTATGCAGGTAACTATGACTTCTGGTATGAATCCAGCCAGTTACTTATCAAGCAGATGAAGGAGGCCAACAAAAAGAAGGAAGAAAAAATCAAGGAATTACAGGAATTTATCTCCCGTTTCTCCGCAAATGCTTCCAAATCTAAGCAAGCCACTTCCCGTAAGCGTGCTTTAGAAAAAATCGAGTTGGATGAAATCAAACCTTCCAGCAGAAAGTATCCTTACATCGACTTCCGTCCTGACAGAGAAATCGGTAATGAAGTGCTTTCCGTAGAGCATATCAGCAAGACCATCAATGGCGAAAAGGTATTGGATGATATTTCCTTCATCGTAGGTCATGATGACAAGATTGCTTTTGTAGGCGGTAATGAAATTGCCAAAACCACTCTTTTCCAGATTCTTGCAGGCGAGATGGAACCTGATGAAGGTACTTATAAATGGGGTGTTACCACTTCTCAGGCATATTTCCCTAAGGATAATACTGCAGAATTTGACAATGATTTAACCATTACTGATTGGCTTACCGGCTACTCTCCTGTAAAGGATGCTACCTATGTACGTGGTTTCCTGGGACGTATGTTATTCCCCGGTGAAGATGGTGTCAAAAAGGTTCGTATCCTTTCCGGTGGTGAAAAGGTACGTTGTTTACTTTCCAAGATGATGATTAGTGGTGCAAACTGCTTAATCTTTGATGAACCTACCAACCATTTGGATATGGAATCCATCACAGCGCTGAACAATGGTGTTATGAAATTTAAGGGTGTGGTACTCTTCTCCTGCCATGACCATCAGTTTGTACAGACTACTGCAAACCGTATTATGGAAATCCTTCCTAATGGTAAGATGATTGACAAGATTACCACTTACGATGAATACCTGGCAAGCGATGACATGGCTCGTAAGAGAACGGTTTACACCGCTCGCAAGGAAGAGGACGAAAATTAAAAGCGTGAAGGGGATTTCGTTTTGAAAGGAGAATCCTTATGATCGATTTGCATGTTCATTCTACTGCTTCTGATGGTAGTTTTAGTCCCACTGAGTTGGTAGATTATGCTATAGAAAAGGGATTGCAGGCGTTTGCTTTGACGGACCATGATAGTGTGGCGGGGGTGGATGAAGCTATCTCTTATGCTGCGGCACTTCGAAAGACCCGCGAAGATGTACCGGAAGTAATTCCGGGTATTGAGTTTTCTACAGAATACGAAGGCAAAGATGTGCATATTGTTGGTCTATATATTGATTATCATAGTGAAGTGTTTCAAAAACACCTTGAAGATTTTGTTCATTCCCGAGATGTACGGAACGAGAAAATGTGTGACTTGCTAAGACAGGGCACTGGCATGGATATTTCTTATGCTAAACTACAGAACTCCTTTCCGGATAGTGTCATTACCCGTGCTCACTATGCAAAATATATGTTAGAGCATAAGTATGTAAAAAGTATGAATGAAGCTTTTGAGCGCTATATTGGTGATCATTGCCCCTACTTTCTCCCCCGGGAAAAAGTTACTCCAGCCGATGCCATTCACTTAATACTTTCAGCAGGTGGTATTCCTGTATTAGCTCATCCGCTTCTTTATGGTATGGGACTTGAACGTCTGGAACATCTGGTTAGTGAATTAAAGGCTACCGGACTTATTGCCCTGGAAGCCATCTATTCCTCCTATACCTCTTCCGATGAACGCGAGATGCGTACTCTTGCCGCTAAATATGAACTGGCAGTCAGTGGGGGTTCTGATTTCCATGGTACCAATAAACCAGGATTAGATTTAGGTACCGGATACGGTCATTTGTATATACCTTCTGAAGTGTTAATTCATCTGAAAAACCTAAAAAAATGGACTGTGCATTAAGCACAGTCCTTATTTTAACCACATTGCCTTATTGAGCTCATCATGCAAGCATGAAACTCTGCAAGACTCATTTTCCCATATTCAATTATTCTGCAGTTTCCTCTGTTGCTGTAGCTTCTTCAACTGCTTCTTTTACTTCTTCTACAACTTCCTTTACTTCGCCTTCGTCAACTACATCAACTACAGGTTCAGGAGTCTTAGCCCCACATTTAGGACAGAATGCAGATTCTGCATCTACTTCTGCACCACACTGTTCGCACTTTATGCTACCCTTTAACTTCATGATTTCAGCTTTTAAGCGATCAATTTCAGCCAAAGCATTATCAATCAATGTCATCTTCTCGGCGATTTCAGCAGGAGCATCATCCTTTAAGTTTTCATACACATACTTACCAATTTCGGTATATGTAGCCTTAATTGTATTTTCATTAGATGAAATCTGGCTATTACATTTAGTAATTTCTGTTAAATCTTTAGCCTTCTTCGCTACATCACCACTTGTTTTTGCAATTTTCTCTTTTGCTTTGTTAAAAAAGTCCATTTTTTCCTCCATTCTGAAGCAATACCTTGCTTCCCCTTAACCCTCATAGTTACTATATGATAAAACGCTTATCCCTCAACAATCAGATAGCGTCCATCACCGACATCAAATACTTCTGCTGCTTCCAGAATATCCTCTCCTGTTGCACCATCCATATCAATTCCTTCTTCTTCAAAAAACTCAATAACCTCTTCGACAGATTCTACTACAACTGCCATCACCTCTTCCAAAAAGCTTTCCGCTTCTTCTAAGGTATCTGCCACTTCTTCAGGAAACAATTGCAGCTGATTATCTACAAAGCATTTCAATACGGCATCATCATACTCATGCATATGCATTCCTCCCCTAGCACAATTATTAAGTTATTTCAAGAAACTCTTACTTCTCTCTACATCATTATCATAGAGTTTTTATGGAATATAGTCAAGTATATTACAAAAAAAATCAGTTTTTTTTCATTTTTTTTTTAGAATCTTTCGTAATTAGTTATATTTTATCTCCTGATACAATCTGGAAATGGGTAATCCTACCACATTATTGTAATCTCCACTGATTTTTTCTACAAAACGAGCTCCCAAGCCCTGAATGCCATAAGCCCCGGCCTTATCCCTAGGTTCCCCTGTTTCCACATACCACCTAATCTCGCTGTCTGTCATAGGATAAAATTTCACAAAGGTACATTCTGAAAAAGTATTGCGAGTTTCATTCTCACCTTTTCGCACATATAGAGTCACCCCGGTATACACACAATGCTCTCTTGCCTGTATTTGCTTAAGCATCTCCACTGCATGTTCTTCATTGCCCGGTTTCCCTAATATTTTTCCATCCATGGCTACTACGGTGTCAGCACCAATTACCATTACATCACCTTCTGTGCGGCAAAAAACTGCCTCTGCCTTTTGTATAGACAATTCCTCCACCACACGATTGGGCTCCGTCTCTGTTATTATTTCTTCCACATCACTTACCAATACTTCAAATTCTACTCCCAACTGAATCAACAATTCCTTCCTTCTGGGAGATGCTGATGCCAATATTATCCTCATATTTCATGCCTTTCCGGAACAAAGACTCTGGTGTCTGCAATATCCTCTGCAGCTACAGCTGCCAACGCCTCTGCTACTGCTTCCTCACAAAAAGCAGCCTGAGAGCCAAATAAGATTTTTCCTCTCTTATCCACCTTTTCATAAGTACCATCATTCTGCAAAATATGAGACTTTAAATTATCCTGCAGTTGATACTGTAAAATATGCATTATCTTTTCTTTTAATTCCGGTCTCTCTACAGGGAATAATATTTCTACTCTACGCTCCAGATTACGCGGCATCCAGTCTGCACTTCCACAATAAATCTCTGCGTTATCATCGTTTTTAAAATAAAAAATTCTGCTATGCTCCAGAAAATTCCCTACTATGGAGCGCACGGTGATATTTTCACTAACACCCGGAATTCCTACCTTAAGACAACAAATACCTCGTACGATTAAGTCAATCTTTACACCTGCTGCCGATGCTTCATACAATGCAGTAATGACATCCTTATCACACAAGGAATTCATCTTGGCAATGATTCTTGCCTGTCTTCCTGCTTTTGCATAATTTTTTTCTCTTTCAATCAGATACAAAAACTTATCCTTAAGCCATAAAGGAGCTAATGCCAGCTTATTCCAGAACAGGGGCTCAGAATATCCGCTTAGCATATTAAATACTGCTGTAGCATCCTCTCCTATTAACTCTGAACAGGTTAGTAAACCAATATCTGTATAGAGTTTTGCCGTAGCATCATTATAATTGCCTGTTCCCAAATGTACATATCTACGGATACCATCCTCTTCCCTACGTACTACCAGCGTTATTTTACTATGGGTTTTTAAGCCTACCAAACCATATATAACATGACAACCTGCTTTTTCCAGCTTCTTAGCCCATACAATATTGTTCTCTTCATCAAAACGAGCCTTCAGCTCTACCAAAACCGTTACCTGCTTTCCATTTTCTGCCGCTTCAGCCAATGCAGCAATAATAGGTGAATTTCCACTAACACGGTATAATGTTTGCTTTATTGCCAGCACTTCCGGATCTCTGGCAGCCTGTCGAATAAAATCAACCACCGGTACAAAGGTCTGGTAAGGATGATGTAATAATATATCCCCCTTGCGGATTTCTTCAAAGATATCGCATCCTGCCGGCAAGCCCGGTACAACTTGAGGCTCATACTTAGGCTCCTTCAAATGCTCATATCCAACCATGCCATACGCTTTCATCAAAAATGTCAAATCCAAAGGTCCGTCAATTTCGTAAATTCCCTGAGTGCTAATGCCCAGCTCTTTTTTTAGGATTTTTAACAAGCGTTTATCCACACCGTCCTCAACCTCCAGACGGATAACCTCCCCCCACTGACGTTTCTTTAACTGCTTCTCGATTTCTTTTAACAAATCCTCTGCTTCATCTTCATCAATAGTGAGATCTGCATTTCGCATAATGCGGAAGGGATGGGCACACACAATATCATAGTTTAAAAACAGCTTCCTGATATTACGTTCTATCACTTCCTCCAGTAATATCGCTTTCTGATTACCCTCTTCCTTAGGAAGCAAAATAATACGAGGTAATACACTGGGTACCTGTACAGTGGCAAATTCCAGTTCCTCTTCTCCCTTTTTCTGCACTAAAGCAGCAATATTCAAGGACTTATTGCGTATCAACGGAAAAGGTCTGGAAGAATCCACTGCCATAGGCGTCAGTACCGGATAAATATTCTCTTCAAAATATTTATCTATAAACTGTCCATCCTGCTTATTCAGCTGCTCATGGTGTTTAATCATCTGCAAACCATTCTGTGAAAGTAATGGCAATAAAGAGCGATTATACGTAGAATACTGCATGCTAACCAGCTTATGTATTTCCTCATCCAATGCATCCAGTTGTTTTGTAGGTGTCATCCCTGCAATATCCGGTTTTTCATATCCGGCATTTACCATATCCTTCAAGGATGCTACCCGCACCATAAAAAACTCATCAAGATTGGAAGCTGTAATACTCAAAAACTTCAAGCGTTCAAACAAAGGAATGCTCTTATCACGAGCTTCACTCAAAATACGCCGGTTAAAGAGCAGCCAACTCAATTCTCTATTGGTATACAATTTAGGATTCTTAAAATCAATCACTGCCATAACCCACCTCCTAAATCATCTTCTTTTGCTTAATCACAGGTTGAATATTATATACTTCTCTAAAGAAATCTGCTCTTTTCTTAAAGAGCCCCTTTTCTAACAAAATATCCTCCTGTGTATCTATGGTCAATACTAACTCATTATCTTTTAAAACAGCTTTTACACCCTTTAATTTCTGCTTATGACTGCGATCCAATCCATTTGCCACCTTTAGGATGGCAGTAAGCTTTACCATAGTCAAATAAGCTTCTCTGGTAAGACTGCTCTGTACTGTCAAATCTTCATAAACAAAAGGACTATGATTATATCGTACAATATTTGCCACAATCTCTCTCTCCATATGGGACAAACCAATCATTTCCGTAGCCATAATAATATGATAGGATGTTTCACCAATATCCATCATACTGATAAACTTGCCACAATCATGCAACAACGCTGCAATCCGCAAATACAGCCTTTCCCTATTACCCAAACCATGTATTTTTTTCATACTGTCAAAGATGGTCATGGTAATTCTTTCCAGGGTTTCTGCTCTTTTCCTACTTCCCAGATAACGTTTACTGATATTCATGGCACAAGCCACAATATCCTTCTCAAAATCATGGTCACAAAGCATGATTTTATTTTTCTCTGCATATTCATAAGCAATACCGTCACAAAGGCTTACGCCGGGTGCCCAGATCCTTTCGGCATCAGTCAGCTTTATTAACCGGTTTACCAGACAGGCGCTAATCGTAGTTAACTGCGATGCTTCTGTGGAAACACCAAGCTTCTTGGCCATTTCCTCCTTAGACACCAGATGCAGTAGCTTAAAGAAACGTTCATATTCCTCCACACTTACCATGGTACTGCTGGCGGTTTCTTTTCCTCTGCGCACAATCCAGGCTGACAAATAATCATCCACCAGAATCAAGGTCTTAATCTTACTATCCTTAAGATACAACTTCTTAAAGGTATTTAGCTGTGCAGAAGCTATTTCATCAATCAGTCCCTCTATCTGGTTACTTTTGGCATTAATCTGATTCAACCACTCCTGTATACGCAATACACCGATTTTCAGATTCTGGGTAGCTACCAGTACATCCTTATCAAACAGAGAAATCTGAATACTACCACCACCAATATCCACAATGGCTGTCCCTTCTGTAATAGCTTCTTTAAAACTCTCTCCCGTAAAAGCAATAGCTTTATAATCTAAAAAACGTTGCTCGGAATTACTCAGTGTTTCAATATGAATACCTGTACGTTGTTCTATCTGGTCTAACACAATATGGGTATTGGCAGTTTCCCTCAAGGAACTGGTGCCATATGCCTTATAACCTGACACCCTATAGGTCTTCATAATATCTCCAAACTCCTTTAAGGTCCGACAAAGGTCATCCAGCTTTTCCATACTGATTTTGCCGTCTGTATAGGTATCTGCACCCAATGCTATTCTCTGACACACATGTTCTACCACTTTACTATTGTTTTTTCCTGAAAAAGCAAATATCTTTAAGGAAATCTCAAAGCTTCCCACATCAATGGCAGCAAAGGTTTTTACGCTCATGTTTTCTCCCTTTCCCAATACTTCTATTAGATTCGATTTTATCCAAGTTCTGTACCCAAAATATAGTCAATAAACTGCTGCGCCGTTCTACCTGACAAGCCTCCATGTGCCAGCTCCCATTTATTGGCTTCTGCCAACAACTTCTCCCGTTCCATTGTTACCCCATGACGTTCTGCCAGAGCAGTAACAATATGCTGAAATTCTTTTTTATTGGGGGATCCGAAATAAATGGTCACACCAAAACGTGCCACCAGAGATAACTTCTCCTGCACTGTGTCACTGGTATGCATATCCTGACGAATTTCCTCTTTATCACTGAAATTCTCACGTATCAGATGTCTTCTGTTAGAAGTAGCATAAATCAGCACATTGGCCGGCTTCTTTTCCAGACCACCCTCAATTACTGCTTTTAAATACTTATATTCAATCTCAAATTCTTCAAAGCTTAAATCATCCATGTAAATGATAAATTTGTAGTTCCGATTCTTAATCATGCTGATACAAGCGTTTAAATCCTGGAACTGGTGCTTATATACTTCAATAATTCGAAGTCCTTTATCATAATATTCATTGGCTATGGCCTTGATACTGGAGGATTTACCTGTACCTGCATCGCCAAACAGTAAACAGTTATTAGCCTTTCTGCCTGCTACAAATGCCTCTGTATTATCTATCAATTTCTTTTTGGGGATATCATAGCCCACCAAATCATCCATATATACATGGGCAATATTTAAAATCGGCTCTATGCGTACTCCCGATTCATCATGTACGATACGGAAAGATTTATGTAAACCATACTTCCCTACACCGTATTCTTTATAAAATATAGTCAGTGTATCCTTCATTTCCTCTGCTGTCTTATTTTCCTTAAACTGCTCAGCCAGTTCACAGATACGGGCACAGATTCTGGTATTGTATACCTTACTCTCCTGCTTGCTGCTTTGATAAGTCTCTACAATTGCCCATTCAGCCACATTAAGAGCTTCCATCATAGGCGCAAAATCAAAATCATAAAACTCCTTAAAAATTCCAATATCATGTAACGCTGCCAGATTAATACTTCCTTCAATGGTACCACGTATTTCACAACCACAGCTGTAACTGTTCTCGTTATTAACCAGTAGATTGGCCAGATAGCAATGCCAAAGATTTCCATGAAATCCATAGCTTCCCGCCAACTCAATCAGTTTATGGATACAATCATACATAAGGGCAGCTTTATCTTCTTCATTGTAGTACTCATCCTGATAATGCTCCATCAGCCATACCATATCATAGAGCAAATCACCATCTTCAAATTCTCTGTATACGATTAATTCCTGTTCTCTCATACTAATCTCCCTGCATAACGCAAGCAATGCTTACAATACTGCTCAAATAGAAGGTGAAAATCCCGGATTTTCACCTGTATTTCTAATAATTTCCTAATATTCTTAAATTCTTAGCTTCCTCACGAAGTCCTCTAAGAGCATTCTTTACCGCACCATCTGCCAGATTTCCTTCAAAATCAATAAAGAACCGATACTCCCAGTTCTGATCTTCTATAGGGCGGCTTTCAATTTTAGTCATACTTAAATTGTTATAAATAAAATGGGACAGCATATGATACAGAGAACCACTCCTATGTGGTATTTCAAAGCATATGCTTATTTTATCCGCGTCCTTCTTAAAAATCTTTTGGTTTGTAACAATTATAAAACGGGTAGAATTAGTATCAGACTGATTTACCCCCTGCTCCAATACTTCCAAACCATAAAGCGGTGCTGCATGTGCTCCTGCAATGGCTGCCTGGGTCTTATTCTGCTCCTCTGCCACCTTTTTGGCCGCGAATGCATTGTTCTGCATACTAATCTGCTGCCAATCTTTGGTTTCCAAATATTTAGCACTCTGCATCAAGGATTGGGGGTGGGAATACACCGTCTTAATATCCTCCAGCCTGCTGCCGGGTACCCCTAACACACAATGCTCTATTTTAATTATTTGTTCACCTACGATATAATTCTCAAACTCCACCAGCAAATCATAAATTTCATTTACAATTCCTGCTGTGGAATTCTCAATGGGAAGCACTGCAAAATCAGCACTACCTTCCTCAATTGCCACCATGGCATCCCGAAAGGTATCTACATGGAAGCTGTTTACATGCTCCCCAAAATATTGAAACATAGCCGCTTGGGAATAAGCTCCCTCCAGCCCTTGAAAAACTACTCTGGCCTTGCCGGTTTCCAAATCTTCCACGCTGATAAAGGGTAATTTCCCCAGACTACCATTTTCCGTCAGTAACTGATACTGTAATTTACGGCTCATGGACATAATCTGTTCAAACAGTTCCTGTATACCATGAGCATTAAAATCATTATGTGTCATGGATTTTACCGTAGCCAGCTTTTCCATCTCTCTCTGCTTATCAAAAACCTTTTTGCCGGTACTGATTTTATACTCTGCCACCTGCTTACAGATGTCCATACGTTTCTCATATAACTCTACAATTTCAGCATCTATCACATCCAATTGATTTCTCAAATTCAATAAATCCATAGGTCTATCCTCCCTATATACTCTCAATCCATTATTTTATACCAAAACCCACTTGATAGCAAGTCCAATAAAGGATATACTAAGAATAGCATAAACATTTTTCTATCAACTACACTCACAAAAGAGGTACATTCATGAAAAATCTGAAACCTATTATTGTATTTGTCATAATATTAATCATAGCCGGAGCCTTAACGCTTCTTTCCTATCAGGAAGAGTCAATTCCTGCCAATCCTGATGGAACCATCGGCAACACCGCCGGTAATCTAAACAATGGAGGATTATTCTGTGAACATGAAGGACGGGTTTATTTTTCCAATCCGGCTGATAACAACTGCTTATACTCTATGAATATAGATGAAACAGATGTAAAAAAGGTATATGATGGCAATATCTGCAACATTTTAGCCGGTGGAGATTACTTGTATTATTTCATGAGGGAACCCGTAAACACCTCTCTGGATAAACTCCGTGTATCACATGCTTTCTTTAGAAGTAATTTGAATGGTGAAAAAGTAAAAAACATGACCCGTGATGTGGTTGTTCATGCACAATTGGTGAATGATTCACTCTATTTATTGACCACTGCCGGTAACAACCTATGCTTTTATCGCATGAATACTGATCAGTCTGACAAGACCATTTTAGCTGACTATGCAGTAAATCCATCTTGTGCTAAGGATGGTGTAATTTACTATAATGGCACCCAGACCAACCACTATTTAAACTCTCTAAACACAGAAAACAATGTCTCTACAGTTTTCTGGGAAGGTAATATCTGGTACCCGGTACTTGATGGAAATTATTTCTATTATTTGGACGTGGAAAATGATTATCGACTATGCAGATATGATTATACCCAAGAGGTCATCGAGGTACTGACTCATGACCGTGTAGAATGCTTTAATATAGGCAGTGGCTACCTTTACTACCAAAGTAACTCCCAAACTGAACCGGCTCTGAAAAGAATGAGGCTGAACGGAAGTGATCTTACCGTAATTGCAAAAGGCAACTACACTGCCATACATATGACTTCAAATTATGTGTATTTTAAAGAATTTGGTGAAGATAATTGGTATCATAGCCCTATCGGCTCCGACACCTATTCTTCAATGTGGTCCAAGCCCTGACTTAGAATAGTCACAATATGCGTATCTGCCAAGGAATAATAGATGGTTTTTCCATCTCTACGATTCTTTACCAAATCCATTTGTTTCAAAATCCGTAATTGGTGGGATATGGCTGACTGGCTCATACCCACCATATTTGCAATATCATATACGCACATTTCTGAGCATTTTAAAACATATAATATCTTCAATCTGGTAGCATCACCAAACACCTTAAAAAACTCTGCCAGATCCTGCATTTCTTCTTCCGGTGGCATAGTTTCACTCACCTTAGCCACAATTTCCTCATTTATATGCAAAAATGTATTTTCTCCCATGTTTTCCTCCCATTCACAACATAAATCAACCACTAACTATTCAACTACTATCTTACTAAAAATCATCTTATTAATCAACAACAACACTCATATTATCCTATAATTTGTCTTTTTATCTCTTCAAATTCAATAGGTGTATAGTTAATTCTCTCTACAGACACACAAAAATGATGGCTGCTATAGTCTTTAAAAAGGGGAGAATTATGAACATGCCCGAATAAATTTGCATAGGGCATATTTTCATTTACATACAAAGGCTCATGGGACAATATCCAAAACTGTTCTAAAATAATTGGGTAGTCATATACCCCTTGAAATCCCGCCTGTCTATAGTATTCATTGTTTTGAATATCATGATTTCCTTTCACTAAATATTTGGTTCCCTTAAGTCGGTCTAAAATCTGCTTCTCCTGTCCATAAGCACCAAAATCCCCTAATACATAGACTATATCCTCATCCCCAACTATTCTGTTCCAATTGGCAATCAACTCTTCATTCATTACCTCCATTGACATAAATGGTCTATTTTCGTACTTCATAATATTCTCTTCTGAAAAATGTGTATCTGCAATAAAAAATATAGCCATTCTTAACTCTCCTCAAAATATTTTTTCATTCCATCCGTCATAAGGATTTTCAGCTCCGTAGTCACGAATAATGCTTCTACCTCCATTTTTTGGGCTAGTTCCAGCCCATCCTCTTTCCCCAACACAAAGCAGGCAGTAGACAAAGTATCACTTAATAATCCACTATCACTTAATATAGTTACACTACACAAACCGCTATCTGCAGGATAGCCTGTCTTGGGATTCATAATATGATGATATCTTTTTCCTTCCTTTTCCACATAACGTTCATAGTCACCGGAAGTAGCTATATACCACTCCCCCTGTAAGGAAAGTGTCCCCAAATATGTACCTTCTTCCCTTGGATGCATAATTGCCACATTCCAGGCACTTCCATCCGGCTTACTACCATAAGTAACCACACTGCCTCCCACGGAAATCACAGCACCTTGTATTCCTTTCTGTGACTTCAGATAATCTCCGATTCTGTCGCAGGCTATTCCTTTTCCTACGGCACCTAAATCCAGGCTCATGTCTTGTGGCATTTGTATCTTTCCTTCCCCTATTTTTACTTTTTCAAAGCCGGTATTTTTTAGTAACGCCTCTATCTGCACCTTGCCGGGAACCTGAAATTTCTGCCACTGGTTCTTTTCACGACCGGACCACTCATCCAGATTCCACAAAGCTGTTACATTGCCGACTGTCACATCCAGTGCCCCGTCACTTTCTTTGGAAACACGCCAAATCTGCTCCAAATATTCATATAGTGCCTCATCTACAGCTGTTCCTTCCGACTGACCTGCCTGCTGGTTTATCTTTGCCACTTGAGACTCTACCATACGCCAGGACAAGTACTCCTTTTCCAATCGCTCCAGTTCATCCTGTAGTTCTGTAATGATGACCTCTCCATTCTTTTCATCGGACACATAAAGTGAATACTGTACCACCGTACCCATAGCTGTATTGGTCGCAGTCACTTTTATACTTTTTCTGCCACAACCCGAAAGAACACAGGAAATACCTACTATGCAACATATAAACATTATGCTTTTTCTGATACAACTCTTCATTTTCCTGCTCCTTTCTGCTATACTATCTTTAAATGAAAAAGGAGGTGCAGTATGAAAAAAACAACGAAAAAAGCTATACTTTTATCTACTATTCTCACGCTTTTATGTGTTTTCAGCATTCTCACCCTTTTATTCTATCCCAAACAAAACCGCTCTTATACAGCTCTTATCTATGTGGATGGAAAGCTTTATGAAAGCCTCTCACTTTCTGAAGTTACTTCCTCATATAACTTCACCATTACCACACCGAATGGCCATTACAATGAAATCCGGGTGGAACAGGGTACTATCCGCATTTCCTCTGCAGATTGTCCAGACCTTCTTTGTGTGAAGCAAGGTCCCATTACCAACAATCTGCTTCCCATTACCTGCCTTCCCCACCATCTGGTGATTGAATTAACACCTATTAATTCTCCACCAAACCTACCGGATGCAATTAGTCATTAAGGAGACTGTTATGAAATATTCTACAAAAAAGCTAACCATACTTGCCTTCTTTACCACTCTGGCACTAATCCTCTACTGGGTGGAAAGCTTATTGCCAACTCTGGTACCCATTCCGGGTATAAAGCTGGGACTAGCCAATATCATAACCCTGATAATATTGAAAAACTTCTCTCTAAGAGAAGCTTTTCCAGTACTCCTTATACGTATTATAATTGCCACCTTTTTATTTGGGCAGTTTGTCAGTCTGTTCTACAGCCTGGCAGGCGGTATATTCTGCCTACTTGCCATGGCTTTGATTCTATGGATTTTACAAGGACATTTTCTCTTTTTAATCAGTATTTTCGGAGCCCTTTTCCATAATCTGGGACAATTAGTTGTAGCTCTTATTTTAACCAAATCTTTAGCCGTGCTTACCTATCTGCCCTTCTTTATCCTGAGCGCGGTTGTTACCGGTCTGTTTATCGGTTTGTGTGCTCACTTTGTCCAGAAATACTTAGGTATATTTTTACACACCCAAAGCTTCCAATAACTGTTTCATGGTCTTTTGCAAAACCGGGTGTCTGAAGTTTGCATTCAGCTCTACCATAGGTTTTAGCACAAAGTCCCTATTCTCCATATCCACATGGGGAAGGATTAACACATCATCCTCAAAAATCAGTTTGTCGTAAAAAACAATATCCAAATCTAAGGTTCGGGGACCCCAGCGCACTATTCTTTCACGTCCTGCCTTCTGTTCCAGCTCATGAAGATAGTCCAGAAGTTCATGAGGAGTAAGTAATGTCTTAATTTCTACCATACCATTTAAAAAACTATCCTGTTCCACGCCACCATAAGGCTCTGTGCTAATCAAATCGGAGGTTTGCATTATCAATATCTGTTCATGGTCTGCCAACCCTTGTATGGCCTCCTGCAAATACTTTTCCTTCTCTCCCATATTAGAACCGATAGCCACATAGACTTTATGCCAACCTCTATGTATCTTCACAGACACACTTTCAAAGGGAAGTCCAATAGGTGCCTGAGGCTTACGAATTTCCACATCCAAAGCTTCTACCAAAGGAAACTCTAACAATACTTCTCTGGCAATATTCTCTGCCACGGTTTCAATCAGTTTACAGGTATGTTTTTGCATCCAATTGGTCACAAAATGGCACACCTCTCCATAATGGGTGGACAAGGTCAGCTCATCGGCCTGCCCGGCCCTTCTGATATCTGTATAAAGAACCATATTCACAAAGAAAGGCTGTCCTTTTTCATTTTCCTCCGGAAATACTCCATGATAGGCATATACTTCCAGGTTATCGATTCTGATTTCGTCCATATAAGCTCATACCTCCTTGTCGTATTGCTTCTGCCATGCGAATGGCTCTTACATTTTCTTTTATATCATGTACTCTGACAAAAGCATATCCGTTGAGCACTGCCATAACTGTTGTTACCAACGTGCCTTCCAGTCTTTCTTCAACCGGCAGGTCCAAGGTCAGACCAATCACAGATTTGCGACTGGTTCCTAAAAGCAAGGGATAACCCAACTGTTGAAATCTATCCAATGCTCCCAGCAACTGTAAATTATCCACATAAGTTTTCCCAAAACCAATACCAGGGTCCAATATAATTTTATCGTTAGAAATACCTGCCTTACAGGCTAACTCCAAACTTTCCTGCAAATCTGCCACCATATCCCGCAGTAAATCCACATAGTCGGCTTCCTTTCGGTTGTGCATGAGACAACATGCCACGCCACTTTCTGCAATCACCTGTGCCATCTCCGGATCCTTTTTGAGTCCCCAGATATCATTAATCAAATCCACTCCTGCTTTGATGCCTGCCTTCGCCACTTCTGCCTTATAAGTATCTAGAGAGATTGGCACATCAAACCGACTTTTAATAGCTTCAATCACAGGCACCACTCTACTAATCTCTTCCTCTGCAGAAATGGCCACATGTCCGGGACGGGTAGATTCTCCGCCCACATCCAGGATATCCATACCTTCAGCCAGCATCTCTTCTACATGGTACAAGGCTTTATCCTTTTCCAGCCATTGGCCTCCATCTGAAAAAGAGTCCGGAGTTACATTTAGGATACCCATCACATAAGTATGCTTTTGCACATCAAAGATTCTGTTTCCGATTTTCATTGTACTTTTGTCTCTACTTAACATCGTTTCCTCTCTAAGCATTCGCAATTCTTCTATTAGTTTTCCAACCATTGTTCTACAAAATCTGCAACCACATAATAGTAGATTTTTCTATTATCGGAAATTAATTCCTTCCATTCATTCTCTGTAAAATTCCAACGTGTGTCCCCATCTTGAAGTATTTTATCTCGATAAGGTTTTAGTCTTTCCATCTCATCCTGTGACAAAGACATATTTGTCTCCCAATGTTCATATAGTAAATATGCATAGAGCAAATGTGTATAGTCATATTTATCCAATTCTGTACCAGCATTTTCATAGCCCCATTTACGTTCTGCGTCATAATATTCCGAAAGCATATCAACATAATCCTTATGCTGCCATTGATATACACCATTAGAACGACCATACAAATGTGCTGTCATAACAGCATTATAAAGTTCCTCATCTGCTCCCTTCTCATATATTTCATCTAACTTAGGAATGAACCTCTTTTTCCATGTTTCGTCATCCAAATCAATGGAATCAATAATCTCTTCTTCAATAGTAATGACATCATTGGTGTAACCATTTTTCTCCATCCAAGCTTCTACAAATCGTTCCGTTTTTTCATAACTTATTACATTATATTCTGATACAACACGATTACGTAGCTCTTCCCATTCCTCTTGGCTTAAATTCCAACGACTTATGGCATCTTCACGTAGCTTAATAACCAAGGGCATTAATTTTTCTTTTTCTTCTTCTGTAAGGTTGGTACGATTTTCAAAGTCTTCAAAGGTAAAATAATCCATTAATAAATTAATATATTGCCATTCTTTTATCTGTTCTCCTGATGCTTCAATCTCCAATACTTTTTCTATATCATAAATATCATAAAGTGCTCGAGCATACAAATAATGTTCCCAATGAGCTATTGGCTTATAAGTATCCTCTAATTTAACACCCACATAAATATCATATATTGTCTTATACTCATTCTGTTTAAACAATTGATTTAATATTGGAAACATTGCTTTCTGCCACTCGACACCATAGAGACTTTCTGTGGCCTTTAATGCTTCCTCTATGTTCTCAATCGGTTTTGTATACTCAGAGATATCCTTCTCGAAAACACTATCTCTATTTTTCAAGAATTCCTTCACTAGCTCATAATCTACGAATCCATGCTCTTCAATAGCTTTTCCATATAAATCATTCCACTCTTCTTCTGACAAGTCAAAACGAGTTGTGACATCATTGTACACTTTTGTTATACGCCACTGTAGCCTTTCCCTCTCTTCTGTAGCGAGTCCTTCATTTTCCTCAGAACTTCTCATCTCTAAACCATAGTACAAAAGCTCCTGGTAATGAACCTCAGTAAAATTTTTACCGGATTTCTCATATTCCCATATCTCCTCTAATGCATAAAAATCTGAAAGACAAGAGGCATAGAGGAAATGCTCCCACGCTGAAATGGGTCTGTCATCACTCAGCGCCTCATCAAAAACTTCAGCTATTTCTTCATCCATATGAAATGAATAGAGTTCATCCAGTAAAGGTAACATTGTTTCCTTCCACTCTTCATCACTCATATCACTATCTTCAAGAACCTGTTCTACTTGTTCATTTAGAGAAAGTTTATCCTTTTCAAGAATCTTATCCGCCCATCTTATTAATAATTGAGACACCACAATAAGTAGCGCAAAAACGCCAACCAGTACTGACACCAGAATCACAATAACCTTTTTCCACTTTTTCTTAGTTTTCTGTTTTTCAGAACCTACCTGCTCAGCATTTTCACTTTCCCTACTGACAGTTTCCAAATATTCCATACCCTCTTGAGCTACAAGCTTTATATGGACACTACCACAATTAGGGCAAAGTTTCACACTCTGTGCAAATCGTGCCCCACAAAACTTACATTCTTTTTTCATTCCCTGATTACTCATATTACACCCCCTGCATAACGCAAACAGCGTTTGCGTTACTGCTAAAATATAAGTGAAAAATCCATGATTTTTCACATTTTATCCCCTCGTATAGCAACTAATAAGATATTCTCATATTTTTCCTGGACTTCTTCCAATCACATTGCTTTTCTGCCTCACAAGCAAAACAAGGACGACTCAGTTTGTCCGCCCGATAAATTATTCCTGCCAGATTTCCTTCTCTTGCCACATCCTTATTACGATGCTCTCGAATGCCTCTTAGAATTTCCTCCTGTTCCGGCTCTTCAAAACCGGTTTCCTCTAAAATCTCCGGTGCCAATTCTGCACTGGCCAACTCGTGAGGTGTCCCATCTTCGTACTGTTTAAATCTGCCTATATCATGTAGCAGTGCCGTAGCATAAATCAATTCCTTAGGAATCTCTAGCCCTTCCACCAAGTTAATACTATAGGCAATCCTGGCCACATCCATAAAATGACTCATATTATGAAGGCAGAAGATTCGATTCTCTTCTGCCTTCTTAATTTTGTTAATGTATTCCTGATATTTTTTGTTTCTTAATATCAAATTCACTCTATCCATTCCGTACATTTCCTAATCCTACTTCTTTTATATCAATTCATCTTGAATAGATTATTTGTTGGAAGCTACATTACTCTGAATTGTTACACGTTCAACATCTGGAAAAAACGGTTCTGCAACATATCATTATCTTCAAATACACCACGACTTACCATGGTTACGGTCTTGCTCCCCGGCTTCTTAATACCACGCATTGTCATACACATATGCTCCGCTTCCACCACTACCATGGCTCCCTTAGGTGCCAAATGTTCCATAATAGCATCTGCAATCTGGGCTGTCATCTGCTCCTGAATCTGGGGTCTGCGAGCATAAACCTCCACTGTACGAGCCAGCTTACTTAAGCCCACCACCTTGCCATCCGGTATGTATGCTACATGTGCTTTTCCATAAAAGGGTAACAAATGATGCTCACAGGTAGAATAAAACACAATATCCTTCTCCAACACCATCTCGTCATCATCAGCAGCAAACACCTTGGTCAGATGTTCATGAGGATCCTCATACATACCCCCAAAAATCTCCTGATACATTCTGGCAATACGATCCGGCGTATCCTTCAGCCCTTCTCTATTTACATCTTCACCGATTCCTTCCAATAGGAGTCGTACACCTTCTTTAATCTTTTCCTGATCTATCATAAACTTAAGCCTTTCTTTCCTCTAGAATATTCATCAGCTTCCCTGTAAAGGACAAAGAACCGAATGCTATAATAACATCCTCTTTTCCCGCCAGCAGATAAGCCATTTCTACCGCTTCTTCCAGGCTGTCTACTGCCGTTACATTCTTATGAACCTTGGCCACCTCCGTAGCCAGTTCGTAAGCCGACAAAGTACGTGCCTGATTGGGTGTAGCCACTGCCAGAATCTGTTCTGCGTATCCATGGGTCAAATCTATAATCTTCTCATATTCTTTATCCCTTAGGATTCCCATTATATAGATAATTCTCTTGTTTGTAAAATAAAATTCGATAGAATCTGCTAATTTTCTTGCAGCATCCTCATTGTGAGCTCCATCCACCACAAAATAGGGCTTCTTAGAAAGCAGGGTAAATCGTCCCGGCCAGACCGTTTCTTTTAATCCAATCCTTAGTGCTTTTTCACTAATCGTATAGCCTTTTTGTTTTAGCGCCTCTACTACTTCCAGTACCAGTATGGCATTTGTTATCTGGTGTTTACCGGCCAATGTTATTTCCAAATTTTTCCATTGTCCATAATCAAACTTCTGTTTCTCCAGTCCATGGCGAATTCTCTTAGCACTGTTCTCCTTCGCCACTATTACAGGCACCTGATATTCTTCTGCCTGCTTTTCGATTACCTGTAGGACCTCCTGCTCCTGCATAGACGTCACTACATAACATCCTTTTTTAATAATACCTGCTTTTTCCATAGCAATGGACGTTAAATCCTTCCCAAGAAACTGCATATGGTCCATACTAATAGATACCAGCACAGCTACCAATGTATTCTCAATAATATTAGTAGCATCCTGTCTGCCCCCCATACCGGTTTCCATCACCACGATATCACAGCCTTGTTCTTTAAAATACTCAAATGCCATGGCAGTTTCCACTTCAAAGGGAGTGGGATGAGGTTTGCCCTCCTTCACCAGCTCTTCACAGATTATTTTCATCCGTGCCACATACTCACAAAGTGCTTTTTTTGTGATTGAACGATTATTAATCTGTATTCTTTCCCTGTATTCAAAAATCGTGGGTGATACATAACGCCCAACCTTATAACCTGCTTCTTTTAAAATAGTGGACACATAGGCCAGCACTGAGCCTTTACCATTAGTTCCCGCAATATGTATAAACTGAAGACTCTCTTGAGGATTTCCCAGCTTTTCACACAGATTTGTGATATTCCACAATCCGGGCACAATACCATATGCACTTAAAGATTCCATATATTCTACTGCTTCCGTATACTTCATCATTTCCTCCTTTATCAAAGGTTTTCGTATATTATCAATCTATAATACTCATACTATGCATATGGTTCATACTCAAACTTCTTAATCCAGAAAGGAACTTATTATGAAATCACCCAAAATCCTTACTTCTTTCTTGCATTACGGCCTCTGTGGCTGGTGCTTTGAAATCATCTTTACAGCTTTAGGCTCTTTACGTAATCGTGACTTTACTTTGAAAGGTAAAACCTCTCTCTGGATGTTTCCCATCTATGGAAGTGCTGCTTTTCTGGCACCACTGTTTCGCTTGTTGCGTCATAAAAGTCTGCTCAAAAGAGGACTGACCTATATGAGTCTGATTTTCTCGGCAGAATATATCAGTGGCAAACTTCTCTGTAAAAAAGAGTTCTGTCCCTGGGACTATGGTCGTGCCAAGTGGAATATCGGCAGGGTTATTCGATTAGACTACGCTCCTCTTTGGTTTTTGGTAGGACTTTTCTTTGAACATCAATCCCCTTCAAAGAACAAAACCACCTCTACGCAAAAGACAGGACTTTCATAGCTATGAAAGTCCCGCCATTTACTTTATACTTACCTGCTATTCCATTTCATCAATATCACTGATAGCACCGGAACCGATATCCAGCATATTCACAGTACGTCTCTTGATTCTGGCCTCTTCAGACTTCTTCAAAATAAAATCCTTGATTGCTCTGGAATTCTTAATATGAACCAACTTCAGGTTAGGATTTGTAGTATCACCGGTAAAACAATTAATAGTTCCCAATTTAAATACTCTTTCCATAAGACTGGTTGTCAACTGCACATCTTGAATCTTATACATATAACAGTCATTCTCTACAACATTAAACAAGCCCTCATCAATGGTCACCATATCTTCCTTAATGGTATATTTCGTAAATGTAAAAGGTAATCCAAAAAATAACCAACGCTTTCTTTCAACAAATTCAATACTACTCATATCTATATCCTCCCACTTTTGTTATATTTTCCCTCTAGTTTAATATACTTTAAAATCCTATAACTTGCAATGACTTTTCTAATAATTTCTATTAAATTTTTCGAAATTTACTTTGCATAGACCAGCATCTTATGGTATCATAAAAAACAGAATTAAATGATGGAGGTAACCTTATGAATGCAAAAGAATGCATCATGGGACGCAGAAGTATCCGTAGCTTTACTGACGCTCCTGTTTCACATGAATTGATTTCAGAAATCGTAGAAACCGCATCCTATGCTCCCAGCTGGAAGCATACTCAGATTGTTCGTTATATTGCCGTGGAAGGTGATTTAAAGGGTCAGGTTGCCAAATGTACTTCTGCATATCCACACAATGGAGAAATCATTGCTTCTGCTCCCATGGTTGTTGCTGTTACCATTATTAAGGGACGTAGTGGCTATGAACGTGATGGTTCTTTCAGTACCCATCGCGGTGATGGCTGGCAGATGTACGATGCCGGTGTAGCCAGTGAAGCATTTTGTTTAGCAGCATATGAAAAAGGACTTGGTACCGTTATCATGGGTATTTTTGATGACGAAAAGGTCGCTGAACTCCTTAATGTTCCTGCTGAACGTGATGTAATTGCTTTAATTCCCATTGGCTATCCCGCAGAAGAACCCACCGCTCCTCGCAGAAAACCTGTAGAGGAATTATTAACATTTCAATAATATAAAAGAGTCGAAGAATTTTTTCTTCGACTTTTCTTTCGGAAAAAAACTGCTTGTTTACAACTAATCATGAAGGAGGCATGTATATGCGACATTTATTAAGTCCCATGGACTTTACTATTGAAGAATTGGACAAACTCTTTGATTTGGCCACCGATATTGAACAGAACAAAGCCAAATACGCTCACGCCTGTGATGGTAAAATATTAGCGACCTGCTTTTATGAGCCCAGTACCCGTACCCGCTTAAGCTTTGAATCCGCAATGTTGCGTTTAGGCGGACAGGTATTAGGCTTCTCTGATGCGGGCTCCTCTTCCGCTTCCAAGGGCGAAAGCGTTTCTGATACCATAAAGGTTATTTCCGGCTATGCAGATATCTGCGCCATGCGCCATCCTAAAGAAGGTGCTCCCATGGTAGCAGCTGAAAAATCTGATATCCCGGTAATCAATGCCGGTGATGGTGGTCATCAGCACCCTACCCAGACTTTAACTGACCTTTTAACCATCCGTAGTCTCACCGGTACTATCGGCAACTTCACCATCGGCTTGTGTGGCGACCTGAAATTTGGCCGCACCGTACACTCCCTGATTCACGCGCTGGTACGATACGAAGGTATCAATTTTATCTTCATCTCCCCCCAGGAGCTTCGTGTACCGGACTATATTACCGAAGAGCTAAAAGCACACAATATCCCTTACGAGGAGGTTACCAATCTGGAAACAGTTATGCCACAGCTGGACTTCCTATATATGACCCGTGTGCAAAGGGAACGTTTCTTTAATGAAGAAGATTATATACGCTTAAAGGATTTCTATATTTTAGATACCACAAAAATGGAACTGGCTAAACCCAACATGCTGGTACTCCACCCGCTTCCCCGTGTGAATGAAATTTCAGTGGAAGTGGACAAGGATCCCAGAGCTGCTTATTTCAAACAGGCTCAATACGGTGTCTATGTACGCATGGCACTGATTCTCACTCTGTTAGAACTGGTATAGGAGGACATGTATATGTTAAAAATCGGTAAAATCGAAGAAGGCTTTGTATTAGACCATATTCAAGCAGGTAAAAGCTTAGCTATTTATGAGCATCTTGGCTTAGATAAACTGGATTGTACTGTTGCAATCATTAAAAATGCCCGTAGTGGAAAGTTGGGCAAAAAGGACATCTTAAAGGTGGAATGCCCTATTGATATGCTGGATTTGGATATTTTGGCATTTATCGACCATAACATTACCGTAAATGTGATTAAAGACGGTGAAATCGTGGACAAAAAGGAACTGGTGCTGCCCAAGCAGATCAAAAATGTCATTAAATGTAAAAATCCAAGATGTATCACCTCCATCGAGCAGGAGTTACCTCATATTTTCTTCCTGGCAGATGAGACAAAGGAAGTATATCGTTGTAAGTATTGTGAAGAAAAATATTCCGAACGTCAAAAATAAATTCAGTTGCATATTAAAGGAGTGATGAAATATCCCTTGAGATAGTCCCATCACTCCTCTATTAATATAATCTTCTATTCTGCTTCCCGTAATCTTTCTACAACTGATTTGCGAATCAAAATTCTATAAGTAATTACAGGAACCAAAATACCAATTCCCGCCAGCACAGGTACGGAGACCAGCATAGGCAACATCGTATATCTGAACTCACAAAACCAAAATATCTTTTCCACTACATTTCCCATTGGGATGGTCAATACATTTAACACTACTGCTATTACTGCTGCACCTGCTGTATATATTAAACCTTCATACACCAACATTTTGCACAGCTGACTTCCGGTCATCCCTATAGCTTGTAATGTGGCAAGCTCCTTTCTTCTGGATACAATTCCGGTTAGTACTATATTGATAAAATTCAATATACCAACCAATGCCACCACCAAACTCAAGGTACAGCCCAGCACCAGAAACATCTTGCTAAAAGAAGCAAACTCCTCTGCTACTTTCGTTTTGCTTTCATAATCCAATATACTGTTTTCCGTATATTGTGCCATAAAAGATTCTACTTCCGCTTCCATCTCATCCTCTGTATCAATAAGATAATATAAGGGTGCAGCCTTAGGTGCGTTAGCAAGCATCTCACGACTACTTAATATCAGCTTTTCTCCCCAAGAACTTCTATAACCTAAGACATCAGTGCCTCCCACTTTTGCTACAATTGTATATTCCTCTTCATGACACTCCCTATTTACGATTATATCCAACCATTCTTCTGTGGGAATATCATCCTGTTTACTATATACTTCCTTAGTTCTTTTATTCATAAACTCTATTTTATCCGAATAACTTACAACAATCTTATCCCCTACTTTCAACAGACTATCCGCTGTCACAGCTACTGCTTTCTCATCTTCAAAAAGCTTTGCCAGATCTCCTTCTATTACGGTAAGCTTGGTGGTACAAAAAGGATCCATTCCCAGAATCTGAACAACATCCGCTACTTTTCCCTGATATAAACCATCTTTATAGTAATTTGAATACTCTTTCTCACTATTAATATATTCTTCTGTCATAGCATCATCATAACCAAAGTATTTCAGTCTTGCACGGACTATTTCTTCCTCAAGAAAGGCCATTGGACTGTCCACTGCATCAATTCCATAAGTGATACCACTGTCTATTATCCCCTCCAATGCATAGAACTCTTCAATTGCCTCCATGCTCATGGCATTATCCCGCGACCAACCGACGCTCACATTAAAATATTCTGCACAGGAAACCTGAAAATCTGCCACTGCCATACCCAATAAATACTTATCAATGCTGAAACTATTCACAAAAGTAACAGTTAATGTAAACAACAATACCGAAAGTGACAATGATAACACAGTCAATCTAGTTCTTCCCTTTCTTCCTGACAGATTTGCCGCTGCCATACCCCAAAGAGAAGTTCCCTTTTTTCCTAAACGAAATTTACTATTTGAAGAAACTTCCGTATAACGTAGTGCTTCCACCGGTGATACATAACCTGCTATTTTTGACGGTTTAAAGCAGGAAATTAACACAGTAATCACAGCAAATATTGCTGAAAACACAAAGATTACAGGATTAATGGAAATACCCGCATCCACAATACCATTTAACTCCTGAATAACAAAAGGAGTAAGTACGGCACCGGTTCCCCAGCCTAATATTATCCCCACAGGAATACCTACTACGGAAAGAAGTAAGGCCTGAATCAATATAATTTTCCGTATCTGTGTCCCGGTGGTACCAATAGTTTTCAGCATTCCGTAATGTCGAATCTCATTAGCAACGGAAATCCGGAAAACATTATAAATAATCAAATATCCTGTTAATACAATCACTAACAATATCAAAGAAATAGAAAGTAAAGTACCCGCATCCAGATTCTTAAACAAACCTTCTGACGCATAGCCCCAGTTCACACCTACACTTACATAATTTTCTGCGGATTTATCCAGTGCTACAAACCCATATCTGCTAAGAATATCTGTTAATTCCCCATAAATATCCTTACTATCCTTTAGCATTACCGTCATCATATAAGAACCAATAGATTCGTCGATAAATTCTGTATTCAGTTCTTCAAAAATTTCTTCCAGCCTGCTATGAGGTATTAACACATTGCTGGCCGGAGATACCAAATCATGTTCCCACCAACCACACAAGACAAAGCTTTCTGTGATTTCTTTGCCATCCACATCCATGGTTATGGAAAATTCGGTTCCTAACTCCAAAGGTACATTGAGAATATGAAGTACTCTGGTATCCGCTGCTGCTTCTCTGGTTCCCTCCTTGGGCATTTTACCTATAGTAGGATTTGTAAATCCCCATTTTGCATTATTTTCATCCATAAAGCTGATTTCTGTATAATTCTTTAGAAACACCTGCCCACTGCCAATTCCTACAACTCTTCGTAAACCATATTCTTTTATTGCCTCATCTTCTTTCAGAAGCTGGTATTGTTCTTCACTCAAGCGCTTAAACTCACCATGGGCATATGTTCCCACCATCCTGAAATTGGATTGCTCATAGCCCTTGGAAATAGACATCACAATAGTAAAAAGTGCAGTAAATAAAAGGGTAGTCAAAGCAATCGCTATGATTGCAATGATATTTCTGGCCTTAGTTGCCATCATATTTTTCAAGCTAAGGCGTCGAATACACTTTTGATTGGAAACCTTCATGACACCATCCTCCTTACGCTCTCGAAAGGATTTTGCCATCCTCAATCCTCACTATACGATCTGCAAGCTGTGAAATCTCTTCGTCATGAGTAATCATGACAATGGTCTGAACAAACTTATTACTGGTTATCTTTAAAAGTCCCAATACATCCTGGGAAGTTCTACTATCCAAATTGCCGGTTGGCTCGTCTGCCAGAATTATCGCAGGCTTTGATACCAATGCTCTTGCAATAGCAACTCTCTGTTGCTGACCGCCGGAAAGATTATTCGGAAGATTTTCCATCTTCTCGGATATTCCTAAGGTATCTACGATTTCCTTTACAAATTCTTCATCAACGTTTCTTCCATCCAGCTGAACCGGAAGTACTATATTTTCATATACATTTAAAGAAGGTACCAGATTGTAATTCTGGAATACAAATCCAATTTTTCTTCTTCGGAATATACATAGTGCATCATCCTTTAATTCTGAGATGTCCTGTCCGTCAATAATAACCTTTCCTGATGTAGGACGATCCAAGCCTCCCAGCATGTGGAGTAAAGTAGATTTCCCACTGCCACTGGTTCCCACTACAGACACAAATTCTCCCTTTTCCACCTGCAAACTGACACCATCCAATGCCCGTACCTGATTCTCACCTGTTCCATAATATTTTCTTAAGTCTTCTGTTTTTAAAATACTCATATTTTCCTCCTGAATTCTTACTGTCCTCATTATAACAATAGATTCTTTCTATCCTCTTTCACAATTCTAACAGTTATGAAAGAATTCAGGAAATTCTTCTTAAAAACACATGAAATTCAGTTCCTTCTCCCGGCTTGGATACTACCTTAATATATCCATCCTGCTTCTTTACAATCTCTCGTGCAAGGAAGAGACCTATACCTACACCATCCTCCTGTTGCACTTCCTCTGAGCGATAAAATCGGCCAAATATCTTGGGAATTTCTTCCTCCGCGATCCCTATGCCACAATCCTTCACACAAATATCCGTATACAACTCATATTCTGTCACTTCGATACTTACTTTGCTTCCTATGGGTGAGTATTTCACTGCATTGTCCAATATATTGCCTAACGCCTCTTTTGTCCACTTCAAATCATAAGAAGCCTTTGATATGTTCTCTGTATCACAGCATATGCTAATCTTTTTCTGCTGTGCTTTTGACTGTACTCCACGAACCACTTCACTTAACAAAGACGAAACATCCTGCACAATAGGTTTCACTTCCACCACATTAGTTTCTAAACGAGACATCTTGGTCAGTGACTGAATCAAAAAGTCTAATCGTTCTGTTTGCCTTATAATCTCCCGAATCAGCCTTCGCTCGCTTTCACCCCCGCCATTTTCCAGACTTTCATCCAAAAGCTGGGCATACATCTTAATATTCGTCATAGGCGTTTTAGTCTGATGCGAAATATCGGATACCAAACTTTTTATACTTTCCTTTTCCTTCTCCAGATTCTCCTTCAACAAACACGAGGTGCTCAAATATTGTTTCCATTTAGATTCCAAACGAGATAGTCTGGATTCGTCATAGGACGATTCATGAAATTCTCCGTTCAAGGCATCATCTAACATCTGATCTAATCTCTCCAAAGTCCTGTTTCCAAACATATTCCTACCTCTTGTTTTCCTTCTTCCACATGTATCCCTGTCCATAAATAGTATGAATATAGGAAAAATCATCACCCTTATTTTCTAATTTACCCCTTAGGCGGTTAACTGTCACAGAAAGAGCATTTTCATCCACAAACTCTCCGCCATCACTCCACAATCGATCAATCAACTGCTCCCTAGTCAAGAGCTGACCTTTATTGTCCAAAAACAATCGTAACAGCTTTTGCTCATTGGGACTCAATACCAGTTTCTCTGTTCCTTTGGTAAACAGTACTTTTGCAAAGTCAAAAACGAACTCATCCTCTCTGTATTCTGAAATGACCTGTTTCGTTTTTCTACGTAATAGATTCTGTATTCTGGCCCTCAGTACTGCCAAACTAAAAGGCTTGGTCATAAAATCATCTGCCCCCCGATTCAGACTCATAACCTCATCCATTTCCATATCATTGGCTGTAAGCATCAATACCGGAAGCTCCGACACTTTTCTAAGCCATTCTAAAAAATCATATCCAGTACCATCCGGCAGATTCACATCCAATACCACTAAATCTATTACTTCCTTCTGAAAATCTTCCTTTGCCTGCTTCACTGTAAAGCTCTGTACAAATTCTAATTCCGGCTCCTTCAAAGCCATGGCAATGCCTTCACTTAATACTCTGTCATCTTCCACAATCTGTATTTTCAAATCCTTCTCCTCCACAATCTCTTAACTCCCTAAAAATCATTTCCAGTATAACACCCTCTGCCATTTATTGTAAACTGCCGTAACCTTGATTCTCTTGCTTTTTCCTACTGGATTTCCTATAATAAAACCTATAAGAAACTTACAAAGGAGCATTGCTTATGGAACAAATTTTTGAATCCATAAACCATTTTTTCCGATTTATCATACCTATTTCCGATTTCTTCTGGGATTTTCCCACCAATCTGGATTGGTATGCCAAAATACCCATTATCGGTAATTTTTCTTTGGCTATTATCCTGCTGGTAGGCTCGGGTATCTTTTTTACCTTCAAAACCGGCTTCATCCAGATAACCCATTTTGGCAAGGGTATCAAACTACTGACTCGTCGCAAAAAAGCAGAAACCGGAATCTCTTCCCTGGCAGCCTTTTTTCTAAGTTCTGCCATGCGTGTGGGACCGGGAAATATACTGGGTGTTACCGGTGCTATCGCGACAGGTGGTCCCGGCGCCCTCTTCTGGATGTGGGTATCCGCCTTCTTCGGCATGGCGACAGCGTATGTGGAAGCGGTACTGTCCCAGATTTTCAAAGAGAAAAAGGGAGATGAATTTGTAGGCGGTCTTCCCTTTTATGGCAAGAAGTTACTGGGTAATAAGGTATGGGCCGGAATAGTGCTGTCGCTTATGTATATTGTTTATGCAATGTGCTGCTTACCCGCCCAAGGCTTTAATGTAGTCAGTTCCATAGGGCAAATGGGTGAAATTATAACCGGCAAAACCATTGGTTCCACTTCTGTGTTTTACTATGTAGTTGCCATCCTACTGATTGTACTGACTGCCGTCGTAGTTTTCAGCGGTATCCGCAAAATCACAAAAGTTACCAATAAAATAGTACCTGTTATGGCGGTGGTTTATGTGGTAACTGTACTGATACTCATTATTTTAAATCTTGATAAACTACCCTACTTCTTTACCGCTGTATTTGGGGGTGCCTTTACTACAGAAGCAATATTTGGCGGTACTTTCGGTATGGTACTGGCTCAGGGCGTAAAACGTGGACTGATGAGCAACGAAGCAGGTCAGGGTACTATCACCATGGCAGCCGGTGCTGCGGAATGTGAGCACCCTTGCGAACAAGGTATTGTCCAGTCCATTGGTGTATTCTTAGATACTATGGTTATCTGTACTTTAACCGGTTTCGTAGTGGTAATGGCAAACCTTTGGAATGGTGCTGATGCATCGGACTGGTTTGCAATGGACCGCTTACCTAAGTTTTTAGCATCCGCTGCCGAGCTCACCCCGGGTGTAACATTAAACCCTGTAATTATGTTTTTAATCACCTTCTGCTTCTGTTTATTTGCCTATACCTGCTTAATCGGTATGATTAGCTTTTCAGAAATTGCAGCCAACCGTATCAGCCGTAAAAGAAGCTTTTTGAACAGTGTACGTATCTTAGGCCTGTTTATTACAGCTTTCGGCATCCTCTGCTCCATGGCCGGGCTGGATTTAGGCAATTTGTGGGCTATCTCAGACCTTGGCAATATCTTAATTGTGTTTGCTAATATACCGTTGCTCTATCTGGGCGCCGGTTATGTCTTCAAGGCTACCAAGCACTTTAAGGAAAAGGACAAAAGTGCATTTACTTCTGAGGTGATTGGCACGGAATGTGAGTATTGGGATAATAGAAAGTAAACTATATATTTATAAAAAAGTAAAACGCAGGATACCCTGGTAGGTCCTGCGTTTGATTTTTTATCATTCCTTCGTAAACCTTTGATAAAACTCTTCTTTTTTATATTTGCTTTCCAGATAACAAAACAAATCCACATCTTCTTCCTCTGACCACACATCGAATCCGATGTAAGGAGATGTTTTATACCTGATATGAATACCATATTCTCGGATATCAAATTCTCGCCACTCTCCCATTCTCTTTACATAGGTATGCAAATCGGGATTTATAGAATATTGCTTATTCTTATAATAAATCATGGGACCTTCTTTAGTGGAATATATTGCAAAAAATTCTTTGGAATCATAGAAATAAAATCCTGCAAAATCGTTTCCAACAGTATCCTTACTAAATGATTTTTTACCGGTCAAAGTGTCTAATATACAAAATTCATAGACTTCCATATTACTTAATTCTATCCTCATAATTATCCTCCGATTGCTTTACAACTTCCTTTATTACTTTGTCATATTTTGAATAAAACACTATAATTCATATGGATAAATACTTATTCCTTCATACTCAATTGCAAAGGATATAACATCCCCTCTCTTAATCATAAAATCATCATTCTTCACATCAACCATTTCCAGCCAATCACCGGCAAATCGAACAACATATATATCATCAATTTCCTCACAAACACCGGTAAATGCCACCATACCATTTTCATAGCATACGCTTGGTTCCCCTGATGTAAATATAGCAACTTCCGTTCTTTCAATTTCTCTAATGATTAATTCGCAATGATAATTCTCTAGCAGTATGGGTAACTGCAACTTATCACACCACTTCCCTTTCAAATTTCCAATGGTAGTTTTGCAGGTAATAAAAATATCGTTATTTTCATATTCTATGTTTGTTATTAGCATCTTCATTTTGGAGGTCCTCTATTCCCTTTTAGTTATTCAGCTCAGCAATAATCGTCTTAATATCCCCACTTATTTTTTTCTCGGTCGATAAATCTCTCTTTCCCAACAAAATTCTTTCCGGTTCAAAATAATGATAAGGGAATGATTCCACATGATAGGGTCCTTCGTTACTGCTCATCTTCCTATAATTATTTCGAACATCCAGTAATTCCCGAAGTAATATATCAGCATTTTCATCTATATTTATGAATTCTTCAAATCTATCCATAATATAGTGCTTTCTCTTTTCCTTACACAACCGAAATGCGTCCTGTCCCCACTGCTTTAATTGCTCTGCATAATCCAATTCTTTAAACGCAACCGCCAGTAACCTTTGATTCATAATCTGTAGGCAAGTAGAAATCTGACTCCATCCATTCCATGCAGGTAGCATATACCATTCCCTTTGAAGCTTAATCACTTCTTTATTTAAAACATATGCTTCGTACAAGGTTATTTCATGGTTCTTTAATAAATCACTTATATAAAAAGACAATCTTTTAGACTTCACAATGGGATTGTTCACTTGCTTAATACTTTCTATTAACGTTGTCACAGATGATTCTGACATGTATTCTCTCCTTTTATCCAACCTTTATTGCACCATGCGCTGCCACATTATACGATTTATGCCATACTGTCATATCATCATACAATGCCCCCTCTAAATCGCAGGTTTCTAAACCCTCACAATCCAAATTAGCTCCACGTAAATCGCAATTTTTAAATTTAGTTTTCTTGATTACACATTGCGATAAATCAGCACCTTTAAAGGTCGAACCTTCAAAATCACTATATAATAACAATGTTCCTCGAAAATTACACATATCATAGCAAGCTTTGTGGGAAACTATCATAATAAGCTGACATTTATTGAATGTAGTAGTTGTAAAATTCGTCCCAATCATTTCTGCCGACCTGCAATCTATATTTTCCAGAACCGAACCGCTAAAATCCAGATTATTCAAAATACATCTATGAAAGCTGATTTCCTTTAAATATTTATTTTTCAAAGTTGAAATATTTAAAATCAAAGGAAAATCATGTGTTCTCTCAATGCTAATCATATGCTTTTCATCACCTCTTTAATTACTCCAGTTAGTCTTTTCTTATAGCTTCTTCATACCCTAATCTTTGTTCTTCCTGCACTTGTTGTACCATGGTTAGCTTCTCAGAAAAAGTCGGAAAAATATTCAAGAATTTCTCAATAAAATCTCCTGTATTATCTCTAACCGCTAATACATAATCTTCTCCTTCATAATAATTCACATAATATTTACAAACATCATTCTCAATAAGCATTATATTGTAACAAAAATGATTTTCTTGAATATACTTTTTTAATTCTTCACTATGTTCCACTTGATACCATTCATAATAATCCTGTTCACCTTCAAGCATCCCATTGCTTTCAAAATATTTATATGACTCATTCAATTCTGTAATTAATGCATGATTTTTTGAATTCAATACACTTTTACTTTTTGTATAATCTACTATTCCTCTGACAATTATTTCCTTTAATATCTGTAGCTGTTCATTGTATCCATATTCTTCTAACTTTGTTAATATAAAATCTATTCTAATATTATTGTTTTCTACCGATAACTCTGGAATTTGTTGAGTAATCTCACAGATTTTTCTTTCCAGTATTTCCCTGCATTCATGACTAGGAAACCATAACAATCCTTCCTTAAATAATTCATAATCCTCCTCTATTATTTCACATTTTTCTGCTTCTTCCAATTCTTCAAATTCCAAATATTCTTTTCTAACTAATACAATTGTTTTTTTAGATATTAATCCATCAAGTAGCTTTATATGCTCCTCTAAATCGGGGATAAACCCTTCAATAACAATCCACTTCATAAATTACCTCTTTAATATTCTATAAATTGGCTGATATTCTACTTCTAAGAATCTCACTCCCCATCAAATCTTACATCGATAACTGAATCGTATAACGGACACTTGAATTTATCCATAATATCAATAATGGTATTCATATCCTGCTCTGACATACTGTAGCAATCAACTCGTACAAATTGCTCATTTATCATGATTTCAAAAGAACTATCCTCTCGTTCAAAACAAAGGGGAGTTAATCTTTCCCAGTCACCAAATTCGTTGATAAATTCATTCATTATATCTTCTACCGGCAATGTATCCAGTCCTTCCACAAACTCCCCTTCCGATAGCTTCCTATAAACCTCTTCATGAGTGCATCCATACTTTTTTGTATTCTTCCAAAAACTCAAATCACGACTCATTGTTTTTCCTCCTGATAGTATTCTTTAATTCTATCTAACAATTGTTCTCTAGTATGTCCTTCCTTATTGAAAAAATCAACATACTCATCAATCACTTCTTCCACTCTAGCACCATTTAACAATACTTCCAATGCTAACAAATTCCATTCGGGCCTTAATAAAGAATATGTACTGGAATGTACCCTATTATTTTTTTCCTCTAACTTTCTTTTAAATTTATCTAATGTATCACACTCTTCCCAAAAATCAAATGCATATTTCTTCACATTAAATAATATATCATCTACAGCTTTATCTATATCTGCATCACTACTAATGTAAAAACCATAAGGTTTCTTGTTTGCAACAAGTGTTCCAAGATTATCCGAACCCGTTCTCCATCCGCTATCATACTTCTTATTTCGCAAATAAAATACCATCTTATTCACCTTCTCATAAGTAAATCCTATGCCTATGCTAATATGAACCTCTTGCTTATTTCTAATTCTAGTCTCTAAAACTGTAACATTTTGTACACAATCCTTTATCTTCCTAATAAAAAATCCTTTTCTTTTTTTCTTAAAACAGTATTCCTGTAGTCCAAGTAATATTTTATCTTCTAATATGTAAACTGGTTGCATTTTATCTTCCATACGTACTCTCCTCTACGCATAACCTATTCTTTTCCTGACTCTAAGGTATTCCCTACATAGCTTAAGTTATTTTCTTTACCAAACTTCAATATATCATTTTCAAATGAAGTGTAATCCCACTAAATTTCCTACTTCTTTTATAAGTTCCAATTCTTCCCTGCTTCGGGAAATCGTCTGCCCATTTTTACACTGGTAAAGTATCGCAAAAAAATGCTGCCCTCCATCTAATAAGGCTTCCAAAAATTCCTTACTATTCACAACATGCTTTTCCCCTTTGACTGACAGCAATATTGCATAATCTGATACCAATTTCATTTTAAACTCTATGGGCTGGTCAGGAAAATAGAATTTCACTTCTTTCTTCTGGGTTAACATCTCATAGGTTGCATGTAATAAATAGACCCATAGTTGATCTACTAAATCCCAATGCCTAAAGTCTAAGATATATTTCTCATCAGAACAGATTGTTATTGCACCCTCTATATAATCAAAATCATCAATATAGCATAAATCCACTTTACTTTTAAGAGGTACAAAATACCGTTCCATTTCTTCATTAATATTTTCTAGCGAACTAATAATCACCTGCTTTTTTAAATATGTATTTATCTTTATCATTCAATTCCTCTAATATGCTCCAGCCATCAAATCTTCCAATTATTCAAAGGCTGTTGTGTACCTTTTTCTTCCTCCATAAGCATCCACCGTTCCACATTAACATAAATCTTTATGGGTTGTCTTATAGCTTTTTCCACCGTCGCCATTTCTACGTTTGCTTCCTTAAACATTTCATATTCTATTTTATTCAGTTCAGGATAACATACATAAACTTATCAATTGCATTCTCCATCATACTCACTACTCTTTTTCCACTCTGGCTTCAGCCACTATCTGTAACTTCAAAATTGCTTCTTTCAGTTTTTCAGCAGATTCTCTATATGCCAAATCATCCTCACACCCCCAAAGCACCCCTATTCACTTTTTGCTATTTTATTCTTTAACTTTTTAATTTTTTATACTCGCTTCTTTCCTGTTTTAACTAATCAGATATATTGCGAATTACAATTCGTTCTATTTCCATTCTGATATCGTCAGCATTCAACTTCTTTGAGAAAATATATCCTGCCTCTCCATCATACACACTTCCAATGGTTGGCATGCTCCAATGTTTCATTTCATCTACAAACTGACATATTCCCAAATCCATATATAGATTTTTACGCCCCTTCTTTATAACTACAAAATAATTATTTTCGTCATAATCATTCACAATAATATCAACATTATCCATCCCCTAATACCTCATATCCCCTTGCTCCCAAGGTATTCCGTTTTCATTCAATGCCTTCAAAATGGGCTCACAGTTTTCATTTTCTCCTACTCCCAAACAAAGCTTCGCACTCTTACCATTTTTCAAGCTTAGTAGTAATATCCCATCTACTCTTTTATAAAATCTTTCATAGAAGAAAACAATCTTTTCTACCTCTTTCCGTGGTATGGCTACCGGTTCATATGTAATATCTGACAATCTTCCTACCATATATTCATCTGTCAGCATCCACAAGCCGTTGTAACTAATCACGCCCCTTTGTATGCTTCTATCCACATCCTGCAAAAAACCAAGCTCATCTGAACAATCCATATATTGCTTGCTGTGTTTGTAAAGCTTTTTCCCATATTTACATCTCTTACTTAGCCTTTTCCCTACAAAGTGACCGCCAAAGAGCATAGCTAGCGAAAATAGGAGCACCACAATCACAACCGCCTTCTTACAGGTATCAAAGCCAATCAGTAAGCACATACACATAAATACTACGACTATTCCCCATATGGTATCCCATACTACAATGCCGGACTGTTGGTTCAACATTACTAAGGCAGTATATAAATCCTGTATTTTCGTTTTTTTACGTCCATTAGCACTATTGTACCTTTCATCGGCTATTTTTATAACCTTTGTCAACCACTTCTCAGCCCAGAAATCAGCAAATAGAAACAAAAGCCCGAAACAACTAATCATTCCCCAAAAAGGTGCTGTTTCCTGCCACTCTTTGGACATATTGGTAACCACACCATAAATTCCCAACGCTATCATAATAACGCATAGGATATTAATCATTATGGTTCCAAATCTAATCCAACCATTATGTAGCTTCTTTAATATTTGCTGCTCTTTTTTGTCCTTTTCCTGTTCATCCATATTACCTTTCCTTCTTCGCCTTCTCAACCAGCTCTGTCAACGCTTCCTTAAACTTCACAGAAGTCATACTGGGGTGAGCCTGTATCAGGTTTCGCTTATAGAAACCCTTCAGCTTACTGAAATACTCCCTCTTTTCCAGATTGAAACGATATTTATATCGTAGTTCGTTCATTTCAGCCCGTAACACTTCCAAATGCTCTGCAGGACTCTGGGTCAATAATTCTTTCAGCTTATCCAATCCTGACTCTATACCGGTAATCAGTTCTTTTATTTCCAGACGTAAATCCTCAGCCTGCTCCTGGAATCCATCTACAATCTGTTTTGTATAGGCTTCCAGATTGGCCATGAAATCTGCCCTTTGCTTCTCCATAGCTTCGGAGATTTCTTTATGTTTATTACGGATATCTTCATCTGCCACCGCAATAATAACGTCCAGTCGTTTCTGAATACGTTGCAGTTCCTCTCTGGCCTGTTCCATTTTGATAAGGATATCGCGAAGTTCCATAGCTGCATTGAAGGATAGGGTGAAATCCACCACCACTACAAAGGATACTGCTACTACAATTACATTCATCCACTGCATCGGTATCTGTAGGGCAAATCCTTCAATGGTTTTGTGTAACCACTCGGTCATGAAAATAGTTAAAAAACCCCAAGCTAACGTGGATTTCAGACAAATATGTCCCTGAAAGTTAAACTTCTGCTTAGAATAGTCCCAATACCTTACCTTAAACAGGGCTTCCATGGCTACACCTGTTACATACTCAAGTGCTGTAGTGCCTACGCATCCTGCCAGATACACCAACAGAGTGTTCCCCTGAAAGGGTGCAGAAACCACCAGCATCATAATGCCCCCGGAACCATATAATGGCAAAAAGGGGCCTCTCATAAAGCCCCTGTTAACCAATCTCTTTTCTTTTAGGGAAACATAGGTGGATTCAAAACACCAGCCAAAAAAGCAATAAAAATAAAAGAAAAATAACCATTGAACAATTGTATAGGAATACATCTCAAATCACCCTCTTACTTGAAAATCCGTATCTTACAATTCAACTTCCCCTTCTTCGTTTCCTGTTGCAGTCCCTCAAAAATAAACTTTCCATAGCCTCGCAGATTCACTACTTCCCCTTCCTTTAACTGCTTGGAATTATTCTCGCAGAGCTTGCCGTTCACATACACCTTGCCCGCACGAAACAGCTCCAGCACAGTATTACGGGACTCCTTGTACACCTTAGCCAAGCAGGCATCCAATCGTAAAGAAGGTAACAATACCATCATCTCCTCCGGCTCTTCCTTGGGGATCTCCTGCACATCTGTAACAAGAGTACACTTCACATTGGTATGCTTTACCTTGTCCAAACTGGTGCAGATATACTCTGCTATACTGTCCACACAGTACAAATAGGCTTCCTTCTCCACCACACGGATATCTCCCAGGGTACTGCGCTCTATACCCAGATTCATCAGTGCTCCCAGGAAGTCCCTATGGCTCAAGGCATCTGCAAATTTCACCATTAATGGCTTAATATGTACGCAGACTATGGGGAAATCCTCCTCATAGCCCAGCTCTTCTTCTGAACCAAAGCGTACCATGGCACGCTCCGCTTCCTCATAGCCGCCAAAAAGAGTGTATGCGGCATAGGAAAGCTCGCCCTTTTCCACCATCTTCCAGAACAGGTCCTGTTCACTCAGTCCTAAGAATCCGGTAAAGGTATATACATTCTGTCGGAAGGATTTGTCTGCCAAATCCTTGATTCTGTTTCTATGTTGTTGTTCTTCCTTGGTAGAATCCAGTGCCATATCTTTACCTTCCTAACCTAACGCTACATCCAGCACCATCATCAATGCAAAACCAATAGCAAAAGCAATAGTACCCAAATTAGAATGGTCGCCCCGGCTGGTTTCCGGTATCAATTCCTCCACTACCACATAAATCATAGCTCCTGCCGCAAATGCAAGCATATAGGGCAAAACAGGGGTCACCAAAGACGCCAGCATAATAGCCAGTATAGCCCCAATAGGCTCCACAATACCGGACAAGGCCCCATGTCCGAAGGCCTTAAAACGACTATATCCTTCACTACGAAGCGGCAGTGAGATAATAGCTCCCTCAGGAATATTCTGAATGGCAATTCCCAGTGACAAAGCAATAGCGCCCGCCATGGTCACATCTGCTTCTCCGGTTAATACACCTGCCAATATGGCTCCACAAGCCGCACCTTCCGGGAAGTTATGAATGGTTACTGCAAACATAAGCATGGTTGTTCTCTTCAACTTACTGCCTTTCTTACCTTCCGGCTCATCACTTCCCACATGCAAATGGGGTACCACGCTATCCATCAAGAGCAAAAAGCCCATGCCCAGTAAAAAGCCGATTAAAGCCGGTACAAAGGACAGTTTCCCCATATTCTCACACATATTCATGGCGGGAATCAGAAGGGACCAGACAGAGGCTGCCACCATTACACCTGCTGCAAAGCCCGACAAAACCTTCTGCAATTTTTCACCTATCTCTCCTTTGAGAAAAAAGACACAAGCTGCTCCCAGACTCGTGCCTAAAAATGGTATGATTACTGCTAAAATAACTTCCATCTTCTCTCTCCAATCTTATGGTTATTATATGCAAAACTTAGTTCTTGGGTTACTGATATATACCAGCAGAAAGAACAAGCTCTGCATGAGAATTCGTTATAAAAAATCTACGTGAAGCTGATAATCTCATCCTTGGGAGCTTTGGTCTTTACTACACTGGTAGCATGCAAGATGGGGCCTTCTCCCTTGTAATCTTCCCAATATTCCTTTGTAATTGAGGCAGTTACTTCCACCCATTCCTTCTGCTTTAAGGTGCTTGCATCAGCATATTCACAGGCAAATCCTAAGAATGCCATATCATCCGCACAGCAAGTCATAGCCATGCGTCCGGGTACAAAATAATTCTTAGGAAAGCCTTCCGGTATCAAAACCATAGCCTTGAAGCGGATGGTTTTACCAATATATCGTTCCAAATGATCCAGCGAATCCAGATACCAAAGGCCATATCCCATATTGTCCAGCTCGATAATAGAGGCATTTAAATCATAGGGCAAATCCTCTTCAAAAATAGTATCGATTTCTCCATTAGAGTCCTCAAAAATAATGTCTGCATTTTGGTTTACTGCCTTAATATTTCTCTTGTATACGTTCAATTCCTCAATACCGTCACAGCGATTGAAAATAATCATTTCGCTTTTTCTCACCATCTCAGCCAACAGGGAACGCATATTGTTGTAATACATAGGGAATGTGGAACCATCAATGGTAGTTATCTGCTGTTCCACCTTCCAGTGCCAGGGCAAACGGGCATTCTTAAAATTCCACATGCCATTATATTCAATGATAATACGCTCAGGCTTATGCTTCTTCTCCAGTTCCACCAGATTTGTGGTAGTGAACTCCTCTTCCTCTTCAATGATTTCCAGCACTGCATTACACTTTTTTAAAAGGGCATCCTCATACTCCACTTCTCCTTCTTCGCAGGCAATAATCAATGTCTTGCCCTTAATACGGAAATAAGGCTGTGCCAATGTATAAGTGATAAATTCCGTTTTTCCACTTTCCAAAAAACCATTAATCATATAGACTGGTTTCATGCTAATCCTCCATGTAATCCGTCTTTATCAAACGAATTTTATACTCCAAATAATTCTGCAATCTTTTCTTCTTTTAACTCTGCACCAATAACGCAAAGCTTACCGGTTACTTCCGGCTTGCCGTTACGAATATCGTGCTCTTCTGGTACATAATCAAAGTATACCCAGTTGCCATCCTCACCGGCTACCATACCCTTAGAACGTAAAATCATACCATATTCACCGCTGTCCAAAGCATTCAGAATCTCTTCAATCTGAGTCTGACTGTATACCTTTGCGGTCTCTACACCCCAACTGGTAAACACCTCATCTGCATGGTGATGTCCATGGTGATCATGGTGATGGTCGTGACAACCACAGGTACAATGCTCATCATGTTCATGGTGATGATGATGCTCCTGTTCCTCATGGTCATGATGACAATGATGCTCATGCTCCTCATGATCATGATGGCAGTGATGCTCATGTTCCTCGTGGTCATGATGACAATGATGCTCATGTTCCTCATGGTCGTGATGGCAATGGTGCTCATGTTCCTTATGGTTATGTCCATGACAACCACAAGTGCAATGCTCGTCATGCTCATGATGATGCTCCTTTGCATGCTCCAGAAGCTCCTGCATCATTTCCGCCAAATTGTCCTCACCCTCGATGGTTTCCAGAATATCCTTACCTTCTAACTGCTCCCAAGGAGTAGTAATAATAGTTGCTTCCTTGTTATACTCACGAATCATTTCTACGCAAGTTTTCAGCTTTTCCTCAGAAATCTTGCCGGTTCTGCTTAAAATGATAGTACCTGCATGCTCGATCTGATTTACAAAGAACTCACCGAAATTCTTAATATACATCTTACACTTAGTAGCATCCACTACTGCCACAGCACTGTTAATCTGTACCTTCAAATCTTCAGCTACATCTTCCACAGCCTTTACCACATCAGAAAGCTTACCTACACCGGAGGGCTCGATTAAAACTCTTTCGGGAGTATAGGTAGTTAATACCTCCTTCAAAGACTCGCCAAAATCACCCACCAAAGAGCAGCAGATACAACCGGAATTCATTTCCTTGATTTCGATGCCGGCTTCCTTTAAAAATCCTCCATCAATACCGATTTCACCAAATTCATTCTCAATCAATACCACCTTAGTATCCTGTAAGGCTTCCTTCAACAGTTTCTTAATCAGGGTTGTTTTACCGGCACCCAAAAAACCTGAAAAAATATCTATTTTTGTCATTATGTCCTCCATTCTAAAAGCTCTCCCACCTATTCAGGGTTAGCTTTTCTTTCCCTTACTAACCAACATTTTCTACTAATTTAATCTACTTGTCAATGGTACAAATCTTAAATTTCCATCAATTCTTCTGAAATAATTCATATTCGTTTTGAATGATACCTACAGGCAACACGGCCAGTATTCCCTTATCATTTTCTCCACAAATCAACCCGGCTAACCCTCCATTCTCTGTAACTACTGCACCACCGGACATTCCGGGTGTGGCCTGACAATCACAGATAATCATATAATTGTCAAAATCCTCCACATACATCCAATCATCAAGCACTTTGCCTGAAAATTCACACAATTCACCATAGGGATTGTAACCCTTGGTGTAAATGATTGTACCTTCCTCTATATTGTCCTTCATATGCCTTACCGGACTGTATGCTCTTTCTACCTGTTCATTCAGCGACGCTACAGAAACCACCAAAAAGGCCAAATCCAAGCCTCTTACATCCCTTACTCTGGCCGGTAATATTTTATCCTCCTGTACCAAATATACCTCAGCTTCCTGTAAACCTTCCACCACATGAGCAGCCGTTACCACAATCCATTCTTCTCCCTGCCTGTCCCACAATACACCACTTCCCATTTTCGTATCAGTCTGCACCTGCAAGATATTCTTTGTTTGTGCCTCCCAATTTTCTGTCACCTCTACAGATTCTTGAGCCATACTGCTTTCAGTTCTTTGCACACTTGATTCCGTAAGGGATAATCGTTCTTCTATAGGCGGTATCTTAGTACTACAGGCCACCAGGCACAAACTTAAAAGAAAAACAAAAGATAAGAAACCTTTTTTCATTTCTCTACCTAATCCTTTAAATAACAAAACGAAAATCCTGTGATATCCGTTTGTACACACAATACTCGCACACTTCCTATTACATAATAAAGGACGAGCACTGTACTCGTCCTCTAACCTCTTCTGAGTGTAAGCAAAACGATAAGCCGGGTTATGTCGTGAATGATCATCTATCTAGAGTGCCTGTTGCCAGACACCTCAAGCGACCTACCTGAAAGCAAATCGGGCCAATCTATAGCTTTCTATTTGGTCTTGCTTCGGATGGGGTTTACATGGCTCCTGTTGTTACCACCAGGACGGTAGTCTCTTAAGCTGCCTTTCCACCCTTACCTTACGACTGCAAGCAGTCGCTCCGAGTTTGCAAGCAAACTCAACATGCGACTTTCTATTAGTCATCTCAAGGCGGTATATTTCTGTTGCACTAGCCTTGGAGTCGCCTCCACCGGACGTTATCCGGCATCCTGCCCTATGAAGCCCGGACTTTCCTCACCTGTATTTCTACAGCCGCGATCATTTATTCTACTTACACTTTTTTATTTTAACACAAAAAGCCCTGTTTATCAAGAGTACATACCCTTTCTTTCTGTCCCCAATCATGTTATACTATTTTCAGGAATCGGTGTTGTTCCTATTTGTACAAGAGAGGTAATAGACAACCCATGGCTAATATTATAGAAATCACTGATTTTAATGCTCCTGAACTGGATGTATATGCCAGACTTAACGAGAATCAATTATTAAACCGTCATGAACCGGAAAAGGGGATTTTTATTGCAGAAAGCCCTAAGGTGGTAGAACGTGCTCTGGCTGCCGGCTGCGTTCCTATATCCATGTTAATGGAAAAAAAACATATTACCAGAGAAGCAGCCTACTTAATAGATCATTGTAACAGTATCCCTATTTATACTGCAGAATTCTCCATCCTTACCCAGCTTACCGGCTTCCAACTAACCCGCGGTGTATTATGCGCCATGTATCGCCCCAAGCTTCCAACCATTGCTGAGGTCTGTAAACATGCACGGCGTATTGCCATACTGGAAAATGTGATGAATCCTACCAATATAGGTGCTATTTTCCGTTCTGCCGCAGCACTAAATATGGATGCGGTGCTTTTAACTCCCGGCTGTAGCAATCCCCTATATCGTCGTTCTATACGTGTCAGCATGGGTACTATCTTCCAGATACCTTGGACCTTTTTGGGTGAAGACTTTTCTGCTTGTCCGGAAACTTCTATTTCACAGTTAAAAGAGCTGGGCTTTAAAACCGTTTCCATGGCTTTAACCGATGATTCTATCTCCATTGATAATCCGGCACTTATGGCGGAAGAAAAGCTTGCCATTATCTTAGGCACCGAAGGTGACGGACTTGCAGCTTCCACCATTGCAGACTCCGATTATACAGTCTGCATCCCCATGTCTCATGGTGTGGATTCCTTAAACGTAGCTGCTGCCAGTGCTATCGCATTTTGGCAGTTGGGAAAGTAAATAACAACTAAAAGGGGATGGCTCCCTTATATACCCTAATGCAGGACTGTAGGAAAACGTCGGTTCTTGGTGAGGTCTTTTCGAACCTAGAACCGCTACGTTTGAGTCCAAGCGAGAGCGCGTCCAAATAGGGTATATAAGGGGGCCATCCCCTTTTATTTTTACATTATACTTTAAAACAACTTCCGCCTACAAATTCCCTACAAATAGAGTTATTCGGCAGGCTTTCACTACTGATACTCAGGAAATAATCCAGGAACTTCAGCAATCTCTTTGCCTCATAGTATTCCGGCTGGTCCTTGGTAATACTGAAGAGCAATGGCTCTGCAAAAGGCTTTAATGCAGCCAATTCATAAATCAATGCTGAGTTAAACATCGCGTCTGCTTCTTCCTGGAAGGGGAAAATATTCTCCTCTTCTCCTCTACGTACAGAAGGCCACATTCCAATAGTTCTCTTGGCATCCGCACCACGGGTACGTGCATCACGTACCATACGACGAAGCAAACGTCCGTCTGTGGTAGGAATACGATTATGACCATCTACATTCATGCTGGTCAATGCACTGATGTAAATCTTATATTTACTTTCATCCGGCAAACTGTAGGACATCTTTTGGTTTAAGCCATGGATACCTTCAATAACCAGAATATCATCCGGTCCCAGCTGTTTATAATTACCATGGTACTCTCTCTTACCAATCTTGAAATTAAAGGTTGGTAATTCTACACGCTCTCCTGCCAAAAGCTTATTCATATCCCGATTAAACAACTCAACATCAATAGCTCCCAGACATTCAAAATTATAATTTCCATTCTCATCCAGCGGTGTTAATTCCCGATCCACAAAATAATCATCCAAAGCTATGGGATGCGGCATCTTTCCCATGGTACGAAGCTGGATGGAAAGTCTGTGAGAGAAACTGGTCTTACCGGAAGAAGATGGACCTGCAATCATTACAAACTTTACATTACCGCGATTTACAATATCCTTGGCAATCTCGCCAATACGACGCTCCTGCTGTGCTTCCTGCACCAAAATCAGGTCACTTAAAGAACCATTACAAATTCTGTCATTCAGCTCGCCGACGGTTTCCAGACCAATCTCCTTAGCCCATTTTTCCGATTCCTTCAAGGTTCGGAACAGCTTCTTCTGCTCCATAAATTCTTTTACTACGGTGGGCTCCTTCTTATCCGGCAGCAAAAGCATAAAACCCTCATCATAAGCAATTACCTCAAACCACTTTACATATCCGGCATTGGGCAACATATATCCATAATAGTAATCATAGTAACCATCTATCTCATAGAGATTCACCATGGAACTACGCCTGTAGCGAAAAAGCCTTTCTTTATCCTTCATCCCCTTTTCCTTAAATAGTGTCATGGCATCATCCATATTATAGGAATCCTTCATAAAAGGAACAGCCTTTTCCTGTAATTCCTTCATTCTATTCTTAATTCTTTCTGCATTTTCCTCTGTAGCAACCAATTTGTTCGCTGCTGCTATGTAAGTACCATTCTTTACAGCAAATTCCACTCTTGCAGCCTGTGCTACATTATCGCCAAATACATCGGATACAGCTTTTAAAAACAGCATGGTAGCAGTTCTTACATAGGTTTTATGTCCCACATCATCCTTTAAAGTAAAAAAGCTGATTTCACAATCCTTTTTCAGTTGCTTAAACAACTCCTTAATCTTACCATCCACAGCTACCAGACCAATCAGCCCTTCGTACTTATCCTGGTATTCAGCTGCTATTACTTCATAAGTTGTTCCCATAGGATATTGCTTTTTGTTCCCCTCAATTGTAACAGTAACCATACAAATATACCTCCCTTACATATACCCCATTGCTTTTTCAAGCAGTTCCAATTCTTCCTGCAACTGTACTTTTCTTTCAGAAGCAGTACCTTTTTCATTTAGGTGCTGCAACAGGCTCTGTGCCTGTTCCTTGGCTTTTAACAGATATTGCTTTAATACAGGATGCTTTTCCTTTAACAGATACTCACCATAGGTATCCCATAGCTTCTGTTCATCTGTATCTTCCTTCAGACGCTCAAGTCTTTCTATTGGTTTTACCTTCATCATAGGATAAAACTTCCCATCCTCCAGTACCATATCCTCTGCCACTATTTTGTAACCCTCTTTGCGCAAAAATCTGCGAAACAGTACCAGTTCGGACTGTGGTTGCAGAATCAGTTCCTTCATCCCTCTGGCCTTTTCTTTACTCTCAGTCAAAATCTTCATCATCAGAGGACCGCCCATGCCTGCACATATCATACAGTCCGCTTCTCCTGCCTGCAAGTTTGTAAGTCCATCCGACAGCCTGGTTTCTATGAATTCTTCCAACTGATACCTGGCAATATGCTCTTTGGCCCTCTCCAGAGGACCTGTACGAACATCCATGGCATACACCCTTTGGGCAATCCCTTTCTGTATCAGATAGATGGACACCCAGCCATGATCACAGCCCACATCACATACCACACTGCCTTCCGATACCATATTAACAAGCGCCTGCATGCGCGCCGACAATTCTATCGTTTTCATCAATCCAGGAAGTCCTTTAATTTTTTACTACGGCTGGGATGACGCAGTTTTCTGAGTGCCTTTGCTTCAATCTGACGAATTCGTTCACGAGTTACATTAAACTCTTTACCAACTTCCTCCAAGGTACGTCCTCGTCCATCATCCAGACCGAAACGCAAACGAAGCACCTTCTGCTCTCTGTCAGTCAGAGTGCTAAGTACCTCAACCAGCTGCTCCTTCAGCAAAGTATATGCTGCAGCGTCTGCGGGTACCGGCACATTATCATCCTGAATAAAATCTCCCAAATGACTATCTTCCTCTTCACCAATGGGGGTTTCCAGTGATACCGGCTCCTGGCTGATTTTCAGGATTTCACGTACTCTGTCTACAGGCATCCCCATTTCCTCTGCTATTTCTTCGGGAGACGGTTCTCTTCCCAGTTCCTGAAGCAGCTGACGACTAACACGAATCAACTTATTGATTGTTTCAACCATATGCACGGGAATACGAATAGTTCTTGCCTGGTCCGCAATGGCTCTGGTAATCGCCTGACGAATCCACCATGTTGCATAGGTGGAAAACTTATAACCCTTACGATAGTCGAACTTCTCAACTGCCTTAATCAAACCCAAATTTCCTTCCTGAATCAAATCAAGAAACAGCATACCACGTCCCACATATCTTTTTGCAATACTGACTACCAGACGCAAATTAGCTTCTGCCAGACGTTTCTTGGCATCCTGATCACCAACTTCCATTCTTTTAGCCAGCTCAATTTCCTCTTCTGCACTTAACAGCGGAACCTTACCAATTTCCTTTAAATACATACGTACCGGATCTTCGATACTAATACCATCAGGAACGGAAAGGTCGATATTTTCCATATCCACCTCATCCTCTTCGGAAAGAATAATATTATCATCATCAATTTCATCAGAATCTGTTATGCGGAGTACATCTACATTATTCTTTTCCAAATATTCCAGAATTCTTTCGAACTGCTCTTCCTCCAACGGCATATCAGTAAATAATTCTGTTACCTCCTGATACTCCAATACATTTTTTTTCTTCTTTGCCATATTAAGGAGTTCTTTCATTTTCTCCTCAAATTTTACCTGTGTGTTTTCGTCCATTTTATGGTTCCATCCTTCCTATTGTATTACCTTGTGTATATTTCTTTTGTCAGTATTCACTCTAATCCAAAGAAATATGCGTTTTTGCCAGTTCTTCCAATGCTTTTTTACCGGCAATCACTTTATTCAAGGCTGTTACATCCGCACCCAGCTGCGTAGTAAAATATTCATAACTGTTTTTCTTAACAGCATACACAATATCGTGAAAAGCTTTTTCTTTTTCCTGCCTGGTAGTCAATTCAGGCAAATTTGTATTGAACAGTGATGATGCTACTCTTTGTTCTTCTTCGTCGGTAAACATACTGATAATTGCTGCCGGATTGTAGGTTCCCTGCTCCAAATCAGCAAACAGTCTATCCACTACCTTACGATACAATTCATCCGTAAAATCTTCCTGGGTAATATAAGACTTTATTTTGGTGTAAACTTGTGGCTCATCCGTAATCCAAGTAATCAATAGTCGCTGTGCTTTTTTTCCCTTCTCTTCCGGAGCATTTTTCAGCTGTACGCCGGATTTCGGTCTTTCCACAGGTTTTGCCAGTCCTGTTTGCTGGGCATAGGTATTGACCAGCTTCCGCAAATTATCAAATCCGATATGGTACCTTTCAGCAATAGCCTCCAGATAATTCTCCCGCTCTAATTCTTCTGAGAAACCACAAAGCTTCTTTGCAATTTCCCTATGGAAGTTGGTTTTTGCTTCCGGATCTTTTAAATCATACTCCTTGGCCAATACTCTTATTTCAAAGAAAAAGCTGTTTTCCGCCTGGTTGATTCTTTCTTGAAAAGCCTCTTTTCCTTCTGATTTCATAAATTCATCCGGATCCTTATGGGGATACATATTAATCACCTTACCGGTAAGTCCCGCATCCCTCAAAATTCCGATAGCTCGTAACGCCGCCTTTGTTCCTGCACCGTCACTGTCATATGCCAACAATACATTATCCGTGTATCGCCTAAGCAAATTGGCCTGCTCTGATGTAAATGCTGTTCCCAGAGAGGCTACTGCCTGATTAAATCCTGCCTGATGCATGGCAATTACATCCATGTATCCCTCACACAATATAATATTACCACTCTTTGAAGTTCTGGCAAAATTCAGTCCATATAAATTCCTTCGTTTATCAAATACAAGTGTTTCCGGTGAATTCAGATATTTGGGTTCTCCATCTCCCATTACACGACCACCGAAACCAATTACTTTTCCATGCGTATCAAATATGGGATACATAACACGATTCCAGAATTGACTCACTAAACCGCTTCGTTCCGAATAATTGGCCAGTCCTGCTTCTTTTATCAAAGTATCCTCAAATCCTTTTTGTTTTAAATACTGTACTAAACCGGCACCACTTTTTCCGGAGTATCCAAGCCCAAATTTCTTAATGGTTTCTTCACTAAGTTCTCTCTTCCTCAGGTACTGATACCCCACCTCACCGGCAGGTGTTCTAAGCTGGTAATAGAAATACTTGGCAGCTTCTTTATTTACCTCCAGCATACGGGACCGTTTATTCTCTCTGACCTTCATTTCCTCTGTATATTCCAGTTCCGGCAAATTCACACCTGCTCGTTCTGCCAGATGCTTTATTGCTTCCGGGAAATTATAATTCTCATAATTCATCACAAAGGTAAACACGTTGCCACCTGCACCACACCCAAAGCAATGGTACATCTGCTTGGCTCCATTTACCGAAAAAGAGGGTGTCTTCTCATTGTGAAAAGGACAACAGCCCCAATGATTGGCTCCTTTTTTCTGCAAACGTACATATCCGGAAACCACATCCACAATATCATTTTTTGTTCTGACTTCTTCTACCAGTTCTTCCGGATAATACATTTCGTCCTTCCTTTTTCTATACGTGCCATGACTTCGGAATATAAATCTCCTCATATTTTGCAATGGCAAAACGATCACTCATGGCTCCCACATAATCACAAACTACTTTTTCCCGAGGTTCGCCCTCTGATAGTAAATTCAAAAATTCCTCCGGCAAATCGTCCACATGCTTCATATAATACAAATACAAGGTTTCCATTAAGACTTCTGCCTTGCCTTCTTCGCTTTTAGCCTCCGGATTCTGATAAACCCTTTCAAACATAAAGCGTCGCAAATTCTTCATAGCTTCCGCAACCGGCTCTGACATGCGGATTTCATTCTTACCAAAGCTGGTGCTGACAATATCATGAATAAAGTGATTCAGACGTTCATTGGTGGTATAACCAATCACATCTCCAATTTCTTTCGGCACATCCGCTTCCTTCAATATACCACCCCGGATAGCATCATCCATATCATGGTGTATGTAGGCAATCTTGTCGGAAAGCTGCACAATCTTCCCCTCTAATGTATGGGGCTTACCAATGGTCTGATGATTCAAAATACCATCCCTTACTTCAATAGTAAGATTCAAACCTTTTCCGCTCTTTTCCAAACGGTCTACAGTTCTAACACTTTGCTCGTTATGTTCAAAACCTAACGGACACACTCTGTTTAGTGCTCTTTCGCCTGCATGTCCAAAAGGTGTATGCCCCAAATCATGTCCTAATGCAATAGCCTCCACCAGTTCTTCATTCATACGCAGGGCTCTTGCTATAGTTCTGGCATTCTGGGATACCTCCAGAGTGTGAGTCAGACGGGTGCGATAATGGTCACCCTCGGGTGTCAAAAACACCTGAGTTTTATCCTTTAACCTACGGAAAGCCTTACAATGAATAATACGATCTCTGTCTCTTTGAAAAACCGTACGAATATCACATTGCTCTTCTTCCTTTAATCTGCCCTTTGAATCCTTGCTATGAGATGCATATGGACTCAAATACTCAATTTCCCATTGCTCCAAGGTTTCTCTTATTGTCATTATGACCAGCCTTTCTGCTTACGCCTAAGCCTCTGCCAACATTCTCCCTAACACTAATATTCTGCGTAACTTTTTAAATTCCTTTTTATTATCTACATATTTCGCAAATAAATTCTGCACACTTATCAATAGCCTCCTGTGCCTTTTTTATGGGAGACATTTGAAACACATGCCACATCTTTTCATATTCTTCAAATTGTACAAGCACCCTTTGTTTCGTCATCTCCTCATAAAGACGACTGGCATCACTATATAAAATCTCATTCTCCCCAACCTGAATAAGTGTTGGCGGAAAATCCTTAAAATCTCCATACAAAGGAGAAACATACGGATTTACGTAATCTTCATCTTTCACATAATCTGCTCTAATCTGATATAGATACTCCGGCGTAAGTACAGGGTCATACTGCCTTCGCCCCATAAAAGACTCACCGTTACAGGTCATATCCGTCCATGGAGAAAAAAGGACTAATGCCTTAGGCAGCATGCGTTTTTCTTCTTTCAATTTGTGAACCAGTGCCAAAACCATATTACCCCCTGCTGAGTCTCCGGCAATCACTATATCCCTGGAACCATATCCACATAGCATCAAATAGTCCCATGCCCTCACGGCATCCTCTAATGCAGCCGGATAAGGATTTTCCGGTGCTAAACGATAGTCAAAAGCCAACACATCCATGGAAGTACTCAGTGCCAGTTTAGAGGTAATGGTACGGGCGTACTTGGTACTTCCGGTAGAATATCCGCCACCATGACAATACAAAATTACATTTCTTCTCACATGGGGTCTGTTTACAACCACCCATTCTGCCACCATATCTTTAATATCAAATTCCTGATAGGTAATCTCCTTACTGTTACCCAAAAAAGCTCCCCATTGCTCCTGTGACTGTCTTTTCTTTTCAATATCAGGACTATCCACCAATCCATGAACTCTGCGAATTAACTCAATCAATTTCTGTTCTCGCTTTGTCATAGTATTCAAAGCCTCCTTAGAAATGCAATCTTCTTCGTACAGCGTTTCGCAATCTTCGCATAGACAATACACATATGAGTGCCACGTCGATTACGATACAAATCGTAGCAATAATCGCTGACCAATCCACAGAAATCTCTGCATGTACAAGTTTATCTATCAAAAGTTCCACTCCCACACATAAAACGCCAATGATTGTCACTGTATATAGTGCATACGTAAGAATGGACTTAGGTAGCACCTTTAAGCAAAAAATATACAATTCCAGTACAATGGTTATGAAAAAGACTATTTCTACTGCCACACCGTAAAACCATTCATTAGATTCTGTAAGCCAGGTTAATAGGTATAAATATATAATTACCGCCAGTCCATCCAACAGAACAGCCAGATACACATTCAACTTATGATAAATAATCTCCGGTAACAAAACAACCCATAATAAGAGGCAGGCTCCCACAACTGTTACAGACCAATTTGTTTTATTAAAAAACCATAGGTTCAACCCTGTACAAGTAAGTGCGATTGCTACTAGTACTATAGTTACCAAAAGTCCCATATCTTTACGTTTTACCATCTCTACCGGTACTTTTTCCATAGGAAAAGGGGTTCTTTTCTGGGCTTTCACCAATTCCTTGGGATTAATTACCGGTGTATTACATAATGGGCAATCTTTTAATGTGGCATCCAACTCTACACCACAATTCACACAATATGACATAACTACTCCCTTCTAACCTTCTATTTCGCGATTACTTTCAATCTTTACATGAATACCATCCTTTACCAGTTTCCGAAAAAAGTGTCTTTCTACATCAGCTTCAATTATACTGCTGGCAAAATTAATGGTTAGTATATCTCCAAAACTGATAATTGCACAATTGGTACGTGTAGAAAATGGCTGCCCCATACAAATATCAAAACGTTCAATATAAGGTCGCATACTTTCCGGTACCGGCAAAGAGCCCATATTGGTTAATCCTGCCGAAGAATTTCTATCCTGCACCTTAGTATAGAATTGCCTTACCACAAAATCCTTTATAAACAACGGGACTACCCGGATAAATGTGTTTCTGGTGGTAGCCGCATTTGTAGTAATGTCTCCACGCAAAAACTTCTCATTAATATAATATTGCATATAATTGTGTACATGATTTACGATTTCTTCAAAGGTATATTCTCCCAGACGGGGATCAATGCCAGGATAAATCATGGTAATAAAATTACGCAATGTATTGGCCGGGAAAAAACGTCTCAGATTCACCGGCATAGCAATTTTTACCGGTTTGAGTCTCATATGAAATCCTTCCTCCTGTCGCTTTACCAATGCATATATCAACACAGCATTTAAGTATTCCGTAATGGTAGCATTATAACTTTTAGCCACCTTCATCACTTCCGAAGTAGACATAATACCATCAATAATATTCAGAGTATAGAAGGGTTCTTTGGTTCCCCGCACACGATAGGTCTTTTCTCCCGGACGAGGTGGCTTTACCTTGGCATTGGCATATTTCATATATGCATCTTCCAACTCACCGGGATCCGGCTGTTCATTAATATCCAAAACCATACCACCATTTTCAATATCCTTACCCATAAGCCGCAGATATGTTGCTGTTACTGTTAATAACACGCACATGCCACCGGTACCATCTCCCAAACTATGATGTGCCTCAAAGGATATACGATTGTAATAATAATAAAATCGTACCAAATAACGATTATTATCCTTAAAATGCATGGGCTGACAGGGATTTTTCACATCCGGTTTCACGAAAGGTCCCGGCCTGTGATTAGGCTCTAAATAGCGCCAAAAAACACCTTTACGCATGGCTGCTTTATAGGTTGGAAATCTGGGCATAGTCATATCCACTGCCCTCTGTAACACTTCCGGAACGATATCATCTTTCAGTAAAACGGACAATCTATACACCGAAGAAAAATCCCGACGTTGCAGAGTAGGATATACAATAGCAGATAAATCCAGCTTATACCAATCTTTTTTTGTTACTGCTTCCACTGTAGCAGAGGCAATTCCCCTCTTTTTCATCCTCTATTTCCTTTCAAAGCTTCTAATCATACTTATATATCTCTCAAAAAGGCTAATGGGTCTTCTTCCTTACAGTGTATGAAATGCATCAGCATATACGCACATTTAATGGCTACCTTTCCTTCCTTCAGAATTCGTTTACACTCCTCCCGATCTGCCAAAATCACTTCAATATCCTCTGATTCCTCCTGATGTAGGTTACAGGGCATTCCGGTACAATACCCATAAACCGTACCACAGCACTCATCTGTCATACCGGTACTGGTAAAATAGGGTCTGCTATATGCATCATGATTTTTCACAGGTTCAAAACTCAGTCCGGTTTCTTCGTACATCTCCCGCACTGCTGCTTCCAACATATCTTCTCCACTCTCTACCAGACCTGCCGGAAACTCATATACATAATCATTAACCGGATAACGGAATTGCTTTATCAACACCAGTTTATCCTTCTTTTCCCCATACACTCCATAAATAATAACTCCATCCGGTTCTACCCTATCTGTAACCGCTTTTAACTGTTCCATTCCGGATGCTCTGGAAGCCACAAAATATGGTGCCACTTTACCATTTCTTCGCTTAGCCTGAAACTCATATAGATTTAAAAACTTATTCTCTGTCTGCTTGATTATATTAATAACTCTATTTCCAAATTCCATATATTCCTCCCTGCAGAACTTTTATCTCTTCAACTGCCAACGGTATAAAGCTTCTGCCAGATGCTGCATTTTTTCTTTATTTACCTTGCACACTTTTCTGTCATAAGTATACAATCCGTTTATTTCATCCTCTACATCACTAAGCTGTGTATAGATACTTCCGCACAAACCGGTCTCTACATACACATAAGGTACTACCAGCTCCGTGTAACGCCTATAAATCCGTTCCCAAAGCTCATCTTCACTTCGGCAAGTACCATATCCATAATTATTTGCAGAAAAAACATGGTCATCCACCAAATAGGAATATCCTCCAAATTCTGACAACAAGACAGGTCGATCCTTTTTTACAGGTTTCTTCGTCCCAAAATAAATATGAACACTGTCAAAATCACTATCCCTTTCAGCAAACCATCCTGATGTGGCGTCATAAAGTCTGCCGGGATCTGCTTTTTTTGCAATTGCATACATTTTGTCTGCTTCAAATTGTCCCCAGCCTTCATTGAAAATTGTATATGCAATAATACATGGATGATTATGCAAGTGTTCCAGTGTATCCAGCATATGCCTTTCAAAAAATTCCTTTTGTATCTGGGTTATCCGCTTTCTTCTATTTAAATATTTTTTGATACCGATTGTCGGCAATGCCGTATCCATGACAAAATTATAATCTCCATTGTTTACCATATCCTGCATTACCAGCATGCCATGTTTATCACAGTAATAGTAGAAGCATTCGGGCTCAATCTTAATATGCTTGCGTAACATATTGAAACCTAACTCCTTCATACGTAACACATCACGTTCATACTCCTCTTCTTCTGCGGGAGTATATATTCCATCACTAAAATAGCCCTGATCCAACACCCCATGCATAAATACCGGCTCACCATTCAGACAAACACACTCTGTCTCTCGTCCATCACACAAAACCTTCTCTATATCTATGGTACGTAACGCAAAATAGCTTTCCACCCTATCCTCTTTTGTTTCTACAACCATCCGATATAAATAGGGTTCTGACTGGCTCCAGATTTTGGGTTCATAAACACCATCATCCTCTGTTCTGTGCTTACTTAAGTCAATATAAGCCTGTCCTCCTGTTACATTAGCTTTCAAAACTTCTCCATTGTGTAAATGAATGGTTACCTTAGCAATCTTACATGGTCCCACATCCTCTTTAATCTCTAAGTGGATCCCTTGTAAATCGGGAGTGATTTTTAAACCTGTGATATAATGCTTTGGAACCTGCTCCAGCCATACACTTTGCCAGATACCGCTGATAGGGGTATACCACATGCCACCCCTGTTCTTACACTGTTTTCCATAAGGGTAATCCTTGTTCAGTTCGTCTATGACCTTTACAACTAACAGATTATCCTTTTCCGTTATTTCTTTTGATATATCAAAGCTAAATGGTAAATAGCCTCCTTCATGCCGTCCCAAAAAAATATCATTTAGATACACGTCTGCAACCTGGTCCACTGCCTGAAAATGCAACAGGGTTCTTTTGGTCACATCAAAATATTTAGGTTCAAAAACCTTTGTATATGTCATATGCTCCTTACACAAGCCCTCGTACTCTGCCAATATAGACTCCGGTGGAAAAGGTACACGTATACTGTGCCCATCCAGTTCCCAGATACCGTTTAAAGTTTGCCAATTTGCTCGCCTTAGCTGAGGACGTGGATATTTTTGCCATACCTTCTCACAACCCTTTAGTCGCTCTCCAGCCTCTGTAAACAATTTGTAATTTGTACCCTTTTCATTTTTCATGCAACACTTACCCCATAATACATAATCATGTACAGTATATCACAAAATTATATTCAATTCAACTTTTGCACCTATATTTTAAGACGCACAAAAAGCCTCTTCTCAGAGGCTTTTTAGTTTTATTTCTCTATAAACAAAACTCCCAATGTCCCGGGACCACAATGACTGGAAATCACGCCACCTGCGCGGGTAACCAATATTTCTTCAAAATAATCAAGATTCTCCAAATACGCTTTGACACTTTCAATACTTTCTTGTGAACAACCGGAATGAGTAATAAATACACGTTCTTTACGAGCATTACATAAATCCTCTTCCATTTCTTTGACATAATTCAAAATAACACTATTCATCTTGCCCCGGTATTTTTTATCCAGTTCCATGACACCATTCTTCACCACAATTTTAGGATGAAGCTTTAACATACCACCTGCCAATGCTGCCAGTCCACCGCAACGACCTCCTCTGTGTAAATAAGTCAGGGTATCTACCACAAAACTCGCTCTGACCTTGGGTGTAATCGCCTCAATTGCAGACACAATTTCATCTAAGTTTTTCCCTTCCTTAGCAAGAATTGCAGCCTCTATCACCTGTAATCCCACACCGGTGGAAAGATTGGCCGAGTCAATAATACGCACCTGCTCCTCCACTTCCAATTCCCCCACTGCCAGGCGAAACACATTATTGGTGGTAGACATACCGGATGCAATAGTAAATATTACTGCCTGGTCTCCCCGGTCTATAATCTGCTTTATAGTATCTTTTGCTTCTTCAACAGAAACAGCAGATGTTTTGGGTGTAGCATTATTTGCATCAGACCATGCATAAATATCATCCGGTGTAATATTCACACCATCCAGAAACTCATTCTCTCCCAATACAATATGTAACGGTACAATCGTAATGTTATACTTTTCGATTAATTCTTCTGATAAATCACAAGTACTGTCTGATATGATTTTTATCATACAACATCCTCCCCACTATTAACAGATTTCGCTATACCAGCAACCCCTCTTTTTTATTTTATCATAATCAAAATATTTTACAAGCTATTACTTTTATTTTCAAACTAAAAAGGGATAAAAATTCTATAAACTATTTATAGAACTTTTATCCTTATGAATTTATTTGCCTGGATTGTCCATAATGCCAATAAACAAAGGCACTTTACGTTCTCTGTCCACAATCATGTACAGAAATGGTTCATCAAAATAAATATTAACCGGTATTTCCGGATTAAACATACCTGTACATCTATCCATTTCGACAGAAGTTACTGCAGCCGCCTCTGTTCCCTCTTCATCTACTATAATTTTAGACTTCTGTTGTACTGTTTCAATATACATATTATCTGCATCATCCGGAATACCAATGCCGCTAAAATCAGCCACACCATCTATAAATGCCACTTCCAGACCCATCTGCTTCAGACTATCATTTAACTCCTTATGAAACTCCACCTCAAACTTAGGTAATTTTAAATTGCACAAGGTAATTTCTTTCTGATCTAACATGGTATTAATCGTTTCAACAGCAAGCTCTTCATACATCTCTCTTACATTCTGTTCTCCTACAGGTTTCAGTGCCAAAAACACCATATCTTGATCCTGATAAGGTAAGATTACTCCCTCTGCCACATCATCTTTTACATAGAGAAGGTGAGTATTTCCTTTATTCATCATCTCAACTGTTTTTGTGGTTCCATCATCCAAAGTGAAAATATCCTCGTGGGTATACAAACCCTCAAATGGGCTGGCCCATTTCCCTTTAAAATATAATGTATTTAATAAAACCAGTCTGGCATCTTTATTCAAGGGTTCTTCATACAATTTATCTATCATCCCTTTTGTCTTTTCTTCAATCCACTTATTCATGAGCTGATAAGTATCTGCCGCTCCCAAGCTGGCATGAAATACTTCTGCCCCATAAATAGAATCTGCCCATGCCAGCCAATCTTCCTTGGGATTTAGACGATAATCCATCCATGCAGAATTGTTAATCGTAATCAACATTCCTTCCTCATCTCTGGGCAATCCTATCATCAAATCATGAGGAATACCTTCCAAATCCTGCAAAACCATCTGAAAAGCTTCTTTCGTTTCTCCTTCTGCTCCTTTACCGGCCAAAGCCAGAGCTAAATATGCCGAAACCGGAGATACTACAGGATTTTCCTCCTCCCTATTAAGGTCAAACAATTCATACCCAAAGCTCTGCAGAGGTTCATAACTGTTAATGTCATAATCAATACAAATCTCTGTTTCATTCTTTTCTGTTAAATTGACAACCTTCACTTCTTTGGTCTCCTTCTCTTTACGAACAACCTCTTCCTGTTGTGTCTTCTTAGGATTTCCATCCTCCCCGATCACTTCTACTCTGGTACAACCTGTAAACAGACAAATTCCTATTAATAAAACTGCCAATAATCTTCTTTTCATTAAAATCCTCCTCAACTAAAAATAATCCTTTCATCAATATATGTAAGGATTATTTTCTAAAGGTTACACCTTCTACCATATTATATCGATTTTTTCAGTCAAAATCAATCATCCTCCTGTACCATACGATATCCCACGCCCAATTCGTTAGCTATGTATTGATTCTCTCCGGGCTTTTCACCTAATTTTTTGCGAATATTTGCCATATTAACCTGTAGCTTTTTTACACTTCCGGGATCTGCATAGCGCCAGATTTTGTTAATAATCTCCGTATATGTCAACACCTTTCCTGAATGAGAAGCCAAAAGCTCGACTATATTGTACTCTGTTTGTGTCAACTTCACTTCTTCTCCCCTTACAGTAATACGCCTTCTGTCATATTCAATAATCAAGCCATTTACCGAATAACTGCTCCTTACTACTCCGTCTGCACCCATTTTTTGTCTGCTGTTACGCAAGGCTGCTCTCACACGTGCCAGTAACTCCTCTGTTCCAAAGGGCTTTGTCATATAATCATTAGCTCCCAAATCCAGTGCATTTACCTTGTCGCTTTCATGACTTCTGGCAGATAATACTATAATAGGAGTAGCTGCTGCTTCTCGCATAAATGGTATTAACTCATTGCCATCCATATCCGGCAAACCCAAGTCCAAAATTACCAAATCCGGACAATGAGACAAAAACTGCATTTTACCGACGCTTCCGCTATTTGCATCTAATACCTGATAGCCATTGCTTTCCAATATAGTTTTTACAAAATGGCAGATATTTAATTCATCTTCAATAATCAATACCTTGAACTTATTACTCATCTTCTTTCTCCAATTCCAATATAAAGCGGAATACACATCCACCATCTTTCTTGTTTTCAGCCATTATCTCTCCCTCATGTGCTTTTATTATGGAAGCACATACAGATAAACCTATACCCATATTTCTTTTTTGACGATCTGCCGGAGCCTCCCGGCTTTCTAAGTATCCGGTAAAAATATCCGGTAATCTGTCTTTGGGAATACCGCAACCATTATCATGTATTTCAAATACTGCATTATTCTCCTTTACATAGACTCTCAATTTCAATTCAGTCATACCATGTGCATGCTGTACGGCATTTTCCAGAATATTAACAGTAACCTGTTCAATCAAAACTGCATCCATAGGTATCATCAAAAACTCCTCCGGCAACTCAACCAGTACCTTCTGTTTAGGATACCTTTTTCGAAAACGAAGCAATACAGAATCAATCAACTCCTCTAAAACCACTAAATTCTTAATCAGCTTTACATTACCATTATCAATACGGGTAACAGATAACAGATTCTCCACCATACCCATAAGCCATTGTGAATCCTCTTTGATACCTTCTGCTAATTTCCATATCTGTTCCTTACTCAAATCTTTATTTTCTGCAATCGCCGAACTTGAACCATATATGGTAGTTAGTGGAGTTCGCAAATCATGCGATACTGCGCGTAACAGATTTGCTCTCATTTTTTCCTTTTCCGTTTCTGCACGCAATCTTTCCTGTTGTTTAATCTTAATGGTCAAAGTACTGGACAAAACTGTAATAATCAGCATGATTACTCCGGAAACCAAATTCTCCGGAATACTGAAATTGAACTTAAAATATGGAAAAGTAAACGCAAAATTAAGTGCCAGAACACTAATTAGTGATGACACAATACCATAAATATAATCCCTTGTTACCAGCGCTATCAGAAATACCGCTAATGTAAAAAATGCCGGTACTACAGTATACATCTCGGTAGTTTCTACTATCATCAGGCTTACCAGAAATGAAATAGTAAGCATCATAATGGTGAATACTGATTTAATGGTGATTTTTTTTATTTTTTTCATGAAAACAACCTCCACCAAACAAAGTATACCAAATCATTGGTAAAGAAGCGGTAAAGAAAAGGGAAGTGAATCACTCCCCTAAAATACAGCACACATGGCTGAACTCTGCATTACAATAGCCGCAGTAACCCCGGCAATGGTGGCACTGAATAATGGCACATCCAAAACCTGTCCTAAACATTTGGACAAATACTCTTTGCTCACAATTACTGTAGCATGAGCCATTCTCTCTTTTAAAGAGGAATCTAACATACCAAATCCAGGCTGCTTGTCCAAAAATTGCGTCACAGCAATCACATCCTCCACTAAATCATTCACATCAAATGGTAGCAGACTGACTGCTCCCAATACAGATAAATAATAATCTGAATCAAATTTGTACCCTTTCATCTTAAAGGTCATATATATATCCATAAATCGGCGGCACTTATCCAAAGCCTCTCCTTCTCCCATGGCCAATACATGACTAAGAGATTGCACAGCATTCTTGGCGAAAAAGCTGCCCTTTAAGAATTCATAACATTTTTCCACTTCCTGAATGATACCTTGCGGTTCCTTAATATCCAATGCCAGCATAGCTGCAAATGGACTATCCTCACCGGATGTCAGGATTGGATGCGCCTCTTTCATTCTATAATAAATATCTCTTGTTTTTTCAATTAATCTGTCATAATCACATTCATCACCAAAAGTAGCAATAATCACCGCAACCAATGGCAAATAACCGCTTGGTACATCCGCTTTTCGAAACATTTTGTAAATCTTGAGTATTTGCTCCAGTAATTCTTCCGGATATTCTGCACAGGCCAGATGACAGGCAATTGGCGGAAATGCGTTTCCTCTAATCTCAGAAAAGATATTCGTTTTTTTCTCAATCATCTTTTTACAACGAATCACTTCTTCCTTGGTAATATCCGCTTTATCCAGTACAATCCCTGCACAAACCGGATGCAAACGTGTATTATACCATGCAAACACCTCTGCCACCATCTCCCGTTTCTTCAAATACTCATCACACTTCTTTCGTAATTCTTCTCGCATATTCCTCTCCCCAATACTTACATATAAAAGAAAAAGCCTTGATAAATCAAGGCTTTACATGCAGGAGATGGGACTTGAACCCACACGGTATTGCTACCACTGGCACCTGAAGCCAGCGCGTCTGCCATTCCACCACTCCTGCGAACAAATAGTATTGTACCTTCTTTAGAAAAGAAAGTCAATACTATTTTATAAATTTTCGCAACAATTAAAACAACGAATCAAATACACTACCGGAGCTGAATGTATTGCCATACGCACCTGTGCCGGTATAGGTAGCCGCCTTGTCTGCTTCCTTCTCCGCTGCATAATTCATCATTGATGCAGAAGCTGATAATCTATATGCAAAAGAACCATTGCCGCTAAATAAGTTCTTCACAGATGTTTTATCTGCTTCTAAAAATGCTTTCTTGTCAATGGATACAGAATTATCCTCATTAATGGTTATTCCCACCTTGGCAAGCAGCTTTTCATTCACTGCCGTATTGTTTACCATACTCTTCGCACGGCTGAGTATGGATGTACTATTGGTCTTATCCATAGTATCCAGTACAGAATTATAATCCTTTACCAGTTCATTTACTGCGGAATAAACCTTTTCCATGTCATCCCCAGCCCAAACAGACTTAGAACCCTTTGTTAACAATTTGTCTGCTGATTCCTTCAAATCGTCTGTTGCAGCTTTTACCTTTGTCAGCGTTTCTGTGTCATCCTTGCTCACAGAATTGCTTGATTTTACCAGCTTCTTTACCGCATCACTGGAACCCGTTTCCGCATAATAAGCCTTCATCAGTTTTCCATAGCTTCCATTTTTGATGGCTGCATAGTCTGATAAAAAGTTTAAATTCCCTACAGAACCGGTCTTTGATGTATTTAGGCCGGAAAACAAATAAGAATAGTCATTCTTTGCTTGAATGCTGATACTCATGAAACGCACCTCCTTGTCCGTTTACAAACATAAACTTTACCACTTTCATTATATCGTATTATTCATAGTCTTTCAATAGGTTTTCGTAGAATTTTAGGCATTCGCTAAATTTCTTGCATCTCTAACCATCTTCTCGTATATATCTTGTACTCGCTCTTTTGTGCTATTATGCAAATATTCATGCCAATATCGAAAAGAGGTGTTAAGATTTGAAAGGTACATTTGTACTTCTATTTCTCCATGCTGTACTCTGCATCCTCTTTTTTCTTTGTCTTGGCAATACAAGTCTATCACTTCTTTCGCCTCTATTCCATATCCATCTGCAGATAATCGACTAAGAAAAAAAGAAATATCTCCGCTTACATGCCCGGCTCCACAGTTCTGCCAATCCACTACCTTTATATTACCTTCCTTATCCTGCATAATGTTTTCGAAGTGGAAATCACCATGGTTAAAACTGCTCTGCTTATTAAAAAACTTTTGATTCCAATCGTTAATATAAAGGCCTATCTCTTTCAGGGGTTCTTCCACAAAAACTCTCGGATGCTCGTTTAGAACACTTTTCCAGCCTTCCAAACTTTCCTCTATTTCCTTTTCAGTAAAAATTATCGCCCGTCTTTCTTCCGCCTTGATAAATGTGGGAACTTCCATACTATGAATTTGCTCCAATATGCCCATTATTTTACGTAACAGTTCATCATCAAGGCATTCTCTTTCCAGCGGATAACACTTCTCTAAAATCAGGAATATTTCTTTCTCTGTGTGAATATTTACATAAACCTTAGGAAGGAACTCTGCATTGCAACTCTCATAAAATAAAGCTTCCTTTTCATAGGACATCCAAATATGTTCCTGTTGTATCTCTTCCCGCAAAGCCACCTTAAGCACCCTTTGTTCATCCAGTTCGTACACATGGGCACCACTTTGTCCCAGTGTAATCTCCGTCCCTGCAACTCGCTCTACAATAGTTTTTATCCAGTACTTATCCGGCACATTATGCCAATTACTACTACCATTTTCAGCCATATCCATACCCATAGCATGTGACAAAGCCTCTACATGTGGGACCTCTCCCGTCTGTAACAAATGTCTTGTTATCTGTGTCCAGTATGGTGCCATTTGTTCCAGCCCGGATTCCTGCATTTCTCTCAAAATCTGTTCCTTCTCATAATCCAGACTGATAAACTCCGGCTCCCACTCAGTACCCTTTTGGTGTAAAATCATAAACTGGGTCTTACCACCACTTTCCTTTGCCACACCTACTGCCCCCGGATTCCATACCAGTTTACCCGCATGCTCTATAGCCATCTGCCTATGAGTATGCCCACAAAGAATATACCTACAATTACAGTCTTCTATAATCCTTTTAGTCTCTGCATCATCCGGAAGCATCCTTTGGTTATTGCGCTCTGTAGAACCATGACAGAGCATAATTGGTGAAGCTCCTTCAAAAACCACTTCCTGACAGATAGGTAAATTCTTATAAAACTCGAAATCCCTGTCTGTTTGATTTTCATAGGTATATTTCATGGCACCCACTGTACGATTGCCATCCTTCCAAATACAATCCGAGTCAAATCTACGATTCAGCCAATAATCTTCCTTATTCCCCCGGATAAAATAGCAGTCATGCTTCTTTTCCATATCATAGAGCATTTCCATGGTTTTCTGGGGATAGGGGAATTCCGCCACATAATCTCCCAAAAAGAAAAAAGTATGTATATCCTTTGAAAAAGCATACTCTACACAACTTTGAAAAGCCTTATAATTTCCATGAATATCTGATAAAACTGCTATTTTCATACCCCTATCACTCCTATCTTTTGTTTCATTGTACACCAATCTTCCCACAACAAGTAACTTAACAGGCCTGAGAACATTAAATTCTCAGGCCCACTATTAACAACTTATTGTTTCATCATTCTCCGGTATATGCCTCCATGATCTCCTCAATACTCTGACGATACACATTTCCACCAAGCACATTCCCATTGGGTTCAAAACCAATAGCACGTACATCCTTGGGGTCGTCTTCGTAAGGATTCACTGGAATTTCTCCCTCTTTGAAATATTCTCCCAAATACTTCAGTGCATTACCGCTGGGGAATATCACATTGCCGCTTCCCCATGGTATGTCCAGATATGCAAATTCCGCAAGCACTTCTCTGGTACGAATATTATAGGGATTGTCATCCTCCTTGCTTACCAACCAGGCGGGGCTTAAACGTAAAGCTATTCCTTCTGCTTTTACGCTCTCTGCGAAACACTTCACCGGATCTAAAGGTATGGTCTCCTGATGAAAAGCATCCACGGACAACAATATATCCTTCACGCCGCTTTCTGCCAACATATGTACCACTTCACGGATTCGTTTCTCATCCTTGCTGAAATACCCATTTGTAATCAAGTCTCTCTGGGGTATCCCCATCTCCTTTGCTACCCTATGAATCCTACAAACTGTCTCCGGATAAAGTAAGGGTTCCCCACCAAACGTCATCAGAGACTGTATATCATAATGTTCACAGATATCATATACAGCCTGCGCTGCCATTTCTGCCTTAATATGTTCACCACAGTCAATATGCTCACCTTCTGAACAATGTTTACATCTTCCGGTGCATGCCCATGTTACTACAAACTCTATTCTATTTAAATTCTTTAAATATTTGTTCATAATTATCACCTTTTGCACAAAAGTTCCTTGTGCTACTGCTTCCTTTCAAAATATATTGGTTTACTATATCTTAAAATGGTGCAGTCCTGACAACATACTTACATTTACCTCGGTACAACCTGCTGTCAGTTCTCAAAACTGCACCGAGTTTCTAATTCGTTTCCTCACCTATATATACCCCTTTATTGTTCTTCATATTCCTAAATTCATAATAACATATATCTATTATAATGTCCATGTTTTGAAATTTTATTGGTCCCCCATTATACTTGTTCAATTTCTTGTAAGTAAAAAGAGCATTACCACCCGACTTTCAGTCATTTGGTAACACTCTTTAAACACTTATCAAATTCTATCTAGCACTTCATTTTTCTTTCGGTTAAACTCTTCCTCTGTAATCAGTCCCCTATCTAACAATTCTTTTAATTCCTGTAGTTTGCTTATTGTGTCAGCATTATTTGGAACATCACTTCCGGAATTATTCACAGCATTTACTAATTCAGCCTGGTATTGTATTCTCATCTCGTCCACAGCATCTCTTGTACGAATGAAGTATTTATTCTCAAAGGGATATATCAACGGCTTTTTTAGTAAAAACAAAATCGTATCCACCAACAAAAACACCCAGGAAAACAATCCTGCGACAGTCCACACAAATGGTATCAAAATAATAATTCCAATCCACCAGAGCTTGCTATATATGGTTTTATAAACAAATTCCAAGTGAATAAATAAGGCATGTATTACAAAAAAGAAAATCAACGCCAGAAACGCAACCGAGAGCATGTTTATATCAGCTGTTTTGAGTACCTTCACAGCAAATAAACTTATAAGCACCAAAAGCACTATAATCCAGCCTATAAACATTACTATCTTTCTAGTTGTATTAGTAATTCGGTAGGATCTCTGAGCTGATGGAGGCATATCATTATAGCTTATCATTTGAATTCTCCCTTACATCTACCTTTTTATCTGGTAAACTGTGAAATAAACTTCCATGCATTCTCATTGGTATGATGTCTGCATTCATGTACCTGCTCACTTATACTTGCAAAAGCAGTACGGCAAACGCCATCTTCACTGTCAAAGTAATGAATGGTCAAATCACTTCCTCTGGAATCGTCATGAACCACTTCCACGCGGTCACCGTTTATACCCCAGATTTTGTTCTCCCAGTTTTCCTTGTCTTCGTAAGTCACATCGAATTTTGCTTTCAGCTTGTTAACCTCCGCTGCATACTGGATTCTGTCAAGTCCGGCTTCAGACTGGAAAGGAAGCTCCCCTAAATGTGATTTCTCGCCACCGGAATAGAAAATCGGCACCGATACTGTTGTATTCAAACCATCCTCTAAGGACTTACCGAAAGGATTATTCTTTACAGGGAATAATGCACTGGCAGGTGCAAGTCCTGCAAACACTTCAGGATACTCCTGGAACATATCCCAGGTCTTTCCACTACCCATGGAGAAACCGGTTGCGTAAATACGCTTCTCATCAATATTGTACTTCTGCTTCAAATGCTCTAATACCTGAATCGCCTCAGCTGCTGGTACATTCTGATGATTTTCGATAGGCACATATAAAAAACCATATCTATGGGCAATCTCATACCAGCCGGACACAAAAGTCAGATACATGGTAGAATCTCCGCCACCATGGAAGCCCATAAGAAGCGGCACAGGACCATTATCAAACAAATCGTTGTTATAATATGCAAAATAACCTACCGGATGCTCCTCAGTCCCCTTAAACTCCCCTCTTTGATCAGGTGAAGTTTTTACCATAACACTGCCTGCCTCTTCGGTCATATTCATAGCATCAAAATCCGGCTCGATTTCCATATTGCCGCACCACATTTTAAACTTGCGTACAAAGCTCTTAAAATCCGCCTTATAATCTGCTTCGGCCTTAACCAACAGATTCTCGCAGCCTACAAATGCTGCATTTACTTCCTCGGAGTTGCCAACGCTTAAGATACCGATATCTTTGCGCTGTACATCCGGAACTACGCTTAAGTTCTCCATAGAACACATAGCAGGGGTAATTTCACCAGGCCCCCAAAGATACTCGCCCTGCAGGGTCTTTAATAAATTCTTTGCCACATAATCTGCTGACTCACCATAGCTATAAATGTCTGCTCTGAAAATAGCACCTCTTACGAAGTAACCCTTAAACTCACGGGTAAAGAAATCGGTAATCTCTACGATACCATCCTTATAATAAGGATTCATCTTTACCTCTGCAATCACAGATGCATACAAATCCTCTGTTGCATTCTTCCATCCACCTTCATTGGTAGGATATACAAAGAGCACGCTGGAATCCACTGCAGATGCAATATCTGCTAAACCGCTTTCCTTTGCAAAAGCAATTGCTTCCTCCATACTCTTTCTGTTCTCTTCAAATACCAGAAGCAACGGGGCTCTAAAGGTATAGTTATTTACCTGTCCGTCGATTTCTGTTGCAGGTATGTAAGTCTTTAAATAAAACTTCTCATACTCATGTTCCCAATACTTGCCACCATCATCAAAAGTGCTGACGATGGGTCTTTCCATCATTGCCATAAAAAGTACCCTCCTAATATATAAATCGTTTTACTAAACCACTTCTTATTGTATCATAATTGTGGATTTTGTACAATAGGAGGATGGGGAGAAATCATAAATATGACTTATTACGTTTCATATCTGTCACTAAGTCTAAATTACCATCTGCCTTCATTAATTCAATCAATTTTTCCACATTGGAACTGTCTTCTAGTATAGCCTGCAATTCTGACTCTGTAATCCCTACCATTTGCATGAATTCGGTCTTTCCGTAAACAGAATATTGAGGCTCTGCCTCCGTATCCTCTACGACTAAAAGGGCTGTAATCAGAGATTCCACACCCAAATGTAAGGAGGAACCATTTCCTTTTACATATTGCTTGGGTTCAAAGAAGTTCCGGCTGCGATAGGTGTATCCGGCCAGATTAGACAGCATGTCAATTGCCCACATACAATCTTCTACCGTTTCTTCCTTCAATTTGATGGTCATCTCATAGCCCCAGCCGTTCCATTCACCGCCGAATGCTTCCTCATCTCCATATAACACAGTCATACCATAGGTAACAATATGTTTATACCCCTTATCTGACTCATATACAGAGTATCCATCTAAATAATTATCTCCTCCGAATATTGCCCTGGAATGCAAAAGTGTTCCAAAATGCTTAGGCTCCTGCCCCGGATACAATTTCTCAAAGGCATCCTCTATAGCCTGCCAACCGGGCGAATATTCCTCATCGTTCTCTAAGCGCTGTAAAAATTCTTCTTTGGTCATATTAATTCCTCTCCCCCCTGTAAATATTTTCTGATGCACAAAGCCGCCGGAATGTATGGAACCGACTCTTCCCCTTCTTCCAAACCATCCTTGAAAGTCCTGCGGAAAATATCATTCTGGTCTCCCATGGGGACTTACTCAGTGTGTTTAACACCATGTTTCTTGGATTAGATGTGGAGACTTTAAACCGTGCTGAAATTTTGTTCTTGCCTGTGGCGTAAGTCGTATGTTTATCAATGATGAAGGTAAGCGCTTTGTCAAGAAAATTAGTGATATGTCGTATATCCAGTAATTTAAAATATATAGACATAACAGACCTGAGGTGTCAACCCTGGTCTGTTTTCGCTTCATCGATTTCTTTTAATCTTTCAAGCCACTTTAAAATGCGGCCATTTTCCAAAAACTTTTTAATAGCACCATCGCAAAATCTTTCCGTCCGAAATACACATAAAATAAGTGCCAATACTACTTTGGCTTCCACATTAGTAACATCAAACTCTTCTAAAGCACTAACACCACATTCCTCTAAAATTGATTGATACTCTTTCAAATTATATTGCGGATGTTCTTTATCAAATCGATACATCTCTTTTTCTAACTCACGGATAACATCCGAATATACTACAAATGGCATCTGAAATGGTTTCTCAACACCTCCATCTCCAGATTGATTCTCTGGGTACCATTTCCCGGTATCAACACTTTGTAAATTAGGAATATAGTCTGTTAATGATATGAATTCCTGCTTATTTCTTTGGTTTTCCATAGTCCTTATTCCTCCATCTAAATTCCAGTTTACTCTTTTTGATTATACTCGTCAATTACCTCTCATTGAGCAACCGAAAGTTCCGTAAGTCGAGTAGACTAATGCCTCACGACACTAGCCCTTCACAAAACCGTACGTGCGACTTTCCCGCATACGGCTTTTCATAATAACATTCATTTCCTAGAACAACTTAACATATATCTTTGGTTTAGCCAGAGGATATACTTTCAGCATATCAATATTTATCAAATGATACAGGGATGTAAACTCTGGTTTTGATGTTGTTGCCGAGATTTGCATTATTCTTTCTAATTTCGTTCCTACTATTTACTCCGTCCCTGAGTACGGATAATGTGTCCTCAGAAAGACTGTTATTATGTAGCCCTCTTCCCTCCACTGGCATTACCCAGCATCCTCGGTACTATGAATCTCTCCGACTGCCTACCACTCATCCGTCCATCTCCATCTTCTAGTTGATGTAACGTACTTGTTTCCAAGAAGCGATAGGCTCTCCCCAGTTGACTAATTATCAACAATGTCAAGCATGATTGGCTCTTTGCCCTCGCAGTGCCGAATGGTTCTCGCCCTTAACGTACCATCCGATGTTGCCTTCCGTATCAGTCACAACGTCAGTCCTCTGTAAGTAACCTTTCGAGGCTCAATCGCATTGCAACCCTACTTGCTCGCTGTCTACGCTTAGCAACTGCTATTACCAGTAGCCACCCAAGACTCGCTACTAATCGGTTGGCTAGACCTTAATTAGATGGGGATTTTCACCCATTTGGTTAATTGCCCTTAGCTGGGCGCACGACTGAAATTTATCTCTCTGTTAATGCTTCAACAATGTTTTTTTCAATATATTCTACTCTGTCAAAAACCATAGGCTTAAAATGTGCAGTTATGGCTACT
>JAFXCD010000032.1 GCA_017521605.1 Lachnospiraceae bacterium | reverse complement strand
TTTCACTTTGTTTCGGAGGCATTTTATGAAATTCGGCGATAAGATTAAGAATTTGAGAGTTGAAAAAAAGCTATCACAGCAAGCTCTGGGAGAACTGATAGGGGTATCCTACCGCACCATCCAAAACTATGAGTCCGGTGTTTCCTATCCTAAATCCCATGAAGTATATGCGAAACTTGCAACTGCTCTGGGCTGTGATGAAAACTATATTAAAACGGAAGATGAAGAATTTATTACCAATGCTTCCGCACAGTATGGAACACGTGGCGCATCACAAGCTCAACAGATATTAGAGCAGACTGCAGCCATGTTTGCCGGTGGAGAATTGACAGATGAGGACAAATTAGCGTTTATGCATGAAATACAGTCCTTATACTTCGATTCCAAAGACCGTGCCAAGAAATTTACACCAAAGAAATTCCAAACAGAGGATGCCACTTAATATGAGTCCAGATTATCGGACACAATTTTTGCGTATAATATACATACTGGCATGACTGACTGGGGGTGTTAATTTTTAATGGCAAAAACCTATATTTATGATGAGGTAGAGCGACTGGTCAATAAGTGCAAAAGCCGTAACCCATTTGACATACTATCCGCATTGAATGTGGTTGTCATGGAAAGTAATGCTTACCAGAAGCTCAAAGGATACTGTTTTTCCGCAAACCGTACCGTATATGTAGTTATCAATGAGTCTCTGCATCCGGCTGAAAAGAAAATCGTAGCAGCCCATGAATTAGCTCACGTGATTCTACACAAAAAAATGTTACAGCTTGCACCTATGAAAGACAGCGTTTTATATGATATGACATCCGAAACCGAATATGAGGCAAACTTATTTGCGGCTGACCTTTTAATTCCGGATGAAACAATAACAGATATGAGCAAAGATGAGGATATGGACTACTTCAAGATGTGCCAATCTCTTAGTACCAGTCCTGACCTCATGAGCTTTAAGCTGTTCAGTTTAATAAAGCGTGGCTTTTCTTATCCTATGCCACCTTTTGAACCAAACAGTACCTTTTTAGCAAAAGAGAAATAATGTGGCGGTCACATTATTACAAAATACACTATCACAACTTTTGGAACGTAAAGGATGAACGAATATAGCACCTTAAGTAATGCCAGTCTTTTGACTGGCTCTTTTTGTATCCGCAGTCCCTATATAGGCAAGTGGGAACAACTTCTCCTATCAGCCGGATTATCCGGTTAATAAATAATAAAGGAGACTGCAACTATGGAAGTAAATTTCACACTGATAGGCAGTAGGATAGCTGAAATCCGAAAAAGCCAGAACTGTTCCCAAATGAGGCTTGCGGAACTCACGGACTTATCCATATCCTACATAAGCCATATCGAAACAGCAAAGAAAAAGCCCAGCTTAGAGTCAATCGTGAAGATTGTAAATGCTCTGAATGTAACGGTGGATGAGGTACTATGTGGCAACCAGCTGTATGACCCATGCATCTATCAAACAGACATTGACTTGCTTTTAGCTGACTGCTCCCTATCAGAGAGACAAGTGCTATACAAAATGCTGAAAGCATCCAAAGACATCTTTCGTGATTCCGGGTGGAATACCACCACATTTTAATTCTTTCTGTCATTTCCGTTGTGAAATACAGTCTTTTTTCTTAGTCAATAGACTATGGGTATATAGGTGTCCCCATAGTCTATTTCTTATTTTTATGAAAAATCTATAATGAAACCCATCTTATTCACAGAAAGGGTTTTAATCATGAACGTATCAGAGGAAAAAGTAGGAAGTGTTGCGGCCCAAAAGCAACGCATAAGGGAGCGCTACAAAGGTATTGATGCAGATATGTTGGATGTGATTCCAGCCATTCCGCAAGAAGATATTTTCCACGGTGTTGAAAAGAAACGTGTGGGGGTATATGCCAGAGTATCCACGGATGACCCAAGACAAACATCCTCCTACGAACTGCAAAAAAATCACTATGAAGACGTTGTAAGCAGAAACCCTAACTGGGAACTTGTAAAGATTTATGCGGATGAGGGTATTTCCGGCACCTCCCTTCAGCATAGGGACGCATTTATAGAAATGATTGCAGACTGCAAGGCACACAAACTGGATATGATTATCACGAAAACCGTAGCCCGATTTGCACGTAACGTACTTGACTGTATCGGCTATGCAAGAGAACTTGCTGCCATGAATCCCCCTATCGGTATTCTCTTTGAAACCGAGAATATCTACACCTTAAACAGCAATAGTGAAATGAGCCTTTCCTTCATTGCCACACTTGCACAGGAAGAAAGCCATACCAAAAGTGAAATCATGAACGCATCCATAGAAATGCGTTTCCGCAGAGGCATTTTCCTTACACCTCCCTTACTGGGGTATGACAATGACGAAAACGGAAACCTGATCATCAATGAGGAAGAAGCTAAGACAGTACGCCTCATTTTCTTCATGTATCTGTATGGTTTTTCTACACAGAAAATTGCAGAAACACTTACGGAACTGGGAAGACGTACCAAGCCCGGTAACACAAAATGGTCTTCCAGCTCCATCCTTCAGATATTACAGAATGAACGCTATTGTGGGGATGTTCTTGCCCGGAAGACGTTCACGCCAAACTACCTTAATCATAAGTCAAAGAAAAATCGGCAAGACAGAAACCAGTACCGGCAAAAGAACCATCACGAAGCCATTATTTCTAGGGATGATTTTCTTGCCGTGCAACAGCTCATCTATAATGCAAAATATGGCGGTAGGGGCATCCTTCCTCAACTTCATGTTATCGAGCATGGAGCTTTGCAAGGCTATGTCCCGGTTAATCCTCGTTGGTCAGGATTCCAAGCTACCGATTATCAGAACGCATCCGGAAGTATCTACATGGATACTGCCCCAACCATAGATGCCACTCGCAATGTAGAAGTAAAATCCGGCGATTTTGATTTACGTGGATTTGAAGTGGCAAGGGGTCAGTATTTTTCCGGAGCTGGCAGAGTTACCGTATCCTTTAATATCCGTGAACTCAAATTCAGTACAGAGTGTGTAAGGAAATTTCCAAACTGTACCAATATTGAAATGTTAGTTCATCCGGGGAAAAAGATGTTTTCTGTCCGTCCTGCCACTAAGGAAGCAAGGAACTCTGTACAGTGGGCTAAAGTGCATGATGGTATCTCCATCCCACGCCCAGTAAGCGGAACTGCCTTTCTGCCAACCATATTTGCACTATTTGACTGGAATCCGGCTTTTAAGTACAGAGTAACCGGATACCTCTTAAAAAACGAATCGGAAAGTGTACTGATATTCAATACCCATGATACAGAAGTATTCATATCTGCCACTGCTATTTCAGATACCGAAAACAGCTCTGATACCATTTCAGACAGCATTGCTCCATTTACTTCCGGTGCCAAAAAAGATATTGTTGCCTTTCCTGCAGACTGGGCTATGAACTTTGGAGAAAACTACTATGCTCAATCCTTTACCCCGGAACTGTCAGAATTTGAAGACACCCCGGACTGGCAATCACAGTCACAAGGCACACCGTTCAAAAGTAAGGATGATTTGAATGTGACAAGCCCAGATGTAATAAAGGAGAACATAGAAGAAATAATAAATAATCTAAGAAAAGAGGAACAGCATGAATGAAATGCAAACACCAGAGAATGTAACCAGTGGTATCACTACCCTACCGGATGATGGCATTATCCAAGATGATGCCTTCAGCTATGAGGGTTATCAAGTTGTAAGGGGAGAGTTCTTTGCTCATATTTACGAACCGTCTTTTACCTTTAACAGCTATAAGGTATCCGTAAATACTGCTTGTATCAAGAAATTGCCGGATATTGATTATGTGCAGATTCTAGTAAACCCGGAAGAAAAAAAACTGGCTGTCAAGCCATGTCCGGAAGAAGCCAAAGACTCCTTCCGTTGGTGTAGTGCCAGAAGTGATAAACGAAGCCCCAAACAGATTACCTGCCGTATTTTCTTCGCAAAAGTTATTGCACTTATGGGATGGAATCCCAACTATCGCTACAAACTCTTAGGAAAGCTCCTAAAGTCTGGGGATGATATTCTCTTTGTATTTGACCTAACCACCCCGGAAATCTACAAAAAAATTGTCAAAGAAGGCGAGAAACCAAAAATGTCACGTACTCCATCCTACCCTGCCGACTGGCAGAACCAATTTGGTTTACCGGTGGAAGAACATCAGAACACCATTCAGGTAAATATGTTTAATGGATACACCGTTTTTGGTGTGCAGAAATCCGTAGAAGTTGCCAACCCATCACAATCTGCTGACGAAGCTCCAGCAGAAAGAAAGGAAGAAAACCAGTATGAACAGACAAGCCTCTTTGAAACCAATCCTATGCGTTGATTTGAGAAAAAACCGCATCCGTATCCATAAACAGACTTTACACATGATGGGTGACCCGGAATACATACAGCTACTTGTAAATCCTGAAACTCATGTGATTGCCGTAAGAAAAAGCATCCGGGAAGACTTTCTTGCTCATAAAGTGAGCAAAGCCCAGCTTACAAGCAAAAACTGCTATGAGCTATACAGCAAAATATTAGTAGGGCAGCTCTGTAAGGTCAATACTGACTGGGATAAAAACGAATCCTACCGCATCTATGGGGAACTGTTCCCGGAACAGGGACTTGCCAGTTTTGATATGACGGAAACCGTACTTTTGAACAAATGATAGGAGTTGCTGATGTCACGAAAACTAAAATATAACCTGATCCTTGATGCTGAATTTATGCGGATGAAACTGCCACTATCAGAGAAATCATATATTTCCCTTGAAGAAAACATATTTGATAATGGGTGTCTGTCCCCTATTCTTCTATGGGAAAACACAATCATAGACGGCTATAAGCGTTATGAAATATGCCGGAACTGGGACTTACCCTATGTTACACGGCACATCTATTTTCAAAGCCGGGATGATGCTATTGCCTATATATGCGCTGACCAACTCAAACGAAATGACCTTTCCAAAGAAGCTGTCAGTTACCTTATCGGCAAACAATTTGAAGCACAGAAAAATATCAATTCCAGACTTGCTGCCGAACAGCTCCACCAAAGCACAGAAACCAAACGCAAGCCCGGACGCAACACCAATTACAGCTATCAGACTGCCATTGATTTAGGGAAGCAATATAAAATATCCCATAACACCGTATATAAATACGGCATATATGCCAGATGCTTAGATATTGTATGGGAAAAAGAGCCGGACATTATCAAAAAGATTTTTTCCGGGAAACTAAAGATTTCCCATCAGAACGTAGTAGAACTGTCACGCCTACCAAAAGCACACCTGCGTACCCTAAACAAGCATCTTTCCAATGATGGGATTGAGCATATCGGCTATTCAGATATGCGCCATGAATTACAGTGGAAACGCATCTCTGCGGCCACGAATCCTCCACCCAAAAAGGAAAAGCCCCCGGAACATGACTTTCAGATAAAAAAGCTCCCTCAATATGACCCGGATGCAGAGATAGCCAGCCTTTCCCTTACAATTCCCTCATGGATAGGAACAATACAGCGTGTAAAGGAAAACACTGACTTTACGCAAATATCCAGAGAAGCAAGAAACAAACTGCTACGCCAGCTCCACAATATGTATGAGGCTGTAATACCACTAATAGACCAGATAAGAGAGGATAAACGCAATGGATAATTTAAGTATCTATGTACCAAATGTTCACTATGAGCTGATACCGATTAAAAACCTTGTATCTGACCAAGAATACCAGCGCAATCTTTCCGTGCGCCATGTCAGAAAGGCTGCCGAAAATTTTGACCCTTACCAAATCAATCCGGTAAAGGTCAGCAGACGTAACGGCATCAATTATGTATTCAACGGTCAGCACACCATTGAAATCGTTGCTATGGTTTCTAATTCACGTGAGACTCCGGTATGGTGCATGATTTATGACGATTTAGAATATGAGCATGAGGCAGACATCTTTGCTAATCAGATGAAATATGTAAAGCCACTGCTCCCTTATGAAATCTTCATTGCCAATCTGGAAGCCGGTTCTGACAAGCACCTGCTTATCCGTGATTTAGTGAAACATTACAACTTAAAACTATCCCCTTCGGCTTGCCCTGGTGGTATCTGTGCCGTATCCACACTTGAAAAAATCTATGATAAATACGGTTTTCAAGTCCTTGACCATGTACTGCGTTTATGTATCGGTACGTGGGAGGGTGCGGCCAACTCTTTTTCCTCCAACATCATGAACGGAATAGCAAGATTGATTAACGCTTATGGGGACAGCTTAAAAGATGATGTTTTCAAAGACAAAGTAGGCAGTATCACTATCAAAGAACTTAGCCGTACTGCCAAAGAGCGCAAAGGTGGGGCTATGGGATTTGCGGAAGCCATGCTCATTGAATATAACAAAAGAGCCAGAGGTACTGCCCTGCGCTTTGACCTCTTACATACCCACCGTGCATCCAAGCACCAATTCCCTACGGAACAAAACAACTCCGGCATGATGGATGAGATAGATGCTCCTGAACTCGAAACGCAACAACTGGATTTATTCCATGATTCCATAGAATTGAAAAACGCCCCAGATTGAGGCGTTTATGGTAATGCTTAATTTATCTTTTCTTTAACTCATGCTCACGTATCCGCATCAGTTTTTTATATGTGGCACTATCCTTTCCAAAGAGCCTTGCAAGTTCTATGTCACTTGCATTGACTACATCCTTTTTACAGCGGATGCCGGTCTGATAAATCTTTTCATAAAGCGACTGCGGAATGGTAACACCTATGCTCTCATCCTCTAAATCCCGGTGGCTGTAAATATAGATACCGTATTTTTCACAGATTACCCTTAGTTCATCAATGGTACTTTGCCCCATATTCCGGCACTTTAATAACCGTTCCTCACAATACGCCTCTACTTGATATAAATAATCAATACCGTTTCTGGTCAGAATATGGCACAGTCTTACGGATATAGGCAATTCTTCAACAGATATGTACTTATCCTTTTCCGGCGAAGTATCCTTTTCCAAATACACTACCGCCTTTCCATGCTCTTTTGCATAAGCTATCTCTGATTTTGTACTTTCTCCAATATATCCACCTACATTGATAACGTAGATTTCATCTGCCATATCAATTTTTCTTTTATGCATATCGTCAAGCATAATTTTTGTCCGGCTAAGAGTATTTTCATCCATTCCTTCCCATACCTCATTATCCCCGGAATGACCAAACAGCCCGACGCTTATTACAATGTTTCCCTCTAAGGTCAACCGCTTTTGTGCTTCTATAAATGCATCCTTAAACCGGGTGCTGCCACACAATGTAATTACCTTATATTTTCCCTGCATACCTAACCTCTCAATCCCTAACAGTGAACCTTTTCCCGGATACATTCATTCTATCCAATTCACTACCACTTTCATTAACCAACTAAATAAAATACCTTACCATCCTTAAAAACCACTCTGACATCCTCATCAAACAAATCTCTTGTAGCTGTCAAGCGATTTTCAACTTGTGTATTTACTTGATTTCTGATATTAACTACCTCATTTTTACTCATTTTTTTATAATTGTGTCCTTCATCAATCAATCCAAGTGGTTTGTGTAATAAGGCATCCAGTCCTTTTCTTTCAAGCACTGCTCTATCAACATCCACACCAAACTTTTTCGTATGGATAGTGTGCCATTTATGCAGACGTTCTATCATTTTAGAAGTCTGATTATACATGGATGTATATGTCACGTATGCCTGATCCTGCGACATTGCTCCCAAATGCAATACATAATTTAAGTCTGCAATCATATACATTAGCTCTATAAGTGCTTTCTGGTACTGTTGCCATTTTGCTATTTCAGATACCTTATCGCAATAACTGTCATAACTTGCAAATTCATGACCGCATAACTGCTCTACTGTAAGATTTGCCTGTGCTAAAAGTTCCATGCAGTCTTTCTCCATAGTTTGAAGACGCAATATTTCTTCCTTCCGGAGTTCTGCATTTTCTATTATTTCAGTCTTATAATCTGCAATTCGTTTTACCTGCATTGATAATGCCAATACTTTACTCTTGTACTCGTTATCCTGAAAATCCGTCAGTTTTGATATTCCGTTATTTACTGCCAAAAGCTCTGTATTTATCTGCTTCATATAATACTGACCAACTACCATTGATGCGGCACCCATAGCAACATTTGCAAGATTCATCTGTGCAATTTTTTCCATAGTTCCATCAACAGATAAGAAGTTAGCCTGCCCTTTTATGGTAGAACCACTCTTAAAAAAGCCTCTTACTGCACCTTGCATTTCCTGTGATTTTACAAGTTGTGCCCCACTAGGCAGTTTTGCCATATAGACACCACTTTTTGCAAGTTGCAGTCCTTCCGCAGCCACAGCAGAATTAGCCACTACCTTTGCCGCCTCCGGAACTGCACTCATAATTCTGGAAATTACATTTTTATCCTCAATTTCAACCAAACTAAATTGTTCCTGCTCTGTTAATGCCGGAAGCTCATTTAATTTTACCGTTATTTCATTTTTGCCTTTCTTCCCAAACACCAACATATCCTCCTAACAATCATGTAATCCGGTTATACCTCTTTTGCCACCTTTTGAACCAGTGAACGCAATGCTTTATCAAGTCTCGGCATAGCATCACACTGAAAATCTTTTATTTTCTGCCAATCATCCGGATTAGCAATGTTTACCTCTTCCAAATGACTACCTATCCTACATGACTTCTTTTCATCCAATCGCTCCCATAGTAGCGGTGCGCCAAACGTCTTTTCAATCTCATCCTTCTTAGCGTAAAGCAAATCAAATATTTTTTCGTTTACTTCCTTATCCCCATGATTGATAGAAATTTCAACACTTGCATATTTCTTAGTTACCACAAACGTAAACGGTATTCCAGATACACCGGAACCACCGGATAGCCAATGGTCAGTAGATGGATTAACATTCTGGAACTGCTTTGATACCGTAGCAAACTGCTCCAATAATTCCAACCAATATCGCTTCCTTAATTCTTCGATACCCTTATTACTTTCTTTTACGCTCTGGGACTCCTTTGCTTTATCTGCCATCTTTATATAATAATCCGCAGCCTCTTTTACCGGGATAATCTGCTCAATATCTAAAAGCAATTCATCCCCATGTTTATACGGAGTTGCTTTGAAACACTTTACAGATATATTGTGGTTTATCATCCACATAACGGTACTGGTCACTTCTTTTCTGAAATTCCCGGCTACCAATATCATTCTCTGGTCTTCCTCATTTAACTCAATCTCATCCATTGACTTTCCATCAAAGAACTCAACTAATCTATCCTCTGCCTTTTCCCCATTAAAATACTTATCCAAATATTCCTGATAAATACTTACTATCTGTGTTTTGGAAAGAGTAGAACAATAGGACACATATTTCAGTGCTTGCCATGTAACATCCTTACCGGTATCATCCAGCTTGTTTTCAATAATAACCAATGCTCCTGAACGGTCTAAGGCAAGCAAGTCCAGTCTTTCATTTGTTCCATCAAAACCATCAAATTCCTTCTGAATAATCAATAATTCCTCATCTAAACATGACGGAGCTTTTGCAATCCACTCTTGAAGATGCTCACGCTCCTTAAAGCCCAACTCATGAAATGTGGTTTTTACTATTTTGGTCAGCTTATTGTTTTCTTTATCAATCAGAAACATTGTATCCCTCCAATCATCACAGTACCGTAATCGCTTTTTGTGCTTTCATGATGTATTTTTCTACTTCCGACCTTGTAATAGGTTCAGTATCCTCTTTTTCATATTGCAATGCTCTGGAAAAATCAAGCACTGCTCTATCAAAAACCCAGCAATCCAAAAATGCCAATCCCCGGTGCAAATATGTCCGGTAGCTTTTCTCTATTTCTACTGCCTTATTCATAATCAGAAATCTTCTATCTCTGCCGTCCACTTCATCAGCGGCCTTAATCAATTCTGATACATCATCTGTCTCAATACCGGGTACAGCATCCAACGTACTTTCTATAATTCCTACGTCAATATAATCCCCATTGTACGAATTAACTATATCTACAATTTCTTTTACAATGGTGCTATCCAATTCATTTGCATTACATATACCCTGCTTAATTAGTGTGTCCGGGCTTTCTCCTTCAAATAAACATTCAAACACATTACACGGTAGTATCACTTTTCCATCTGACTGCTCATACTTAAACTGGTACTCGATTGTACCTACACCGCTGCCTCTGACATTTACTTTCTGCACCGTAGGAAACAACTGCACATTTCTAGCCCATCCAACCACATACATGATGTTAAAGGATTCTACTACCCATAAAATTTGCTTTATCGGCTTTCTGCAATATTCCTCCGGTATATCCTCTGCAAGAAATCCGGTAAGGAAATGATTGTAATATAATAAATGTCTCCAGTAGGAATCCTGGTCTTCCGGATCATACGGAAATCTGCATATTACCAGTTCCTTTGATGCATCCAATACAATATCTGTTTTTTGTGCATCCGGCACTTCCTGAATACTATTGAAATAGTCTTCCAACTCTTTCATATACTGATTGTATCCGGGAAACAGTTTCATTCTTGCATTGAATTTTGCATTATGGTTTTTATGTAACTGATGTGTGTATTCATGAAAAATTACTGACTGGATAGCTTCTACTGACACTTTATCAGTATTCAGCATATTACTTACAATAATATGGTTGTGCCAAAACTGAAACTCTCCATAGCGGGATAGCATATTGTCCTTCGACCATGAAATAGTAGGTATAGCATAACCCTCATTTTTTCCGTATGTATCAATAATATCCATAAGCATTTTTTGAAAATCAATACTTGCCATACCCACTACCTCCATTTATTCAACACCCAATGCCTTAAATACCGCATCTTCTACACTGTTATAGAAAATTAGATTAAAGCATCCTATCAGCTCTGCCGGAACAGACCCCAAATCTACTGCGGATGCAATCGGTAATAATACTTTCTTTGCACCGCTATCAAGACATACTTGTAAGGTATTTGCCAATTCTTCCACTTTCATAACAGTACCGCCAATACTGAAATCGCCCAGCACAACTGCACTGCTAACAACCGGCTTGCTCAATGCTATGGAACAAATAGCAACCACTGATGCAAGGGATAAATTCTTTGTCATGCCTATACCATTCATATCCTGAACCTCCAGAATATAATCTTTGGTAGTCATGCTCATGCTGCCACTGATGGTACGTGCATTTGCTTTCAGATACCGATATGCCGTATCCACCGCTTCCTTTGCATCCCTATCCGTTCCTATACCGGTCTTTTCAAATTTACCGTTACCTGCTGTCATTTGCATTTCCAATTTATACACGCCAAGCATACCGGACTTATTATGTCCTACGGTATAAACGTGTCCCGGTTTACTCATACCCTCTGGAATGAGCTTACTGCCGCCCTGCTCCGGAACTGGCACGTATTCCTCTGAAAATGTATCATTGTCTATGTATGAGAAATTGACATCATAGAACTCCATACCGCCAATTTTCTTCTGCTGTTCTTTTACCCTACGCCTCATTTCAAGTGCAAAACGCAAGATTTCTTCTACACTCTCACGGTCAAACTCTCCGTCCGGATGAATGAGCTTTACTAACCCGGATACGGTTTTCTTTACAGCAATAACGTCACGCTGGTTAAGGTTGTTACCCAGCTTGAAGTAATGCGTATATGCATCCGCATACGAAATCTTTCTAAGCTCACGCATAATCTCTGAAAAATAATCCGTGATGAAACCATAATCATTTGTAAAAAATTCTGGTCTGTACTTTGGTATCTCCCAGCCCGGAATGTAACAATGAATACGGTCTAAAAAAGCTGTGTCATTTCCCATAGCTTCCGGGAATGGCTCAAACAGATGGGAAGTCTTTAGGATAGCATCCACGCTCTGATTGATGTTACCCACGAATACCATAGAAGCATAAGCGTTCTTTTCTTCCTTACCTCTGGCAAAAGAACCGGATGCCATATAGTCCTTCATAATCTGTACGCCATCCTGATCCTTAAACTTAATACCAGCCACCTCATCAAATGCTACACAGTCCCACATACCAACAAGTCCGACCTGCTTTGTTCCCATGTTGTAAAACAAATTAGCAACCGTTGTCTGTCCCCCGGACACTAAAATACTGTTAGGACTGATTTCCTTGTAAACATGAGATTTACCAGTCCCTCTCGGTCCTAACTCCACAAGGTTGTAATTATTTTCTACAAGAGGAATCAGTCTGGCAAGATGCAGCCACTTCTCACGTTTATTAAACTGAACCGGCTCCATACCAACACTACGCAATACCACATCAATCCACTCATCATCCGTAAATCTTACTCTTGCGGCCTTAACCTCATCAATATCCAGACTAGGCATCTGTATAGGCGTGAGTTTGTGAATCATAAACGGTGTACGGTGCTTATCAGCTTCATCATAAAAATATTCCATCTGTACAATACACCAGATACCGCCACACAATAATCTTTCATAATCCCGGACATAGCTTTCCGCAATAGGGACTTGCTTAATTCCTAAATTAGAAAACTCTGCCTCGTAAATATCTTCTTTAATATTCAGATGAACAGAAATACGGTCAATTACTGTATAAGAACCTCTTTCACGCAACTTTGCAATAATCTTCTGTGCTTCATCTGGTCTTACATAGTTTTCTGCCAGTATCCGCTTAACCGTTTCTACACCGGCTTCTATCTCATCCTCATCTAAAGAAGAACAATACATACCAAGCAGATATTCCAGTACATAAACTGGAACATTTGCTCCCTCTTTTATTCTTTTGGTCAAGTCCTTACGCACTATCTTCCCAGCGAAGTAGTTCTGCAATTTTTCCAAAAGTTCTGTATCGCCTTCATAGTGAAAATCGCTCATGTTGACACCACCTTACGTTAAAATCCAAAATCATTTGCAAATGCCACATCCATAATAACCTCATGACGGAACACCTCTACATCATTGCTCTCATCATAAGCAACCAAGTAGTATTTCTTGTTCTTATCATACTTTTTGTTCTTGAATGTAAAGCGCATACGGAACAAACGCTTCTGTACATCCTCATCCCTCTTATCAGCCACATAGATATTTTCATTAGAAATCTTCTCATTATCATCTGACAAGAAGAACAGCTTATACTTAGTACCCTTTACCACATCACTTACCGGCTCTGACTGAATAAAATCAAGCGTGGTAATAAGGTTGGTAATCTTCTGTACCAAGCTGACAAGCATAATCTGGACGGTACGAGTTTCCACAGCACCCTTATCCATTTTTATATCAATTACCGGTATTAACATTTCTTGTGGAGAAGACCCACCATGTACATAATTCAATCCGGCATTTCCTTTTGCTGAAAATACATTTGTGCTGCATGAATAGGAAATAATCTTGCTATCATCATTTCCAAGCATATATCCCAAGCCAATGTTCATAATTCCATCATCTATTACCGGTTCTTTTGCTACAATGTATCTGCGCTTCTTTAATTTGCCCGGTTCTTCCGCTGTACTAATCTTATCGCTCTGTGTTACCGGATTTCTCTTATAAATAAATCCGTGGTCAGAGGTTACAATAAAGCGATATGTGTTTGCACTGCCGGAAATCTTCTGAATCAGCTCTACTATCTCATCCACTGCCTTAGTACAAGCATCAAATACCTCATCCTCCGTATTTTCTCCAGCATTATCTATCTGGTCATGATAGATATACACTACCTGCTGTGCCGTAAAAATATCACGAAGCTCCATACCCTTTAAGCTCTTAATATCGCTGTATTTTACACAACGGCTTTCTGGTACATAAGACTGCAAAACTGCCTGTCTGGATGGGGTATCTACTGCAAACTTACCGTCTACCAGCTCCTTAAAATCATCAGTCAGCTCTAATGTTGTATGCGGAAGCAATGCCTCCATTCCAAGCCTTGTATATGACGGCAACACACTTAGCATTGGCTTTATTGACAATGAATCCTTGCACTTAGGATTATCCTGCATACGCTTGTACAATTCACATCCAACCTCAAAGCGCATACCATCTGAAATAATTACTACGGTACGTTCTTTGTTGGAACGGACATATTTATTGAAAAATTCTCTCTGTAAAGGAATAACTGCAAGTGCATCCGGCTCCTGCAGACCAGCGTTCCACTTAGGTAACAGCTTTCCGAGATATTCATTTGTGTAGATATTCTCTACTAGCTCACGAAGTTCTTCATACCCGGCTGTACTTTCCACATGGTCATAATTTGTGTAGAAATCACGATAACAGCTGTCAATCACACAATCACACGCAACGTAGTTATCAATAATATTCTTGAAACCATCCATAGGTTTATAGCTTGCTTGCATGATAAGGAAATATGCATTACTAAGCATCTTGTAGACCTTTGCGTATTTTCTTCCAAAATGCATTTTTGAACGCATATCACATATCTCACAGATACCTCTATTGCCCAGTTGAGCAATCAAATCCTCTGCCAATAATCTGCCTACAATCCACTGGATAAGGATTCTGTCAATGCCTGCAAATGAGTCACACTCAACCAAGTATTCCGGATCATACGCTGATAATACGTTTGATGCATCCAATACCCCTGCCACATAAGCAGACAGTTCATCATACTTATCCCGGTACAGCACGTTATTCATGAGATTATCCATAAATGCTATGATATTCCCGGACTTATAGGATACAAACCCTTTCCATCCTTTAGGAAGCTCACAGCTAATATAGCGGTCTGCATAGGTTACAAACATGGATATTAAGAACTTCTCCAGTGTAGGGGATGGGGATGTAAAACCAAATTGCTGTTCTACATATTTCCAAAAGCTATCCAATAAATCATACTTTTGGAAATCCGCAATATACTTATTGTCCTCCAAAGTATCATCCGTAAATAACACACGGATTACCTCATCAAAGGTACAGGTACGTGTTTTACATACGGCACTCATAAGCCCTATAAGGATATTCTCCTCATTGAAGTTTTCAATTTCCAAATCATAAAACCGCTGTACTCTGTCCTTATTTGCAAAGTATTTGATATGTTTTTCAATAATAGGCTTATACTTCTCATCAATGCCTAAATCCACAGCTAAAAGGGATGCTCTATCTGCATAGAACCGCTTTGAATACAGCATAGTATCCTCTAAATGATTCTCTGCCACTGGTGGCTTTGGAAATGGTGCATATATCAAATAATTTGTAGTTGTATCTTCTTTCTCCAAGAAGTATTTTGTGTAAAACTGATTGCCTTTTTCCAACTTATATACCTTTGCATTTGCAAGCTCTATACCATCAATATCCTCTGCAAACTCGCCTTTTTCGTCATACCAAAAGACAAGTTTTCTTGTATCCCCGGTAAATTCTGTATTCAGCTTATCCACAATCTGTTTCAAATTTAACTCTGCCAAAACAAGCCTCACTTTCTGCCTATGCAGTTTTTTATTATTTCTAGGAACTCATCCCAACCCAATACAATCGTTACAATAGAGCTTACCAATCCTATGAACACAATCAGGTTACTAATTGTCTTGAAAATAAAACTGGCTTTAATCCTTCTGCTTCTTCCGTCATTGTAAAGTCCAGCCCATTGCAATACATCAACTGGCAATCCGACAATCCAACGTATGCCTTCTCCCATACAAGTAATAGGATTCCACAGTCCTTTTTTCTCATGTTCTATTGCTCTATCCAAATTACCTATATGCCGTTTTAGTGCATCTTCACATAATCCCATTAACTGATTGATTCTTTCGTCCATGACGGAATAGCCCACATTGGAAAGTGCAGTCCGGATTTCAGGCATAATATTCATAAACAACTGGTAATTGCTACCTTGAATACCCTTTAACGGGTCAACAAATCCATTTATTACGCCATCCATTCCTAATTCTTCTTGAATTTTATCCACATCTTTTATAACCGCATTATATTTCTCACTATTCATGCGCCTAGCTGTAAATGCATCATTAGCAAAATCGAAGAATTTATTATTAAAGTCTACCGTAAATTCTGCTCTTTTATTATATGTAGCAATCCTCTTACGCTTTATTATTTGACCAATTACTACTAGACCCAAAACTACAACGGCTGGTATCACATGATAAATCATACGCCCTCCTAAATCTTTGCAAGTACCTGATACTTCTTGCCATCATTAGCAGTCTGCACCTTTTCATAGTTGACCTTAACGCCATCATCCAAATCAATTTCGATTCTGGATAATGCCAAATGACCAATCTTTTCATCAAACTCCTGACACTCTTTAAGCTGTTTCTGTAATTTTTCTTTGCGCTTAGTTGCTGCAGTTACTTCTCTTGCATTACTACTGTTGTCAATAGTATCCTGCATACGATTGATTTCACTTTCATAAATACGCTCCATGCGGTGCAAGTAATCTACTCGTAAATTACCAATCGTATCTGCGTTATAGCGGTGCATATATACAAGTGCTTTGAAACCATTTTGTTTGCCCGAATCAAAAAGCCAATATATCGGGCGTTTTCCAGAACCGACTATTGAATAATCCAAGCAATGTTCTTTGTAAAATTCATTTACAAAATATTGTCTAAGAATATCCCTTACGCTACTACCCTTACCATCAATAATTTCTGCAATATAGGCTAAATTATCATCCAACACGTCATTTCCGAATACATCACTCAACCATGACGAGAACAGTGATACTATATCATTTGAAAAATATTCCTCATCAGTTATCGGAATGATATTATCTGTTCTCATATTTGTACTGTGATATTCAGTTGCAGATACTCCCTTTTCTTTCACATCATATCTGCCAAACATACATCCAATAGCATAAGAAATCAAACTCTTTATAATTTCTTTTTCACTTTGAACTTGAATTGATATATCCGCATCATCAACCTCTGGTGTCAATTCATTTTCTAAACCATAAATTTCAATAAAAATACGGTTCAATTCTTCTTCATTTGTAACTAACCTCTGTACAGCTCCTTTTCCTTCTACCAAGTAATTTTCAACAACTTCACTTAATAAAACATTTTCTGTTGAAGTTCTGTTCCAAAGTAATGGATGTTTTTCAAAATCCCATGAAGTTTCTTTTTCATCCCAGTTTTTTTTACTAAGCGCAACATTATCCTTAACAATTTCAACCACTCTATCTACATATCTTTCAGCTTTTATGACTGGTATTCTTCCAATCGGACCCTCATGGAAATCTACTGTCGGACACAATACTTGTAAAATTTCATACACTACTTTTGAATTAACTAACCCCAATACATAATATAAATCTTCATCATTATCAAAAAAGCATACTGACCCCTTAGTTTCAAACAAATGTCCCAATGGGCTATAACGCATTGAAAGCTGCCCTATACTTAATGTAGACCACGTAATACCTTTTCTAAAATAATAATCCATATTCTGCGGCCTTGAACGCAATTTACCTTTATCATCTCTAAAATTCCTTATCTCATATCCATCATTGCTCCAATTTACCACATAATCATTATTACCATACCACTTTCGATACGCTCCACCCTTGTTACAAGGAAACCATTTCTTTCCTGTATCCTCTGCTTCTTTTCGATTATTACATCCAAAACCAATGTTATCAAAATCCACCTCGTACCATAGACGTAAAAATTGATTATTGTCCCCGGTTGCCAATCCTTGCTTCGTTGCACCTATCTGATTGATGGATGGATTTTCAAACGCTTCTATCATTCTATTTCCAATCCAATATGCAATCGGCATACCCGGTATTTTATTAAATTCAGCCAATCGGGAATAATATTTCCCTTTTCCTTCGAAAAACCATTTTTCTTTTAATTCAACATTATCTACGCTACTTGATTTATCAAACAATCTTCTGTAAGATGCTAAAAAGGTAGGTATATTCTGATTAAAGAACACAAATGCTGTTGTACCAAAATCTGCGCCAAAAATACCTCGCCCAAGATGTAACAAATTAGATATTGTCACTTGTGAAATAACATCTTCTCGCATTTTTTCATAACTAGATAGAAACATCCATACTGGAATATTTATCATAGAAATATATCCATTTTTCTCACATAATTTAATGGTTTTTTCCATGAATACCGTACTCATATCTGATTTTGTTTTTGGGTAATATTCTTTTACAAAATCAGACAATTTCCCATTCATATTTCCACCACCCATATATGGTGGATTAGTTACCACTACATTATATTTTTGAGACATCAATAAGGCTTGCTTCGCCAATTCAGGTACAACCTGATTACACTCATTGTACCAAAGCATCATAACAACATTTTCTAATGAAGCCTCTGCTGTCAATTTCCACGCTTCAAGGAAACCATCATAATCACGTTTTTCCACATTGAGGATAGAACCGTATTCTTTTGCATCCACAAAGGTATTTAACAAATATTCCAATGTTTCCCGGTGTTCCTCACTAAGTAAGAAATCTCCCATATCTTTGTCATACTGTAAACCATTACTTTCCTGAATAGCACACAAATTAGGCTCTATTTCAAGAGTCAAAAATCTTCTGTTATAGGAACGTGCTTTCATCATGATTGCAAAATATGCAAGTTGGAAAGCTCTATCATCTATATCCAGACCATAAATATTATTCTCTACAATACTCTTTGCGGCATCCCTCTGGCTGTATCCGTAGCTTTCATAAATCTGCATCAATACATCAAATGCATACACCAAAATATGACCACTACCCATGCAAGGGTCAATGACCTTTATTTCTTCCGGCTTGATATTCTTGTATTCTTCCCGAATGGCTTTAAGCTGTTCGGCTACATCAGCTTCCTGCTCTGCCTCATCCAGATAATACTTCCATCCATCTTTGAGGTTATTATCCTCATGCCCCTCTAACCACAATCTACCTACGCTGTTCTCTACCATGTAGCGTACAATCCAATCCGGAGTAAACAACTGGGTAGCTGCCGGGATACGTTCCTTTGTAATCTTTACATTCGATTTCAGAAGTGCAAAAGCCTCATCCTTCGGCTCTGTGTTGTAATACTGATACATCCATCCGATAATCTCTACCTGACCAGTAGGCTGACCATCTTCTCCCAAATCAGTAATGTTGAAATCTGCCTCTGCAATATCATGTGTCAGATGGTACACGATACCGTCCTGATCCGTAACGGAAACATTCAAAAGAAGCTCTGTGTAATCAGAGGTCTTTTCAAAGAGCTTTGGCAAATATGCGTTAAGGGCATTACACTGTTTAATGAAAAGGAAACGGAAAAGAGCATCTACCTGATTATCATTCTTCATCTGCATAATCTTTTCTGTTTCTGCCTGTGTAAATTCAAGCTCTGCATCAAACGGTGTAGTAACCAAATCCGGCTCCAACTTATTCTTGCTATCAGAGGATAACACTCTGATATGCGCTGGCATATAATCATTAACTTCCATAAAACGGATTGCGATAAGGCGGTTAAACCATGTGTATGCCACTTCCTCAACTACATTTCTATATGCATCCTTATAGTCAAGCTGTGTAGCTTTTCTCTTAATAGCGGCCACAAGCTCCTTACGCTGTTTGATTTCCTCGCCATGAATAGCATACGGCTCTTTTGTTCCTATATCATAAAACTCTGCATCTTGTGTGGACTGGGGCAGAGCATCTTTGATGCCCTCCTCCGTCACACCAAGCAGACCTGCCTTATATGTAATATCTGCAATCAGTTTATTTCTCGCCCAGATGGAGAAATTCTTTATGGCTGTCTTATCCATACCAACACTCCTTAAAATTCAATGTTTACAATAGTATCCGCTTCCAGCTCATTCATAAGTCTGGTACGAAGTTCCTCTACATAACGGTCTACATCTTCTTTACTTTCGATACGCCATGATGCAGTTTTGGTCATAGATTTTACTGGTACATTCTTTGTCTTCTTTACCTTAACTTCTTTCTTGACCTCAACCTCAATCTGCTCTTTATCAACAGTACCGGTCTGCGCTGCCTGTACTTCCAGTGCCTTTCTCATTTCCTCTGCCTTACGCATAGCAATATCTCTATCCATCTTATCCATTTCATTCAAAAGACGGATTTTTAACGCCTCTGCTCTATCAGCATAGCTTCTAAGCACGGATACGTTTGTACAAGCCTTAGCAGCCTCCTCAATCTCTCCAAACATTGTAAAGTAAGCATGATTTTTCTGCTCTTTATATTCCTTTGTATTCAGAACCTCAAATACTCTCTTTTGTGATTCTTTTACGGAATCCATTACCGGTGCAAGCTGTTCATCCAAGATTGCCATATACACATCACTGAACTCTTTTAACAGCTCCGGCAACTTAGGAATATCTGCAAACGGCTTATCTTTTCGTACAATAGTTCTAATAGCATCAACTACACTTTCCAGTTTTGCATCTACAATGTAGGTCTTACTATCATCATATTTATCCAAGAACAGTAATGCCTTATCAAAAATAGCTTTCTGCTCCCCGGCAAAGAACGCCTTTATAGGCTCATAGTCCTCTGCAAAGTCAAGCAAATCATCCTGCTTCTTTGATACAGTCTGATAGAACTCTAACGGTGCTTGTATCTGCACAATATCAGACAGAACCTTGATACCGGCTTCAATCACTTTCTTGCCCGGATATGCTACACGGTCATAATCTTTTTTCAACACTCGAAGCTCTGTAATGAGTTTGTTTCCAAATGTCATGAAATAATTCATAACCACATCTTCATCATCAGATGAACTGCTTGTATGGAATAATTCCTTCAGCACATCACGTACTACCTTTTTATCCTTATCTGCTACACGTACTCTTTCTTCCATCATCAACTTTTCTACAAAGGCTTTCTTTGTAATAAAGTTAATGATTTCCTCTGTACTCTTGTTCATCTGGGATACACTAGCCCCATTCACAGAAAATGATAAATCGCCACGTTTATATAATTTTGCAACAAGCCACTGTACATCATCCTCCACAAAACCATACGGTGCTTTCATAAAACGGTCTTTTACCGTCTTCATGGAAGTTTTTACGTGCATACGGCTGTTACCGGAAATATACTGTAACACATCATCTAATGCATGGACGTTTGGCTCTGTTCCACCATCCAAGCTAAGAGTCAGCTGATTGCTTGATACCAGCATCTTTCTAATATCATCCTCACTGGTAGCATAATCAATGTAATCCAGCTTATGATAAACAGTCTTTACCAGTCTGCCGAGGGCTTCACTAATTCTTGTGGATACTTCCTTTGCGTTAATCTGCGCTCTATCTCCATTTACATAGATAACAGCATCCTTCAGTGATTCAGTCAGGAACAACTTAGCATTGCTGTTACGCTCACGCATTTCCAGTCTCTTAGCTTCCTTGATGCTCTCATACTTCGATAATGCGGATGAGGTATTAAGACGTAAGAATTTCTCAATCTTTAAGTATCTTTGGATTTCATCCATAAATGCCCGATCATCCGGCAATACTACTAATACCTCTCTGCCCTGCCCGGAAACCATTCTAAGGGTAGTTTCATCTGTACCGTAATCAGATGCCGGTGTAAGGATACGCACACCTATATCATAGCTCTGTGTAGATTTGTAAGGTCTATCATCCACAACCTGATTGAAGTTGAAAGAATATCTGCCGTTAAATGCCGGATACTTATACTTCTTGTCTGTAAAAATATCCTCAAAAATCATTTCCGATACTTTATTGATAACCTCTGCCATTTCTACACTTTGGCTTTCGATTTCTCTATTGATTTCCTGCTCCTCATCCGTAAGGAACACATAAATATCTCCGTTCTTCTGTACAAGGTTTTGGCGCATCAATACCTTTAATGCATCTTCCACTTTTTCCTTTAATGCAATACGGTCATTATCCACATCATACGCCATAAGGCTAGTGATATTATCCACGTTTGCCACTACTACCTTATCCACGTACTTAATCATGAATAATACCTTTAATACATCTACGGCAAATACCTTGTCCTTATGTTCCGGATTGATTACATCATTATCATAGGCACGGATAATTACTCCACGGTGGCTATGGTCTAAGAAGTTTTCCAGTGCATCATAAAAAGCGTGGAATGGAATGATTGCACCCATTTCACAATCCTTATAATCAACAGCAGACTCCTTGAACATTGCAAGCATAGAACGCTCGCCTTCTGATAAGTGCTTACCGGAAGCTCCATGTGTACGAATGGATGTTAATACGCTTGCAAGCAAATTGAACTGGTATGGAATAAACGGATATACCAGCGCAAAATCATTCTCATCTGCATACAATTTTTTCTCTACACCATCATTGAATGTAATGAGGTTTTTGATAATAGTGGTCTTCTGACCATATAACAAACGTAAAGTCTGTGCAGAGGTATCATTTTTCTCCAAGATTCTTTTTTTGATAACCTCATCAACATTTGCAGAAGATAAGGAAAGTCTGGTATCAAAACGTCCCTGAATTTTGGAGAAGTCATTACCCTTAACCTTAGTTACAGAATCAATATCCTGCTGACTGGTAACGATAACCCAAGCCTTACCCATACATTCCTTACCCAGTTCCTCTGTCACTGTCTGTAAGTTCAGCATGAGCTTAGAGTCCTCTCCAATATACTGACCAATTTCATCTACCAAGAATACTACATGATGGTTATTGCCTTTACGCTCAATATATGCCTTTACACGTTTTGCAAAATCTTCAATACTAATCTGATATGGTTCTGATGCCTTTTCACACCAGTTACGTGCTGCCGCCTCACTCATGAAATCCATAGCTGTTAATACATCCACCACATCATCCTGAATGAAATCGAAGTCCTGTCTGGAATCTTCCCATGCATCCCCATATACTTCCTCAAATTTTTCCTTGAACTCTGCAAAGCGTCCTTCCTCTGTCAGTCTTCTTTCCAAGTCTGCAAGGAACGGCATAGCTCCACAGAAGCCCTGCATTTCATTGAACACCTTTAAGAATACATTTACGATTGCATCTTTGTTCTGCTTACTATTACTGTCACTCTTAGAGTCAATATTGAACAGTACAACATCTGTACTTGTATCAGCGGCCAGCTTCATATCAGCAAGCACCATCTGGTCTACAATCTTCTTATCATCTGCAAAGAAATCTATTGCTTTTCTATCGCCTACGGATTTATTTGCAAGCAAGTAGGATAAGATTTTTAAGAAGTGAGATTTACCACTTCCAAAGAAACCGGAAATCCATACACCCATCTTAGGTGTGTTTCCGACAATACCTTTTTTATATGCAGAAAAGAACTCTGCAAAATGCTTCTGCAATTCCCTCGTCACTACATACTCATCTAATTCCTGCGCTACGTTTTCTTCTTCACTCTGACCTACAATGATTACACCCTGAATATCACGGTCAATCTGTTTCTCAAACATTTCTTTTATAAACATAATTTTGTCCTCCTATCGTACCAAACGAAACGCCCGGTAATAATTGTCTTCCGGATACTCATTGAATATAATAAGCTCCTGTTCGGTGTATGTACCCGGATAGAATAAAACCATAGGTACACTGGCAAATGTTTGTGGCATATTATAGAGAATTTTATTGAATACTTCCGGTGCCTGTAACAGAGGGAAGCACTTACCTACACCCACCAAAAACACTACTGCATTTTCCGGTGTGTTCTCTGCGATATGCTGTACAATCAAATTTTCCTTGTCCGTAATTTTAAGTGTATGCTGGATTGCATCCTGAACCTTTTTAATTCCACGCCTTTCTTCCTGTGCGTAACATTTTTCCATAAAGTTCTTTTTTTGCAGATGG
>JAFXCD010000031.1 GCA_017521605.1 Lachnospiraceae bacterium | reverse complement strand
ACAGGCATTATGTAATACATGTGCTAATTCTCTTCTTTCTGATTTTGTCAACTGAATATTTGACGCTATATTGTTATGTGCTACTAAATCAACTATTGCACGATACGGTTCTATCAAATCATCAGCCAGATTAAATGCGTTCAATTGATTATCATGATGTAACCACCGCTTTATCGGAAAGAATGATTAAATGAAACTCCTTGCGTGTCGGGATGAGGTACGCAGGGGAAGCAATAACCTTAACTATGGGAGTCTGGAGGCAGCTACCCGGATATGGAAATGATACCTTCCATCGCCAATTATTTCGAGATTACCATCGATGAATTATTCGGATATCAAAATAATAGGGAACAGAAAATTTTAGCCATACTGGAGAAAACCAAGTCCGGCTTTCGATCCACAGGCGGTTTTCTTGGTGTGGAGACACCCGAATTGCTGGAATGTCTTGAAATCCTTCGCGCCGCCAATGAAGAATTCCCCGGAGACCCCCGTATCCGCTTACGCTTAGCCGATACCCTTTTCTTCTTAGGCTGGGATAACAAGGATGCATCCTACTGTCAGGAATCATTGTCCATTTACGAAGGCTTATATAAGGATAACCTTTCTTCCGAAGATCATGGTGCGGTTGTTTTCAATTTGGTGATGCTCTATCAGCATCTGGAATATTTTGAGAAAGCCAAGGCTCTTGCTGAAGAACAAACCTCCATACATCTTTGCCGTGAAGTATTATTGGCCAAAACAACCACCGGCTACGAACAGGAACGCTATCGTGGAGAGTTGACACTGGCACTACTAAATGAACTGAATGCTGCCCTGTCCAATTCTATCCTGCTGAACCCTGCGCTTTCCTCATCCGATTATGGGAAAGAAGTGCTATATACTCTCGTAACTTTATATGAAATCATCTGCAAGGATGACCGCTGTGGTGCATTACATACAAACCTGCGCTACCTCTACCTAACATTAGCCAATTTAGAAGCCCGTAGTAAGCAAAATTTGGAAAAAGCCCTTATCTGTTTCGATAAAGGCTTTACACACCACAAGGAATACTGCAACATCAGTAGTACCGCGGACTATAACTATACAGCACCTTTGCTTTCCAAGGTCATACTTCCGGCCGAGAAAATACAGCCGGTTCCGGATTTCTTCTGGCAAAATCATATGCAGACCGTACCTAATGTTCTGAAGGATGAGCTTCGAAAAAATCCTAAATACGCAGAGCGCCTTGAATAAATCGAAAAACAGCCCCGCTTTATGCGGGGCTGCACTCATATTTACTCCTCATCTTCATCTTCTTCGTCGTCTTTTTCCTCGTATTTTACATTACCACCAGCGATAATATTTCCTTCTATCTCTTCACATTCCACATCGCCACCGGCTACAACATTTCCTTCTATTTCCTCACATTCTACATCACCACCGGCTGTTACATTGCCTTCTACATCCTCACATTCCACATCGCCACCAGCTGTTACATTACCCTCTACATTCTCGCATTCTACGTTAAAATAGCTTTCAACATTCTTTACATCACCATCATACTCAATGGTAATTTTGCTGCATTTATCAAGTAAAGCTTCATCCATATCTTCCTTCTTTAGCATGCGGTGTCCTACAAATACCACTGCACGCATAGTTTCATCATCTTCCCATGGAAATACGGATACCTTTCTATCAAATAATTCGTCCAATGTAACATTGAAAATATCTGCCACCTTAATCAAAACATCCTCATCCGGGTTATTCTGCTCGGTTTCCCAGTTAGACACTGCCTGATTGCTGATTCCTAACTGATCTGCCAATTCTTCCTGCGTAAGATTCATTTTCTTTCTGTAAAAAGCTATCTGTTTTCCAATCTTCATAAGTAACCTCCATTTTCCTCATAAGTTGTTAATGAATACGCTTAAAGTATATCATTCTGTAGCATACTTTAGCAATAGATTATTAGATAAACTCCTCAAACTTCAAAAGATGCTTTTCTTGTGTATCGTCAGCATTTTCTATCAGCCAAGCATAGGTAGCCTTCAGCATATATGCTTCATCACGTTCCTCATCGCCACTATTGCAAATCCGCTTATACATACTTACAATATCATCATAGCAATCCCAATCTCTGAGATAATGCTTCAAATTGATGACAAACAGCTTAACTGTGTGGTCGTACAGATGATTCAAACTCTGGAGTTCCTGCTTGGTAACGGTTGTGCAATGGGGCGTTGCCACACAGGAAATATCCACAAACCTAAAGGGATTGGGTATGTCCGCCGCAAAAGACACAATATACTTGTGTGGTACTAGGCTGGGTGCAAAATCGCAATAAACAATATCATACTTCTCACTCAACAGCTTGGGTAATTCTATCAGAAACTGCCCATTATCCATCCCGGAAACATCCACTTCTATATCAATATCCGAATACTTATCAAAATTTCCTTTCGCTAAGCTACCAATAATTTCCGTAGATTTCACTCCTGGTATGCCTTGTAGAAAAGCACAAATTTCCTCTGCAAATGTCATTAACATCCTGTAGTACCTCCTATGATAATAACATTAGAATATTACTCTTCATTTTTCGGTTTGTCTACTACGACAAGCTTAATCCCTAATCATGAACACTGTTTCTACGCTATTTAATAGTAATTATCTTTTATGCAAAAAAATAACTCAAATCCTATAAAAGGATTTGAGCTATGCTGGTGGCCGGACTTGAACCGGCACGGGGTTGCCCCCGAGGGATTTTAAGTCCCTTGCGTCTGCCTATTCCGCCACACCAGCTGACGCAAAGTCTTGATAGCTTACGCTATCGAATGGGGCCTACAGGGCTCGAACCTGTGACCCTCTGCTTGTAAGGCAGATGCTCTCCCAGCTGAGCTAAGACCCCATTAATGCTGGAACCAATTAAACAATCGTTCAATTGAACGACCCAGAAGGGACTCGAACCCTCGACCTCCGCCGTGACAGGGCGGCGCTCTAACCAACTGAGCCACTAGGCCAAATATCTT
>JAFXCD010000030.1 GCA_017521605.1 Lachnospiraceae bacterium | reverse complement strand
TGCTTTTGCAATCACTTCTACTAAATCCTTCATCAATACACCTCCTATGATGAGTCAGTGTTATTTTACGATACCAGCTACCTTGAAAAGCTTGTTAACTACTTCAGTAGGCTGAGCTCCATTAGCCAACCACTTCTTAGCTTCTTCCTCATTAATCTTGAAAGTGCTGGGATCGGTATTAGGATCATAAGTACCGATTTCTGCGATAAATCTTCCATCTCTTGGTGAACGGGAATCTGCAACAATAATTCTATAGAAAGGTGCTTTCTTCTGTCCCATTCTTCTTAATCTGATTTTAACTGCCATTTTCTTTACCTCCGTAAAATACGTTTAATTGTTATCTATGATAAGAACTTTTTGTTCCTTATCTGCTACTTAAAAGGGAAATCCGCCACGTCCGCCCATACCTGGGAAACCACCGCCAAAACGCTTCTTCTTTCCGCCACCGCTAAACTGCTTCATCACCTTCTGGCTCTGTTCAAACTGCTTAATAAAGCGGTTTACTTCACTGATATCCACACCTGCGCCCTTTGCAATACGATGTTTTCTCTTGGGATTCAACAGCTTGGGGTCACGTCTTTCCTTGGGCGTCATGGACAATACGATTGCTTCCATATGTGCTAACTGCTTTTCATCAATCATACCTTCCAAATCGCCAGCCTTCATACCCATACCGGGCAACATACCTAAGATGCTGGCAAGACCACCCATTTTACGCATCTGTTTCATGCTTTCCAGGTAATCCTCAAAATCGAATTTACCCTTCTTCATACGACCCATCATATCTTTACTTGTTTCTTCATCGATATCGATGTTTTCCTGTGCCTTTTCAATCAGGGAAAGCACATCACCCATACCTAAGATACGATTGGCCATTCTGTCAGGATAGAATTGCTCCATATCCGAAAGCTTTTCGCCCATACCTACATAAAGAATAGGTTTACCTGTTACCGATTTAATGGATAATGCCGCACCGCCTCTTGTATCACCGTCCAGCTTGGTCAGTACTACACCGTCGATACCAATTTGCTCATCGAACTGCTTTGCAACATTCACTGCATCCTGACCGGTCATTGCATCCACTACCAAAATAGTTTGATGAACAGCCACTGAAGCCTTAATCTCCTGAAGCTCCTTCATCATATCCTCATCTACATGAAGACGTCCGGCGGTATCCAAGATAACCACATTGTGACCGTTCTTTTCCGCGTGAGCAATTGCATTCTTTGCAATCTCAACCGGTTTGTGGTCAGTTCCCATGGAGAAAACTTCCACTTCCATCTTCTGACCATTTATCTGTAATTGCTCAATCGCCGCAGGACGATAAATATCGCAGGCTACCAGCAAGGATTTTTTACCCTTGGTTTTCAGCCTTCCGGCAATCTTAGCAGTTGCGGTAGTTTTACCTGCACCCTGCAGACCTGCCATTAACACAACAGTAATGGCTTTACCCGGTTGGAACTGAATCTCCGTAGTTTCACTACCCATCAAAGCAACCAGTTCATCATTTACGATTTTGATTACCATCTGTCCCGGATTCAAGCCGTTCATAACGTCCTGTCCAATAGCCTGTTCCTCCACAGACTTCACAAACTGCTTTACCACACGGAAGTTTACATCTGCTTCCAAAAGAGCCATCTTTACCTCTTTCAGTGCAACCTTTACATCTTCCTCCGTTAAGCGGCCCTTGCTTCTTAGGTTCTTAAATACATTTTGTAATTTATCAGTTAAGCTTTCAAATGCCATCTACTAATCCTCTTACTAAAACTCATTCATTAAATCTGTGGAAATCTGTCTGATATTTGCCACTTTTTCTCTGGCTGAATGCTCCAGCTCTGACTCTTCCAAGTCCTTGGTCAACTCCACCAGCTGAGCTATCTTTTCCTTGGCTCCCGTAAACTTCTCCACCAGATGTAGCTTTTCTTCATAACCAAGCAAAATCTTGTCGCAGCGCTTAATCAAATCATGTACACCCTGCCTACTGATGCCATACTCCTCGGCAATCTCGCTTAGGGACATGTCGTTATACACTGCCTCCTCATAGACATTCTGCTGATGCTCTGTCAACAGTTCTCCGTAGAAATCATATAAAAGTACCTGTTGAAATATCTTTTCCATGTCGTTTACGCCCACTTTTCCCACATATTACAACGAACACCTTTGCCATCATACAACAGATTAGCAAAGGTGTCAAGTATTTTTTCTTTACAGTTAGATTTTTTCACTAAATAAATTTTTATAGCCCTCTCCATAGATTTCCGTGGCGTTGCTTACTATCATAAAAGCCATGGGGTCTTCTTCTTTGATAATATCCTCTACCTTGGGGGACAATTGTTTTTTCACAACGCACATGATGACATTCTTTTCCTTACCACTGTAAGCCCCCACACCTCTTACATAGGTTACACCTATTCCCAAATCTACCAACAGCCTCTTGATAATTTCTTCAGACTTATCACTAATAATATGAATCAACTTGGCTTCATCGGTTCCATAGAGCACCACATCCATCACCAATGAGGTGATTATTACTGTCATACCGGCATACAAGGCCTTATCAATATCCTTAAATACAAGTGCCGAACAGGTTACTACCACTGCATCCATCAACAGAAACAAATTATTGGTTTTTAAATGAGGCACCTTGCTACGAATGATTTTAATGATAATATCTATGCCACCGGTAGTCGCCTTTGCACGAAAAACCATACCCATACCCACAGCCAGTAAAACTCCTCCTGCCAGACCTGCCAAAAAGCTGTCCTCTGTCACAGCTCCAAAACGAATTGTAAAAAAGTTCGTCATCGGGGAAATGATGGCAATACAATAAATGGTCGAAAGGATAACTCGATATCCGAATTTCCATGCACCCAGTATTAAAATTGGGATATTCATCAAAAGAATCAAAGTACCGGTTTCCACAGGTATCAATCGACTTAATATAACAGAAACACCTGTGACACCACCTGGTGCCAGGGCATTGGGATCCAGAAACATACCGATTGCTGCTGAATAAATCACTGCACCCATGGTCATTATTAATATATTTTTAGTCCTGTTCTTAATCAAATGTGACATACTAATCTCCATATACTTTGAAAAAGCTCGCAAAAAATCATGCGAGCTATAGTTTTTAGATAGTATATGCACTTTTTCTTTAAATATTTGTACGAACCAATTTCGGCATATAGCCTTCCTTCTCCAAGGCATCCATAATCTGGTGCTTGTGCTCTGTACCAAAAGCCTCTAAGGTAATCCGAAGCTCCACAGCAGCACTACGGTTGGTGCTGACAAACTGGTTGTGCTCCAGCTTAATTACGTTACCATTCTCTCTTGCCACCACACCGGAAACTCTGCACAATTCGCCTGGTTTATCCGGCAACAGTACTGAAACCGTAAAAATTCTGTCACGGAAAATCAAGCCCTGTTGTACAACAGAAGACATAGTAATAACATCCATATTTCCACCACTCAGGATGGAAACCACTCTCTTATCCTTTACATCCAGCTGCTTTAACGCCGCCACTGTCAAAAGTCCGGAATTCTCCACCACCATTTTATGATTTTCTACCATATCCAGGAACGCTACGATTAAATCCTGATCTTCAACAGTAATAATACCATCCAGATTTTCCTTCAAATAGGGGAATAATTTTGCACCCGGTGTTTTTACTGCTGTACCGTCTGCAATGGTGCTTACCTTAGGTAAAGTTACCACTTCACCGGCTTTAATTGACTCCTGAAGACAATTGGCTCCGGCAGGTTCCACACCAATCACCTTGATTTTGGGATTCAGCATTTTAGCCAAAGTCGATACACCTGTCGCCAGACCACCTCCACCGATGGGTACCAAAATATAGTCCACCAAAGGTAATTCCTTAAATATTTCCATGGCGATAGTTCCCTGTCCGGTAGCTACACGTAAATCATCAAAAGGATGGATAAACGTATATCCATGCTGCGTCGCCAACTCATAAGCCTTTTCGCAGGCTTCGTCATATACATCTCCGTATAGAACCACTTCTGCCCCATACCCCTTGGTACGATTTACCTTCATAAGAGGTGTGGTGGTAGGCATCACAATAGTTGCTTTTACACCATAGCTTTTGGCTGCATAAGCCACACCCTGGGCATGGTTTCCTGCGGAAGCAGTTATCACACCCTTTGACCGTTCCTCTTCACTCAAGGTACTCATGGCATAATAGGCACCACGAAGCTTGTATGCTCCGGTAAACTGCATATTTTCCGGTTTCAAAAATACACGATTCCCGGTTTGCTTACTTAAATAATCACTATAAACCAGCTTGGTTTCCAACGTCACATGTTTCACTACTTCCGACGCTTCTTCAAACTTTTCCAAAGTTAACATAGGTTGTGCTCCTCATATTGCTTTATAAGCTTTCTTCTTCCGGTTCTTCTGAATGTAGCTCATCCAAATCCACATCAAATAATGCATTTACAAATTCGTCGGAATTAAACTTCTGTAAATCATCGATGGTTTCACCTACACCGATATATTTTACCGGCACATTAAGTTCTGACTGGATAGCTACTGCAATACCGCCCTTGGCGGTACCATCCATTTTGGTCAGAATAATGCCAGTCAACTGAGCCACATCTCCAAATTCTCTGGCCTGTACCATGGCATTCTGTCCTGTAGTACCATCCAGAACAATCAAATTCTCTCTGTGAGCATCCGGAAACTCTCTGTCTATAATGCGATTCATCTTACGAAGCTCTTCCATAAGATTCTTCTTATTATGCAGACGACCGGCAGTATCAATCAAAAGTACATCTGTTTTTCTGGCCTTTGCAGCATTGACAGCATCAAAAACCACACTGGCAGGGTCAGTCCCTTCCTTACCACCCACCATAGGCACATCTGCTCTTCGTGCCCACTCAGCCAGCTGTTCACCGGCAGCTGCACGGAAGGTATCCGCTGCCGCGATTAACACCTTACGATTTTTATCCTTCAGCTTACCCGCCAGCTTACCTACCGAAGTTGTTTTACCAACACCATTGACACCAATCACCATGATAACAGACTGCTTATTCTCAAAATCATAAGCGGTCTCATCCACATGCATCTGCTCCTTGATACTGTCAATCAAAAGCTGTTTACACTCGGAAGGCTGTTTGATATGAAGCTCCTTCACCTGGGACTTTAATCTCTGAATGATTTCTGTAGTAGCATTCACACCGATATCACCCATTATAAGAATCTCTTCCAATTCCTCATAGAAATCCTCATCTATGGCAGAAAAACCGCTGAATACAGAATCAATTCCTTTTACAATATTCTCTCTGGTCTTGGTTAAACCGGCCTTTAATCTGCCGAAAAAGCCTATTTTTTCCTTTTCTTCCTTCATACTTACCTCCTGCATAACGCAAGCAGCGCTTGCGTTACTGCCTTAATAAAGAGTGAAAAATCTTTGATTTTTCACAAATGCTCCTAATTATCCAGTTCTTTATCAATCAAATTTACGCTTACCAAAGTGGACACACCCTTTTCCTGCATGGTAATACCATACAATCTGTCGGCACTTTCCATGGTTCCTCTACGATGTGTTATTACAATAAACTGAGTATGTTTGGTCAACTTATGCAGATACTTTGCATATCGTCCTACATTGGACTCATCCAACGCTGCCTCAATTTCGTCTAACAGACAGAAGGGTGACGGTTTCAGGTTCTGAATCGCAAATAATAATGCAATGGCTGTTAATGCCTTCTCTCCACCGGACAACTGCATCATATTTTGCAGCTTCTTTCCGGGTGGCTGTGCAATGATTCGGATACCAGCTTCTAACAGGTCCTCATCTTCCATTAGCTCCAGAGTACCCTTTCCACCACCAAACAGTTCCTTAAACACCTTGTCAAACTCCTTGGCAATTTCTGCAAACTTCTCTGTAAACTGTTTTCTCATAGCAGTATCCAACTCTGCAATAATACCCTCCAAAGTCTTCTCTGCCTCTACCAAATCATCATGCTGAGTCTTTAAGAAAGTATATCGTTCCATCAGACTCTTATATTCTTCGATAGCGTTGACATTGACATTACCCAGCTTCTTAATATCATCCTTCAAACCGGAGATAGCTTTTTTCATAGCCGGTAAATCCGTCATGCTTTCATCTCTGATAGCCGCTGCATCCTTCAATGTAATCTCGTATTCCTCCCACATATAATTAATCTGGGATTCTATGGATTCCTCCAGACGCTCCTTCTGAGCATTCAGTCGATAAACCTCCTTATCCAGTGCGTTCATCCGTTCGGACAATTCCTCTCTGGTCCGGAAGAAGGATTTTTGCTTACCACTAAGCAATTCTTTGCGTTCCATATCCTCTTTTAATTTAATCTGAGAATTGGTTTCCGCCTCATAGGATGCCTCTATGGTTTCACGAATCTGCTGAATATTTACTTCTTTACTTTCCACATCAAGAACATTCTGCACCAAAGCTTCTTCAATTTCCTCAAGTTCCTTCACATAACGTTCCTTTTCACCTTCGATACGATCCACATTGGACTGGTGGAATTTCTGAGTCTGCATCATTCGTTCCAGCTTCAACTCCCACTCTGTCACACGACTGGCCACATCAGATTCTTCTTTTCGCTTTTCTTCCAACTGTTTCTGGAACTCACCAATCTGCTTCTGTGTATTCTTTTCCAGCTCTTCACTGTCTGTCAACTCCTGTAAAATAGCATTTTTACTATGCTTAATCTCCAGAATCTGTGCTTCGATTTCCTTCTGCTCCTGCTTCATGGATTCAAAGCTTTGCTCTTCCTCCGCCAGACGTTCCTTTACCTGGGTTATGCTGATACGTGCAGTATTCTGTTCAATGGATTTGCGTTGCTTATCCATCTTCAGTCGTTCCAAATCCATACGAAGCTTATTTCTTTCTGCCTTCGTATCTTCGATTTCCTGATTCAAAGCCGTAATAGTTGCTTCCAGTCTCTTTATATTTTTTTCCAGTTCCTCAATCTCACGACGACGTCCAAGTAAATTACTGTTATTCTTAAAGGCACCACCACTGATAGCACCCCCAGGCACCAGAAGCTCTCCTTCAATGGTAACCATACGGATACCATAATCGAATTTACGTGCAATACGAACAGCATTGTCCACATTGTCTACCACCATAATACGTCCCAGCATAGCCTTTGCAACATTACGATACTTGGCATCCGTATGTACCAGTTCATCAGCCATTCCAATTGCTCCCGGCTCTTTTAGAGCTTCCGGATTCTTAAACTCCTGGGGATTTGTGATACTGGTTAAAGGTAAAAAGGTAGCACGACCACCCTTATTATCCTTTAAATAGCGAATCATCTTCTTGGCTGTTTCTTCATCATCTGTTACGATATTCTGTATATTACCACCCAAAGCTGTTTCAATAGCCGTTTCATACTTCTCATCCACGGTAATGATATCCGCAACTACACCGATAATACCCTTTACACTGGCCTTTTGCTCCATTACCTTCTTTACACTACCGCCATAACCATCATAACGCTCTGCAATATTAACTAATGCATCCAGCTTGGATTTCTCCTGATGGAAACCGGTTTGGGCTTCACGCAATCTCTGATCAGTCTTAGATAGCTTTTCTCTCTTTTTCCCCACTTCCAGCTCAATGGCCGCTTCTTTTTCCGTCATGACACGGATTTCTTCACATATTGCGGCGAAATTATCCTCCAGAAGCTTAATACTTTCGGAACGTTCCGCCTCATCTGTGCGGGCACGAAGAATACGAGAATTTAATTCTGCCTTACGAATATTAATATTCTCCATCATGGAGTCAAATCGACCCATTTTTGACTTAATGGTAGCTCTTTGATTTAGCTCACCGATAATGGTATTCTTACCGGCTTCAATACTGTTATTTAATTCTTCAATACTGTTCTGTACTTCTTCCAGTCTCTGCTTAATCTCGTCCCTGGAAAGGGTAATTTCCTGTACCTGCTTATCAATATCATCCTTGTCAGCCAGAATACCCTCTTTATCCTTGTTTTTACCTTCTATCTCATCCAAAACGTTCTGCTTACGATTTCTTAGATGCTCTGCATTGGACTGGGCAGAGTTAATCTGCTCCTTTAATACATTGATTTCACCCTCTAATCGTTCACGCAGCACACCCGTATTGCTCAATGTATCTCTGGCCGCATTGATAGCTTCTTCCAAAGCTTCAATTTCTGCCTGTACTTTTTCATACTCTTCTTTAATGCTGTCATAATGTGCACGGGTTGTTTCTAAATCATTAGATGCAATGCCGAATTTCTCATCCACACTTTCCAGCTGTTCACGAATACGCACATTTTCCAAAAGGAACACATTCACATCCAAGGTTTTTAACTCTTCTTTTTTCTTCAGATATATTTTAGCCACTTCGGACTGCTTCTCCAAAGGACCTACCTGTTTTTCCAATTCTGATAAAATATCATTGACACGAATCAGATTCTGTTTTTCATTCTCTAATTTCGCCTGAGCCGCATTTTTCCTACGTTTAAACTTAACAATACCTGCCGCTTCATCAAAAAGCTCTCTACGCTCCTCCGGCTTACCACTTAAGATTTTATCGATCTGTCCCTGACCAATGATGGAATAGCCTTCTTTACCGATACCGGTATCATAAAACAATTCATTTACATCTCTCAGACGACAAACAGCACCATTAATCAGATACTCACTTTCTCCGGATCGGTATATTCTTCTGGCTACTATCACTTCGTCATAATCAACAGCCAGCTGATGGTCTGAATTATCCAGCGTAATTGCCACATACGCATAGCTTAAGGGCTTGCGTAATTCCGTACCGGAGAAAATAACATCCTGCATACTGGCACCACGCAACTGTTTAATACGCTGTTCACCAAGCACCCAGCGTACCGCATCGGCAACATTACTCTTTCCACTACCGTTAGGACCTACAATGCCTGTAATACCATTATGAAACTGAAAAACTATTTTATTAGCAAAGGATTTAAATCCATGTACTTCTATACTTTTTAAATACATATGCTTTCCTGCTTTCGCTTATTTGCGTATTCCACGCTCCCGTAGTAATAATAATGCTTCGTAAGCCGCTTCCTGTTCTGCAGCCTTCTTGGTACGTCCCTGGCCCTTTCCAATCACTTCCCCTTCCATGGTTACTTCCACACAGAAAGTCTTATCATGCTCAGGACCGGTTTCCTCCAGCAATTCATAATGGAACTCTTTTCTTAGCTTTCCCTGAATCAGTTCCTGCAAGTTTGTTTTGCTGTCATAAAATAACTGTTTATCCTCCAAATCGGACAAAATAAACCGATTGATAAAAGCTTTTGCATGCTCCATGCCACCATCCAGATAAATGGCTCCGATAACAGCTTCCATCGCATCTGACGTAATGGAATCTCTCTTACGTCCTCCTGTGTTTTCTTCTCCTTTGCCCAGTAATAAAAATTCACCCAGCTCCAGTTCTCTCGCACAAAAGGCCAGAGAGGGTTCACATACCATGGAAGCCCTCATCTTGGTAAGCTCACCTTCCCGAGTATTCTCATACTCATGGAACAAAAACTCACTGCTTACCAATTCCAATATTGCATCTCCTAAAAATTCCAAACGTTCATAATCCTTTAACTTGTTGATTCGCTGCTCATTCGTAAAAGAACTGTGTGTAATGGCCTGCTTTAGAAGTGCAATATTCTTGAACTTATAACCTATTCTTTCTTCTAATAATTCCAAGCTTAATTTCTGCATATTCTATGCCTCTCTAAAATTTTAGCGTTCCGTAGCTCTATCGAGTATCCGGAACGCTATTTCTTCAAAATACTGTTCGGCTTACAAATTAGTTGATTGCATTCTTGATCATTTCAATAGCTTCTTCAACAGTTGTAATGTTTTCAGCAACTTCTGCGGGAACTTCGATATCAAATTCCTGTTCGATTCCCATAATAATCTGGTATACATCCAAAGAGTCTGCACCCAAATCATCGGTAAAGGTTGTATCCATTGTGATTTCATCCGGATCAACGCTCAATACATCTGCAATAATTGATTTCAACTTTTCAAATTCCATAGTTAATTCCTTCCTTTAATCCTCTAATACTATTTTTTCTTTGATTTTTTCATTTATATTCTGCTCCTTAAATGTAATACATTGAAGGATTGAATTCTTAATTTCTACAGCCTTGCTGCTACCGTGAGTTTTAACAACCAGGCCCTTTAATCCAAGCATAGGGGCTCCACCATACTCATCCGTACTGAAGCTCTTTAAAGTCTTCTTCAATGCCGGTTTTACCAGCAACGCACCAATTTTACTACGCAGTGAAGTCATCATGCCTTCCTTCACCTTCTTAATCAGAGAGGCGCCTACACCTTCATACATTTTCAAAACCACATTACCTACAAAGGCTTCGCAAACCACTACATCCGCTACGCCCGAAGGAATATCTCTGGCTTCCACACTACCGATAAAGTTAATTTCGGGGCAGTTCTTCAACAAAGGAAACGTCTCCTTCACCAATGCATTACCCTTTTCCTCTTCTGCACCAATATTAATTATTCCCACCTTGGGATTCTTAATTCCCATTACACTTTCCATATATACGGATCCCATCTTGGCAAACTGTACCAAATGAGAAGGTCTGGCATCCACATTGGCACCGCAATCCACCAACAGACTAACGCCATTTTCTGTAGGAATCAGAGGTGCCAAAGGAGGTCTTTCCACTCCTTTGATACGACCTACGATAATCTGTCCTCCTACCAGCACAGCACCTGTACTTCCGGCAGAAACAAAGGCATCACAGGCACCATCCTTTACCATATACATACCCTTTACGATAGAGGAATCCTTCTTCTTACGGATTGCCATCACCGGTGGCTCTGCTGTTTCAATTACTTCCTGTGCATGTACGATTTCCAATTGTTCCAGATTATATGTATATTTCTTTAACTCTTCTTTAATAACATCCTCTTGGCCCACTAAATAGACCTTGACATTATTATTTTCCTGTATGGCTTCCACAGCACCCTTAATAATCTCTATAGGGGCATTATCTCCACCCATAGCATCTACTGCTACATTGACCATTGCATTTCCCTCCAAAACAACATAAATCACTTCTTAGAAAACACTCTACTTTACTATACTAGAGGCTCATTCAAAAATCAAGTATATTTTTCATGAAAAGTGGTTGTTATATGCATGAAAAAAGGCTTCTCCTTCTCAGGAAAAGCCTTACATTTTGTTGAATTAGTTAGTCAACGCTTACAACCTGCTTCTTATTGTAAGAACCGCAAGCCTTGCAAACTCTGTGAGGCATCATAAGTGCACCACACTTGCTGCACTTTACCAAAGTAGGAGCGCTCATCTTCCAGTTTGCTCTTCTCTTATCTCTTCTACTCTTGGAAGATTTATTCTTAGGACAAATAGACATCGTTACACCTCCTTATTCGCGTTGAAGATATCTTGTATTGCCGCAAATCTTGGATCCGGCACAAAGCTGTCGCACCCGCAATCTTTGTTATTCAGATTCTGTCCGCACACTTTACATATGCCCTTGCAATCATTCTTGCAAAGAATCTTCATCGGCCAATTCAATAAAATTTCGTCGTACACAAAAGTCTCTACATTAAGCTGATAACCTTCCATGAAGTCGATTGCATCGTCCTCACCATCACCATCGTCCTCAGAACTATCCGTTGTGGTATCCGGCGAAGCAACTTCCCTCTCAAACTTCAAGGTTAGTATTGTAGGTACTTCTGCCAGGCATCTGTCGCAGCTCGTCTCAAATGTCAGTTCTACATGCCCTTCAATTCTTGCCTTCCCTTCACCAATATTGGTTAAAACCAACTCAACCGGTGTTTTTTCGGTAATCAAGAATTTACCAAGCCTGCTTTTAAAACTGTCCATTTCCAGTTCGACTGCTTTTGCCACCTTCATTCCTTCAGATGAAAATACATCAGATAAATTCACTAACATAGTTGACTCCTATGTAAAGAGTTAAACTCTTTGTTTTCACACTTGGTTAATTATACATATGTAATCACCATTTGTCAATATTAATTTTTGAGTTTTCGGAATATTTAGGATATATTTTTAATTTCCGGTTTCTACCATCAATAAACTCCCTTTATTTTATCCCCCGTTCTTCTAAATACTTATTAATATATGCTCCCACAAAAATGATATATATACAAATATAAAGCCACATCATGGTAATCACAATAATGGATAAGCTCCCATAAATGCTATAAGGCTTTCCAATATTCACATAAATGGAAAATGCCCATGAAAAGACACTCCAGATTGCTGCACTAAAGGAGGCACCTGAAATCTGGGAGAAAAACACCAGCTTCTCATCCGGTAAATAGGCATAAAAAGCTGCAAAAATCAGTGTCAACACTACCCATACTAAAAGAAAACGAAAATTCAGCAATAATGTAAACAAAGCCTTAAGTTCCGGCACCCATAACAAAATCATTTCAACCAGCACATTTCCGAATACCAATATTATCATGGATACCATAATAATTCCCAAAAATACCAATGTATAAAGAGAAGACACAAGACGCATCACAAAATAATTCCTATGTTCTTCCACATCGTTTATCGCATTCAGTCCCCGTCTTACTGCAAGAATTCCTTTACCTGCAGACCATAATGTAATCAATATCGCTGCCGACAATACGCCTGCTGAGCGCTCATACACATCCTCAATAATCTCTATTACAATATTCTCCACCTTAGACGGAAAAATTTCTAAAACAAAGCCAAGCAGGCTCTCCTGAGTAATAGGTGTATAAGGAATAACAGTGCATATTACCACCAGCATAGGTACCAGAGACAAAAAAATATAAAACGCCCCACTGGACGCATAGGTATTCAGATTAATTATTTTCAAATCCCGAATAAATTGTCTTATTTCACGAATACCTTCATTCATCCATGTTCTCCTGGCTTCCTTCTTTCTCTTTTACAAAACAGTCCCTATAAAAAAAAGTAAGTATCTCCTCTGCTGTCATTCCCTCTTTTGCCATAGCCTTTGCTGCATTCTGACTCATACCTGCACCATGTCCATAGCCACCTCCAAGAATTATATAGCCACTAACCACATCTTTTTTCTTTGTCAATTCTAAGGTTATAAAAGCACTGGGTAATAACTGATTCATTTCTGCCACTTTTCCATCCTGTCTTTTCACCTTACTACATCCATCATTTAAAATATATCGGATATTCAGTTCTGTTATTACCTTATAGGTTTTCTTATCAGTAATAATAAGCAATTCATCCGCCACTCCTCCGGGACCCCTTTTCAAAACCTGAATATCCAACACTTTTTTAAACTCATTTATAGGTTGACTCACATAGTCATCCTCGTTTTCAGTAAGAATCAGTTCAGGATTAGCCTCATATCTTTTTTTTAGCACCTGATATATATGCTCTGCATTAAGCTTTTTAACTTCATAACTCCAACGATACCAACATTCCTCAGCTTCATAATCCACCGCCCTCACATCTTGGATAAATATTTCAAACTCTTCTTCTGTCAGAACCTGTGGCAATGTGCTATCTGAACTTATAGGCTGTGATTTTATGTAAGGATAATTATCTGAATACTTTGTACGCCATACATGGGCATCTGAACCATAACCACAAGAAGTACTATAATAATAAGTCTGTGCAGGAGCTAACCCTGAAGGTTCCATTAAAATCTTTCCACTTGTCTCGTTTACCGCCTGATTGGTAGCAACCTGTTCTGCCACAGAATGGTACACCTGATAAGCAGTCGTATCATCCACATGTGCACTATATTTTGGATATCCCGGGCTCAAAATGTGTAGATACGCATAGGTTCTGGCACATATAGCCTGAGCCTTTAATGCTTCTAATGGATAGCTTGCAGGCATTTCACTGGGCACTACACTATACAAATATTCCTCTATGGGAAGTTCATTGATTATAACGAATCCTTCCTTCTCTTCCACAAATTCGAAGGTCCCTCGATAATCTGTCCTTTCCTTCCAATTCTCGATGGATTCATGATAAATCCCACCCTTTTCTTTATTAGTAATAATAACTCTGATTTTATCAAAATTCGTAAGCACAAAGGGTGTTGGTGCAGGTGTTGGTATAACTGTAGCCTCCGGTTCTTTCTGTATCTCTACCTGCTGCTCCTTAAAAGTTTCCTGTACTTTCATCTTAGGTCCGGCCTTAAAATGCTCTGCTTCCTGCTTCGGCTTAAAGAGCAATTGCAACAAGGTCCAGATTAATAATATCAAAAATATTTCCAATATAACCAATAGTATCTTCAGTTGTATAACTTTTATTTTTTTATCCAAATCAACTTCCTCAACCCGTCATTCTAATTAAAAACAAAGAGAGTTGTTTCCAACTCTCTTTTAATCTTTTGTATACCCCAAAATGTCGGCTCTTGCCTTTTGACTCCTAGCGTTGCTAGGTGGGTGACCGCAACCTCGCTTTTGCCTTCCCCTGGCGTCTTCTTTCGAAGGGGGGCTTGACAGCCACCAGGCGATATAGGAATCCCGTTTAAAGTAAATGTAGGTTCAAAACTAACAAGAGTTATCGAACACTTCAGGTTACTATTATTATATCTGATTTCAACTCATTTTACAACTGTAAATTTTACCATTTTATTTCTGTCCTATCACTGCATCTTCTACGTAAAATACCTTTCCATCTACTGTAAAAGAAACAACCTCATCTAAATCAATTACACTGGCAAAGCTTCTCCACACACCATCTTCCTTTTGAGTAGCATAAAACCAATCAATAATTTTCTGATTCTCACTATGAATAGCATATTCACTACCGTTCTTCATCTGAACAGAAATTTCATCTAAAATAATATCGCTACCATATACTGAACTTTCCGGTGCATCGTTTAACCAAAAATCTACACTGGTTAATACAAGTGCCATTTCCCCCTCTTCATTATACCATGTATAATTGGGCAAGCTTTCACCCATAGGAACATCCATCCTCATGATTGGCGACCAGATCAGCTCCTCCTTTTCACCATTCTTCACGATTTTTGATTCTTTCACATTTAATTGCAAAATACTGTCAGCCATACCGGTACTCTTCATATCATTAAAACACAAGTAGCAAAGATAGGTTTGTTCATCATTTTTTTTCATAAAACAACGATTATTCTGGCTCATCAAGCCTTTTACTTCAAACCATAATTTATTATCCCCCAAGCCGGCAAATATCTCTGTAGCATCCCACACCTTCCAATCCCTGTAAAACGGATCCCACTGAGCCACATCATACCAATCTGCACTATCCGCATTCTTTTCAGTTACCGTGAATTGCACAATACCGTAATCCGTCGCTTCACTAAACAAAAAGCTGTCCACCGCAATAGAATAATCATCATTTTCCATTTGATAAATTGGATTTTCCGGCCACTGCTCCGTCTCAGTTTCTCCTGTTTCCATCTTCTCTGTATTTACACTTTCCAGATATTGCTCGATAGGTGTGGTATCTTTATCACCAAACAATCCATCAAATAGTCCCCACTTTCCTGCCGCACAAACAGCCGTAGGAGCTGTAATTCCCAATATTAATGCCACAGCTGCTACCCTTTTGATAGTCTTTCTATTTTTCATGATTCCACCTCTTACAGTATGCTCTCTTTTCATCGTGAAGCCCTCCTGTTTCATTTGCTGTAGCACCTTCTCTTTAAGCACTTCCACCTCTTTATCGGTCACATCCTCTGTCACCGGTAATACTTCATTCTCTGTAAGCTTGATATACTTACTCATAATCAAATACACCTCTTTCCGCTAATGCTTTTTTCAGTTTTTCTCTTCCTCGCCTTTCTCTGCTCTGTACCATTGCTTCATTCATTTGCATAACATCTGCAATCTCTCGAATGGTAAAGTTGTAGAAATATTTTAATACGAAGATGGTATGATCCGGTTCTTCCATTTCCTTCAGCACTTCTCTAACCAGACGATAGCACTCCTGACGAATCCAATCCTTTTCTATGTCTGCTCCGGACTGTGCTACAAGATTTTCAACAAAAACACCTTCTTCTGTATCAATGCTTAATGAAAAATCCCTTCCGGCCTTTTTCAGCATATTCAGCGAGGTATTTCTGGCTATCTGATGAATAAAAGCTCTCAAACTGGTGGTAATCACCTTCCCATCACTCACATACTTCCAAAGCTTAATAAAAGTTTCCTGTGCCGCATCCTGAGCCAGATTTTCCTCCCTTAAAATATGTCTGCAAATACTAAGCACTGCTTTCCCATGCATGTCCATAACCTGAATCATGCCTGCATCCGGTGCTTTTTTCAGGAGCTTTATCAATCTTTTCTCCTCAATGTCCATTACAACCTCCAAACTGTCATTGAAAAACGTCTTTCATATAATAAGACAACACAACTTACCGTTTTCTGTCACAAGTCTTGTCAAAAATAAAGAGAGTTGTTTCCAACTCTCTTTGTTTACCATTCTATGGTAGTGAACTTCACATATTCCAACATTTCCGGCAAGGTCTTATCCAATCGACTGCTTGTATAATCATTAACGCAAATAAACGCTATAGCTCGCTTTATCGGCTTATATGCATAACCTACAATCCCATCACGCATAGAAATCTCATAAGTATCAAATTCTCCCATCTTAGGACCTTTTTTATCTAAAACATACACTCCTTCTTCTTTAATGTACTCAATATCCCTGGCAATCCAAGCTTCCCCATCTTCTATGGTAGTAGGCATATATACTCCAAAGCTGGCATTCATCTGATCATCAAATCTACCAATACTTATAGCATTTGTATCTTTACTTAATACTACCCAGCCTTTTGGACATGTGACCTCTGCTTCTGCATCCATTACACTCAACGTATATACTGTATCTACCTGATGCACAAGAAGACTCTCTTTCTTAATCTCAAAGTTCAGCATGGGAACTTTACGTTCTTCATAACTGATATTATCATAAACCAATACGCATTTTTCTACTTTTCCATCCTTGTATTCATCTTCATATGATAAATTATCATTATAGATAACCAAATCACGTATAAATTCTTTCATTCCGCCCAACTGTGTTTCCAACTTAATAACCTGATTGGTTTCCGAATCCACATAGTAATCAATCTGTACGGTTACATCACTCAGATCTACTGAATTATATTCACTTCCCCAAAATGTAAGTTTAAAACCAGCTTCAAACAATAACTCACGAATGGAAGCATCCTGTAATTTGACACTGAGCCTATGTACCTTTTTCCCATTAATCTCTTCTGCTTCCTCTTTATAATCAATAACCTCTGCATTTTCAAGATTCATATTACTGACAAAATTTCTGCTCATATCCTCTTTTAAGAAGCAAGCATCATATTTAAGCCAGTTGGTATCCTCCTGTTTACCATAAATATAGAAAACACCTTGTTCTTCCGTCATGTGAAATTTAGTTATGAAAGGCACATCATCTCTATAGTAAACAACTTCTGAATTTGCTCTGCCAGACTCTTTATCATACTCATTATGTGTTTCATATTGCCACCACCAATTAAATTCACGATTGCCAAATGTAAGTACGGTCTCCAGTTTTGTAGTACAATCCGACTGCGAAACCACTGCTCCATCAGCAGATTCAATCATTTTGGCAATTAATTCCCTGGCAGCAACTTCTTTTTTCTCACTAATCCCACAACCTGTTAAATTCATTACCAATGTCACCAACAACAAACCGATAGTTATTCTTTTTTCGTTTTCACATTCTACCTCCTGTGCTTCCCCTCATGAAGTAGATTTAGTATAACATATAAACATCAATGCTTCAATACAAAAGGCGAAAGCCTAAGCTTCCGCCTTAAATCTTAATTATATAACTCCTTACAGAGTATCTGTTTCAGCGACAAGCTTCTTTAATGCTTCAAGTGCTTCGTCAGGAAGCTTATCATAACCTTCCTTCTTGGTTGCGAAATCTTCAACAGCCTTTACACGAGTCTGCATAGAGCTCTTTAATGCTGCAACATAATCAGCATCCTTCAAGTTGGGTGTGAAGTCACCGGTCTTGCCAGACCAATCATTCATGATTTCGATATCAGCGAAAGGTCCCCACTGCTCGAACTTAGCCTTACCTTCAACGATAGTCTCTAAGATACCAAGAGTATCTGCAGGCTTAACCTTAGCACCCATGAAGTCACCGGTGTTAACGATGTAGCAGTCTACGTTCTTCTCTTCTACTAACTTCTTGAACTTCTCATAGTCGTTAACCAGAGGATAAGTTCTGAAAGGATTTGCATAAGGTACGATACGGATTGCATTCAAGTCAGTACCTGCAGCAACACGCTCTGCAGTAGAGGTCTTAGTAGCAAGGGTAGCACCCATAACAGATGCCAAAGCTGCACCTGAAAGCTTAACAACAGGAGGAAGAACAGGGTCCTTCATAATCCAGAAGATAGCGTTTACAGGAGCTTCAATCTTGTCTACACGGTTAGGAGACCATAATTTAGACTTAATAGCACGTCCGTTACCATTTCTGATATCTTCGGTTACTAACTGAATCTTTCCTTCGCTGTCCATAGTACATGAGCAGTTCTGAGCAGATAATAAATATGCATTATCAGCACATCCGGTAGGATAGTCTGAAGTCTTATCGAAGTATGTAGGCTCTAAAGCTACAGATGAACAGGTATCGGTGTTGATGATGAAAGCGTCATCATGAAGAACCTTGATTTCATACTTTCCACCATGCTTAGCATGAGTTAAAGTAGACTTACCTGATCCTGACAAACCATATACAGATGCAACGTACTTAGAACCGTCAGCAAGAACGTATTCCTTCTGTCCGCCGTGGCAAGCAGCATAACCATTTCTGTTAGCGATAGCCCAAGCCATGGTTAAGGTACCCTTCTTGTGCTCACCGAAATACTTCATACCAAGAATTGCTGCACAGTTCTGGTTAGTATCGAAGTAGCAAAGAGTCAAAGGATCGCTTAAGCAGCTGTAATCAACGTCAGGTCTGTTGCCGGGAACCCACTGAGGATCAGAGAAGATATAAATATCTGCTTCGTTTCCACCGCCTACAGGCTGAGAGTTCTTGTACATCTTAACGTATTCATCAGACATATACTGGAAGTTAATCATCCAGTTGTAAAGCAAGTTCTCTTCTCCTTCCGGAATCAGAAGATGAGCCTTTACCATAAATTCAGGATCAAGACCTACGAAACACTCTGCATGATACATAGTTTTCCAACGGGTCTCATAGATAGCGTCCATAACTACCTTATCAAGCTTCTTCTCATCTACACCGGGTTCACCCTTGATACGACGAGCGGTAGCGTAACGACCGGTTACAGCACCATCGTTAAATAATAATACCTTAGCATCTTTCTCAAGACCGAACTCTTCGCCTCTTAAAACAGGCATATCGGTAACTACAGTACCGGGAGAGTTCTTAGCTAACTCATACGCTTCCTTTAAGGTGTTAACCTTAACTACGTTGTTTCCGTAGAAAGCAGCTTCAATGATAGAACGAGTAGTACTGAAGCCTACTTTGCCAGCGCCAATCTCATTAATAGGATAATAAGCTTTTGTTGACATATTAAATTGTCCTCCTTAATATAGTATATTTCATCGATTTTCATCGATTATTTTGTTTTTGCGCAAAGGTTATTTAGATAACCCCTTGTATCGCTAGTATATTATCGCAAAGAATAGAAAAAAAGTCAATAAATCACTTTGGAAATTTCTATTTTTTTTCTATTTTTTTCTATTACACCCGTGCATATCACAAGTAACGCTTGTAATATTACTTAAATATAGTTTGAAAAATCTCTGATTTTTCAAACTATATTTCTCTTGTCTGATATTTCAACCACTCTTTTTCCTCTTCTGACAGATAATCCGACAACTTTTCATATACCATTTTGTGATACATATTTAGATATTTACGCTGGGTTTCTGTCAGGTAAGAAACCTCTATAGCTTCCAAATCCAGCGGTACATAGGTAAGAGTATCAAAGCACATAAACTGCCCATATTCATTCTTTTCCGCCTTTTGCACCACCAGCACATTTTCAATACGAATCCCATGACTTCCGGGGATATATACGCCGGGTTCATTGGTTACATCCATGCCCTCTTCCAGCACCGCTTCTGTCATTCCTTCTGAAAAGCGCCACCGTAAATTCTGAGGGCCTTCATGAACATTCAAAATATACCCCACTCCATGTCCGGTACCACATTGATAGTCGATGCCTATCTCCCAAAGGGACTGGCGGGCCAGAATATCCAGATTTCTTCCGGTACAGCCATACAACCACTTGGCATGAGTCATTTGCAACATACCTGCCGCTGTCAGTGTATAATGCTTCTTTACCTCTTCTGAAACCGGTCCCAGTACTATAGTCCTTGTCACATCCGTGGTACCACCCATATATTGACCACCGGAGTCTACCAAAAGAAGTCCCTCGGGCTTTAATACTGCATGACTTTCCTCTGTAGCCTCATAATGCATCATTGCCGCATTTTCATTGTATGCAGATATGGTTGGAAAAGATAACTGCAAAAACTCCGGAATCTCCCTACGCAGCTTTTCCAAATAGTCCGCAGCTGTGATCTCTGTAATTCCCAGCTTTCCGATATGAGTTTTCAGCCAATAAATAAACCTTGTTACCGCCAGACTGTCCTTTAAATAAATCTCCCGCATATTCGAAAGTTCTATCGGATTCTTTACTGCTTTTAGAAACTCTGTAGGATTCTTCACCTCCACCAGCACATGTCTGGCTTGCAATACCTTATAAAAAGCATAACTACAGTACCGCTTGTCTACCAGAATCCTTTGCTTTTCAGGCAACCGTTCCAAATAGCTTAATACATCGGAATACTCCTCCACACGTATCTTTTTCTCTTCCAGATACCTTCTTACCTCTGCTGTCAGTGCCTTGCCTTGTATAAAAAGTATGCATTCTCCCTTTGTCAAATAAAGGTAACTAAGAGCCACCGGATTGCACTCCACATCACAACCCCGGATATTGAGAAGCCACATAATATCATCCAGCTTACCTAAGAAAAAACCATTCGCTCGGTTTTTGCTCATGACACCTCTTACCTGCTCCAGCCTTTCTTCCAAGGAAACTCCTGCCACCTCTTTCGGCACTACCCAGACTTCACCTGCCGGAAGTGCCGGTCTTTCTGCCCATACCTTATCCGCCAAATCACATTGATAGTGAATAGCAACACCATTTTCTGTTAATGACTTTTCCAGCTCCATACCGGTTGAGCTGGTAACCACTCTGCCTTCAAAGCCCAGCGTCTGCCCCTTTGCCATCTCCTGCTCAAGAAATTCCTTTATTGTAGGCACACCTTCATCCAACATACGATAAAGTCTAATTCCTGTGCCTGCCAGTTCCCTTTCTGCCTGTACAAAATAACGGCCATCTGTCCAGAGACCGGCCCCCTCCTGCCAAACCACCAGGGTGCCGTTAGAACCGGTAAATCCACTAAAATATTCTCTTGCTTTAAAAAAGGCATGCACATACTCGGAATTATGAAAATCAGCAGTTGGGAGCAGATAAAAATCCACTCCCACCCTTTTCATTTCTTCCCGAAGCTGCACAAGCCTGTTTTGAATCTCTTTATTTTCCATAACCTAATAACCCTTTGTCAATTCACCTTTGCAAAGTCCGACTGCTCTGGAAGTGCCGATACGGTCACAACCTAAGCTTAAAAAGCTTTCCAAATCCTGCAAGGTGGATACTCCACCGGCAGCCTTAATCTTCACATTCGGTCCGATATGCTCTCTAAAAAGCTTCACATCTTCTATGGTAGCTCCACCAGTGCCAAAGCCGGTTGAGGTTTTGATATAATCTGCGCCGGCATTGGTGACTGCCTTACACATAGCAATCTTTTCCTCTTCTGTCAGATAGCAGGTTTCGATGATAACCTTCAATATATGATTACCACAAGCTTTCTTCACCGCACGAATTTCCTCTTCCACCTTGCCATAAAGACCATTCTTCACATCTGTAATATTTACCACCATATCGATTTCATTACAGCCCTGCTTTAAGGCCTCTTCTACCTCTGTCACCTTGGCAGCGGTAACCTGATATCCTAAAGGAAAACCGATTACTGTACAGATATTCAGCTTTTCACCGAAATTCTTATGTACCATCTTTACATATGATGGCGGAATGCATACAGAAGCCGTTTCAAACTCAATGGCTTCCTTACAAAGCTTTTCAATGTCCTCCCAAGTACAAAATGCCTGTAACTGGGTATGGTCCACATGTTTTAACATTTCTTTCACGTCCATTGATTATTCCCTTTCACCGACTATTTACGGTCATCCAACTTTACATATGGTCTTTCTTCTGAAATAGACTTGTATGCAGGTCTGATAATCTTACCATTATTTGCCAGTTCCTCTAATCGATGTGCACTCCATCCCGAAATACGTGCAATTGCAAAAATAGGAGTATAAAGTTCTAACGGCAAACCTAACATATCATATACAAATCCGGAATAAAAATCCACATTGATACTAACACCCTTGTACATCTTACGCTCTTTTGCAATAATCTCCGGAGCCAGTCTTTCCACCATGGAATACAGACCAAACTCTTTCTCCAATCCCTTTTCTACAGAAAGCTTCTCCACATAGCTTTTTAACACTTCCGCTCTGGGGTCGGACTTGGAATAAATCGCATGTCCCACACCGTAAATTAATCCGGTATGGTCAAATTCATCCTTATTCAAAAGTTTACGCAGATAATCACCTACTTCCTCTTCACTGGTCCAATCCTTAACTGCACGCTTCATGTCATCAAACATCTTTACTACCTTGATGTTTGCACCACCATGTCTGGGACCTTTTAAGGAACCGATTGCTGCTGCAATGGTAGAATAGGTATCTGTCAAAGATGATGTTACTACATGAGTAGTAAAGGATGAGTTGTTACCGCCGCCATGCTCTGCATGAAGCACCAAAGCAATATCCAAAAGCTTGGCCTCCAGAGGGGTAAACTTACAATCCGGACGAAGCAGATGCAAAATATTCTCTGCGGTGGAATACTCCGGTTTTGGTTTATGTATGAAAAAGCTGTTGCCGTCATGATAATAACTGTATGCCTGATAACCATAAATGGCCAGCATAGGGAATATACTAATCAACTGTAAGCACTGACGAAGTACATTCGGCATGGATGTATCATCCGCCCTGTCATCATAGGAATATAGGGTTAATACGCTTCTTGCCAGGGTATTCATCATATCCTTGCTGGGTGCTTTCATGATAATATCGCGCACAAAATGAGTAGGCAGGTTACGATAATCTGCCAGCATTTCGTTAAATTCTGCTAATTCCTCACGGGAGGGTAATTCGCCAAATAGTAATAAATATGATGTCTCTTCAAAACCAAAATGATTACTGTCAGCAAAGCCCTTTACCAGGTCCTTTACATTAATTCCACGATAAAACAGATTGCCTTCCGTAGGAACAGACTCTCCATTCACTATCTTAGTAGCTCTGACGTCCGATATATGTGTAAGTCCTGCCAAAACACCCTTACCATTCAAATCACGAAGACCACGCTTTACATCATATTTAGTAAACAATTCCTGCTCTATGTAACCCGCATCCTCTGTCATCTTGGCCAATTCCAGTATTCTTGGTGTAAGATCTGAGTAACTGTTATGATCCATTCATTATCCTCCTTCTCTCATTATTCGACTCTGTTACTATATTACCATGATGTGGTAAAGTGCCGCAATATTTTTATAAATATATTTTCTTAAAAGAATATAAAAAAACACCCTACGCATTCTCGCGCAGAATGTTTTTATACTATTAGTCAATGCTTTATTCATCCATTTGAATGTCAATAATTCTACCGTTTATGATTCTATCATAGGTCCATAAATCCTCACCAATATAAAATAGTTTATCACAATCAAATGTTCCGTAATCTGTGAAGTCTTTTAAACCTTTTACAAAATCGTCCTTTGAGTACTTGTCTAATTCATATGTAGAATACTGCAACATCGTTGTCGGATCAAATTCCCTCCATTCGCCATCAAGATACACCGCAACCCACATATGTCCATCATTTTCAAGAGTTGTAGCAGGAATTCCTTGCTCACGTAGCATAATAACAAGTACATTTGAAAAATCACAACATACACCAATCTTGGTATCCCACATACTATATGTGCCATCCCATATATTATAATATTTTGCTCGTGATGATCCATTGTTACTACGCCACTTGTCATAGGCAATGTTATTGTTCATCCATTCTACATAAACAAAAACTTTAAACTCATCGGACCATTGTGTATTTCCCACAATAAGCTCATGAGACAATTGCGCCCATCTCTGTGTATCACATCGACCACCTTGTTCATTCAAACAAGGATAATAAATTTCCTCTACAGATAAACACTCTTCCGGTTCTATACCATATTTTTCAAACAAATTATTAAGCACTTCTTTTCGTTCAATAACTTTGTCTATATGTTTGACTCCGCTAAAATGCTTTGTATTTCTACATGTATAAACACCATTTTCTGCAACGAAAATATATAAATCAACAACATTGGTATCAAACTCTACGATAATATTATACAGTCCGTAATCAAGTTCGTCCCTATCTATAACAATATAATCATTATAATTGATTGGAAGTTCTTTGGTATCACCCATATCACTCATAATTACGGATGAGATAATCTCATGTTCCGTAGAGTGATTATATGCTTTTACATACACATCATCATTTTCGATATAAGTATGGATACCGTAATAAGCTTCATAATCCAGCGTATTAGTAGAATATCTGGATAAATTAACCAACGATACAGAACCTCTTGTCAAATCATCATCAAATTCGTAAAGTTCATGACCATAAAACTCCGTACCATACATATAATTAAGCCCAAAATATGTCTTATCTTCCGGAACAGTAATAGCCGGAGTATTGGATTGTTTCAAATATCCTTGCTTTTCTTCTGCCTTATCGGACAAATCTATCTGTATCTCTACCTCATTTTCAAGAAGAACTTCTACTTTCCCTGTTTCTTCATTGCCTTCAGCTTCCTCAATAGGTAGTGATTCCACTTCTGTATTCATATCAAACGCCAGTATATCTTCCGTTTCAGCCGTTTCATTCAATACTTCATCTGACCTTCCACAACCTGATAAATTCAACACTCCTATTACTGACAATAGCAGGAATATAATTCTTTTTGACATTTTTCCAACTTTATTTTTCATAGCACTTCTTTATTCATTTCAATTGCTACTCGCCCAACAACTCATGAGCAAGCTTTATCATCACTGAATCTTCATAACAACCATTGGTTTCATAGTAAGATATGACTTTTACATAATATTTACCAATCGTATCCAGATAAACTTCTGTTTCTTCATCAATCGCTCCAAATTGCTCCTCAAACAAATCCTGTAGAGCACGACCGGCATCACCACCATACTGATTTCTAATTACTTCATCAAATTCATTCAATGAATATTGGCTCATAACAATATCTGTTATGACATTCATGTTTCCTATACCTGTATCAATATAATAATCATCGCCTGTTAAAACCGGTGTTTCACTCGCCTCTTCTTCTACTTTTGTTCCTGCCCTTCGATATTCGGCAATTCGCTTCCATTCTGCTCCATCCGGATTTATTTCAAATGCTATCTTTGTTTCATCTTCTATGAAGAACAAGCGAATCGGCATACGTTCTTCACCTTCTACTATTTCAACAGATGAAAATGTTTCTTTGTGCCAGATTATGTCTTCAAACACAATATATCCTACTCCGCCTTCTTCTATGTACTCCACATCATTGATATCATGATTAAAAGTTGCTCCATCTGTAACATATATAAACTCAGAATCAATAAAAAGATCCCAATGTGGTACATAATGATGAGAACCATAAAATCCACCGGTTAATGATGCTTCCCAGTCACCCTGCATATTCTCTAAAAGTTTCATTTTTTGTTTTTTTGAGCCAGTGTCTTTTTCTTCACCTGTTGAAGGCTTCTCTTGGTTTGTGGTAGTATCCTTTACCTTATCTCCTTTAGATACCATACTAACTATAATAGCTATCACCAATGCCACCAATATAAGCCCTAGAGCAATCACTACTATGCTTATCCCTTTATTCTTCCCCTTAATCTGAGGTTCACTTACTATAATAGGTTGTACATTTGTATTTCCTGACATTGAAGTTCCACATTTTCCACAAAATGCTGCGCCGTCGGATATCTCGTTCCCACAATTTCTGCAAAACATTATATATTCTCCTTATTTAAAGTCTGCCCATCGCATCCAAGTGCCATTTTCTGTTTTTAGTTCTAAAACCAAAAGCTCATCACTAGAACTATAATAGAACCTAAAGCCACTTTCATTGCTTGTAAAATAATCAATTCCATCCTTTTCACTATGTCGCAGGTCCTCACGCTTTGCACTGTAATTAGGTCCATGTATGATTACAGATGATTCCGTAACCTCCATCACCTGTGGCGCATGCAACCAAAACGTATCTGCTGAAAGCTGATTTACTGTATTTGGTGCCCAATAGCCAATACACTGACTATACGCACCATCCATATCTTTCTCTTCTTTTTTCTCAGTTACGCTACTTTTCTTACCGTTTGCAGAAGCAGAAACCCAGATTGCCGGACGGATACCACATTCATGATTTGTTCTTCTGGAAGCAGCTACATGTCCCATATCTTCCACACTCATAACAGTAATGTTGTCAGAAGCACTTCCCGGATTACGAAGTAGCCAATATGTATAATTCCCATCATAATCTTCATCAAAAGTACCGGTACATCCGTTTTCTATCAACCAATCCGGCTCATATTTTTCAATAGACGCACCTTTTAACCTTGCATATTTTGTAGGTGCTGCAAGAGCATCTATTGACGCATAAACATAACTAAAATAATTTACAAATTGAGGGTTTAAATAACTGTAGTACTCTTCTATTGATAAAAGGAATACATTGTCCTTTGTATTTGCACAACCAACACCACCCTGCATATTAATATAGTGGTCTTCCTGTCCCAAAGTTTCTTTAAAGTCTGATGTATTATTTACTACCGGAATAATATACTTCTGGTCACTTGTTGAAAACGCTTCCTTCATAAAATCATCATTCAGCCAATCACGTATAGAACTGCTTTCCCAGGTTACACCTGTTGTTGTAACACCGGTCGCATAATCTACTATCGCCACATCTCCTGATTGAAAAGGCATATATTCAAGAACATAATGGGATAACAAAAGGAATCCTTTTTCATTTTGTCCGATTACATCCCACAAAATAGGTTCCTTTCCATTACCTGTATCATTATCCTGTTCATATGCTCCAAAATAAACAGTATCACCTACCATCAGCCCCTTTTCAAAGGGCTCCTTGCTCTTTGAACCTTTGTCGCCATCTCCCTCTTCACTCTTTCCAGCATTTATTTTAAGCAATATGGCGATAGCCACTATAATCAATACAGTTATGACGACTCCTGCTACGATAATAGTAGATTTCTTATTCTTCATTTCCTGATTTGGGCTCGCATTTTGATTAGGTATCGAATTCATTGTCTTACCATTCTCTTTTGTTATGGAATTTCCACATGCCGTACAGAATCTTGCATTCTTTTTAATCTCTTTACCACATTTAGTACAATACATCTTATTTTCATCCTTTCTTATGTGAAGTTAATTTTTATCGGAAAGCACATTCTCCCTGCCATGCACCTTTTTCATTTTGATAACCTATATATAAATAGGTTCCATCATGAAAAATAGCAAATCCATGTATGTCATCTATAAAGTAGTCTATACCACTGATATTTTCATAGTGAAATTCATTAACATTATGTATGCCAAGCTGCAACGAAGTTAAGTCGATAGAATCTGCCGAGAGTGTAATTGTTGGTGCTGAATACATATCTGTCTGACTTCCGAATTCATACAAATTCCTGAAATCAACTAAAAATCCTATTACCTCTCCTGCAGTATTATAGTTTTTCCATACACCATTATCCCTTACCTTTTCCATTTCATAATTGCCACAATATAATGAATATATTGCACTAAATAACTGTTGTTCCTGAGCTTCCCTTTCATTTGCACTCTCAATATCTGCCTGTGCCTGTAACTGTTCATCAGTCGGCTTACTCATCTGTACCTGCTTTATCAAAAAAACTGCAAGCCCAATAAATACAGTACCAATTATTATGATTGATACTCCCACAAAGAAATGAAAAAAATTAAAACCTTTCCTTGGTGCTTGTACAATTACTTGAGGCTGACTTCCATAATATACAGGTTGTGTAGAACTATTTGTTTGCCCACTCACACAATTATCATCCGGACTATTTACCGGATAACCGCATTGTTCACAGAACCTATTATTCTCCTTTAATTCTGTACCACATTGTTCACAATACATATTATTCAAACTCCTTTAGCATAGGATAACATATATAGTATATTCCTCTATATCGTTTATTGTCAACCTCTATATCAATAATTATGTTTACAAAAAGATGATAGATTATCGTTTAGGAGGTGATTTAATGGAAATTGGCAAACGCATAAAACAATTACGCGAACAAAAGAACTATACTATTAACAAACTTGCCAATTTAGCTGGCGTTTCACAAAGCTATTTACGTGATGTTGAACTGGAAAATAAAAATCCAACAATATCGTTTCTCTCATTCATATGTGAAGCATTGGATATTTCTTTGAAAGATTTTTTTAGTGAAGAATTTGAGACAAGCATTACATCCGATCCTGTGATACAGTCAATTTATCGACTTACTCCAGAGCAAAAATCAGCATTGCTTCAATTTTTAAAGACTATGCAGAATGAATAATTTATAAATATATGTACTTACACAAAAACATCCCACACTTTTTCGTGTGAGATGTTTTATACTTTTATCCAATATCAACATTTCCTATATTTCTTCTCAATCACCACAGTATATATGATCATGGCTGCAATACTCTCTGCCATGATACCACCTATGGAAAGGATTATCCATGGTGAATTCTGCCCGGTCAACATAGGCTTCCTGTCATTATGGTGCCCTCCTATTTTCAAAATTCATTCATACTACTCTACCATCTCACAAAACTCAGCATTCTCCCACACTCTACGAATCTCATCCCTTACTTCCATAAGTGCAAACCCCAACAAATTTTTCCCTTGCCATTTCATAGGGTTTTGAGAATTCTCATTGTTTGCTGACATCCGGATACCCCAAACTGCATCATATGGACTGGCTTCCACTAATATATCTTCTCCTGTCGAAAGTAAAAATTCCCTAAGCTTAAGATTTTGACTGAATTTTCTGTAATTACCATTGAGCACAATGGAATACTTCACTTTATTCCATACAGACTCGTCAAACTCTCGCACTTTACGTCCTAATGCTTTTATCTCCTTGGGTTCCCTGCACTTCATAATCTCTTCTCTGATTTCCGTATCGCCAAAAACTTCTGCTTTCTGTGCCATCATAAATTGCTCCATACAACAATAGATATCATTTTCATACAGAAACTCTTCCATCCACCACTGACTCAGACAACTTTGATTCATACTACCATCCGCTGACGGCTGATGTCCCCAAAACATATTGTAATTAAGCTTTTTTCCAGTGTTATGTATCCTTTGGAGTGTCTCCACAGAGTATTTATAAGCGCCCTTTTCTTGCCAAAACTGTAAATAATACTCATCTTTTATATAATATATTCCGGTATCTTTATCTTCCCAATACCCCTTCCAGGTAACAGGTTCCGGGAAAAGAAACTGATACTCTTTTTGTGTCTCTCTGTCAAGAGTACTATACCACTTTCCCCACTCCCCAATATATCCTTCTCCGTAACCCATGCGCCATCCGATAGAATAACGCTCAATCTCTGGATATGCAATCCATGGTGGTGGCAAAATCTTTTTATCATTTAATTTATTCAACTTATATTCTGTCATTCCAAAGACCTCCTATCATTTTATCAATCCAATTCAAGCACTTTTAGATTATTAAAGCCTCATATCCCTTTTGCACTTTTCCCTTTTCTATAGCTTCTTTTAATCCCTCTATGTAGAATGGTATATTGTCCTCTATTCCATTTTCCAAACGTCCTTTTACCTTTTCCCAAGCCTTTATAGAAACTGCATAATCCGGTTCACCTATCACTAAAACAGGTTGCTCTTCCTCCGGTATCCAATAATACTTTCCATCATAATTTGTTCGAGTCACCTCAAAAACATATGAACCAACCATTGTAACTATATTATATATTGTATCTTCATCTATTACATAATCACTCATCTCATCAAGTAAATTATCTACTTCACTCAAACTATCAAACGAAAAATCGAAAACACCTCTATCACTAAAGTTATTCACAAAACTTTCTGCTGTTTTGATAATATCATCCATTAATTGTCCCATTATGTACTCCCTCCTATTTTCCCAAAATAAAAAGCCCCGCCGAACCGGCAGGGTTGACAATGTTTGTTCTCCTACATTGCGAAAGGTTTTTGTCACTAACAATGTTATTACTGCACATTGTGAAGCAATATGGAGTAGACGGGAGTCGAACCCGTGTCCAAAAGCCCATTCCCTGTACTTCTACGAGTGTAGTTAATCCTTTGCCATTCCCTCTACGCTCCGGGGATTAACACCCTGACCGCTTCAGTAGCTTCATGATACGCCCATAGGCTCAAAGCTTTGCCCATGTCGTTTCCTACATAGTCGAAGCCCGGATTCTAATGTGTAGGTGCACTAGGTCGGACTACTGCCATTAGGCAGCGATTGCTAAATTATCTTCAGCGTTTAATTTTAATTTTGCCATTTGACGCATTGCATACGACTCGCTTCTCCAGCTGCAAGACCCCTGTCGAAACCTT
>JAFXCD010000125.1 GCA_017521605.1 Lachnospiraceae bacterium | reverse complement strand
AAGGCTGTGGATGATTATCAGGATCTGCTTCGTCTTTCCGTTGCTACGGCTGGAAATGATCATCGTCTCGGAGCAAATGAAGCACCACCGGCAGTGGTATCTATTTTCCTTGGTGATGAATTAAATGCGGTTCTGGAAGCCATTGAGAATAATACCCCATATGCAGGAACACAGAAGACACAGATGAAGCTCGGTGTAGATGTTTTGCCTAAGTTTAACAGGGATACAACAGACCGTAACCGTACATCACCGTTTGCGTTTACAGGAAATAAATTTGAATTCCGTATGCTGGGTTCTTCCAATAGTATTGCATGTGCAAACATTATGCTCAACAGCGCGGTTGCTGAGAGTTTGAAGATTTATGCTGACAGATTGGAAAAAGCAGAAAATTTTGAAGATGCATTACATGAGATGATTCGCAAGACCATTAAGGATCATAAGCATATTATTTTCAATGGAAACGGTTATGATGATACATGGATTAAGGAAGCTACCGAGAAGAGAGGACTACTCAATTATCGTACCACACCGGACTGTATGCCACATTTACTGGATGCGAAAAATGTGAAGATGTTGACCTCTCATGGAGTATTTTCCGAGGCAGAACTGAAATCCAGATGCGATATTATGCTGGAGAATTATTGTAAGACTGTCGTAATTGAGGCAAATACAATGGTTGATATGGCAAAGACAGAAATCGCTCCGGCGGTAGATGCCTACACTATGGAGCTTGCTAAGACGATTGCAGCTAAAAAAGCAGTGGATGATACATTAACCTGCAACTATGAGAGTGGTTTGGTTAAGAAATTATCTAAGCTTACAGACAGAATTGCAATTAAAACAGAGGAACTGGAGAATGCATTGGTAGAACTGCATAATGCAGAAAGCATTATTTCAGAAGCAAACATGATCAGAGATGTTGTTCTTGTTAAGATGGGCGAGTTGCGACTTGCTTGTGATGAAGCAGAAACTGCAACAGCAAAGAAATATTGGCCGTTCCCGACCTATGGAGATTTGTTGTTCAGTGTAAGATAAAATTGACATGATTGGAGGTACTTGATATGGATGAAACAATGAGAGAAATAGTAATGAAAGCTGCCTCTGCCGAAGTATTTGGTGTGTGGTTCCTAATAGGTGCTGCATTGGTATTTTGGATGCAGGCAGGCTTTGCAATGGTGGAAGCAGGATTTACCAGAGCCAAAAATACCGGAAACATTATTATGAAGAACCTGATGGATTTTTGTATTGGTACGGTAGTATTCATTTTAATTGGTTTCGGATTATTGATGGGTGAAGACCTGTTTGGATTTATAGGAAAGCCGGGATTTGATCTGTTTACAGCATATGCAGAGTTTGATTTTTCAAGTTTTGTTTTTAACCTTGTATTCTGCGCAACAACTGCTACGATTGTTTCAGGAGCAATGGCTGAACGTACCAAATTCCTTTCTTATTGTATTTACTCAGCAGTGATTTCAGCTTTGATTTATCCGATTGAAGCACACTGGATCTGGGGTGGTGGCTGGCTTTCACAGATAGGCTTTCATGATTTTGCAGGTTCCTGTGCAATACATATGGTAGGTGGTATTTCAGCACTTATTGGTGCAAAGATTCTTGGTCCCCGCATTGGTAAGTTCCAGAGAGATAAGTCAGGTAAAGTAGTTAAAGTAAATGCTTTTCCGGGTCATAGCATAGCACTTGGGGCTTTGGGTGTATTCATTCTTTGGCTTGGCTGGTATGGATTTAACGGTGCGGCAGCAACTTCAATGGAGCAGCTTGGTTCGATTTTTCTTACTACAACAATTGCACCTGCTGTCGCAACAGTAGTTTGTATGATTTTTACATGGATTAAATATGGTAAGCCTGATGTTTCCATGTGTTTGAATGCTTCACTCGCAGGATTGGTGGCAATTACAGCACCCTGTGATGTAACAGATGCTTTTGGCGCAATTATCATTGGAGCAGTTGCCGGTCTTTTGGTTGTTTTCGGTGTTTGGTTACTTGACCATGTACTTCATATTGATGATCCTGTTGGTGCAGTAGCAGTACATTGTATGAATGGTAT
>JAFXCD010000124.1 GCA_017521605.1 Lachnospiraceae bacterium | reverse complement strand
CAGACGGTGGATTGATGCTTGTGGTACAGGATGATGATAAAGAAGGTATCCTGGATATACAGAGAGAAGCTTATAAAACCTATTTGCAGAATGCGGATAGATATAAAGAAATCGCAGTAGATTTTCTTTTGGACTATTACAAGTGGAACTATGAATACATCGCAAGTGAAGTCTCTGGTGTGAATGAGAAGGATCATAAGGATGTGGTCACTGAGACCCAGCTTTTTGAGTTTATGACTTTATGGTACCTCTTTATTTGCAGGGACGGAAGCTTCGGATATGCCTTTGGCTGTTGTTGGGACGTGGATAATGGTTTGGCAGTGCTTCTTTCGGAAGAAGAGCCGAGGATAATCTCCAGAACACAGCTGGAAAATTTACACAAGATAAACGATGATGGCTTAGGTCTTCTTGTCCATTACGGTAAAAATACATGGAAGGGCTGGAAAAAGCACTCTTTGTTCGGCAAGAATGAGCACTTGGAAATAGAGCTGGAAGGAAGCGTAGAAGACGGTATCACTGAGGTGCAGAAAAAAGCATATGCTGAGTACCTGCAAAAAGAAGATGAGCTTTTCAAGAAGTTTGCAGAAGTGTTGAAGGTATCAGGAGCTGACAGGACAGCCCTGCCGAAAGTACTCTACATCGACAAGGAGGGTAACTACGGTTGGATTTGCTTTGCACTATGGAATGATAAATATATCGGAGTACTTCTTTCCGAGGATGTACCGAGCATTCTCAGTGAAAAACGTTTACGGAACTACCGCAGGAGAAGTATGAGTGTGAAAGCGGAGGAATTCGGGGCTTCCAATCGTTTTTTCGGAGTTCTGTCTTGCAACGTTTTTGTATGGGGAGAAGAAACAGAGATATGTGTTGACAAAGAGAAAGGAACGCTTGAAGACCTGGTGCCTTTAATCAATAACTTACTTTCCTTCTTGAATCATAATGAAAATGCCGTGATGAAAGCGATTGTTGTTGATGCCGGTATGCTTAAGCAGGCAGAGTACCGGATTGACTGCATGGAGGAAGCGGAGGGAAGCACAGAGGAATGCAGAGTCTTTATCCTTGACGACGGAACAGAGGTTACTCTTCCGCTGTCAGAGGAGGATTTTCTCGAGTCCCTTCACCTAAACGAGGTGTTTATAGATTTTGATAATGAAGAGCAGGAACTCTCTGCTACCTTAACTTTCTATTGCAGGCCTGATTATTTTGTGGATCCGGAAACAAATCATATCATAGCAGTAAATATGGACAGTAAGGGAAATATCAGGGATGTCGAACTGGTAGAAATATAGAAGGAGTAATTTCGCGATGACAGAATCCGGCGAGACTCTTTAGATATATTTGAAAGGTGAGAAAATATGAAAAATTTTAGAAATGGTATAACTCCAATAGTAAGAATAAAGAACCGGGAGTATATGTACATCAAAAATATCATATATGGGTATTCGCCGGAACTGGAAGGGCTTGGGTTTGAACACCATGAGGAAGCCCCGACATACCGCGAGTACAGCCGACCGGTAGAGAAAAGCGAAATCGAATCGGCTTATCGGGTGAAATGTAATTACGGTATCTACAAAGGGGTACAGGTGCGGGTTGCAGATTATCAAAAGGATACCGGTAAGATTTACATAATGGTGGATGACGATAAGCAGGGTGAGGCGTTAGGCATTGAGCCTTGGATAGACTACAACGACAAATGCTATCGCTATTACGAAACATATGTTGATGTGTCTGAGGTTACGGATATTTATGAGCAGCGTGGTCCTGTGGAAGATTTTCCTTTTACCTGTCCGGAGATTGTTTACCTGAAAAAAGACGGTGAGTGGATTCCCTGGCATGCGTATGGAGCGCTGTTAAAGGACGGGGAATGGGTATGAGATGTAATTGGGAAAAAGTAATACAAGACAAGGAATTACTGTCAAAAGTAGAAGATTGGGTGCGAGGACTGAGTATCGATTCTCCGCAGGAAGTCTTTGATGAAATGAACAGACTTACCGGGAATGATTGGTCAAGAGAACAGTATGAAAGCCACATCTTTGATTACCCGGATTTCTATGACATGGAAGAGGTGGTGTATGCCCTGTTTCATGAGGGGAAGTATCCCATGAGGACAAGAGAAGATATCTTTGCATGGAATATCGAACAGGCAGTAGAGGATGACAAAGCAGTATGTACATTCTTTATCCGTGGAGCCT
>JAFXCD010000123.1 GCA_017521605.1 Lachnospiraceae bacterium | reverse complement strand
GCCCATTCCTGGTGGTGCGCTTACTTGTTATACCATGCTTTTCGTGCAGTTAAACATCCCTTCTGAAGCAATCCCTATTATCATTGCTTTGAACGTTATTACCGAGTTCTTCGGTACAGCAGTAAACCTTTTCTGTTTGCAACTGGATCTGGTAGAACTGGCAGGGGATTTGAATATGCTTGATTATGATAAGCTACGTAAGGGATAAGTATATTGAGTATCTTCTGGCTTGATATATAGTATAAGGAGGCGTAACTATGGATAAACTCTTAGTTAAAAAGGTAATTATGAGCGTTTTTGCAGGAGCTATGTTGTTTGGTCATAGCAGTGTCTGTGCTGCAGATATTATCTTAAAGCCTGCTGGAAGTGATGTTGACAAATTCGAAGGAAGTTACGAGGAACTGAAAACTTGTGCTGATTGGAGTTACAAGATTTGGGATGATATATACGTTGTTTATTACAAAGATGGCTGTACAAATAATGAGCTTACTTTTGGTGCGGGCTTACAAGGCACTGTGTTGAAGGCAGAAATCTATGGTGGCAACACAAGTGTTGGTGATGTTGAAGGTAATAAAGTTACAATTAATGGCGGTGCCTTTGAGTATTCCCTGTATGGCGGGGCAACTTACGAAGGCAATGTAAAAAATAATGCTGTAAATGTTAATAATGGTAGTTTGGATACTATTTGTGGTGGCGGTTCTTATGATGGCGAAGCTAAAAACAATGTTGTGAATATAAATGGCGGTTATATAGAATATGCTTGTGGCGGATATGGGTTAGGGACTGGAAGTGCAAGTAACAATGTTGTAAACATAACTGGTGGTACAGTGGAAACCATTGAAGGCGGAGAATCTGAAAAGGAAGCGAGTCATAATATTGTAAATATGACTGGTGGTACAGTGGAATCCATTATAGGTGGCTTTTCTTTAGATTTAGCAAGCCATAATAGTGTAAATATTAGCAGTGGGTTAGCAACTGGTTACATATCCGGTGGGCGTGGCAAGGTTAATTCTACCAATAATAGCGTGAATATTAGTGGTGATGCTGTTATCGAAAGTAATAGTGATATACATGGCGGTTATGCTTATGAAGGTGATTCTTATCAGAACAAGATAAATATTAGCGGTGGCACATTTGCCAGCAACGATGAAACTGTTAATATTTTTCTTGAAGGTGGTTATGCTTATAAAGGTAACGCCTATGAAAATGTTGTGTCCATCAATGGTGGCAATTTTAAGTTGGATATTGAAGGTGCTTGTGCGTGGTATGGCAACGTATATGATAACACTGTAAATATAAATGGTGGTACTTTTGACGGTGAATTTTGTGGTGGCTATTCTGGTCATGGCAATGCGTATGGCAATATCGTAAATATAAATGGTGGTACTTTTATAGGAAATATTTATGGTGGTTATGCTTATGAAGGTAACGCTTATGGCAATATCGTAAATATTAGTGGCAATGCTAATTTAATGGGAGCCTCTCTTTATGGTAGCAATGTAGCAGATTCTCTCGGGAACGTCCTTAATATTGGCGAAGGTTGGAATGGTAGCGTAAAAACCATTAAAAATTTTAATGAGATTAATGTGGGTAAGGATGCTACTATAACGTTTACAAAATTTGCAAATGAGTGTGTTGGAAATCAGTATGCTATTAATGGTAGCGTTAATGTAGATACTGGTGCAAAAGTAAATTTACAGATTGGTAGTATCGAACTCAAAGAAGCGATTTACAACATTGCGACCCAATACACTGGAGCTCTTGAGGCTTGGACTTTGGATAACTACTTGATGGAAGCTGAAAAATGGACTAACGATAATGGCTTGCAGGTTGCTGTAAGGGTAAAGGATGCGGGCAAAATTGCAGAAGATATTGGTCTTTCTCAAAAAACTGCTAGGATGATTGCTGATGTCATTACAAAAAACCAAAGCGAAAATCTTAGTAGTGCTGATGTAGCTGCGGGTAAGTTTGTTGAAAATGTAATGAATAAGTCTACTTCTAAAGAAGTTATGCAAGAAGCTATTAATGCAGCAGAGAAAATGGCAGAAGCCGGAGGTAACTCTGCTACGGCGGCGAACATTGTTAATAATGTGACTAGTGCGACCAATCAACGCTTATCCTTGGGTGGCAATGCCCAGGGGGGAAGCAAAGGTGGTCATGGTGTAGGCCTACTTGAAGAAGATGGTTCTGCAGTATGGGCGCAATATGTACACGGCAAAGATACAGTTAAAGATATGCCTAGTACTGCAGGAACAACTTCTTATACAGGGCAATTTAATGGTATCGTAATGGGCACTGATTTCAAAAAGGTTGGCAAATTCCAAAGTGGCATAGCTTTTAACTATGGTGAAGGTGATACCAACAGTTTCGGAAGCAGTGCTTCAACTCGTAGTGAGTACGATTTTTGGGGCATTGGCTATTATGGCAATGTCCGCAATGAAAATATCAATTTTATTTTTGATATTAACTATGGTCAAACTGAAAGCGATATTACACAAAAAAGTTCTGGTGGGTTGAGTGAAGTTGATAGCAAAACTAAAACCTGGGCTGCAGGTGTAAGGTTAGAGAAGCTTTACTCAAACGATGCGGTACAAATTGTCCCTTACGCAGGATTGCGTTATATGACTATTGATACCGATGATTATGCTAATGTTACTATGGGTGCACGTTACAAAGTGGACAGGCAAAATATTTGGTTGTTACCTTTGGGCGTAAGTATTAAGGAAGAAATTGTCAATGACAATGGTTGGGTAGTAACGCCTAAAGTGGATTTGTCATATATTTGGGCTTTTGGAGATACTGAAAGCAGTATGGACGTGGTGTTTGGCTCTACAGATGGAAGTAAGGTAGGGTATACTGTTATGGATGATGGAAGCTTCCTTGGCTTAGTGGGTGTTGAAGCTACTATGGAGGACTGGACTTTTGGCGTAAGCTATAGCTATCAAAAGGGCGACCATTCTGAAAGCAAGAAGTGGTTTGTTGATGCAAAATATAGCTTCTAAATAA
>JAFXCD010000029.1 GCA_017521605.1 Lachnospiraceae bacterium | reverse complement strand
TCTTTATGTAAAAACTTTCGAAGCCTCGTATACTCTGTTTTAGTTCCCCATCTATCTGTTGGACTAAGAATAACAAGTAATCTCATTCCGTAATTCCCTCCATACTTTCAATCGGCAGAATCATTGGTAACTTCAGTTTTTCTGTCGAAGCATCTAAAATAATCCTCTTTAAACTTTCTACCATAATATCAATCGCCGACATTATATTAACCTTGACTCCATCGACGATACAGGCATTATGTAATACATATGCTAATTCTCTTCTTTCTGATTTTGTCAACTGAATATTTGACGCTATATTGTTATGTGCTACGAAATCAACTATTGCACGATACGGTTCTATCAAATCATCGGCCAGATTAAATGCATTCAATTGATTGTCATGATGTAACCACCGCTTTATCGGAAAAATTGAATAAATGAAACTCCCTGCGTGTCGGGATGCAGTACGCAGGGGAAACAGTAACCTTAACTATGGGAATCCGGGGCTTCAACGCCTGATATATCACTTCTTCCGGAGTTGGCGCGCATACTTCATACATCTGTGGATGCCATAGTCGGTTATTCCTATACTGCTAAAACAGATTATGAGGAGCGGTATAAGGATGAGAACTATTATTGGGGAATTGCACCAAACAGACTATGTTGTGAGATTATGAAATTACGTCCACCGATAAAGCCCTATAGGGTTCTTGATATGGGTTGTGGAGAAGGGAAGGATGCAGTATTTCTGGCTAGGAACGGATATCAGGTGACCGCTTTTGATGTGGCGGAAAGCGGACTGAAAAAGGCCAGAGAGTTAGCTTATGTAAACGGTGTGGAAGTGGATTTTATCAGAGCAGATATCAATGAATTTAAGCCGGTAGAAATGTACGATATCGTGTTTTGTAGTGGGGTATGTCATTACATTCGAAAGGATATTAGGGCAACACTATTTAAGGAATTAAAGGAGCATACTACCGAAGGCGGAATCCATGCCATGAATGTGTTCGTACAAAAGCCATTTATTGAAATTCCACCGGATAGTGAAGAGATTGAAAGACAAACAGAACCCTGGTATTCCGGAGAGTTATTATATTATTATAATGACTGGTTATTCCATAAAAATGAGGAGACTATTTTTAATTGTAATAGTGGCGGAATCCCCCATAGACACTGCATGGACATAATGATAGCAGAGAAAGGAGAAGCAGATGCGGAAACCTGATTTTCATGTACACACTTATTTTTCACCCGATGGGCATATGGAAGTGGCAGTAGCAGTGGAAGTCGCTATAAAAGTTGGTATTACGGATTTATGCTTCACAGAACACATGGACTTGGGACATAATATGGAACTTTTCAACAGAGTGCCAGATTTTTATAGAATGAAAGAAGCTATAGAGCAAGTAAAAAGTATGCGTTCAGGTATAAACATATATCATGGTGTGGAGGTTGGATATATTAAGGAAACCGCGGAGCAGACGGCAAAGGTACTGGCAGACTGGGAGTTGGATTATGTATTATTAAGCACCCATTGTGTGGATGGTATCGATTGCTACATGCCCGAAGCTAAAAGAGGAAGAGATAAGGAGACTGCTTATAAAAGATATTTGGAAACCGTATATGAATCCGTAACGGACACCAATTTGCAGGATGCCTACGATTGTGTGGGTCACATCGGATATATTGCCAAATGCAACTATTATGAGGACAATACGCTTGATTATGAAATGTTTCCCGAGCTGTTAGATGATATTTTGTTACAAATCATTAAGCAGGGCAAGGGAATAGAAGTAAATACTTCAGGTATTAATCGGGCGGGTCATACCTTGCCCCATCCCAGTATTATTAAAAGATATTATGAGCTTGGTGGAAGAATCATAACCATCGGTTCGGATGCACACAGAACGGATAGAGTAGGAGAAAATGTTTCGGAAACCTTGCAGATGATAAGGGATTGTGGCTTTAAAAAGATTGCTGTATTTAGCAAAAGAAAACCTATGTGGATTACAATTGAAGAGTAAACAGAAACCGGTAGCCATGCCTCGAAATAAGGAGTAGCTACCGGTTATTTATTTAGACCATTTCATATAATACTTTTCTGCAACTTCACAATAAACAAGAACGCCTATTTTAGATTTTTGCAGGAAGTTCAAGATCTTTCTTAAGTTCTTCATAGCGTTCACCAATCAGTCCGCGAACCTTGGCACCAATGTGTTTACGATCATCACGTTCCAGCTTGCTCATGTAAATAGGTTCACCATACTCAATGATAACGGTTGTCTTTTTGATACGGGGCAAATGATTTTCGAAAATCTCAGCAGTATTTACCAGTGTAATAGGTACAATGGGTACACCTGCTTTTTCGGCAATCTTGAAGCTACCTTCGTGGAAAGGAAGCATTTCTGCGTCTGCCCCACCTTTGTTGCGAGTGCCTTCAGGGAATACACAGATGGAAATGCCGGATTTGGCCTTTTCAATGGCTTCCAGTATTGTTTTCAGGCCCTGTTTAATATCCTTACGGTCAAGGAACAGACAGTGCAAATGACGCATCCAGATACCCAGTAAAGGGATATGGTCCATCTCCTTTTTAGAAATATAGCCGGTGGGTCTGGGAACCCGTATATAAGTCAGGATAATATCAAAATAGCTGCGATGGTTACCCACATACATTACGGCAGTATCTTTGGGGACATTTTCTTCACCCTTTACTATGACCTTCGTACCGGCAAAAACAATCATTACCCTAAAAGCCCATTGTACAATGGCAAGGGAGCTACGGTCATGCAGGTCTTTATTAAACTTACCAATAATCCACTCAATAATCATTAGAGGAATGGAACAAATCAAAAAGACTGCCAGCCATCCCATGGCAAAAATAAAACGTATCATAATTACCTCCAAAATAACTTAGAATGGTAATAGTATAGCATAGTTTACAAGTTCTGTACATAGAATAGAATCAACAAAAAAGGAAGAAAAGTAAGGATGGAAGAGAATGAAAAGATGGAAAATGCTGGTATTATGTGTGGTTTTGGTAGGAATACTCTCAGGATGTGAGATGTTGAATATGGAAAGGGTAAAGCTTCGAGATTTGGAGTTTGTAATTTTAAGTGAAGAGGTCTTACCGGCGGAATTAAAAGCCATTATAGATGAGCGAAAGGCAGAAGAATTTAAGTTTACCTATTCAGACGCAGATGCCCTTTACATATGTGTCGGATACGGACAGCAGAAAACAGGTGGATTCAGCATCACAGTAGATGAGCTGTATCTGACGGAAACGGCTATTTATGTGGAAACCACTTTGCTGGGGCCGGATGGTAGCGAAGAACCCTCCAAAGCACCATCCTACCCTTATATTGTAATTAAGACGGAAGCTCTGGATGAGACAGTGGTGTGTGAGTAAAGTAAGAGAGAGTAGGTTTACTTACTCTCTCTTACAAGTTTCTTTAATATTTTAGGACGTAATACAAAGATAGCAGCAATAACAAAAACACTTTGACTCTTTAAGGCTTGAATCAGGCGAGGCACAAAATCAATAGCTATGTTTTCATATTGAATAGAATTTCCTACAAGGAATCCATCCTCAAACATTGTCATGAAGTCCAGGATGGCATGTAGAAATGCAACCGCATAGATATTCTTATGACGTACATAAATAGCACCCAATAAACACCCTGTCATACTTGTGGCAATGATTTGAACAAAAGTTTCTTCCAGAGATTGTCCTGAGAAAAAATTAAAAAAGTGAAACAATCCGAAGAGTACAGAACTGCTGATTACTGTGAAAACAATCCCTGCGGGAGAATGTTCAAATCGCTGCAAAATACTGTCTGCAATAATGCCACGGAATATGAATTCCTCAGCTAACCCTACCAGAAGTACAAATAGGATAAAGAAAAGAATTTCCGGGAAACTCTTATATTCTGCATTGTTTGTGATGCCTTCCGTTGTAAAAACCAGACAACCAAGTGCAACGATGCCAAAGAATACCATTCCGGACCATAAGCTTTTTAAGAAGCCCGTAAAGCCTTGGTTCAGGACTTGTTTCTGGGAAGTAATATAGAGTAGGAATAAGGCCACCAGGAAGACGGTGAATTCTACTAACATAAATCCGAAATTTGTAGTTAAATCAAATGGGATTAAATGGTTTATTAATGTTCCAAAAGTACTTGTTAATAGTTTGTGTACCAATATAACCATAATGGCAAATATGATAACATGATTTCTTTTTAGTTCTAATATTTTTTTCATAGTGTTTCAAATCCTTTCTGAGATGTTTTTCTTTTGATAATCCTATAATAAAATGATTAGTTTTCCCATACGTTAAAGAAACCTTAAGTTAACCTTAAGTTTTTCGCTTGGTTAAAAGATATCAGAAAATGCGAAAAGCTTCAAGAATTAAGGTTAGCTTAAGGTTAACTTTAAATTGCGGAAAATGTGACTTGTTAGTATAAAGCAAGAAGCAACTATAACGCCATATCGTTGGAAAAGATGATTTAATATATAAGAAAGAGGTAGAAAAAATGAAACAGGTAAAGAGTTTTGGGTATGCAATTGGATTGGTACTGTTATTGGGAGTTATAGTTATTTTATCAACGGCTGCACTTATGGTAGCAATGCTGGCAAGTGGAAAAGGATTGGGAATTGTCATAAATGAAGATTTGCTATATAGTATGAGTGGAAGCTTAGGAATAGGTGTTGCAGGTAGCCTGGTTGCTATCTACGTAAAAAAGAAGAATTATGCCGGGCATACGCAAGAGAAGAACTCTTTTCAAGTAAAATCAGCGGCTTATTATGCGAGCTGGGCCTTCAGTCTTTGTTCTGTGCTATTTTATGCAATTACTACATTCCTGTTTGCACATGTATTGTCTTTGACAGAAGCAAATGTTTCAGCAGCAAGCATCAAGGATATTCCTTTGTTTGTAGAGGTGGCGTGCTCCATTTGCTTGGCTCCGATATTCGAAGAGTTATTATTCCGTTATGGATTTTACAATCTGCTTAGAAGGCGTTTAGAGAGCAAAAGTGCGATTTTTTTGTGTACATTGGTTTTTGCAGTAATACATGGTTATTCTTTGCAAGGCTTCTGTATGTGTTTAGTAGGTGGATTGGTATTTTTATTAATTTATATCCGCAGTGGCAACATATGGTATAGTATAATTGCGCATATGACTTGTAATCTTGCTGCAACAGTTATGAATATGCTGGAAGATAAAGGCGTTACTATTTTAGGAATTCCTGTACAATATGAAGTGAGCGGATTTAATATGGTACATCCTATATTGATTGTACTTACAAGTATTTATTGTATAGTGTGTATGGTGCTGGCAAAAAAGAAAGAAGAAGGATGAAACGATGTATCAGATTTTAGTGGTGGATGATGAAGCGAAGATTGTGGAGTTATTGAAGATTTATCTTGAGATGCAGGGATATAAGGTAATAAGTGCTTATGATGGTGCTCAGGCTCTTGCGTGTTGGCAGCAAAATAAAATAGATATGGTGTTGACGGATATTATGATGCCGGAAGTGGATGGGTATAGCCTAGTGGAGAAGATTCGTAAGGAAAGTAATGTTCCCATACTCTTTTTATCTGCAAAAACGGATGTGGTGGATCGGGTAAAGGGACTACAGCTTGGGGCGGATGACTATATTTTAAAACCCTTTGACCCTTTAGAGGTGGCTACCAGAGTATCTGCCAATTTACGACGTTGTTATGGATATAGTGCACCTGAAAGTAAGCAGGAATTAGTTTGTGGAAATCTGAAATTGGATAGTAATAAATGCCTGTTATTGAAAAAAGGACAGGTAGTGGAATTAACAGCTCTGGAATATCGTATGCTACAGCATTTTATGGAGAACCAGGGAGGGGTGCTCACCAAGAATCAGATATATGAGGCAGCATGGGAGGAGAATCAGTTTCCCGATGATAACAGTATCATGGTAGCTATCAGTAAGCTGCGTAGCAAGCTGAATGATGGGGAGTATGAGTATATTCATACCATTCGTGGTTTGGGGTATCGTATGGAGGCGCGACATGAAGATGAAACGTAAGAAAAGGTTACGAAATTATTTGGGTGGATTATTGTTTATATGTGTTTTGGTATGCATATTTGCAGATGATTTTGTGGACTTCTTTTTAGGTTTCTTTGCCGGCTTTTATGAACTGGAAGAAGAGGAAGCTATCCGGCAATATGGAGATTTGAGCCGCACTGTGGGTGGTGTTGCATTAGTAGTGGTAATTATCATCCTGCTATTTGTGTTTAGAAAGGTTCGACGTAAGGTTACGGAACCTATCGAACAGTTAGCAGTAGGCATGGAACGTGTCAGTCAGGGAGAGTTGGATGTGAAGGTACCTACAGACGGTGATTTTGAGTTTGAAGAAATTCAGCGAACCTTTAACCGAATGGTGGAGGAATTAGATAAAGCTAAGAAAGCAAGAGAGCAGCAAGAACAGCAAAATCAGCAGTTGTATGCCGGGATTGCCCATGATTTGAAAACTCCTATGACCATGATTATGGGCTATGCCAAGGTGTTGGAGAGTAATAGGAACCTCCCGGAAGAAGATGCAATGCGTTATTTGCAAACCATTGTTGAACAGACACAGCAGGCCAATAATCTACTGGATTCCTTACTGACTTATGCAAAACTGGAGAATCCGGCATACGCACTGACAAAGGAAAAAAAGGACTTGGCAGAAATTTTGCGTTCCTGTGTGGCCGGAATCTATCCTACCATGGAAAGTGCCGGTATAGAGGTGGAATTAGATATCCCCGATGGGAGTGTGGAGTTTAGTGTAGATGAACCTCAGATGAGAAGAGTATTTTTAAATTTGCTGACCAATATGGTAAAGCATAATCCGGTGGGAACGAAGTGCAAGGTTATAATGGAAGAAAAAATAGAATTAGCCAGCGGTGAAAAGGGGATTCGAATAGTCATTGCGGATAATGGTCCTAAAATAGGAGAGGATTTGCAACAGTGTTTGTTTGAAACCTTTGCAGTAGGTGACAGTTCCCGAAATACGAAAAATGGTAGTGGTCTGGGACTTTCTATTTCGAAGAAAATAGTAGAGCGACATGATGGTAGGATATTTTATCTGGATGAATGGGAAGAGGAGTATAAAGCCTTTGTTATAGAGCTTGTAGGTATAAAGTATTATTGCACTTAATATGAATACATGTTAAAATATTTATGTAGGTACTTGTAGTTTAATCACACGGTTTTGCTTTTAGTACGAGGGATAACATATGAATTTTACCAAGCGTTTGATGAAGGATTTCGCAGTGGAGGCGGATCGAAGGGTTTCTGCTATTTGTCGGAGTATCATGGTGCTCATGGTAGTGGTTATGATATTAAACAAGGTGGGTGTGTTTATCATTTCAAATGAAATTTATCCCACTTTGATAATATCTATGGTTATTTTGTTTGTTCCTACCATACTGCATGATATTTTGAAGCTGGAAGTGAAGTGGGCCAGATACTTCTTAATGACCTTATTGGTGTTTATGTCCGGCTTGCTCTATGCCATTTTGTCCTATCATGTGGTAATTATGATAGTTTTTCCGGTGGCGGTGTCCTGCCTGTATTGTGATAAAAAGTGCGTTATTTATACCTACTTCTTATCTGTGCCGGTGATGATTATAAGTCATTTGATTGCCCTTCACTTAAAGATAGTACCGGACGAACCCTTGGTTACCCTTAAGGGGACTATGCTATATGGTATTATTCCAAGAGTCATAGAATTGCTAGCTGTCACCGTGGTATGTGCCAGTGTTACCAATCGAATGAAGAAACTGGTAACGGATTTGATTCAGAAGAACAATGAGCTGTATGAGGACCAGCAAACCTTACTGGGGTCTTTGGCAGAGCTGATAGAGGCCCAAAGTCATGAAACCGGTCGCCATGTCAAGAGAGTCTCCGCCTATACGGAAATTTTGTGTAAGGCACTGGGTCTATCTGAAGAAGAAACCTGGAAGGTAAGTGTAGCCAGTATGATGCATGATGTGGGTAAGATTGCAGTGCCCAAGGAAATCCTGTATAAGCCCGCAAGATTGAGTGATGAGGAGTTTGAAGAAGTTAAGAAGCATGTAGATTATGGGTATGATATTTTGAGGAATTCTCCCGGTGAAATTATCCAAATCGCAGCAGATATTGCCCAGCAACATCATGAAAGATACGATGGTGTGGGATATCAGCACAATCTGAGTGGGGAAGATATTAATTTATTTGCTCGCTGTGTTGCCATAGCCGATGTGTTTGATGCTTTGGTAAGTAAGCGTTGCTACAAGGAACAGTGGACGCCGGAGGATGCCAGAAAAGAAATCATGGATCAGAGCGGCAAGCAGTTTGATCCTAAGTTGACAGCACTGTTTGATGAACATTTTGATGAGTTTTTAGAGGTTATGCGTAAATATCCGGATAATTAAGGAGCAGGGAATCATTGAGTGATATGATTCCCTGCTTTTCATTTTGGGTTAAACATGGTACACTTAAAGATAGCGAATGCAAAACAGGAGGCAGATTATGTTACTGATTCAGAATGGTTATGTCATCGACCCCAAGTCCTGCCGCGAAGGCGTTATGGACATATTGGTGAAGGAAAAAAGAATAGAAAAAATGGGTACTGATTTGGCGAAAGATTTAAGCGCGCAGGAGTTGAAACAGTGCCAAATCATAGATGCAGAGGGCAAAATCGTAGCTCCCGGTCTGGTGGATGTGCATGTACATTTCAGAGAGCCCGGATTTACCCATAAAGAGGATATTGAAACCGGCAGTAAGGCAGCAGCTAAGGGTGGATTTACCACAGTGGTACTGATGGCTAATGTAAAACCTCAGGTGGATAATGTAGAGACCTTGCAGTATATTTTGGAAAGAGGAAAGACCACCGGCATTCATGTGGAGACCTGCGCCAATGTAACTATGGGTATGGCGGGTAAGGAATTGGTGGATATGAAGACCTTGGCGGATAATGGCGCCGTAGGTTTTACAGACGATGGTGTGCCCATTATGGACGTGGAACTGGTGCGTGAAGCTATGAAGCAGGTGGCGGAACTGGATATGCCCATTAGTTTTCATGAGGAAGATGCTACATTGATTACCAATAACGGTATTAATCGAGGCAAAGCAAGCGAGTTCTATGGTATCGGAGGCTCTCCCAGGGAGGCAGAAATCAGTCTTTCCGGTAGGGATTTGCAGATAGCACTGGAAACAGGTGCCTGTATTAATATCCAGCATATCAGCTCCAAGGAAGCTGTAGAGCTGGTACGTCAGGCGAAGAAGCAGGGCAAGAATATCCATGCGGAAGCCACACCCCATCATTTTACTTTAAATGAAGAGGCTGCGATTAAATATGGTACCATGGCGAAGATGAATCCTCCCCTTCGTGAGGAAGCGGACCGATTGGCTATCATTGAAGGTCTGGCAGACGGTACCATTGATTTGATTGCCACAGACCATGCACCTCATACCGCAGAGGAAAAGGAAAAGCCTATAACAGAAGCACCAAGTGGTATCATCGGTCTGGAGACGGCACTTCCTTTAGCAATCAGTGTTTTGGTAAATGGTGGACACCTGACTATGATGCAGGTGCTGGAAAAGATGACCTACAATCCGGCGCAGATGTATCATCTGGATGCAGGTTATCTGGCAGAGGGTGGTCCTGCAGATATGATTATTGTAGATAAGGATGCTATCCAGGTATTTGAAGAATACGCTTCTAAGGCTTCCAATACCCCTTTTACCGGATGGGAACTGGACGGTGTGGTTTGTACCACTATTTGCGATGGTAAGGTAGTGTTCCAGGCGTAGTAGTGTGTCGAATGACAGTGAAAAATAGTGTAAAAATAGTGAAAATTTAGTGGAATTTTTTGGGCGATTGAGCTATACTATCTCTATACGATAACTTTGGTGAAGAGGTGATGTTCATGATAAAAGTTACATTAACCAACGATATATTGAAGAAAATATCATCAATTGATGAAAATCGTTTTTCATTAAGTACGATAGAGTTACCGATAATGACGAAAAATAGGCTGCGCAAGAATTCCAAGAAGAAGAGTTCTTATGCGTCAAATAAAATTGAGGGAAATCCTCTTACGGAAGAACAGGCGAATGAGGCTATTGAGAGAGATGAACATAAGCATTTTTTGAAACCGGAGCAGGAGATTAGAAATTATTTTCTTGCATTAAATCTGCTTGAGGAAAAGTTAAAGAGAAAAGAAACTTTTTCAAAAGAAATGATTCTTGAAGTGCAGGTAATGGTTGAAAAAGGTGCATCAAAAGAAAAGATAGGTCTCAGAGGATCGATGCCTCCGGGTGTGCTATTTGCGGTGTATGATACGGCAACGGGAGCTCCGGATTATATTCCGCCTGAATATTCGGAGATTCCGCAACTGTTAGAGGAATTGGTAAATTATGTGAATACAACGGATGATCATCCACTCATCATTGCAGCGATAGTGCATTATCAATTAGTTACAATACATCCCTTTGAAGATGGAAACGGAAGAACAGCAAGACTTATGTCCGGATATATATTAGACTTCTATGGTTATGGATTTAATGGAATCGGTTCCTTAGAAGAATACTTTGCATATGACCCGGATGAGTATTATGAAGCGCTCCAGATGGGGCTTCCGGTATTGTATTACTCTGGACGAGAAAATCCGCCACATCCTGAAATTTGGGTGAACTATTTTCTGCGTATGGTAGAATTATATTCGAAAAAGGTTTGTGAATTGTCAAAGGGTGTTATGGCAGATGATTTGGAGGGTAGCTTGTCCTACTTGAATACAAAGGAAAAGGATTTGCTGGTATTCCTTTTGAAAAAGAGAATGTTGGAGTTTACGCCCATTGATGTAAGTAAGATGTTTGGTGTAACAAATAAAACGATTATCAACCGTTGTGCTAAGCTTACGAATAATGGTTTCTTGATTCCGAATATCGTGAGTCAAAGAATTCGTTCGTATTCATTGAGTGAGTTTGCAAAGCGGAACGAGAAAAAGATTCTCTCGAAGATTGGGTAAAGCTTGTGAGTCTGTCAGCTGGGCGATGTAACAGAGAGGAAACTTGAGTTTGGATAGTGAGAGGTATCAAAATGAAGATTAATAGCAACGATGAACTGGTCGAAATAATCGGAGAGGGACTTCTGTGGGATATTGTCGGAAATTACGCTGAAACACATTTGGAGCTTTTGAAAGAAGCACTGAGACCACTTGGCTATATTGATTATGAGGACGTTGATAAGATTACATTTGTCGAGGTTCGGGAGTCCGATGAGTTTATCGTCAACGATTTCAGTGTCCAAGAAGGTATCCTGACTGTTGAATATGAGATGCCGGCCGGAATCCTTGCAAAAAATGATGATGGCAGTGTTTGCTTTCATGTGACAACATGGTGTACCGGTGAAGTTGAAATTCCCGATATTGATTCTTATGATTGGAATAGCATTGAATTTGATAGTCTTAACAGACCACAAATTCTAGCTTACAGCCATCTTGTAAAAAAGATACACCTGTCCTATGAAGATACGGAAGCGGATGATTTGAATGCTTAAGTATAATATGTCAAGTACATGAAAATTTCAGTAAGCTGGTGAGTTTAATTGAAAGATGAATTTAAAGTCTACTAAGAGGTATATTGCTAATGACAACAAGAGAAGTAATGGAGCATATGGAAGAAATATTGAAAAAAGAGAATTCTTTTGTGAAGTCAGAAATAGAAGGACTATCGGATTTATTATGGTCCATGGGGGCACGTACTATATATCCGGGTGGTGAGCGGTTAGTGAAATGGTTCTATTCGCCAATACCGGCATTTGATAATCGAATACCTATGGATATTCTCGTGGAAGATGGAGAAGAGGAATTATATAAATATATGAATACAATTCCTTGTTAATAGGATTTGTGTTTTATCTTATAAAGTATATAAAGGAACATAATTATGGCCATAGATGTTAGGTATGTATGCGATGATGGAGAATGTGTTTGGCTAGAAGGAAAGAAGTATAGATGCCTAAAGAATGCAAAAGACATGCTTCATAGTTGTACAACAAATGCGAAAGAATATGTGGAAAGAATGGAATACTTGGCTATACAAGTATTTGTATTATGTACCATTGAAAATGATAGATTTTTTGAAGAATACAATATAGGTAATAAAGAGAGGCGAATTTGAATTTGATGGAGGATATAGGATGTTAAAAAAACTCAATAAGGTACAATATTCCAATCTAATTAATATTGCAGGTACTCATAATTGTGGCTGTGTTTATCCCCTTTCAGTTGCGGAGGGTATTCAAGAAGGAGATATTTACACACGTTCAGAGGCGAACTATAATGAGATTCTTTTTTGGGTGCAAAGTGGATTTGCATATCTTTCGGGAAATGTTGATGAGGACTTTCTGAATGATATCTATGACTTTATGATAGATAGAAGCCAAACAGGCGACAAACGATTTCTTTTAATGTCAAAAGATGAGTATGTGCTGAATTATTTTAAGGGTAAAAAAGATATTGTTATGGAATGCAGATATTTGTTTCAGTATATAGGGAAAAACAATGTGCTTGAATTACCTATGGAATATGAATTGAAAGAAATAAATAAGGAACTATTGATAAAAATACATGGAACGATTGTCCCTTCACTATTTTGGGAAGATACTAATGAATTTTTGAAAAAAGGGAAAGGGTATTGTATTAGCTGTGGGGATGATATTGTTTCTTGGGCATTTTCTGCGGCTGTAAGTACAAAAGAGATAGATATTGGAATAGAAACGAATCCGAACTATAAAAAGAAAGGTTTAGGGATGATTGTGGCAAGTAAGGTGATACAATATACTCTTGAACAAGGCAAGAATCCTGTGTGGGCGTGTCACTACAAAAATATAGCGTCTGAAAAAATGGCAGAAAGGTTAGGATTTGTAAAAAAGGACGAATGTACTATTATAAAAGTTGCATATTAAGCACACGGAACTTTCAGGCTTCTAGTGAGGCTGAAAGTACGCATGAATTTGAAATTTATAGAGGTGATGTATGAAATATGCAAAGGTAGAGGTATATATAGAAGGTTTAAAAACATATATTTTTACCCCTGAAAATGCGAAACTCCTGCTGTCTGACACCAATCTCATGGGAGAATTAAATTTGCCCGATGTTTATGTGAAAGCTTTTCAGTACAACATTGACGTAGCGGAACAACATTTTGATAAACATCTGTTTCCAACGATATTTCACTACAAAGGGTGTTGGTATTCTTCTCTTTGTGTCCATATTGGTGAAAGCTATACAGATGTAAAATATCATGAAAAATGGCTTTGCCGTCGGTGCTTTGAAACAATAGCCGAACATATTTTAATTCCAGGGGAAGAAAACCATATTCTCTTTCCAACTGGGTGGCATCACAGATATTCATCTGCCTTTCATTTCATGCGATGTAAAAAATGTGGTGAACGTACAGATAGAGATATGTTAACGGAAGAAGAATTTCAAATGAACATTGAGAGGTAATTGCAATTTGTAGAGCACTGCAAACTTTTGGCTTTCACCAGCTTTACGTCATACCGGCAGACTTGTAAGCCGATGTCGTGGGTCGGATTCTACCCAAGTTGATTATAACCGATTCTTATGGGTAGAAAAATAGCCGGATTATAAGCGTAAAAAGCAAGTTTTTTCTACCCATGGAAGAAAAATAGTGGTATCATGGGTAGAGAAAAGGTGGAATAGTAGTTAAAAAAGAGAGGTTTTTTCTGCCATGCCGACAGACTCGCAAGCCTTCAGCTTGCTCGTTGTCGCGGCATTCGCCGTATGCATCTGAACTCGAATATGTCTGCCTGTGAGCAAGCTCCCGTCAGCCAATTCGGTTCATCTGCGCATGGCTCATTACTACGCGCATAGAAAGGACATAAAGATGAAGGAAAAAGTAACCGCAAAAGTGATTTCCCAGAGGGAAATCGCAGAAAACATTTTTGATATGTGGATTGAGACCAGTCTTGCAAAAGAGGCTCATCCGGGACAGTTTGTGGGAGTATATCCCAAGAATAAGAGTACCATTTTGCCCAGACCCATCAGTATTTGTGAGGTGAACGAGGAACATACAGCACTTCGTCTGGTGTATCGTATTGCAGGTCAGGGTACCAAGGAATTCTCCGGCTATGAAGTGGGCGACAGTGTAGAAATTTTAGGTATTCTGGGCAATGGTTTCCCCTTAGAGGAAGGCAAGGGTAAGAAGGTATTCCTTATGGGTGGCGGTATCGGTGTACCCCCTATTTTGCAGCTGGCCAAAGAGCTGGATGCTGAGAAACAGGTAGTGGTAGGCTATCGTGACAGCAATTTATTCCTGAAGGATGATTTGGATAAGTATGCAACCGTTTATGTGGCAACCGAGGACGGTAGCGTAGGTACCAAGGGTAATGTAATGCATGCTATTGAGGCAAATGCTTTGGATGCAGAGGTGATTTTTGCCTGTGGTCCCATGCCCATGCTTCGTGCCATCAAGAAATACGCAGCCGAGAAGGGCATCAAGGCATATATTTCCCTGGAAGAGCATATGGCCTGTGGTGTAGGTGCCTGTTTAGGTTGTGTAGTGAAAACCAAGGAAGTAGACCATCATTCTCACGTACATAATGCCCGCATTTGTACGGATGGACCTGTATTTGATGCAGAGGAGGTAGAAATCTAATGATTAACACAAGTGTAAATATTGCTGGTGTAGAACTTAAGAATCCTGTAATGACCGGTTCCGGTACCTTTGGCTCCGGTATGGAATATGGTGAATTTGTAGATTTGAACAGACTGGGTGCTGTAGTAACCAAGGGTGTGGCAAACATTCCATGGCCGGGCAACCCAACTCCCCGTGTGGCAGAAGTGTACGGTGGTATGTTAAATGCTATCGGTTTGCAGAATCCGGGTATTGAAGTATTCTGTGAAAGAGACATTCCTTTCTTAAAGCAGTACGATACCAAGATTATTGTAAATGTTTGTGGAAAAAGTGTAGAGGATTATTTAGAGGTTGTGGATAGATTAGGTCATGAGGATATTGCCATGATGGAAATCAACGTATCCTGCCCTAATGTAAAGGAAGGTGCTATTGCTTTTGGTCAGAAGGCAGATGCCCTTTACAATATTACTTCCGAAATCAAGAAGCATGCGAAACAGCCCATTATTATGAAGCTGAGTCCCAATGTAACGGACATCACCGAGATGGCAAAAGCAGCAGAGGCAGCAGGTGCAGATGCAATTTCCCTGATTAATACACTAACCGGTATGAAGATAGATATTCATAAGCGTAGATTTGCTCTGGCAAATAAAACCGGTGGTATGAGTGGTCCGGCTATCAAGCCTGTGGCAGTGCGTATGGTGTATCAGGCAGCACATGCAGTAAAGATTCCCGTGATTGGTATGGGTGGTATCGCTACAGCTGAGGATGCGATTGAATTTATCCTGGCAGGTGCTACAGCAGTCAGTGTAGGTGCCATGAACTTTGTGAATCCTTATACTACGATTGAGGTTATAGAAGGTATCGAGAAGTATATGGTAACCTATGGTGTGGCAGATATTAAGGATTTGATCGGTGCGGTTCAGGAATAGACTTAAGTTGGAATAAAAGGCATAACTATAGAATGACCTTCATATATTTACCATAGGTGAATATATGGAGGTGTTTTTTTGGAACTGGTAAAAAAGAATATACATATGGATTTTACAAAAGCAAAGGCAGTTACCCAGCTTGTATTGGAAGAGGATATGAATCTGTCGGATGTAAAGCCTGATATTGAGTGTATTTGCCTGGAGAAAGGCAATGTGATTATTGATGAAGTTAAGACTTATGGAGATGGTATAACTGTGCGGGGACGCTTGCTTTTTCATGTGCTTTATCACACAGATGAGGAGGAGCATGACTTGGCCACTGTGGAAGGCAAGATTCCCTTTGAAGAGAAGATTCATATGTCGGGACTGAACGGCGCGGATACTGTAAAAGCGGAAGGTAGTGTGGAGGATTTGAGTATCAGTATTATCAATTCCCGAAAGCTGAGCATTCAATCAGTAGTGAACTTGACTGCCTGTGCAGAGGATCTTTATGATGAGGAAGTGCCTATTGGACTCCATGGAGAAGAAAAAGTAGAATACCGACGCAGTCCCATGGAAATCGCTCAGATTGCTATTTGTAAAAATGATGTTTACAGACTGAAGGAGGAAATTAACCTATCTTCTAATTATCCTAATATCTATCAGATTTTATGGAGTAATCTGACTATGGATGATGTGGAGTTTCGTCCCATGGACGGAAAGTTGTCCATTCAGGGTGACTTGAAGGCACAGATTATTTATGAAAGTGATGAAAAGGATATTCGAAGCTATGAAACTAACCTGCCCTTTAGTGGAAATATCGAGTGTCATGGCTGTAAGGAAGGCATGATTCCGGCTATTTCCTTTTGTATCGGACAACAAGAGCTGATTATTCGACCGGACAATGATGGAGAGGAAAGAGTCATAGCATTGGAGGCATTGCTGGAGCTGAAGCTGAAGATTTATGAAGAAGCAAAAGTAGAACTGATTACTGATGTATATGGTGTGAAAAATGATGTGAATGTAGTCGAGAAGGAAGTAACCATGCGAAGGCTACTGGCTAAAACCACCGGTAAACAGAAGATTACTGAGCATGTACGGATTGCCAATACTAATAGCAGTATCCTGCAACTTCTTCACAGTGAGGGCAGTGTGCTTTTGGATAAGGTACAGGTAGGACCGAATGGGGTTACCATGATGGGCAGTATCCCTATTCAGGTTTTGTATATCAGTGGAGATGACAGGAAACCTTATGATGCTTTGCGGACACAGATTCCCTATAAATATGAAATGGAGATAAACGGAATCCATACCGAAGATGTTTTGGATGTGCAGGCAGCATTGGAGCAAATGCAGGTTACCATACTGGATGGGGAAGAGCTGGATGTAAAAGCAGTACCTTCATTTACAGTAACTGTCTTTCAACAGGATAAGAAAAAGCTGGTAAGTGATGTTGTTACAGCCCCCTTAGATACCAAGAAGCTAAGTAATCTGCCGGGCATGGCTATTTATACTGTAAAGCCCGGGGACAGCTTGTGGAGTATCGGCAAGAAATATTATATCTCTGTGGATAGATTGAGAAAAATGAATGAGTTGAATGCCGACGATTTGCAGGTTGGACAGAAGTTGTTAATTATAAAAGAGGGCATTTAAAGCCCTCTTTTGATTGTGCTTTTATTCAGTAATTCCTGCAAGCTCGTCAAATTTCTTCATAACTGCTTCATAGGTGCGCTTGGAAATTTCAGGAAGCTCGCCCCCCCATTTTTTTTCTGCCATAGCATATCCCTTTTTAAAAGCTTCTCGCATATCTTCTACTTTGTCGGGGTCACCACCGGTTAGAGCGGTAGCAAAATCGATGATTCTGCCAGAGGTCTGCTCTACACCCCAGTAACCATCTTCTGCAATGTCAGCCTGAGCCTGTGCTTTGGTAGCGGGGTCAACCTTATAGTTTCCCTTTGCTAAGAAGGACCAGATGTCATTAGCCTGTCCGTAAGCAGTGCCTTGCTTTACCATCATCTGTTCTACCAGAGAACGAAGCTGTGAGGTTCTAGCGTCAGCATCTGCTTTCAGCTTCTGAATCAGAGCAGTGTCGGGTACATATTTTTTTGTTACTTTGGATTCTTTGGAAGGTTCGTATACAACGCCACTTTCTTCTGCTACATCGGTAGTCTTAGGGTCTGTGTTTTTAGCTTCTGCTGCTTTCGGCGAAGAGGCAGGATAACCTGCATAAGCAACCTGTACTGATGTAATTCCGTTTACATTCATATTTCACTCCTATCTGTCGTAATTATACGACTATCAACCGTATCATCCATGAATTGGTGATAATTATACTGTTCTAATTCTTGTATCGGTATATTTAAAGAAAAGTTTAGAGGTAAATTTAAAATGGTTCATGAACTGCAAGAAATATTATAGATATTGACATATTTTCTATATTCTTATAAGATGTACTTTAGCGTACTAAAGAAATGGGGGATAAAGGATGAGAAATAAGAAATGTAGCTTGTTTTTGTGTTTTTTGCTAGTGATATTGGCACTGGTCGGTTGTGGCAGTCAGAAAACAGAGGATGTGGACAACAATAAGGAAAACGTGGAAGAGAAAGGGGATTTGTTAAAAGGAGAGGATCCATTTGCTGATATTAAGCAGGGGAATGTAACCGAAGAACGTGAAAAATTATCCATGGAGGAGATTGAAGCACTGGCGGCAGAGAGAGCTTTTAATGTGCATTGGTATACAGAAGATGGAGATTATTCTTCCGGAACTGCTTTTGTAATGGATTCTGAAAAGCATGGACAAAAACTACTGGTTACAGCATTTCATTTTTTGTGGCCGGAGGATGCACAGAACTTTACCGGTGAAGAGCTTCCGGAGTTTGTACATGGGGGAGAAATTTATTATGCTTATGATTTTGCACCCACCAATGCATCCATAAAGAATTGTCTGGTGATTAAGGATGCTAATGCAGTGCCTGTAGTTGATAGGGATGTGGCTGCATTTACCATACAGGGCGGAGAGGATTTGAAAACTTTGCAACTGGCTAAAACTATGCCCAAGGTGGGAGATAAGATTTATTTGCTGGCTAGCCTGTGGGATAGCGAGGTCATTAATGAAAATTGTGTGTATCCCGGTGAAGTAAAGGATGTGGATGGCGGAGTTTTGTATTATAGTCTGGATGGAAAGCCGGGAACTACCGGTGCCAGCGGTGGACCTGTTATCAATGAATATGGTGAAGTAGTTGCCATGCATATGGCCAGTAATGTACTTAGTTTCATAGGTCATATGCCTAACAGTTTTGGAAAGCAGATAGAGGCAGCCACTATATCAGATATTACTTATCCGGCTATGACAGTGACAGAAGAAACTACGGATGATGGCTATGTTGATATGGAAGAGTATAGTTATGATGAAAAGGTTTCCACCATGTTTTATGATGTACAGATAAACGGAGTGAGCTATACAGATACATTGGCAGGGGAAAACAGTGAAGAAGGTTATCAGTTTATGATAGTAGATGTCTCCCTTTGGGCGGCGGAAGGACTGAATGAGCCGGTAGAGATGTATTATTATGATTTCACAGCAGAATGGATGGATGATTATTGTGAGCCGTTAAAGTCCGGTTTGATAGAGGGTCAGTTACCTGATGAATATACCATAACAGATGAGGAAACCAGAGGAAAACTGGTATTTTATGTACCTAAGGATGAGGAAGTTTTAGTATTTGACTTTGTTGATTACTATATTATGGAAGAGGGAGGAGAGCCCCAATATGGTACTCTCTATGTGATTTATTTACCAACTAAGGATTGGACTAAGTAGTGGAAAGTCTTCAAGTCTGCAAATGTGCGGATTTGAAGACTTTTTTGGTGGAGAAACATTGACAGATTGTATTTATTTTAGTACAATCCTTGTATACAAAAAACATTTGTGTACAGATGGAGATTTTTAGATGGAAAGTTGTATCAAAAAGGCATATGCTAAGATTAATCTGGGTTTGGATGTTATTGGAGTATTGCCAAATGGTTATCATGAAGTAAAAATGATTATGCAGACCATAGGGCTTTATGATGTACTCACTTTGGAGAAGATTCCGCAAGGAATTGTGGTGACTACAGATAATGGAGAGCTTCCTACGGATGAGAATAATCTGATATATAAATCGGCTAAGCTGATGATAGAAAAGTATAGGCTACCCGGTGGTGTAAGGATTCATTTGGAGAAGAATATTCCTATAGCAGCAGGCATGGCAGGTGGCAGTACAGATGCAGCAGCTACCTTTATTGGTATGAATGAATTATTTGAAGTTGGTGCTGATGAAGGGGCACTTAGAGAATTGAGCGTGAAGATAGGAGCGGATGTACCCTACTGTATTTTAGGCGGAACAGCTCTGGCAGAAGGAATTGGAGAAAAACTAAGTCCATTACCTGCGCCAAAGGATTGCTATTTATTGATTGCCAAGCCGGATATTAATGTATCTACCAAGTATGTATATGAACACTTGGATGCAGAGGGAGTAGAAAAGCATCCGGATATAGACGGTATGATAGAGGCACTGAAGCAGGGTAGCCTGGAAGGAATTGTAGAACGACTGGGTAATGTATTGGAAACAGTGACTGTGAAAAAATATCCTATCATACAAAAGATTAAGAAAACCATGTTGGAAAACGGAGCCGCGGGAAGTCTTATGAGTGGTAGCGGTCCAACGGTCTTTGGCATATTTACAGAAAAGGAAAAGGCGCAGGAAGCCTTACAGGTATTACAGGAAAAGGAACTGGCGAAGCAGTTGTTTGTTACAGGTTTTGTGAAAGGAGGTACCCATGCAGGATAATCTTCAGATTCAGATGAATGCGTTTTTACCCTTAAGGGATGTGGTTTTTAACACCCTGCGCCAGGCTATATTGACAGGAGATTTAAAGCCCGGTGAGAGATTAATGGAGATTCATCTGGCCAATAAATTGGGCGTTAGTCGTACACCCATTCGTGAAGCCATTCGTAAGCTGGAGCTGGAAGGATTGGTTATCATGATTCCCCGCCGTGGGGCTGAAGTGGCTCAGATTACGGAAAAGAGTATGATGGATGTGCTGGAGGTAAGACGTACCATGGATGCACTTTGTGTAGAGCTGGCCTGTGAACGTATTACAGAGGAAGCTCTGAAGTCTTTAAAAGAAGCCTGTGATGCTTTTGCGGAAGCAGTGAAATCCAAGGATATTAAAGTGATTGCCAAGGCAGATGTGGCTCTTCATGATATTATTGTGCAGGCTACAGGAAACAGTCGTCTGGTACAGTTAATCAATAATCTTTCAGAGCAGATGTATCGGTACCGATTTGAGTATTTGAAGGATTGTACACGACACGAAAATTTAATTGAAGAACACAGGATTATTTATGAAAGTATTGTGAAAAGAGATAAGGAAGCGGCAAGTTCGGCAGCAAAGCTGCATATAGATAATCAGGAGCATGCGATTATCCAGCAGATTCGTTTGGAAAAAGGAAAATAAGTTTACAGGTATAATATACAGGATTTTTGTTCATACTTCCCATATAGTAAAAAGGTATGATATGTGGAGGTACAGGATGAAAAAGAGATGGCAGGAATGGAGAGCAGTAGCGGTATTATGTATTGGTCTGGGATGGTGGGGATTTTGGTATCCGGAGCTGGAGCAGGCAGCGGATGTGTATGTGGTAGTCCGGGAAGATGGTACTGTACAGAAAGCCTCAGAAGTGATAGAATGTGAACTTAATGGGCAGTCCTTTTGGGAGCTGCAGGATGCGGAGCGTGACCGCATAGTAATAAGCAGCAGGCTTTGGAAGCTGTTGCAGGAATATTTTGAAGAGGAAAAAGCAAAGTAATGACTTTTGGTAATGTATGTAATGCAGATGAAGGTTCACCCATCGGAGTATTTGATTCCGGTGTAGGTGGGTTGACGGTGGTAAAGGAAATTATGCACCAGATGCCGAATGAGAAAATAGTATATTTCGGAGACACAGCCAGAGTCCCCTATGGTTCCAAGTCCAAGGATACGGTAACACGTTTTTCCCAGCAGATAGTTCGTTTCTTGGAAACCTTTGACGTGAAAACTATAGTTGTAGCTTGTAACACAGCAAGTGCCTATGCGTTGGAGGAACTGGAGAAAGAATCCTCCATACCTATAATTGGTGTGGTAAAACCGGGAGCCAAGGCAGCCAGTGATGTAACCCGGAATGGTAAAATTGGTGTAATTGCCACAGAAGCAACCATCAGTAGTGGTATTTATAATGAATACATAACTAAACTAAATAAGGATGTAACCATTTATGGTAAGGCATGTCCTTTGTTTGTTCCGTTGGTGGAAGAAGGGCTTTTAGAGGATCCGGTAACAGATGAGATTGCCAGAAGATATCTGACGGAGCTTATAGATTTGGATATTGATACTCTGATATTAGGTTGTACCCATTATCCTTTGATTCGCTCTACTTTAGGTAAAATAATGGGAAAAGAGGTAAGTCTGGTAAATCCGGCATATGAAACTGCATTGGAGCTAAAGGAACTGTTGCAGGATAGGAATATGTTAAACGATAGACATCCGGCACTGGGAGAGAATCAGTATCAGTTCTTTGTCAGTGATAAAGCAGAGAAGTTTAAGACCTTTGCCAATTCCATAATTAAGTATGGAATTCTTTCGGCTAAGACAGTAAATATTGAACAGTATTAGGAAAAGTAAAGTATGAAAAAAGAGGTAACTATAAAGATTAAGGGGCTGCAGAAGTATCTGGAGGGCGAAAGGGTGGAAACCGTAACAGAAACAGACGGTGAGTATTTCTTCCGCAATGGCACTCACTTTGTAAAGTTTGAAGAGGAAGTGGAGGGCTTTACGGAGGTCAGTAAATGTCTGCTGAAGGTGAAAGAAGACTATGTAGAAATGACCAAGAAGGGCCTGGTGGACTCCCATATGATTTTTGAAAAGGATAAGTGTCACAGAACCCGGTATAAAACACCGTTTGGGGTAATTATGATGGGGATGCAGACTCAGCATATTCATATGATGGAGGAAGAAAATGCTTTGGCCATTCAGATTGAATATGAGCTGAATGCAGAAGAGGAACATATGGCAGATTGTAATATCCGCATTATGGTAAAGAGTAAATTGTGATAAAAAAGAGACCCGACGAATCGGGTCTCTAATTGTATACTTATTTAATTGGTGTTGCGCCGGCTTTTTCCTGAGCTGCCTCCAAAGCACGTTTGAAACGGCTCTTTTTCTTGGTAGGCATTGGTTCTGACTTGCCATGTAAGCCTTTTACGCCAATTACGTAGATACCACTGACAACGGCTTTTACTTCCTTCTTTACAGGAACACTGTCAAAAATTTTGTCATCGCAGATTAAAGACATAATCTGTGGTCCAACCTTAGCCTTAATAATCGGCATCTTTGAGTTGCGCATGAGCTTGGGTGTCTGCTCTATGACAACAGCGGGAAGACCGGAATCTTTAATCTTCATGCGCTTCTTGTCAATGATAAGCATGGAGATGGTCTGCTTAGACTGTTCCAGTAGAGCTTGCTGCTCTGCCTGTTTCTTCTGTGCTTTTTTACCCACGAAATACAGTATGATAAAGACTACGATAATAACAAGCAAGACAATCAGAAATATCTTCATGTATAAATCCTCCTAGCATGTCCTTTTATTTTCTAACCAATTTTAACATTCTTTTCCACATTAAGCAACCAACAAATTATCTTTTTAGAGTATTTTAAGAGTTTTTTGGAATAGTATATTGTGAAAGTATGTAGAAGAAGCCGGAAGTGGTTGGTGAGAGAATGAAAGAAATGTTGTGGTTTTTGGCAGAAATTGTCCGTTATTTGGGAGAGCATATTCTGTGGGTTAATATAGTATTGGCTATTGTAGTCATATTTTTCGAAAGGCGTAATCCCAAAAGCGTATGGGCGTGGTTGTTGCTTTTATATTTCTTGCCGGTGGTTGGTTTTTTGTTTTACTTATTTGTGGGTGTGGACTTACGTAAGCGTAAGCGATTTCAGGTAAAGGAAGTAGCGGACAGTCTGCAGGAAGCAGGCCGTATACAGGAACATAGCCTCCAAACTTTAACTCAGCAGGAACTGGAGCTGGGGCTGGATAAATATAAGGAGCTGATTATTTATAATCTGAAAGCAGGTGGGGGGGTACTTACTGGAGATAATGATATAGATATTTTTACAGACGGAAACAAACTTTATGATACTATTATAGAGGATTTGGAGAAGGCTAAATACTTTATTCACATGCAATACTATATAATTAAAGATGATATATTGTTTGAAAGGATACGGGAGGTTTTGGAACGTAAAATAAAGGAGGGGGTAGAGGTACGTATCCTTTATGATGCTATGGGTTGTCGTACTGTAAGTATGAGCTTCTGGGAGAAGTTGAAGGCTCAGGGTATGGAGGTGGCGGTATTTTTCCCTGCATTATTAGGGCGTTTTCATCTGCGTATAAACTACAGAAATCATCGAAAATTACTAATTGTGGATAATAAGGTAGCATATGTGGGAGGCTTCAATATAGGACGGGAATATGTGGATCTGGATGAAAAGCTGGGACATTGGAGGGATACTCATTTACGTATTAGTGGAACTGCTACATTAAATCTACAGATACAGTTTTTGCAGGATTGGAACTATGCTGCCGGGAAAAACCTGTTTGGAGAGCCTAAGTATTATTTGGAGGCGGCTTACGGGGAGAGAGACTATTGTAAGGTGCAAATTATAGCCAGTGGACCGGACCATAAGGGACAGACCATTCGGGATAACTATTTGTATCTGATTTATAAAGCAAGGAAGAGTATTTATATACAGACGCCTTATTTTATACCGGATGAATCCGTGGCACAGGCCCTCTATATGGCAATCCTGTCAGGGGTGGAGGTAAATATCATGATACCTTGTAAGCCAGATCACATGTTTGTATATTGGGCGACTTATTCATATGTAGGAGATTTAGTAATGGCAGGAGCCAATGGCTATACCTATAATAATGGCTTTTTACATGCTAAGGGTATGGTTGTGGATGGAGAAGTATTTTGTTATGGAACGGCAAATATGGATATTCGAAGCTTCGCCCTGAATTTTGAGGTGAATGCCACAGTTTATGATGTGGAAAAGGCCCGAGAAATGGAAGCCTGCTTTAAGAAGGATTTGATATATTGTAGTCGGATTTCCAAGGATGTATATGCCGGGAGAAGCCTTCAGATTCGCTTTAAGGAACAGCTTTGCAGATTATTATCCCCTGTTTTATAGGAAAATTAAGAGTTTTTTTCATAAAATGCTTTCATTGAGCGGAAGTTTGTGGTATATATATCTTTATGTAACTATATTTAATGGTATAGGCTTTAGAAATGGAGAGTTAAGATGAAAAAGAAATTTGCATTACTTTTAACTATGTTGTTGTTGGCATTTTCCTTGACTGCTTGTGGAGAGAAAGGCAAAGATAATGAAAATATAAATGTGACGGAGATGAAAGTGGAGAAATATGTAACACTGGGTGAGTATAAAGGGCTGGCAGTTACTGCTCCTAAGGTGGCAGTAAATCCTGCAGAAAAAGAGCAGCTTATGAGACAGGTGTTTAATCAATATATCACCAAAGAGAAGGATGGTATTCTGGAGGGTACCGTAAAGAATGGTGATTATGTGAATATTGATTATGAAGGCAAGAAGGATGGTGTAGCTTTTGCCGGTGGTACGGCAGCTGGTCAGTCACTTGGAATTGGTACAAATCAGTTTATTCCGGGCTTTGAGTCAGGGCTTATTGGTGTAAACGTAGGAGAAACCGTAGATTTGAATCTGACCTTTCCTGAAAATTATGGCAATGCAGAACTGGCAGGACAGGCCGTAGTATTTACGGTTACCGTTAATTTTATTTATCCGGAATTTAAGGATGAGATTATAGCTTCCTGGGGTGAAGATGTTTATAAAACTGTGGATGAGTTGGATGCTTATATAGAGAATTATCTGCTTTCCATGGCACAGAGCAATTATGACTATGTGGTAGAGAATGCTGTAGTAACACAATTTATCCAGAATTGTGTATTTGCAGAGAAATTGCCTCAGGAAATGATAGATAATTATCGTGTAAGACTGATGGAAAGTGTAGAAGCTGAGGCGACAATGTATGGAATGGATGCTGAGTCATACTGTCAGTATGTGAATGGTATGGTACTGGCTGACTTTTTGGATATGTATGCTGAAGTGTCGGCAAAACAGGTGATTGCGTTACAGACCTTGGCAAATAAAGAAGGTCTTATGAGAACGGAAGAAGAACTGGATGCAGCTATCAGTGAAGCGGCAACAGCTAATGGATATACAAATGTGCAGGAATTCTTAGGAGAAAATACCAGAGAAGATTACCGTGAATATTACATGTTTGAAGACACCATAGCATTTTTAGTGGAAAACGCAGTAATTACTGTGCAATAAATAGATGTGGAGGAAAGTAGTATGATGAACTTAACAGACATTAAGGATTTATTTCGCAACCGCGAAGCATATATCGGAAAGGAAGTGACCGTAGGCGGTTGGGTAAGAAGTAACCGTGACAGTAAGAATTTCGGCTTCCTGGTAATTAATGACGGTACTTTCTTTGAAGCATTGCAGGTAGTATATGGAGACCAGCTGGAGAACTTTGCAGAGCTTTGCAAAATCAATGTAGGCGCAGCCTTGGTAATCAGAGGAACTATTGTGGAAACTCCTCAGGCAAAGCAGCCCTTTGAAATGCAGGCTCTGGAGGTAATTGTAGAAGGTCCTTCCTCAGCAGATTATCCTTTGCAGAAGAAGCGTCACAGCTTTGAATATTTGAGAACCATTTCTCACTTACGTCCCAGAACCAACACCTTTCAGGCAGTGTTCCGTGTACGTTCTTTGATTGCTTATGCGATTCACAGCTTCTTTATGGAAAGAGGCTTTGTATATGTACACACACCTATTATCACAGGAAGTGACTGTGAGGGTGCCGGTGAAATGTTCCAGGTAACTACCATGGATTTGAACAACCTGCCTAAGACGGAAGATGGTAAGGTAGACTTCTCACAGGATTTCTTTAACAAGCCTACCAACCTGACTGTAAGCGGACAGTTAAACGTAGAAACCTATGCTTTTGCATTTAAGAACGTATATACCTTTGGACCTACCTTCCGAGCGGAGAATTCAAACACCACCCGTCATGCGGCTGAGTTCTGGATGATTGAGCCGGAGATGGCTTTTGCGGATTTGAAGGATGATATGATTTTAGCTGAAAGCATGTTGAAATATGTAATCCGCTATGTACTGGAGAATGCTCCTGAAGAGATGAACTTCTTCAACCAGTTTGTAGATAAGGGCTTAATCGAAAGATTGAATCATGTAGTAAACTCTGACTTTGGGCATGTAACCTATACAGAAGCTATTGAAATTCTGGAAAAGAACAACGATAAGTTTGATTACAAGGTGTTCTGGGGCTGTGATTTACAGACCGAGCATGAAAGATACCTGACGGAGCAGGAATTCAAGCGTCCTGTATTTGTAACGGACTATCCCAAGGAAATCAAGGCCTTCTACATGAAGCTGAACGAGGATGGCAAGACTGTAGCTGCTATGGACTGTCTTGTACCCGGTATCGGTGAAATTATCGGTGGTAGCCAGCGTGAAGATAAGTTGGAACTTCTGGAGCAGAGAATGGATGAACTGGGTCTCAACAAGGAAGATTATGATTTCTATTTAGACTTACGTAGATACGGCTCTGTTCGTCATGCAGGCTTCGGACTTGGCTTCGAAAGATGTGTAATGTACTTGACCGGTATGAGCAACATCAGGGACGTACTTCCATTCCCTCGTACTGTAAATAACTGTGAACTGTAAACTATTCTGAATAGAGAACTGCTATGGGCTGGCTTTAAGGGTCAGCCCTTTTAAGTTGGTTCAAATATTAAGAATATTTTACAATATTTGGGGTTAAATTTATCTACATGTTGTGGTATGATAGATATATGTGGGGAGTGGATTTGTGGGAACAGATAACACTTAGAGGATAATCATTATGAAAGCTATGACAAAGCGTTTAATAAATTGTATATTGTGTGGAACTTTGGTACTGGGAATGCTGGCAGTACCTTCCATGGATGTGTATGCAGACAGAACAATTAACGAGGTGCAGGAATCCATTGACCATCAAAAGGAAGTCATCGAAGGGATTAATGATGAAATCGATGCCTTGGCAGGCGAACAGGATATCCTTTTGGAACAGATGGATGATTTAAATGCAGAAATTATCAATATGATGACAAGCATTGGTATGCTGACTGATGAAATTGCCCAGAAAGAAAAGGATATTAAGAAGACACAACAGGAATATGAAGCTGCAAAAAATGTGGAAGAACAACAGCGTGAAGCTATGAAAGTTCAGGTTAAGATGATGTATGAGGGCGGCAAGACTTCCTGGTTTAACCAAATTATCAAAAGTAGCAGTTTTGGAGATATATTAAATAATCTGACTTATACGGAGAGTGTGTTGGATTATAATAATCACATGCTGGATAAATATGAAACAGCTAAGAATCAGGTACATGATTTGTGGGATAGATTGGAGGCTGAAAAAAAAGACCTACAGACGCAGAAGAAGGAGCTGGAGGATCAGAAAAAGTATTGCGACGAGTTGATGAAGCAGTTAAAGGCGCAGTCGGATAATTATGATGCTTTGATAGCCAGTGCGGAGAAGGAAGCCAAAGCGGCTCAAAAGCTTCTTCAGGCAGAGCAGAAGGAGTTAAAGAAGCTGAAGGATGCCGAAAAGCGTCGACAGGAGGAAGAACGTAAACGCCAGGAAGCTTTAAACAAGACCTATGAAACCACCAGCTATACCCAGATTGTGGATAATGCCGGCGGGAGTGAAATTGGAAAGAAGATTGCCAAGTATGGTTTACAATATGTAGGCAATAAGTATGTATATGGCGGTACCAGTCTGACCAATGGTGTGGATTGTTCCGGCTTTACCTATCGAGTGTATGAAGCATTTGGTTATAGCCTGCCACGTACCTCTTATGCCCAGAGAAGCTCCGGCAAAGCGGTGGACTATGCAAATGCTCAGCCGGGCGATTTGATTATGTATAGTGGGCATGTAGGTATCTATATTGGTGGGGGCTATATCGTTCATGCCAGCAGCAGCAAACCATATCCGCAGGGTGGTATCAAGGTAAATAAAGCCACATACCGAGAGATTATCGGTGTGAGAAGGATTGTAGAGTAAGAGATAAAAAGATTCTCCTTTCTCGGAGCAACATAAATATCCTATAAGAACGCACTCTTGATTGTATGAAAAGGTAGCGGTACTAGGTTCGACGTTTTCATACGGTTTTCTATAGGTCATATGTGTTGCCCCGAGTAGGGGATTTTTTTAGATTGTAGGAGAAGTGATGTGGAAAAGTATCAAGTCCTAAAGCAGTATTTTGGATACACAAGTTTTAAGGAAGGACAGGAAGAACTGGTAGATAGTATTTTGGCAGGTTGGGATGTGCTGGGTATCATGCCCACAGGAGCAGGTAAATCCATTTGTTATCAAGTACCGGCTTTGTGTATGGGGGGTATTACCATTGTGGTTTCGCCTCTCATATCCTTGATGATGGATCAGGTTAAAGCACTGAATCAAGCTGGTGTACATGCTGCTTATATCAATAGTTCACTGACAGAGAACCAGATTGCCAAGGCATTGCAAAACGCTACCATGGGGCAATATAAAATTATATATGTAGCACCGGAACGACTGGAAACCGAGAGATTTTTATATTTTGCTCTAAATGCAGATATCAGTATGGTAACCATTGATGAGGCCCATTGTATTTCTCAATGGGGACAGGATTTCCGCCCCAGTTACTTGAAAATACTACAATTTATAGACAGATTGCCTGTACGCCCCATTGTCAGTGCATTTACAGCTACGGCTACGACTGTGGTAAGGAAAGATATTTTGGAGATTTTGTGTTTACAGAATCCAAAGGTATTGGTTACCGGTTTTGATAGGGAGAATCTATTCTTTGAAGTACGTACCGGCAAGAATAAGGATGACCAGCTTTTACACTACTTACAGAACCATTTGGAGGAAAGCGGTATCATCTACTGTGCCACTCGGAAAAATGTGGAAAAGGTCTGTGAATTTCTGGAATCACGTGGATTGCCTGTAACACGGTACCACGCAGGATTGTCACCTCAGGAACGAAAAGAAAATCAGGAGGACTTTATTTATGATCGAAAGCCTATCGTGGTAGCTACCAACGCTTTTGGTATGGGGATTGATAAGTCCAATGTGCGGTATGTGGTGCATTACAATATGCCTCAGAGCTTGGAAAACTATTATCAGGAAGCAGGGCGCGCCGGCCGTGACGGTATGTCTGCAGAGTGTGTCATACTCTATTCCCCACAGGATGTACATATCAATAAATATCTAATTGAAAATCGTGGGGAAAATAGTGAACTGACGGAAGAACAGGCAGAATTGGTGTTAAAGAACGATAGGGAACGTTTGTGGGCCATGGCTGGGTATTGTAAGACCAATTATTGCTTGAGGGAATATATTTTGCGGTATTTTGGTACCTCACGCTGGCAGGATATTTCGGGGAAGTATTGTGGGAATTGTTCCGTCTGTGTGAATGCTTCCGAGCGTCAGGAGTACGATACCTATGGTTATAAGGATTTCTGGGATGAGTACGATGCCTATGAGAGCAACGGATATACAGGTGTGGTGTATGATGAAAAAAAGGATATTGTTTATTTCGGTGCCAAGTATGAGAAAATGGGTGCCGGAAGAGGAATAGGTCCCAATATAGGCGGAGGAAAAGGTGCCGGCAAACAGAGTGCTTATGGTACAGGCGTATATGGGGAAAGTGCCGTTAACAAGCGTGGTGCCGGCAGTGAAACATTTAGTGTGGAGCAACTGACAGAAAAGCAGCAGGAGCTCTTTAAGCAGTTAAAAGCTCTTCGACTTCGTATTGCAAAAGCCGTATCCCTGCCACCTTATATGATATTTACTGATAAGACATTGCTGGAGATGAGTGTGAAATGTCCTACGAATAAGCAGGAGATGCTTCAGATAAGCGGTGTAGGCGAAAATAAATACCAGAGGTATGGGGAAGATTTTGAGGAGGTTATTTTGCAACATTTATAAACCTGGAAAAATATAGTTGAGTTCAACACAACTACCACGCCATTGAAATAGGCAGTGCTCGTGCTATGATTTTATTAGAAACAATCATAAGGAGGGCAATATGTTAAAGATATCGGAAAATCTAAAAGAGTATCGTATAATGAAGAATCTGATACAGGAGGATGTGGCAGAGTATTTGGGAATTACAGCGCAAAGTGTAGCAAAGTGGGAGAGAGGAGGTTCCCACAGTTAAAGATATTACACTACAACCCACGCTTACGCAGTATTGCAAGAAAACAACTTTGGGATAAAAATAAAGAAGCACGGTCAACATCACCTATGAAGATGGCGACGGTGCTTTTTTGATTTCCGGGGCAAGGATACAAAAACGGTAAGGTCGGTTTCGTATCCGAGAAACTGAAATGATGGGGGAATCCAAAGGGGGCAACGCCCCTCTTTGGCACACGGATTTTGCTTGCAAAGTCTAGTGTGTTATACCCTCTATCTGCGGGTCTGCGAAAAGTCGGGGACTAGGATTCTGGTCGCCGGTTTTGAAGCAGACAAAAAGAGCTTTGTTTCTGTGCCCGTGTCATCACAGAAGTAAAGCTCTTTGATTAGCTGGTAGAGGGTATAATTTGGTTGAACGATGCACCATTTTTGGCGGGTCATTCAACTTCATTCTCCCTGTCTGACCGGTCCGTGGAAATGACAATCTCCTCTACCCGCGGAAGTCCCTCCGGAAGCTTCACAAAATAATAATAGGTCACCCTCTCATCCTCCACTCCTTCTCCCGTGTAGGAAATATAAAGCGTCACCTTGCTTTTTCCGTTCTCCTTTACAATCTGCGACACAGCCTCTACCTCCGGCTGCAACCCGGCATAGTTCTGCTCCACCACGCAAAAGATGTCGTTAAAGGAGTGAAATATGCCGCCACCTACGGAATGCTGCCGTTCATAGCGTTTTAACTCCTTTGCATGAGCCGTCTCAACAAACGCATCCCAGGACTCCTGATATGCGTAATACAATGTCTCCAACTCCGTACCGTTTAACTTCCGTTCTCCATCCTTCCGATAATACTGATTTGACGTAATCACGTCTACCCGCCACGGGATCCAGTTTTCTCCCTCTGCAAGCGTTACTCCGTCCGCCTCGGTCACATAGCTTACCGGAGGCTCCGCCTGATAATGCGTGTGGACCTCACTCCACCGCAGGTACCCAGCAACGCCCACAACCGCAAGCAACGCTATACTCACTGAAATAATAAACTTTTTCACAGTCCCCCTCCTTGCTTATTCCCTACTGCGATTTTAATGCCGTAATCGGTACCACATAAACACCGTCCGGGCGTTGATATACTGCATTCGACATTCCGCAGATAACGCACAGTGCCTTCGGCAACATACCTCCTGCTTCTTCCGCAACAGCGTCGCGAATCTCAAGCAAATTTTCCGCTGCCGCATCTATCTGATTTGCACCAAGTTTGATTTCAAAGGCAATCCAGTCACCGTTTTTAAACTCTACCACTGCGTCTATTTCCTTACCCGCGTAGTCTTGATAGTGGTACAGTGCAGCATCACAAGCCTCGGCATAAATCCGCAAATCTCTTTCACATAATGCTTCAAACAAAAATCCCGCCGTTTCTAAATCCCCTATCAATCGTTCGGAATTCACGTCCAAAACGGCACAGGGGAGCGACGGATCAACAAAATGTCGTTTTTCCACCTGTTTTACACGTACCGAAGAACGTATTCGCGTTGCAAACGGTGGCTGATTTTCTGTAAGAAACAGCCGGTTAAATATATCCAAATACTCCGCTACGGTATCAATATTGATATCTTCGTCATCAATTTCTTTAATATCGTTTTTCAGCTTTTTATTCGTTGCAGTCGTACTCTCATTTCTTGCAAGAGACTTTAACAGCAATCTAATTTTCCTTGTATCGCGTTTTACACCATCTATCCGGAATACATCATCATCTATCACAGCATTTAAATACTCCCCCGGAAGCAGTTCTGCCTGCCCCATAGGGATATCCAGATTCCCCGGCCAACCACCGTTGAACGATGCACCATTTTTGGCGGGTCATTCAACAGAACTGCCCAGCTATGAAAAAAGTTGCTGGGCAGTTCTAGTTTTATAGTCCAGATGTATTGTTGGAACCATAATTGCTTTCCTCTTCATTTAATGCGTTTTGTTTTAAGCAGTCGCTTGCGTTTTGTAACAATTCATCACCATTCATCCACGCATAGGATATTGTGATTTCATCGTCAAATAAATCGGTAGTGTCATTTGAGGCATCCTGTGATTTCAATACAACAACAGTATTATTCAAACCATACCACCAAGTGTATGTGTAACTAATGTCAAGATAGTCAGTTCTTTGTGTTGTTTTGCTAGGCTCGCCATATAATGAAGTGAGTTTATCTTTTAAGTCTGAATACATACCATCTAAATTCTCTGTATCAAATATATATTGTCCACCATATAAAGAACTTTCATTTTCTGTTTTAGGTAATGTGCCATCTACAATATTGTAAGCAAAATATAGTGCAACTTTTTGCGTTGTATAACCAGCAACTTCTACCTCACTGTTAAAGCAATTACCAATTATATTGATGTCATCGTATTCAAAATCAATCCCTTCATATTCCCCCAATATAATATCATCTACAGAGTAGGTTTTGTAACTGTCTCCACTTAATCCCCACAATTCTAACTCTCCATGCATCTCGTCTACTTTGGTAAAACTAGTTCCCCAAGGGATGTTCATAAAAAGGATTTCTTTATCGCATACAACAATCAGTTCTTCGGTTTGAGTGTTTTCAGTTGAGGGTGCTGGTGTTGATTGGTCTGTTGTTATGGAAGCAACTTTTTTGGGGGATTCAGTATTAACATCATAACTGCATGAGGTTAAAAGTAAAAGCAAAACTATTAATAAGGTGGCTTTTCTTCTCATTTCAATTCTCCTTTGCGGTTTCTTTATGTTTTCGAAGCAAAATAAACACGAGATGCTATATATGCATTGAAAGCTTCCATTGAATAATCCCAAATGTCTTCATTGTTGATAAGTTGTGGCAACAACATTGCTGTAAAATAGTTCGCTTCATATTCTTTTTGGGGCTCAATATCAGCATCAAAAAAAGTTGTTTCACACACATCATGAAGTAACATATGCCCTAGCTCGTGGGCACAGAGTAGCTTCTGCATATAATGACCAAGGTTACGGTTAATATAAATACGCCCTCTGTCAAAATGGTCTTTTCTTTCTGAAAAAGCAGAGATGTGTTGATTGAAATCCAAAAATGTCACTTCTATACCTAATGAATGAGCTATAAAAAATGGGGCACGATTATGAAATTTTTTTAACAATATTGAAACTACTTTGTTGAACGATGCACCATTTTTGGCGGGTCATTCAACCACTATATTTAGTAAAAAGTTTTATTAACTCCCCCAATATAGATAATTAGTCTGTTACAAGTCTCATTATAACATAATATGACTGTTTGTACCAACTACTTTTTCTTGATAATCTGGTTCACCTGCTACCATATAAATATTATTATATTGCTTCTCTGTCAAATGTAAAAGTCTCACTATTCCGGTTTTAGGTGTGTACTCTTCAATTCGTCTGTAATGTTTTTCGGACGCTTTCCTATTTTGCACTATCCGCATATACACTTCCGGTGCTATTCGCAAAT
>JAFXCD010000028.1 GCA_017521605.1 Lachnospiraceae bacterium | reverse complement strand
GAGAGCAGGTATCAATACTGTAGAAGAGTTAACTAATAAAACTTCAGAAGATATGATGAAGGTTCGTAACTTAGGACGTAAATCTTTGGAAGAAGTATTAGCAAAATTAAAAGAGTTGGGACTTCAGTTGAACCCCAGCGAGGACTAAATATAAGAGCCACCCTTTGTAAATCCAAAGAGTGAATGGGTGGTTTCTCTAAATGGACACTAATAAAGCAGCGAAAGCTGTACACATGCATTCGGTAAGTAAGTCCAAAGAGCATGGCCGGATGTACCATGAATGGAGAAAGGAAATAATCATGGCAAAGTATAGAAAGCTTGGCAGAACATCTGCACAGAGAAAAGCATTATTAAGAAACCAGGTAACTGCATTATTAAACAATGGTAAAATCGTTACTACTGAAGCTAAGGCTAAGGAAGTAGTTAAGATTGCAGAAGGTTTAATTGCATTGGCAGTTAAAGAAAAAGACAACTTCGAAATGGTTAAGGTTCAGGCTAAGGTTCCTGTAAAGGACAAAGATGGCAAGAGAGTAAAGGAAGTTGTTGATGGTAAGAAGATTACTAAGTTCGAAACCATTGAAAAGGAAATCAAGAAGGATCTTCCTTCCAGATTACACGCTCGTCGTCAGATGTTAAAGGTATTATATCCTGTGGTTGAAGTTCCTACTGAAGCAGCAGGAAAGAGAAGGAATACCAAGGAAGTTGACTTGGTAGCTAAGTTGTTTGACGAAATCGCTCCTAAGTATGTTGATCGTAAGGGTGGTTATACCAGAATTATCAAGATTGGTCAGCGTAAGGGTGACGCAGCTATGGAAGTTGTACTTGAGTTAGTATAATTTTTCTAAAGTTATAATGAGAGACTCATGAAGCGAATATTCATGAGTCTTTCTTTTGTGTTAGTTTTTTTACTACATTACTCATGTACATAGTAAGGATACCGGAGAGGAAGGGATAAGAATGCTTAAAGTGATTAATGCATTGAATAAGTGTCTTCAAAAATATATGGATATGTAAATGATGATAAGAAAGAAAAACAAGTTTTTCTTATCAACACAAAAAGTGAATGTGGAATAAAGCAGTATTTACAATTGTATCTACAATATTTATAGTCGTTCTGGTGATATCATTGTTCGATTTTAAGTATTATCGTAGTGTTTCTAAGACCCAGGAAGTACAAATACAAAAGGTATTATCAATTATTGGAGAACCGGTTGATGAGGCAGTGTTTACATCAACAGCAGTAAAGCATTTAGCATGGACGGTATTAGGTTATTATTTCCCGGAAAATGAGATTATTGATGGTTTACCAAGTGATGTGGCTGTTGGAACGGATGATATATGGTCATTTGTAGGTTATGTAATGTCAGATGAAGAAATAAAGAGTATGGAGTCAAAAGGATATTCTGTGGAAGCCTATACTGATTTGTGGATGGGTAAATATGGATGTAATCTATATCACTTTTACAGATGATAGTATTTGACTAATTTAGCAATGTTTTGTATTGAAAAGCAGGTCCGAATATTCGAACTTGCTTTTTGTGTATTTAACGTGCACATTTTCGCACTTGTATTTACATATAAATTCATTTATGATGTATATGATATTATTAAACTAAGCATGATTAAGCGGGGATAAACAATGGAAGAAAGAAAGTACAGATATGATGCCTTTATAAGTTATCGTCATACCGAGCTGGATAAGTTTGTAGCAGAGAACCTGATAAAGCAGTTAGAAGCATACAAATTACCGAAAAGTGTGGCTAAAAAGTTAAAAGGTAAAAAGACTAAAATAGAAAGAGTATTCAGAGATAGGGAAGAATTGCCCTTGACAAATAATCTGGAGGAGCCAATTGTAGAAGCTCTGGAAAACAGTGAATGGCTGATTGTCATCTGTTCACCAAGACTTCCGGAGTCCATGTGGTGTAAAAAGGAGATTGAAACCTTTATTTCCCTTAGAGGAAGGGAGCATGTACTGGCTGTTTTGATTGAAGGTGAGCCTTCAGAGTCTTTCCCTGAGGAACTTTTATATAAAACAGAGGAAATAAAGCAGGAAGATGGTACTGTGAAATTGATAAAGGTGCCTGTAGAGCCCTTAGCAGCCGATTTTAGAGGCAAGGATGGTAACGACAAGAAAGGTGTAGCCAAGGCTATGAAAACCGAAATTCTGCGTGTTTTAGCAGCAATGTTTGGTGTTCCCTATGATGATTTGCGCCAGCGCCATAGAGAACGTAGAATGCGCCGTATTGTGACAGCATCTTTAGTGATTGGTGCTGTTTGTTTGTTATTTGGTATTTACAGCACTATGACGGCTATGCGGATTAAGGCTCAAAAGGAGCAGATTGAAATACAGTCAGAGCAGATTTTGCAACAATCTGAAGAAATACAGGCTAAGTCTGAGGAAATTCAGAAACAGAATGTAGAGATTATCAGACAGAATGAGGAATTGGCATTACGACAAGCCAAGGTTTTAGCAGACAAGGCTCAGGATTATTATGAGGATGGAGATAACAAGAATGCTGTTAAAACAGCTGTGGAGGCCCTAACGGAAAGTGATGGAATCATGTTACCTTATACTGCCAAGGCACAACAGGTATTAACGGATAGTCTGCGTGTATATGATACTGGTGCAGTGTTTAGAGCAGGGTATCAGTATGAAGTGTCCGGTAATATTACAAATATGTCTGTTTCTCCGGATGGCAGGGTATTGGCCATAAAGGATATGAGCTCCGGATTCTATTTGTTTGATTTAGAGGCACAAGCTGAGATTGTTAATCTGGGATACGAGCTGAATGAGCAGATTGGTGAAAATGGATTTACTTTTTTGAATGGTAATCGTATAGCTTTTCTAAGTAATGATAATAGTATTAAAATTTATGATTTCCAAAAGAAAGAAATTACAGGAGAAATAAAAGAAGACTCTGTAAGCAGAATTTTTGTGGATAAATCCGGTAAATATTTATGCATGGAAGGGTTAGACCCCTGTTATTTAGTATATGATACAGCAACTTTAGAAAAGGTGTCAACCATACAGAAACCTACGGATAAAGGTACGGAGAGCAGTGCTGTAGCCTTTGAAGAAGGTATACTGCTGGATTCTTGTTATGTCAGGGACGAAGAAGGTGAAAAATTATATACATTCTATTGTTGGGATATTAAGAACGGACAGTTGATTTCTACCTGCGATATGGGAAGGAAACAGTTAATCAGTGTAAAATACAGAGATGGAGTTGTATATACCATGTCTGCTATATATGCGGATGGATTTGTAGATTGTGATACCTATGTTACTGCGATCTCTATGGAAAGCGGAGCCATCCTTTGGGAAAATATGTTACAGGGAGAATATTCGGATGAGCTGATTTTAACGGGATGGACAGAAGGAAATCAGTTGCTCTGTGTAACCACGGATAATACCCGTACTTTTGATATGCAGACAGGGGAGCTTACCTTTGAGATTTCTTTTGATTCAAAGGTTTTGGAGTCTTATTCGTATACAGATAGTAATAACTTTATGTTAATATTAAGTAATGGAGAATTAAAGGCTATAAGCTTTGAAAATAAGGAATGTTATGATTTAAGTAACCGATTGGAGTGCAAAACCTATTTAAATAGTGAAAGCTTCCATACAGTTTATGGTATAGTTGTTCATGGGGCAAATGATAATAAGATTACGGTTTATACTGCGAAATGTGGTAATGATGTTGTAGAAAGCAAGAGAGAAGTGAGCCTGCCTCTTGATACCAACATATTACTGGGTGAGAAGGCTTATGAAACAGCAAAAGCCTATGGAATGGAGAAATCGGAATATGTAGAGAGTATTTATTTCAGCGAAGGCGAGAAATATGCTATGGTAAGTTATTGGGATAATAGTCTGGTTATCTATGATACTCTTGAGAAGAAGGTGCTCAATACTATAGAATCTGCTCATCCTACAAATTGGCATTTAGGCACCGATACTCATGGATATTCCTATTTATTGGGATACGGCGGTTGCTATGTGTTAAATCAGAATATGGAATCTGTTGCATGGATTCCCGACGTTAAGGAAGTAGATTTGGAGAATCGTAAGGTTTATATGCTTAGTGGTACAAAATGTTTTGAAGCCCCTGTATATACCTTGGAGGAACTGTTGGAAATGGCAGAAAATAAGTAGTTGTAAAAGAAAAATCGTCATGGTCCGGTTACATATGTGACCAGACCATGACGGTTTCTTTTTAATTGCTATTTTATAGCTTTCTGGAAATGTTGATAATCCTTGCTGGAGTTCCAGTCACCGCCCCATGTGAATCCATGTTCCTTGAAAAGCTTGTAGCATAAATCATTTTCATCGATTTTGTAGGGAAAGTCACTCTCTCTGTCAGCATAGGGTTCGCTACCGGGAGGAGAAATCCTTATCTTTCCATTAGGATATGTCACATAGGGATTATAAAAGGGGTTAATGTCGATGGCCAGGCCATAAGCATGCTTGGATAGATTGGTAGTACCGTCTACAACGCGATAGTTAAAGCAGGATGTATTGTTATCTGTCATGGAAAGGGTATCGTCCCCATTATAATTTTCTATTAAGGTAACACGTTCCAGTTGATACTCGTTTAAATACAGCTCATAAAAAATCTCTATCAGGTCTTGGGCAATATAATTATTACAAATCAGTTCTCCTTCTGCAAGATTTCCTTCAAAATCATAATGCAATATATGGACATAACTTAAATCATTGTAGGTAATTGCAAGATTTTCTTCGTTTTCAGGATAAGAACAACCGGTAATATAGTTAATCTGTTCCTCATTAAGTGGAGCATAGTAGAATTCTTTCATAATTTGCACTGCTGGGTCCTCCGTAGGCTCCGGTGAAGGAGTGATTTCTATATTGTATGCATCCTTAGGTGCAGGAGTGTCAACAGGAGCAGGTGTAGCTGTAGGCTCCGGTGATGGTGAATTTTTGGCAGCATGTTCTGCTAAGGTCTCCGAATTCAATAAAAATAAACGGCTGATGCTACTGAAGAGAATTATAATTGCTGCAATGGCAAGCAGTCCCTTCAGAAGAGTATTTCGATAGTCTTTCATGGGAAGTCCTCTTAATTTGGATAATTAATAACTAAAATAATCATAGCATGTCACTTTATTTTTGTAAATAAACTAAAGTTTGGTGGTTGTAATTATCATTACCTTTTAGTAAAATAGGAATAGTGTAATTTTTTATCCTTTATATTTAAGTAGAAGAAGCGAGGTCAGGTATGAGCATTATTAAAGCCAAGGACGTGACATTTGAATATATCCGAAGAGATGAGGAAGGGAATGTAGAAGGGATAACAACAGCTGTCGATAAAGTGAACCTGGATATTAAGCAGGGTGATTTTATTGCCATTTTAGGGCATAACGGTTCCGGCAAATCCACCTTGGCAAAGCATATGAATGCCATTCTTTATCCTACAGAGGGAACGCTTTTGGTGGATGGTATGGATACCAGGGACGAGAAGGAAATCTGGAATATTCGTCAGACAGCAGGTATGGTATTTCAAAATCCTGACAATCAGATTATTGGTCAGGTAGTGGAAGAGGATGTAGGATTCGGGCCGGAGAATATGGGGATTGAAACCAAAGAAATCTGGGAGCGAGTGGTAGAAAGCTTAAAAGCAGTGGATATGTATGAATATCGAAAGCATTCACCCAATAAGCTTTCCGGGGGACAGAAGCAAAGAGTATCCATTGCAGGTGTTCTTGCCATGCACCCCAAATGCATTATTTTAGATGAGCCTACTGCTATGCTGGATCCGGACGGACGTAAGGATGTTATCCGAGCAGCACGTGCTTTAAATGATGTGGAGAAGGTTACCATTATTTTGATTACTCATTATATGGAAGAAACTATATATGCAGATAAAATTTTTGTTATGGAACATGGTGCCATTGCCATGGAAGGGACTCCCAAGGAGATTTTCACCAGAGTGGAGGAACTAAAAGAATTACGTCTGGATGTCCCCCAGGTAACCATGCTGGCTTATGAATTAAAGAAGCGGGGTGTAGATTTGCCGGATGGCATTTTAACCAATGATGAACTGATAGAAGCTCTGGGATTGTAGGAGACGGAGGAAAGTATGGCAATTATAGTAGATCATGTAAGTTTTATATATGAGCCGGATACACCCTTGGCACATAAAGCCCTGGATGATATTTGTTTGAATATCCCGGACGGACAATTTATCGGAATCATTGGTCATACCGGCTCCGGAAAGTCTACTCTGGTACAACATTTGAATGGTCTGATGACTGCTACAGAGGGACATATTTATTTTGACGGAGAAGATATTTACGATAAGGATTTTGATAAGAAGAAATTACGTAGTCATGTAGGTCTGGTTTTCCAATATCCGGAACATCAGCTTTTTGAAATAGATGTATTTACAGATGTGTGTTTTGGACCCAAAAATCTGGGTCTGGATAAAAAGGAAGTCGAGCTTCGAGCTTATGAAGCATTACGGCAGGTAGGATTTCCGGATGAGTTGTTTTATCAGTCTCCCTTTGATTTGTCCGGTGGGCAAAAGCGCAGAGTGGCTATTGCAGGTGTATTGGCCATGAAGCCCAAGATATTGATTCTGGATGAGCCTACAGCCGGTCTGGATCCACAGGGGCGTGAAGAAATTTTAGATCAGATAAAAAAGTTACAGAAGGAAACCGGTATTACCATTATTCTGGTAAGCCACAGTATGGAAGATGTGGCAGAATATGTGGACCGAATCATCGTGATGAATAAAGGAAAGGTCATGTATGATGACGAGCCAAAGGAAGTGTTTAGGCATTATTGTGAACTGGAGGAGATAGGGCTGGCAGCCCCGCAGATCACCTATATTATTAAAGCCCTGAAGGACAAAGGACTTCCGGTAAATGAAGGTCCTACCACAGTGGATGAGGCAGTGAAGGAGATTCTGCAGGCATTGCAGAAGAAAATGCAATGCTGAAAGTATAAAGTCTGTTGGAGGCAGAAGAAAAGCTGCCAAAGAGGAGTATTATGTTACGAGATATTACCATTGGACAATATTATCAGACAGAGTCTGTGATTCATAAATTAGACCCCAGAGTGAAAATTGGCGGTACATTGCTATATATTATTTCCCTGTTTCTCTTTGAGAATGCATGGGGATACGTTTTGGCTGCACTTTTTTTGGCGATGGTGATTAAATTATCCAATGTTCCCTTTAAATTTATGGTTCGCGGTATGAAGTCCATATTGCTTCTGCTGATGATTACTGTAATATTTAACTTATTTTTAACCCCCGGAGAAGTACTGGTCGGCTTTTGGAAGTTAAAGATTACCAAGGAAGGTCTTAAGATGGCGGTTTCTATGGCTTTTCGTCTGAGCTTCCTGATTATCGGGTCCTCAATAATGACTCTGACTACCACACCTAATAATCTGACGGATGGTATGGAGAAAATGATGTCGCCACTAAAGATATTTAAGGTGCCGGTACATGAAGTGGCTATGATGATGTCGATTGCCTTACGTTTTATTCCTATTTTAATGGAAGAAACAGATAAGATTATGAAAGCGCAGATTGCCAGAGGGGCAGATTTTGAAACAGGTGGCTTGATTAAAAGAGCTAAGGCTTTAGTACCATTGTTGGTTCCTTTGTTTATATCCGCTTTTCGCCGTGCCAATGATTTGGCCATGGCCATGGAAGCCAGATGTTACAGAGGTGGTGATGGACGTACCAAGATGAAGCCTCTTATTTATAAAAATCGGGATTATTTGGCGTATGCCGTATTGGTGACTTATTTAGCAATTAAAATAGTATTGGGAGTTTATCTGTAAGGAAAAGTTCTTGGAAAGGATGTAGTTTTATGGCTCAAAAAAGAGTCCGTTTGATAGTTGCTTATGATGGTACAAACTATCACGGTTGGCAGGTGCAAAATAATGGTATCACTATAGAAAGTGAATTAAACAGGTGCCTGTCTGAGCTTTTGTCAGAGCCCATAGAGGTTATTGGTGCCAGCAGAACCGACGCAGGTGTACATGCTCTGGGGAATGTAGCAGTGTTTGACACAAGCGCCAGAATGCCTGCGGAGAAAATTTCCTATGCACTGAATCAAAGACTTCCGGAGGATATCAGGATACAGAAATCAGAAGAAGTTCCCGCAGATTGGCATCCCAGATATTGTAACAGTCGTAAGACCTATGAATACCGCATTTATCGTGGTGAGTTTGCCCTACCTACCAAGCGACTGTATTCTCTTTTTACCTATCATAAATTGGATGCGGAAAAGATGCAGACGGCAGCAGAATTCTTTGTGGGAGAGCATGATTTCAAAAGCTTCTGCCAGGTAAATGCACAGGTAAGAAGTACCGTGCGTACCATTACGCAGGTAAAGGTTTATGAAGAAGGTGCAGACGTCGTCATCCGTGTGACCGGCAATGGCTTTCTTTATAATATGGTACGTATTATTGCCGGCACTTTGCTGGAGGTAGGGCAGGGAAAACGAAATCCCTATGAGATACCGGATATTATCGCAGCAAAGAATCGGGAGGCAGCAGGTCCTACAGCACCTGCACATGGGTTAACACTGATAAAGTATGAGTTTTTGTAAGGAATAGTGAAGTACTTAGAAAAATAAGGAAAAACTTGAAAATATATGTTGACATACGAAAGTTCATACAATATAATATACAAATGTGTGACGATGTTTCATAATGCCTAGTCAAAGCCCCGACGAAGCATTAGAGATAGAGTATAGTAAGTAACCGTTTCCGAATATGTTAACAGGTAGCCGGACATCTGCCGGTTAGGATAGGAAGAAACACAGGAAAGATGAAAGACAAAAGTAGATGGAGGAAACATCATGAAAACTTTTATGCCAAATCCTGCTACAATCGAAAGAAAGTGGTATGTAGTAGATGCAACAGATATGACTTTAGGACGATTAGCTTCTGAAGTAGCAAAGGTTTTAAGAGGAAAGAACAAAGCAATCTTCACTCCTCATGCTGACTGTGGCGATTATGTAATCGTTGTAAATGCTGAGAAGATTAAAGTTACCGGTAAGAAACTGGAGCAGAAGATTTATTATCATCATTCAGACTACGTAGGTGGTATGAAGGAAACTACTTTAAAAGAGAAATTAGCGAAGAAGCCTGAGCAGGTTATCGAACTTGCAGTAAAGGGCATGCTTCCCAAGGGACCTTTAGGAAGACAGATGTATACTAAGCTTCATGTATACGCAGGTCCTGAGCACAATCATGCAGCTCAGAAGCCTGAAGTGTTAACATTCTAAGGGACTTGAAAGGAGGAGAATAAATCATGGCTAAAACAGCAAAGTACTACGGAACAGGTAGAAGAAAGAAATCAATCGCCAGAGTATATTTAGTACCTGGTAAAGGCGATGTAGTTATTAATAAAAGAGCAATGGATGATTATTTCGGATTAGAAACATTAAAGGTTATCGTTCGTCAGCCTTTAGTTGCTACCGAAACAGCTGATAAATTCGACGTACTCGTAACTGTACGCGGTGGCGGATACACCGGTCAGGCTGGTGCTATCAGACACGGTATCGCCAGAGCACTTCTTCAGGTAGACGCTGATTACAGACCTACTCTTAAGAAGGCAGGCTTCTTAACCAGAGACCCTCGTATGAAAGAAAGAAAGAAATACGGTCTCAAGGCAGCAAGAAGAGCACCTCAGTTCAGCAAGAGATAATAAGCAGAATATTCAAAACCCTTGTAAACTCTATGTTTGCAGGGGTTTTTCTTTATCCAATTCCAAGCATTTGGTGTTTATTTGGTGTTTGTTCAGTCAAAATCTGCTCCATAAGGGTAGCTGTTTTAATACGTGAACTATCCAAGACAGCGGTGTAAGTGCCTGCTGTAATCTGAATATCAGAATGTCCTAAATGCTCTGATACAATCTTAAGGTCAACACCATTGTTTAATAATAAAGTTGCGTTGGTATGTCTTAACTTATGCAAAGTAAGATATTCAAATCCTGTACCCTTTAAAAATCGTTTTAATGATGTATTAAGACAACTACGGTCTTTGTAATTACCAGTATCGGAAGTGAATACCATTTCGGGATGCAGGAACTTTGAACCTAAAGCTAACTGCAATTTGCGTTGCTCGTATCTGTGCTTTTTGAGTAATGCCATGAGATTATCACTCATATATAAATCTCTAACGCTTGTAGCGGTCTTAGGTGTAGTGAGAAAATGCTTACCGCCGACATCAGTTAAATTGTGTCTGATATGAATTTTACGTTGTTCAAAATCAATATCTTCCCATTGTAAACCAAGACATTCTCCCGAACGCATACCAGTATGGAGCAGTGTCAAAATAATAGTATTAAAGGCAGAGTATTCTTTAGTAAATAGTTCTAAGAACTTCGGAAGTTCCTCTGCAGTTAAGTGCATTTGCTTCTGTTCCTCTAGTGGGTTCTTCTTAGGTAGCAGGACATTCTTACAAGGTGTTTCCTTGATACAACCCTGCATGACAGCAAATTTAAATAAACTCTGCAAGATACAATATATCCTCTTAGCATTAGCAGGAGATAAGGTTTTCATTTCGCCTTTAACCATGCTCTTGTGAGTAGCAAAGAAATGGCTGATTGAAGCGGTGGTAATGTCTTTTAATTTCTTATTACCGAAGTACTCCATAAAGTGATAATCAATATGTTTCTGATAATTGTAAGCGGTAACAGGTTTAAGATTATTCGGAGCATATAAACGGAAATACTCCTTTACCAGTTCAGAAAACCTCATGTTCTCTTTGAGGTTGTATAACCCTTTACAACGATTAGAGTAATGTACATATTCTTCCTTTGCCAGTTTGTCCGCTTTCTTTTGAGTTAGTCCTGCTGGTGGGACAAAGGTTGTAGTCTTGCGGATTTGTTTTCCGTTTACATCATATCCCATGCTGACAGTAAAGCGGTAGGTGTTACCTCTTTGTACGATACCTGTGTCAACTTTTCTTTGTTCTGATTTAGCCATAATAACAGCTCCTTTCTTGAATGATTTGTATATGATAAAGGGCAGTGCCAACAATGTGACAATGCCCCTATATCCTGTAAATATAAAGTTATGCTTAACGTTCCATGTAATCTAAAAATCGTTGATAGTTAATTAAGACTTTTGTTCCTGTTTTAATGTATTTTATCTCATTACGTTTACAAAGACCTCTAATACAATATTGGCTTATGCCAGTAAGTTCGGATAATTCTTTAATGGTAACCATTTGCGGTGCATTTGTATCTAGTGGTGCTTTCTTTGGACGTTTCTTTTTCTTGTCAGTATCGGTTGGAAAAAATATAGGTATATCCTCATAAGACCATGCTCTCTTAGTAAAAATAATTTCATTAGTAAGTGCAGGTATTTGCATTAAGTATCACTCCTATTCTTCTATAAGGTCATCAATTTCGTCTTGTTCGTTATAAATAGATTGTTTAATACTGTAAAGAAGTGTTTCTTCTAAAGCAGACATAATGTGATGATTTTTACTGTTGATTTCTGTATTTAGATTTTCCAGTACAGTATCGGTATTTTGGGCAAAGATTTCTTTGATTACAGGGGATACCTGCTTAAAATATATAAAATCTTTCATATCGGCTACAATTTCATTAACAAGACCGTTTATTTGATTTATGTAGGTTAAGCGATTATATTTACCTGTACCAGTAGCAGATACACGTTTAAATTGAATATCCTCATGTTCTGATACTTCTTGATAAAAGGTAAGCGGAGATACATCAAGACATTCGGCAAGCCTTTCTAACGTCTTGGAACTTGCCCCCTGTCCTTTCTCAAGGTTACTTATGGTTTGTTTTGATAAATTGGCTCTATCGGCAAGTGCCTGCTGTGTCATGTGGTGTCTAAGTCTTATAAGTTTTAGATTGTGAGCAACGGTTTCGTCAATTCGTAATGCCATGTTCATTACCCCTTTCTATAATAGTTAAGATTGAATAACAGATGTTTACAGTGTTTAATTTATCTGTTGAAGTAAGTATATACTGGTAAATTGGAAAAGTCAATAATTATTTATATTTAACTAATATAATTAAAACTTTACTTTGGGGAACGGTTGTGATAAACTACCTACAAAGAAAAGAGGTGTATTAGTTTGAAGTGTTATATAGATACAATGGTTGCTTACGTTGAAGTGACCACAACACCTGTACTGAATAATAATCATGCTCATTGGAAGTTCAGCAAGCGGAAGAATAAAGTTGATAACCATTTCTTTGTAAGATACAGAAAGGTAACCTGTCGATATTATCCAAATAGATATGGTGCAGGTCAGATATGGCTTACATTTAGTATACCTAAGTTGTTAAGAGGAAATAATCTTTATCCTATAACAGGTCATAATATTGATAATGCTTTGTATACGTTGGTTAATGATATTCTGTCAGAGATATTTGATATAACTACGTTACCACCTTATGATTTGTCCGTATGGCAGGTATCAAGGCTCGATTTATTTATACTGCATAGAATACAGCCTAAACTAAGAAAATGGTATTTAGAGGCTTATGAGAACCTTTCACTGGGTGCATACGTCCCATGCAAATATAAAAATACATTCTACCTCAACAGTATACTTAAAAAGCATAAGGGAGCAGGAACAGTAGTGCGTATTTACCCGAAGTTGCAGGAGATACATGAAACATCAGCAGAACAGATACCAGTAGATGTAAATAAGGACTTTGAGTATTATATGATGTTAAATGACGAATTGCATGATTATATTCGTTTGGAGTTCCAGTTCCGCAGACAGACATTAAGATATTTCTTCCATAATGCTAAGTCTGTAACCGTAGCAGATGTAATGCAGGAGCAGTTTCAAGTAGAGCGTATAAACAGAATGATTGTCCGTCTTGGTCTACATAGAAAAATCATCAGTAGGCAGAATATGAAAACACAACTGGATAAGATATTCGTTAAGAAACCAACACGACAAAGAGCAGGACAGTATATCACACTTGTTAATACAAGAGGTGTATATCCGCAGACAATCAAGCAACACTTTGCCGAAGGTCAGATAAAATATATTAGAGATAAATTACATGGGTGTGGTTTGCATACCGTTGTATCAGAATTTGAAGATTTAGAACCTGTACAATTACTAAAATAGTGTTGGTACTAGCAAATTCGATTTTTTGAGGGTATATTATTTAAGAAAATGGCGGTATATAACTACTTAAAAATCTAGATGTCATACGAAAATATCTCTAAGAACAGTAAGTAAAAATGAAGTAATATGTGGCATTTTTTCGATAATATTGTTACTTTTGGATAACAAAAGTAGGTGTTCGTTGAGGATGTCAATTTAATCAGATTTTTGTTTATATATTAGAATTATGGTGATATAATTGTGTATAGTTAATATTTATATACAGAATAGGAGAAAACAAATGACGAGAGAAAAATTATTTACAAGGATATATTCATTACATAACTTTTTATATAGGTACTGGGATGATGAAATCAAAGACTATGATTATGTAGTATTAGGATATTGTGAATCAAGTGAACCACGTGATTTTAGAGTGACAGAGTACCATACAGAATTACTTAATAATATGTTAGCAATTTATTGTAAGGAAGAAATAACAGAGGATGATAAAGGTGCATTAGCAAGTCTTATGCATAAATTACAACGAAAATGTGATTATTGTTTTGATGATAGAAAAAGTAAGAATCAACAAAAAGAGTTTATTAATGCTTTGAATGATAGACAGTATAGCGAACTATGTACCCAAGTAGATATGTATATGTATGCGAGAGAATTGTTTGGACAAGGTTACAGATAACAATAAAGACGTTAATAAAATATGACAAAGTAATAGGTACTTTAAAATTTTAAGAAAGAAGTGGTAGAGTTTATGAATGAAGAAATAAAAGATGGGCTTGAAGGTTTATATAGTGTATGTGATTCTTTGGAATCCAATATAACTAATATGCCTACTGATATGTCATTGAGGGAAATTGTTCAGTTAGATGTGCTTCTGTTTCTCGTATATTTGTCAACATCGAGCGGAGCATGTACAAGAGATGAAGTTCAATTTATTAATGAGTATTGCGATTATGATTTAACTCCTAGTCAAGTTGATAAGATTGTAAAAGATAATGATATTACAGGAAATGAATTCGCAAATACCCCATTATCAAGTACAGTAATGCTTACTAAAATTGCAGTAGGTATTGTAGGAATGACGGGAAATCAATCTATTATATCAGCTATATTTGGTTCATATTTTGGAATACTTTTGGCATTAGGAAAAGAATTTATAGTTTCTGATATGGTTGTTGAGGAAATAGAAGTGCATAAGTTAAGAGCCTTTATGCATGTTTTAACCAATTATGTATCCAGAGAATTACAGGATAATGATATTGATGTTGAATTTGATTCGATAGACGATGAATTAGAGTCATTAGAAAGTGAATATGACAAGGATGATATAATAAGTGTATATCCTAAAGAAACATTTTCAGATTGTACAGAAACAGAGACACCAAAAGAAAGTTTAGAAGAGTTATTGGCTCAACTTAACAGTTTGGTAGGATTAGAAAGTGTAAAAAGGGATGTTACATCATTGATTCATCTCTTGGAAATAAGGAAAATTAGACAAGATAGGGGATTAAAACAAACACCAATATCACTTCACTTAGTATTTTCTGGAAATCCAGGAACAGGAAAGACTACAGTTGCTCGTTTGTTGGCAAAAATATATTATCATTTAGGTGTATTAACAAAGGGGCATATGATAGAAGTTGACCGTTCTGGATTGGTGGGAGGATATGTTGGACAAACTGCTCTTAAGGTTCAAGAAGTAATAAAAAAGGCTTTAGGTGGAGTGTTGTTTATCGATGAAGCATATTCATTAACTGTAAATAGAGGTGAAAGTGATTACGGAATGGAAACGGTTGATACCCTATTAAAAGCTATGGAAGATAACAGGGATGACTTAATTGTAATCGTAGCAGGATATCCTGATTTAATGAATGAGTTTTTGGGTTCCAATCCTGGATTACGTTCGAGATTTAATAAATTTATATATTTTGACGATTATAAGCCAGATGAGTTAGTCAATATATTTAAGAACATGTGTAATTCGTCTGCGTATAAAGCGAGTGATTCATGTATAGAATATGTAAAATGTTTTTTTGAAAAAAGATATGAGGAAAGAACGGAAAATTTTGCTAATGGTAGAGACGTTCGTAATTTCTTTGAAAATGCTATTGTTAATCAAGCTAATAGATTATCTCTATTAGATAGTATGAGTGATGAAGTATTAACAAGATTAGAAGTAGATGATGTTATTAACATTAGTTTGTAGAAGTGCTAATTATAAAAGCAGTTTTTTGTCATGCTTAGGACATAAAAAAAGAACCTCATACAATGACGGTGGGGTTCATAACGGCTTGAAAACAATAAGTATTTACAACCAAGTGCTCTCGGCGAGTATATAAAATTTTATGCTTATACTGGTTCTTATTGGTGTTTATTTGGTGTTTAAAGTTACAACAAGTTATGAAAAGTTACACTAAGATAATTGTAGAAGTACCGAAAGATACGTGATTTTATGGAATGTTGTAAAACTCTATAAAATCTTAGAAATCGTAGTCATTAGTACTCAAAGAGATAATAAATTATCATACAATGATAATTCAAGAGAATATCAAAGAATTTACAAACCTCAGAAAATCAGTGTTTCTGGGGTTTTTCTTTGTATATGAAATGTGATGGATGGTTGTGAAAAGTGGGAAAAAGTAACTCGTAGGGTACAAGTAGATTTTTTCGGTAAGTATGGCAGGGGCGTGACATACATCTGCTTATTGTTTATAAGGAAAATGCAATGGAATGATTGGCGATGGCGTGATATAATTAATGATGCTTGAGGAGAGCGAAACTTGATTAGAAACCAATCGAAGTTGGTGTAAACGATAAAGCAGCTTACATCCTTTGATAAACTGCCCTATCGTTTACATCAATTTCGATTTTTCTATAGTGAACAAAGTCGCGTCACCGGAGCCGGTATGTATGGATTTTCAATGATTACACTTTTCTAAAATGTAAAGGTTAAATCAGTGCCTCTGCGAGCTCATTTTAGAAATATAGGTATGACAAATAGACCTCATTTCTGAGGTTTTACAAAAGATATGGGGACCCGGTTTTAACACCGCAGGGGTATCCGCTGCCTAGGCTTTCCAAGGTGTCCGCCACAGCACTTACAAACAGTAACCTTGATACCATAGAGAATTTCAAGCATTTGAGGAGTTTCCATGTCCTTCAGCCTGGAAAGATACTGTTTACAGCCAAGGAGATTTCTGCATAATGTCAGATGTCTGGTCTTGGTTCTGGTACACAGTAAGCCATAATGCCGGATTCTCACAAAGCGTTTTGGCGGCACATGCATAAGAAACCGGCGGATAAATTCAATGCCGGAGATGGTAAACTCTTTCCACTTACCCTCTTCGCGGTAGTCTTTTACGTAATAGGTAACAGTATCCTCATCCATGCGGATGATACGGTGGTTACTGATAGCAATCCTGTGAGTATATTTCCCAAGGTAGTTAATAACGGACTGCGCACCGTTGAAGGTTTTCTTGCAATGGGGAACCCAGTCCTTGTCATAACAAATGTTCAAGAGTTCTTTGAATGCATAACGGTTGCGGTACTTTTCACTGCTTCCATGAAACTGAAGCTTTTTCGCTTCATAAAGGGATTTGAGTTCAGCCATGTATTTACCACGGAACAGCTTTGACATTACCTTTACCGGAAGAAAGAATTCGTTACCTTTATCGCGCCATTGATTTTTAACAGTCAGACCACCACCAAGAAGAATGACGTGAATGTGGGGATGGAAATTCATTTCAGAACCCCAGGTATGTAACACGCAAATATATCCGACCTTTGCACCAAGATGTTTTGTGTCGGAAGTCAGTTCTTCAATCGTTGCTGAAACGCAGTGATACATGGCGTCATAGAGGAGCTGCTGGTTACTGTAGATTAAAGGATTCAACTCCTGTGGTACAGTAAACACAACGTGAAAGTAAGGAGCTTCCAGCACATCCTCACGTCGCTTGTCCGTCCATTTTTCCTTGGGCAGAGCCTGACACATGGGACAGCATCTGTTCCGGCAGGAGTTATAGTGGATTAGCAGATGCCCACAATCCTCACATTTACTTACGTTGGCACCATAAGCACCGGTCTTGCAGTTAATGATGCAGTTAGCAACCTTGGACTGCAGTGGTGAAGGTGTATATTTATCGAGGTATTTCGGATAAAACCGTAGAAAGATATCCTGTACAGTAGGACGCTCCATTATGAATCCTCCTGTATGTCAAAGGGACTTTTAATACCAAGCAAAGTTTTGTTACTGACATGAAGATAAATCTCGGTAGACTTAGGATCCAAGTGACCTAACAATGCCTGAATGTATTTAATGTCACATCCGGATTCCAGAAGATGACTTGCGAAGCTGTGCCTGAATGCATGGGAAGTGACATGCTTGGCAAAACCTGCCCGTTCTGAGCTTCTTCTTAATACCTGATTTACCGCAGAGATATCCAGGTATTCTCCGGTTGTCTGACTGGGAAAGAGAATGTTTCTGGGCTTTCCGCACTGAACCAGTATTCAGTAAGAATATCAAGAGTACGGTCAGCAAGAATGGTGTAGCGGTCCATCCTGTTTTTGGTGTTGTGGATGTGAATGGAGTGATTGCTTCGGGATATATCATCATAATGCAAATGGGTTGCTTCAGATACCCGAAGACCACCTGAGTACATAACAGCAAAGATGGCCTTGTACTTCAGATTTGTGGTGACATCAAGAATGGCATGCACTTCTGCCCTTGAAAGAACAGTAGGCAGGGAACGGTCACGTTTCATTCTGGGGATTTCATCTTCATCCCAGTTGAGTTTGAGTACCCGCTTGTACATAAAGCGTAACGCACCATAGTAGTGATTGTAGGTTTCGGGCATAATGCCGGCAAGCCTTTTGGCAGTAAGATAATCATCAACATCCGCTATTGTGAGTTCCTGCCAGGGTTTACCAATGGTATTCAGGAACGGACTAAGGGCATGACAATACGCCCGTGCGGTGGATTCCTTTAGATTCTTTTTCCGCGCAGCAATAGTAACTAATTCAAAAATATCTTCGTACATAAAATAACCTCCATGAAATAAAAGTAGTAATAGAAACAGTAACTACCTATCACGGAGGAGCATTTGCAAAATAAAACTGCTTGTGTAAGCAGCTTGAAAGTGATATGATTTTCATAGGCAGTTGTCGGGACTACGCCCGTGTATGAAGTTTGTTTTGGGTCGCACTTTAACAATACTATCTTGGGACAATCCTGTCACTGCCTATTTTAGAAAAACTGCGCCACAGCCTTGGCAGGCCATCGCGCAGCGATTTTGTTCAATTTGAAGTTTCTTTATCAAAATATTCAGAAAAATGAAATATAGAGGAGAGGAAAGACACATAGATGGATGCTTATGATGTAAATAAAAATGAAAGTAATTCAAAAGAGGAGAAAGAGTATTTAATTCTTCCGGTTATGGAGGCTGGAGCCATATATACTCCGGATTATTGTAATGCCCATCAAAGGACTTTGGCATATATTGATGTGGCTAGTTCTAAAATGGTTACAACTTCCGGACGTTATATGTTAATTGTCTGGAATATAGATAATGACCAAGAATATAAAAAAAGATTTCATGAAGGAAAAGTCTATCGAATCAAGGCTAAGAAATGGAATGGAGGAGGATATCGGGATGATGTGGAGTGTTTGTATGTAACAGAAGTTATGGGGATTGTGGAGAAGTGCCGGGAATTAGAAGATATGTATGAGGAATTTATAAAACCTGTAATTGTTCAACACGAAATCTTAGGTGAACTTACTTTGGATAAAGAAATCTATGCCTTAAATGGGAAAGTGCCATTCAATGGAAGTAATATCAGTGTTTCAGTATTTGTAAAAGAAGGAAAGGAAAAAAACTGGCAGAAAAACATAAATCATCTGGCGGATTTTTATAGTGCATTTGAGAATACGGATAAACTTGCCAAAGAGCTGGTGTCCAATAAATTATATAAGCTGGCCTGTGATTATAATGAAAATGGTATAACAAGGGAAAACATAGCTGAAAGAATATCAGTTAGCCAAATTACAATAATAAATTCGCAGGTGGAAATTGACTATGATGATAATGGAATTTTCGGAGGTCATAGTATAGTAGTAGAAGGTTCTATAAAATCTGGTTTGAAAAAAGCATATATTTGTGGATAAAAAGTACACATGAGGAAGGTAATCTATCTGCGGTATTTAATGTTAATATCTAATTAATTAGTGCTAGGAGAACAGAATATGTATGATGAGATTTTTGGTGAAATAGAATATGACTATGGATATGTTGCGAAAAAGGAAATTGCATTTTTTGGAGAGCGTCAGGACGTAGATGTGCTGATTGACTGTGAAGAAGAGGAAGAGATAAAACAGGTTCAGCGTGATGCGTTTGAAGCACTAATGCAGAATTGGGAAGAAATGCAGCATAAAATAGTCAGTGCAATTTTAGAATTTTACAATGAAAAAGAGAAATACTCTTGGGGTCCGGATGAGGAGGACGAAGAGTATGAAGAATGGTGGCCGGGTATTGATAGTGAAGAAGAAATGGTGAAGAAGATCCATTTGGATGGTATTGTTATTCAGGCAGACTATTTGATGGAGATGAAGGGTGAAAATCCAATATATGTATTATTTGACCGCGACTGGGGTGGAGAAGATTATGATGACAATGGTGTTGCAGTTTTTATTGAAGACGGAGAAGTGTCCAGAGTTGGACATAAAGATATTGCGTTTAGTTTCGCATAAGTCATTGCACTCACAAATTTCAGTCTTGCAGAGAGATTGAAAGCAACAGAAGATTTGAAGTGTGCGCCCAGCCAAGGGCAATTAACCTAACAGGTGGAAATCCTGTCTGATTAAGGTTTAGCCAACCAACAGTAGCGAGTCTTGAGCTGTCATCAGCAATGGTGGGAGTTAAGCGTAGACAGCAAGCAAGTAGGGTTGCAATGCGATTGAGCCTCGAAAGGTTTCTTAAATCAGAGGGCAGATGTGGTACTTCACACGGAAAGCAACATCATGCAGAGCGTTAAAGGCGAGAACTGCATGGCACTGCGGGGTCAAAGAGCCAATCATGCTTGACATTGTGGTTAATTAGTCAACTGGGGAGAGCCTATCGATTCTTGGAAACAAGTACGTTACACCAACTAGAAGATGGGGTGGACGGATGAGTGGTAGGCAGTCGGATAGCTTCATAGTACCGAGGAAACTGAGTAATGCCAGTGGAGGGAAGGGAGCTACATAATAGCGTTCTTATCAAGGACACATTATCCGTACTCAGGGACGGAGGAAATAATGGGAACGAAATTGGTAAGTATAGAAGAATGCTATTATGAAAAGCCGTATGCGGGAAAGCTGCACGTACGGTTTTGTGAGGGGCTAGTGTCGTGAGGCACTAGTCTACTCGACTGTCTTATTGTTAATGTGGCAGGAGAATAAAAATGTTAGCATATTATCTTTATTCGTTTGCACCAGAACAAGAACTGAAAGAATATACAAAACAGGACTTGATGAATCTACAAAAAGTAGAGGAACTTTTTGACTATTGTCAAATTCTTGAGGGATACATAACAAGGCGTGGATGGGAATTTCTAATAGAATATTATGGATATAAAAGACTGTTAGAAATTGATAAGAGAAGTGGGTGGCTTAGCGAAAGAACAGATTGTAGCCTTGAAGAATATATAGAATGGGTTCAATATGAGATTGAAAGTTATCCGGACGAAGAGATAAATATTGCAAGAGATGTCTATTTTATCTAATTGATAAAGTAGGCATTTTTATTTAGAATTTGTATTAAAAGACGTGACCTTGCTAGTGCATTTTCTGTTTATATATGTATAAGGCCTTAATAAAACAGAAAGGAAATATTATGGAAGATAGAGATATTATCGGTTTATTCCGGAAACGCTCCGAAGATGCAATAAATGAGACGGCAAAAAAATATGGGAAGTATTGCCATTATATTGCGTATAACATCTTATACAACGAACAGGATAGTGAAGAGTGTGTGAATGACACGTATCTTAATGCTTGGGATAATATACCACCGCATAATCCGGACAAACTGTCTGCATATTTAGGGAAGATTACCCGCAATTTGGCACTAAATAAATGGGATTATTATAATGCAAGTAAAAGAGGAAAAGGGCAATTTCTATTGGTCCTTGAAGAATTACAGGAGTGTATTTCCTCAGCAGATACTACGGAAAAGATAGTTGATGAACTTCATTTTGCCAATACGTTAAATAGTTTTCTTGCATCACTTCCAAAACAAAAGAGAATCGTTTTTTTGCGTAGGTACTGGTATATGAGTTCTATAAAAGAAATATGTGCTGATTTTGGTATGAGTGAAAGTAAAGTAAAAATGATGTTGATGCGGTTGAGAAATGATTTTCGAGTATATTTAGAAAAGGAAGGAATATCTGTATGAGTGAAAAAAGAATATTGGAATTATTCAATAATGTAGATGAGAAATATATAGATGAAGCATCTCCTCAAAATGTGAAAATTCATAAATTTAAGTTTAGTCCGATTATTGTAGCGGCTTGCCTGTGTCTTTTGTTAATTGGTGGATGGGGAGTATCTCGTTTTATGCAAGCACCCGTTGAAGAGAAATATTATACCACGAATATGGACGAGGTCTTGGCTGCTTATGATGGAGAACTTCTTGCTGAAAAGATATCTTATGAAGATGCAAGTGATACGAATATTCTGTTGTGCTATACTGGAAATGATTTGCCACTGAGCAGTGACGAGTGGAAAACATTGTCCATTTCAGCCAGTTATGAAGATTACGACATGACACTGAATTGTGCTTTTAATGGAGAAACCTTTACCGCCAACGGAGAAAAGGCGATTGATACAATTCAATATGGAGATACTACCATACAGATTTATCAGGGTGAAACTACGCCGAAGTTTGAGTTAACATATTATGCGGTCTTTGAATATCAGAATGTTTTTTATGAGTTAAAAACTTATTCCAATGACAAAGAATGCATTTATGAGATATTACAGGCTGTATTGGGTGCAAATGAGGAGAATCTTGAAAGTACTTCCAATGGTGAACACAATTTTACTGAGGTTTTAGGCTATAGTGATTATTATGTTACGGTGGAGCAAACCATGCCAGGATTTATTATTCAAAAATATTATGTAGAAGTAGATGGTGTAGAGAAATGTATTGCACAAGTATATGGTTATGCTGTGCCGGAACCGGAAGTATATAGCAGAGATTTGGATGGGGATGGAATAAGTGAATTGATATGTAATTGCATGGCTGGTACCGGAGCGGAGAGAGTTAACATTTTCCGTAATCGTGATGGTGTAATAGAAAAAGGGAAGCTTTCTTATGATTTGTGGGATGAGACAATGTTTCCCGGTATCACCAATAGAGGTTCTTCTTATATTCAAGAAAATTATATAGCCGAAACGAATACTTTTGAAATTGTGTATCCGACAGAGACAGGTTCTGAAACGATTGTCATAGAAGACATGGATATGTTTGAGTTTGAGGAATTTGTAGAAGAATTTTAAGATTGCAGGAGCAAAGTAAAATTTCAGGTTTCACCTTTATCTACCATAGTCCTGGAGAGCCTTGGGCAGTTCCCTGTAAGACACAGGTAGGTAACAAAAGATTTTAAGAATGCCGTATTTTTGGTATGTTGCACTTCTCCAAAAGGTAATCAGTTACTTGCGAATCAAAATGCATATACAAAGCCCCGGAATGCTTGCATTCTTGGGGCTTTTGTTGTATCTTATTAAAAGAAAAAATTGTGAGGGATTTTTATGATAAGAATAGCAATTTGTGATGATGAGCCAAGCATGGTACAACAAAATGAAGAAATGGTGAGAAGCAGTTTGCAGACCTTGGGAATTGGTTATGAAATAGTTACCTATACACAAAGTAGTAATTTGCTATGTGATATTGTTGAAGATGAATCTTTTTATGATTTGATTTTGTCAGATATTGAAATGCCGGAGATTTCAGGGATGGAGCTTGTGGATAAGGTAAAAAAACATTTACCGGATGTGAAAATAATATTTATTACTTCCCATATTGAGTATGCCATAGATGCTTATGAATTATCTGTTTTCAGGTATGTACCTAAAGGGAATAGGGAGGAAAAGCTGGAGCAGGCCATACAGGATGCAGCGAAGCTGATTGAGCTGGAAGCCGGACAGGAATATACCATACAAACTAATAATCGATTAGAACGTATTAATTACAGAGATATTTTTTATATTATGCGGGATGGTAAAAACGCGGAAATTACTTCTAACCAAGGTGTTTCAAAGGTGCGAAAAAGCCTGCAGCAGGTGTATGAGGAGCTAAATGCGCCTGAGTTTATTTTTATTGAACGAGGCTGCATTGTCAATATTATACATATTATGAAGGTGCATGAGGGGATGATATATTTGAAAAATCAGGATACTTTGCCTGTCAGTCGTTCACATTTACAAGAGGTAAAGCAAAAAATAGCACAATTTTGGGGGGCACATATCTAATGGAAGGATATCAGTTAATTTCTTATTTTCTAACTAATACCATACGAGTCATAGTTGGTGTTTTATTGATAGTGCAGGTGCAGGGATTACAGGTGGCCCTAAAAAAGATTATCCCTTGTTTTATAGGAATAGCTGTTGCAATCACTGCCATACAAGGGGCAAGCACATTGCAGCAGTATCAGTTGTTAGGAATAGAAATCATACTTTCTCTGGTATTTTTTGCCTATTTTGACAAAACAAATCTTAGGATGAGTGGTTTTTTATTATTCTTTTATGAGTTGGCAATTTCCTTGTGGGAATTTCTGATTTCGGCTGCATTGGCGATTCTTACCGGTAGTACAGCATTTATGAATACGCAAACAATGGAATATTTGGCGCCAGTCTGGGGAGTACGAGTTCTGCTGTTGATATCTGCTTTGATATTATATAGGGGCAGAGAGAAGAAAATCGATAGTTTTCGTGTGAGCACCCTGTTTGCCATAATCACTTTTTTTACTATGGTTACAATATCGGAGCAGGAGTTGTTACCTATAGACAGGGAAATAACCTTTAACTGGATGATGATGACAGTTATATTTCTGTTTGCTATTATGATTTATAAAATGGGCAGGCAGTATGAAATGGAAAAGGAATTGGCCAGGCTGCAGGCAGAGCAGACAGAGCTAATTACAAATGATTACCAGAATCTGAATCGAATTTATACAGCAAATGCCAAGTTGTATCACGATCTGCACAATCATATGGAAATGCTGCATGGTTATCTGAGCCGGGATAAGGTAGGAGAAGCACTTGAATATCTGGAGGATTTGCGTACGCCTATTCAAGAGATAACACAAACAGTGTGGACCGGTGATGAAGCACTTGATTACTTGCTGAACAGTAAGCTGGCAGTCATGCAGAAAATGCAGATTGCAGTAAAGACCAATATAGAATTTCCGCGAAATACCAATATACGCAGTGTAACACTGACCACCATATTAGGTAATTTGTTGGACAATGCTATGGAGGCAGCTCTAAAATGCGAAGAGGGACAGCGCTTTGTTCATCTTTCGGTCAGACGAATTAATAATATATTAATCATTAAGGTAGAAAACAGCTACAGGGAGCAGCCGGTTACAGAGGCCGGTGAGCTGCAAAGCTCCAAAGAAGATAAGCAAAGACATGGCTGGGGGCTGAAAAGTGCAAAAACAGCAGCAGAAAGCTATGATGGAAGCCTGGAAACTTCTTTCCGGGATAATGTCTTTTGTGCGGTAGCAACATTGTTTTTTTAGAAATTTTAAAATCTCCGCACTTGTGGAGATTTTTTCGTGGACAAAAACCTACCATTTGCGGACATTTATGCATAAAGTATTATTGCGTGATAAGATGTACCTGTAAACAAGTGAACAGGGAGGATATAAAGAATGAGACATTGTTATTTTAGAATTGTGATGGGATTGATTTGGTTGGTAGCAGCAGTAGTAAGTGGTGTAAAAGGAAATATTTCCATGACAGCCATGTATGGAGTGTTGGGTGTGGTGTTTATTTATACAGCGTATACCTTGTGGAAAAAGGAAAAGGCAGACAGGAGATAGAACATGAATCAGCAAAAATTATTAATCATACGAAAATTAGTGGCCTGGTATTCTAAGGAGAAAAAAATCCTTACAGATTTTAGTATAGAATTGGGTACCCATGAGGTGGTTGGATTAATTGGTTTGAATGGTGCCGGAAAGACTACTTTTATGAAAACTTTGGCAGGGCTATTGCCTACCTGCCGGGTAGAGGAAGCGGCCTGTTTAGGAAAAAAGTTTACCTTTCGCGACAAGGCATTTAAGAAAAAAAGATATGTAGTTTTTGCGGAGGAACATTCTTTTCAGTATTTTACCTTTCGGGAGTATAGTGATTATGTGGCGGCTTCCTATGGAAAGGAATTGACAGATGTGGAAGAGCTGGTAGCAGGCTTTCATTTTGAAGAGTATACAGATGTGTTATTAAAGGAACTGTCTACAGGTAATTTGAAAAAGGCCTATTTAATAACGGCTTTTGCCTTAAAGCCTGAGCTATTGCTTTTGGATGAGCCTGTAAACGGGCTGGATTTTCAGAGCACAGAATATTTGTATAAATTGATGGAAGCGTATAAGGAACATGGAACATTGTTGTTTTCGTCCCACATTTTGGAGAGCATTTGCCTTACTTCAGACAGGGTGTTGGTGTTGGATGAGGGTCAGATAGCGCGAGCCTTTGAAAAAGAGGAGATTATAGCACAGAATATCAGGGAGGTACTTTCGGAGAATGAATCTGTATAAAGTATTTTTGAAGCATGTCTTTGGAGCAAAATATGAAGGGGTAAAGAAGAATGTATTTATAGTGGCAATTATCTTTTTTGCCATATATGCAGCAGAAATTAAAATGACAATAGCTCCTTCCGTATTATTTTTGACAGCTACGCTTTTTACAGCAGGCGTTATGGGGCAGACCTTAAACTCAAAAAGCAGTATGGAAAATTTACAGGGGGTATTGGTTCAGCCCTTTGAAAACAGACAACTGGTATTTGCATATGTATTTTCTCTTAGTGCTTATACTCTTCTAAGTAAAAGTGCACTGATTCTGGTACTTTTCTTTGCAGTTGGAAACTGGAACATAGCAGAGATTATGATAGCATTATTATGTGCATGCAATGGCTGTTTATTTGCAGTAATCGGATATTTGTTCCGTAAAAAAGCAAAGGGTATCCTTGTATTATTATGGCTGGCAGGTTATGTCACATCCATTTTTTGTTTGAAAAATCTCCCACTATTTGGAGGAATTGCAGGTATCAGTCTGTTGCTTGCAGTAGTATTGCTTTTCATAGTGGATGCGTATGCTTTCTATTGCCCAAACATTTCAAAAACAATACTAAAAAGTAATGGAAAAAGAGGAAGCTTTTTTGTATATTTATTGCGGTATCTTTTGGCAAATAAGAATTATCTGATAAATACAGCCGGGTTAGGTGTAATAGCTTGTGTGCTACCCATGATTTTGAATCAGCTTGGAGACTTTAATGCTTTGCCCATGGGATTAGCCATATTGAGCCTGAATACACCTTTGTGTATTTTGTTGTCAGTAGACAGAGATTTGGAACAGGCGGTGAGAATGCTTCCGGGACAAGGTTTACGCTTCGGTGCGAAATACTGTGTTTTCTTGGCTTTTGTAAATCTGTTGTTAAGCAGTATTTATTTGGTAAGCTGGCAGCTGCAGTTTGCAAATGTGGGACGACAGATGATTTTGGTAGTGGTGGTTTTTGCCCTGCAAAGTGCGTTGTGTTCCGTGGTGTTGGAGTGGGTATATCCTCTACGTAACTGGCAGTTGGAAAGTGATTTGTACCATCATCCCAGAAAGTATATTGTACCTGCGATGATGATGCTTTTAGCAGGTTTTGTCAGCCTGTGGAGTAGCTTTGTGTGGGTAGTGGTTGGGCTTTTGGTGGCAGAAGTCCTGACTATTTGGTGCATAGGACAAAAAAACTAGAGAATGAAATTTTAATGATTACGTTTTACTAAATGAAGAATAAACAAGAAACATGCATACTGGTTAGTTACCTATTTTCCCCTAAAATACACTTCTCCGGCCCTAATCTCTTCACCCTTTTGGTCCAGTAATTCCGACACAGTTACCAGCTGATATCCCTTGGCTATCAGCTCAGGTATTACCTGTTCCATAGCATCCACAGTGGTACCATGTAAATCATGACAGAGGATGATATCTCCGTCCTGTACCTCTGTCAAAATCGTATTATAAATTTTATCCGCATCCTTATACTTCCAATCTAAAGTGTCCAGCGACCAGTTTGCCATCACAATTCCCAGATCAGCACATAGATTTTGTACATCACTATTGTAGGAACCATAAGGAGGACGTAGCAAAGTAGCATCCATACCGGTAAGTTCCTGAATTTTAGAATGGGTACCAAGCACTTGATTTCTCAAATCAGAAGAATTTAACTTGGTCAGCTGACGATGATCCCAACTGTGTCCACCAATTTCATGTCCTTCTGCAACCATGCGATTAAGAACATCTGAACGGTTTTCTAAAATATTTCCTACAACAAAAAAGGTGCCCTTTCCGCCATGGGTAGCGAATACATTTAGAAGTCTGTCAGTATGAGTACCGGGACCATCATCAAAGGTAAGTGCCACCATAGGCATGTCCGGATTGATTGGGGTGTCAGGGGGTATATTTAGTACAGTGTCCGGATTAGGAGAATCGGTGTACTCTTCTATAGGAGTTTCTTTCGGCACACTAAGATTATCAAGGTACAAGATTCCTTCTAACTCTGAATAAGTATACATATAAGTTTTGGTGCCCTCTGACATGGGAAGATAATCCCCACGAGCCAAAGTGATTTCCAAACCTTTAGAGGTTAATACCCAGTGGTCTAAAAAGTGTTCATCAATAAATTCGGATTCTACTCCTGCATCTGTAGCTACTTTGGATTCCAGTGCTAAGCGGCCATCCGGCAAAAGCAGGCTGTCCAAAGTAAGCAGGCTGTTTGTTGTTAAGTCACCATGGAATGTTGCAATAATATCAATGGGATGTGCCAGATAGGGTTTATCAAAAACACCACTGATTTTAATGCTTACAAAATGTTCATTTACAAGAAAACTTTCATATTCAGCTGTTAATTCTCCGCAGTCCCCATTTATATGGCAATCAATACATTCTGTCTGATACTCTGAAACGATTTCAGTTACCCAATTTTCCAAAGCGTCGTTCAAAGCAGGAATCTGACTTTCCGGATACAGAATGCGTACTACCAAATCCTCTTCCATCTGGATGAAAGCAGTACTTTCACCATACTCACGAATGGGAGTTTTTAAGTCTTCGGAAGGTTTGTATTCATCTATGTTCATAAGTGGAGTGCCAGTAGGTGCTGACGCATTATCTACAGTAGCGTCCATAAACTCAGGGGAAGGTGAGGGTGTTTGTCCGGGGGGATTATTTTGAGAAACAGAGCAACCACTCAGTAATATAGAAATTATAAACAATACATATGCAAAATTCTTCTTCATAAATCCTTCTCCTGTCTGAGATATTACAATCTATATTATATCATAATGCGCCTATATTATAGAGGGAAACACTAGAAACTTGGCAAATAAATGGAAATATGCTAATATTATTTTGATTTGTTTTTATAAAAGATAGGGTGTGGAAGAATATGAATGAAAAGAAGGACAATAAAAAAGCCAATATACTCTGCTGGATAGCATTGATTAATATAGTAGTATTCTGTTTAGCGATAATAGCATCTATTGCAGGATGGTTCACAATTATGGCTGACGATACTATATTATTAGTTGTAGGCTCTATATTGTCCATTATTGTAGGATTAAGTCCCGGAGTCAGTGTGGCACTTGTGATTTATGTCAGGATAAAATATCCAAAGAACCTGTTTGGAAAGATATTAATGTGGATTCTAATACTCATGGCTGTCAGTGTTGTGTTAATGATAGTTTTAAGCATACTTGCGTGTGTAAAGTGTGTGAATGATATTAACAACTGTTGCTTATGCTTATAAGTTCGGGGAGGGAAGTATGAGTAGAAAAAACGCTGATAAAAATGCAAACACCTTATGTTGGATATCGTTGATATGTCTGATAGCACCATTTATTCTATCAACACTTATGGCAAAACTGGTTTTGGCCACTGGTGGTAGCATAATAGGAGGGCTGATTGTTTTTATAAACTCTTTGATGGATATCCTTTTTGTCGTCGCCCGAATATCAGGTGTGGTACTTATGATATATGTTCGCATTAATCACCCGCAAAATGTATTTGGTAAAGTGTTGATGTGGATTTATATTATTATTTTGGTAGTAATCATATTATTCTTTATCTTTGTTGTAGTGTTATGCAATGGTTGTATTGGTGGGATAGAAAATTGTGCAAATGCCAGAAGCTTTTGTAGTTAAGAGAGCTGTTGAGCGATAACTGATTGAGAATGGAGCTGTAAGAATATGAACGGATTATCCATATCACCATATGCTGTTACCTTTTTGCTGTCCTTTGTTGTGAGCTTTGCAGTGGTATTTGTACTTTTAAGGAAGCGCGGAGTTCCGGCTAATTATATAGGATATTCTATTTTCCTGAATGTTATATTGATTTTATATGGGGCAAAACTGTTTACCATGATTACCGGGGGATTTAAAGTAACTCTTTGGGAGGCAGGCATTTCCAGTCTGGGTGGAGCAATAGGCTTATTGTTGGGTATTTATATTTTTGGATTTATGTATAAAGAAGGTCGGACGGCTTTATGGGAAAGTTATATAACAGTTTTGCCGTTATTGTATGCGATTTCAAAATTTGGCTGTTATCTGGTGGGCTGTTGTCATGGCATTCCCTACTTGGGACCTTGGGCAGTAACCTATGATGGAAAATATGTACAGGGAGGGCCTTATTTTCCCGTTCAGCTGGTGGAAAGTATGGCGTTTGCCTGTATTTTTCTGGTGGTATTTCTGCTATATTTAAGGGAAAAAAGAGAACACCTGATTTCCATAGTGATGATTTTATGTGCAGTTACCAAGTTCTCTTTAGAATACCTTAGAGAAGAGCATTTAGATAAAATCATATCAGCCAACCAGTTAGTGTGTGCAACATTTTTTGTCTGGGGAGTTATTACGATGTATAGGAAAAAGAAGAAGGTCCACGAAGTATAATTGCTTTCGTGGATTTCATCAAAACAATTTATGCTTATGCACTTTCCGGAGTGAGCAGGAAGGAAGAAGGCAAGGATCTGGCCGGGGATATTATACTGGCTATTTTGCAGAATGGATTCCTTATGTGATTGCACGTACCATTTATTTTCGTAGCGTAGGACTGGTGGGAGGTTGCACTGTGCAGTCTGGGGCTTTGGAGCTTCCCAAGGAGCCGGGACCGGTAGCGTTGTATGTGTATTCTATCACTGAAAAGAATAAATATGATTATCTTAATGATATGACAGAAAAAGAAGTAAAGTATTAAACGGATTGAGCTTATTGACATCAGGGTTGTTTTATTAAGTCATGGAGGGCTTAACAAAACAATCTCATTGTATAAATTGCATAAAAATACAAATGAAAATATTTATAAATCTAACAAAATGCGTGAAATCACTTAAAAAATTCTTGACTATTTCGTAAAAATGCGTTATAAATATTGTAAATCGTTTTACTAAAACGATTTACCGACACGCTTGTGAGGAGGGGAGCCTATTCCCTGAAACAATCAGAATTTGGTATAACAGAATGGGAAAGAGATGTAGATCTCATAGGGAGTTTCCCGGATGGTTTTACCAAAGAAGTTGTTTTCTCCCAAAGTCTATTATTAGATACCTCCTTTGATAATATGCTCCCCCTTTCTCAACAAATCGCAAACGCGTAATCTGACATCCGGATAACTTTTTGTATTCCGGATATTTTTTGTCTAAAGAATTCTGAATTAATAATTATTCCAACATAAGTCAATATGTAAAATTGTACAAAACCCACATAAAAAATACTTATAAAAGTACCAAAATATAAAAAATAAACAAAAAACAATTGACTATTAAGTAAGATTAAGTTATAAATAAATAGTAAAACGATTTACTGGAACGTTTTACCAAAACGTTTTATTTGAGACTTATTGAGTTTATGGAGGGACGTTTGACAATGGATAAGACAAAAGTAGTAAGTGCAAAAAAGAAAAGAAAGATGAATTCCTATAGAGAATTTCTCTATGTTTTACCATTTATTGCAATGGTAGCAGTTTTTGCATACTATCCGCTATATGGTTGGATTTATGCGTTCTTTGATTACAAACCACCATTTCCACTTTCCATGGATAATTTCGTGGGATTAAAATGGTTTAAGTACATGGTAGGTAATGAGGTACGTTTGGCTAAACTTTTAGAGGTTTTACGAAACACCTTTGCCATGAGTGCTCTGAGTTTACTTTTCTCATGGTTCCCCATGTTTTTTGCAATTTTCTTAAATGAAATAAAGTGTAAACCTTTCCGAAAGTTTGTGCAGACAGTAACCACATTGCCGAACTTTATCAGCTGGGTTCTGGTATATGCTATTGCTTTCTGTATTTTCAATAGTACAGGACCTGTGAATACCATATTGATGAACATGGGTCTGATTGAGTCACCTCAGTTATTCTTACAATCCAGTGATCATGTGTGGTTTGAGATGTGGTTATGGCTTACCTGGAAGAATGCAGGCTGGTCCGCTATTATGTACATAGCAGCAATTACCAGTATTGATGAAGAGTTAATTGAAGCAGCTAAGGTGGATGGTGCTTCTCGTATGCAGGTTATCAGACATATTACTATTCCTAGTATTTTACCTACCTATTTTGTGTTAGTAATGTTGAATCTGGCGAATTTCCTGACCAATGGTATGGAACAGTACTTTGTATTTGAAAACGCCTTCAATACAAATTACATTCAGGTATTAGACTTGTATGTATACAATTTGGCAATGAAAGGTGGCGGTTATTCCTTATCTGTTGCAATCAGCATTTTAAAGAGTATTGTAAGTATTGCTCTGTTGTTTGTAACTAATTTGATTTCCAAGCTGACCAGAGGCGAAGGATTTATTTAAGCAGGGAGGAGTCAGGATGAATGCGAAGAAAAAGAACAAGATTAAGATGAGCACTACGGACAAAATCATTAGTTTGATTATATATGCCGTATATACCATGTTTGCTTTTGTATGTGCTTATCCGTTTTATTACATATTTATCAATACCATCAGTTCTAATGACCTAAGTAAAAGAGGAAAGGTACTCTTTTGGCCCAAGGAACTGCATTGGACAAATTACGAACAGGTACTTCAGATTCCGGAATTGTTTGATGCGTTGAAGATATCCATAGCCAGAACCGTGATTGGTACAGTGGTGGCAGTAATGATTGCAGCATTTTTAGGATATATGTTTACTAGAGAGACTATGTGGGGAAGAAAGTTCTGGTATCGTTTTGTGGCAATTACCATGTATTTCAATGCCGGTATTATTCCCTGGTTTTTAACCATGGATAAGCTGGGACTTAGAAATAATTTCTGGGTATATATTCTGCCCATGGCAGTAGTACCTTTTAACATTATTCTTTGTAAAACCTTTGTGGAAGCTTTGCCTAAGGAATTACAGGAAGCGGCAGTTATTGATGGTGCGGGAACGCTGACAATTTTCTTTAAGATTATCGTTCCGGTTATTAAACCCATTGTAGCAACGGTAGCAATTTTCTCGGCTGTAAACCAATGGAATGCTTTCCAGGATACCTTGCTTTTGATAACAGATAAGAAACTTTATACATTACAATACTTGTTATATAACTATATCAACCAGGCAAGTTCTCTGGCAGGACTGGTAAACAGTACTTCTTCTTCGGCAAGTATGGCGGCCAGTCTGGCACATGCACAGACTGCAACGTCCATTCGTATGACGGTTACTATTATCGTTGTAACCCCCATTATGCTGGTGTATCCATTCTTCCAGAAATATTTTACTAAGGGTATTATGATTGGTGCGGTGAAGGGATAATAAGTGCTCAGAGGGAGTACATATTATAGAGTAAACATTTTCATGATAGGGAGGAAAAAAAGATGAGAATGAAAAAATTAATCGCTTCATTGTTAATCGGTGCTATGGCAGTTTCCACTCTCGCAGGTTGTGGAAAGAAAGCAGAGTCAACCGGCAGTGATGGACAGGGCGCAGCAGGTGGTGCTGATACCATGATCATCGAAGTATACGATGTGGCAGCAAACTATCAGGGTACACAGACCGGATGGTTTGGACAGGTAGTAAAAGACAAGTTTGGCTTGGAATTAAATATTATTGCACCTCAGGTTGCAGGTGAGGCTGTATTCCAGACCAGAGCAAGTACTGGTAACTTAGGTGATCTTTTACTTTTGGAAGCAGGTGATTTCGCAGACTGTGTAGAAGCTGGCTTGGTAAAGGATATTACCACTGAAATTGCTAATTGCTCAAATTTAATGACCTATAAGGATCAGATTGCAGTATTTAATAATGGTTTGAGGGGGAATGAAGCAGGAAAAACTTATGGTATTCCTACAGAAATGACCAATACTTCTCCTACCTCTTACTCACAGGATGTTATTTATTCCAGCCCTCTGCTTCGTTGGGATTTATATTCAGAATTAGGATGTCCTGACATCAAGAATTTGGATGGACTTTTGGATGTATTGGAAGATATGAAGGATAAGCATCCTACTAATGATGCAGGTGATGCAGCATATCCTTTCTCTCTTTGGAAGGATTGGGACGGCGGTGACGGTATGCTTGGTATCGCAAACGTTGTTCAGTTAACAACCTGGTATGGTGAAAAGATTAAGGGCTCTGTTATCTTAAAGCCCGATGAGACCTTCACCACCATTACTGATAAGTCAGCTTCTTACTACAAGATTTTGAAGTTCTTAAATGATGCTTATCAGCGTGGACTGGTTGACCCTGATTCCGGTACTCAGGACTGGAATGCAGCATGCGCTAAGATGTCAGCAGGTCAGGTTTACTTAATGTGGTATAGCTGGCAGGTAGGTTTCTGGAATACCCAGGACAGATTGGCAGATGGTTCTGCATTTATCTTTATCCCTGTAGAGGATCAGCAGTATTATGCAGATTCAGACAGTTACTATGGTAGTGGACGTGTATTTGCAGTAGGTTCTCAGGTTGACGATGCGAAGTATGCTAAGATTATGGAATTTTTAGATTGGTACGCTTCTCCTGAAGGCTGTGTATATCAGCATGCAGGTATCAAAGATTTCAACTACACTGTTGGTGAAGACGGAAAATTTACCATCAAGAACGATAACGCACTTATGGATAACCTTCCTGTTCCTGCAGAGTATGGCGGTGGTGGATACTCAGATGGTAACAACGCTATTAACCAGTGGATTGTTTCTTCTTACAGTACCAACCCTAACACCGGTGAAACTTATGCAAGCCAGTACTGGAGTTCTTACAAAGAAGCAACTATGACCCAGATGAAGAAGGATTGGGCAGCGAAGTTTGGTGCAGCAGAACCTGTAGATTGGATGAAGGCAAACAACAAGCTGTTGGTAAGTCCTAACGTAAGCGTATCTCTTCCGACAGACAGTGCCGATATCGCGGTTGTACGTAACCAGTGTAACACCACTTTGTGTGATTACTCTTGGAGAATGATTTTTGCAGCAGATGATGCAGAATTCGATAAGCTTTGGGATGAAATGACTACTCAGTTAGAGGGATTTGGTTATGGTGATTTGGTGAAGTTTGATACCGAAAAGCATACCATTGAATTAAAGGCTAAGCAGGCAGCAAAATAATGTAAAGTAGTATTGCCCGGAGAAAAATGAGTTCTCCGGGCAATTTCTTTGGTATAAAATAATACGATTATGGTTTTATGGAAGGTATGTCTATACTTTTGTAACGGATTATGATATGATATGCATTATATTTATGCTTAAGAAGAGGAGTGGAGATACATGATAACGGTTAAAGAAATCGCACAAATGTGTAATGTATCAGCAAGTACTGTTTCCAATATATTGAATGGTAAACCCAATGTGGGTGAAGAAACTAAAAAAAGGGTTCTTGAGGTAGTGGCGCAAACAGGATATCAGCCCAATTACTTTGCTCAGAGTATGCGTAAACAAAGTAATCGGATGATTAGCATTATTGTAGAAGACCTGGATGAATTTAGTACGGCTCCTATTGTAGAAGCAGCAATGGCTTACTGTGATGATATGGGATATCGTACCATTTTGATGAATATGCGTTTGTATGATAAGTGGAAAGCAACCTGGTATGATGATGATGAAAAGGTAAGGGAAGTTTTGAAGCCGGCAATACAGGAGTTGCAATCCATACGTGTGGATGGTCTGATTTATATTGCAGGACATTGTCGGTATATAGATTATTTCCCGGAACAGTTTAAGATTCCTACTGTATTTGCGTATGGATTGTCCAAGGACGCTAAATTCCCGGCAGTGGTGATTGATGATGAAAAGGGAGGATACGATATGGGAACATATCTGCTTTCCATGGGACATAAAAGAGTCGGTGTGATTGCCGGTGCAGATGACAACCTCCATACAAAGGCCCGACTTGCCGGATTTAAAAGAGCTTTAGCAGAAGCGGATATTGCCTTTGACGAGGAGCTTGTACGATATGGCGAGTGGAATCGTGAATCGGGTTATCGTGAAGTGCCATACCTGTTTGAAAAGAATATTACAGCAATTTTTTGTATGAATGACTCCATGGCAGCAGGTGTATATGATTTTGTATATGAAAGGGGCATGGAGGTGGGAAATGATATCTCTATTGTTGGATATGATAATAAAGATTTATCCGACTATTTGCGTCCGAGACTTACCACCAACGAACTGCCGCTGAAGAAAATCGGACATAAAGCCTCAGAGATTTTGATAGGTATGCTGGAGTCAAATGAAGAAGTGGGCGGTAAAGCAGACGTTATTAAGATACCCTGTGAGATGGTATATCGTGAATCTGTATTAAAAGTATAAATTGTTTAGAAAAATCAAAAAACGAAATACAACATATTGTACGAAAAATTGAAATTCATACTATACAAACACAAGATTTAGTGTTAAAATAATCGTGTAGTTTTGAAAGAAGGAGAGACAATATGAAGGTTATTAAGAGAAACGGTTCGGAAGTAGATTTTGATCTGGAGAAGATCATTAGTGCGATTACGAAGGCGAATAAAGCTGCGATTCGTCAAGAACTGACTCCTGCACAGATAGAGGAGATTGCAGAGTATATTAATTTTAAATGTACTAAGATGAATCGTGCCATTTCCGTAGAAGAAATGCAGGATATGGTAGAGAATCAGATTATGGCTCAGGGAGCATTTAATGTGGCAAGATGTTATGTGAAGTATCGTTATACCCGTTTTCTGGTCCGTAAAAGCAATACCACAGATGACCGTATTCTCTCTTTGATAGAATGTAATAATGAAGAAGTTATGCAGGAAAATTCTAATAAGGATCCTATAATCAACAGTGTACAGCGTGATTATATGGCAGGGGAAGTGAGCCGTGATTTGACCAGACGTATTCTTCTCCCTGAAGATGTGGTAAAGGCAGATAAGGAAGGTATTATCCATTTCCATGATTCTGACTATTTTGCCCAGCATATGCATAACTGTGATTTGGTAAATCTGGAGGATATGCTTCAGAATGGTACTGTTATCAGTGAAACTTATATCGATAAGCCACACAGTTTTTCTACAGCATGTAATATAGCCACACAGATTATTGCCCAGGTGGCAAGTAACCAGTACGGTGGTCAAAGTATCAGTTTGTCACATCTGGCTCCATTTATTCAGATTTCCAGAGAGAAGATTCGCAAGGAAGTACTGGATGATGCTGCAACGATGGGACAATCCCCTTCCGAAGAGATACTGACACAAATTGTAGAAAAGCGATTGAAAAAAGAAATCGAGAAGGGTGTACAAACCATTCAGTATCAGGTTATAACCCTCATGACAACCAATGGACAAGCACCGTTTTTGACTGTATTTATGTATCTCAATGAAGCCAAGAATGAGCAGGAAAAGGCTGATCTGGCATTGATTATTGAAGAAATGCTTCATCAACGTATTCAGGGTGTAAAGAATGAAGAAGGTATCTGGATTACTCCGGCATTCCCTAAATTGATTTACGTACTGGAAGAGGATAATATTTACGAAGATACCAAGTATTTCTACTTGACCGAGTTGGCAGCAAGATGTACCGCCAAGAGAATGGTTCCCGACTATATTTCAGAGAAAAAGATGAAGGAACTGAAAGAAGGTAACTGCTTCCCTGTAATGGGTTGCCGTAGTGCGTTGACGCCTTGGAAGGATGAGAGTGGTAATTATCAGTTTTATGGAAGATTTAATCAGGGTGTAGTGACCATCAATCTGGTGGATGTGGCACTTTCTTCCGGTGGAAATTTTGATAAATTTTGGAAAATATTTGATGAAAGACTGGCACTTTGCTTTAAGGCATTAATGATCCGTCATAATCGTTTAAAGGGCACCTTGTCCGATGCAGCCCCTATTTTATGGCAGTATGGAGCATTGGCACGTTTAAAAAAAGGTGAACCCATTGATAAATTATTGTATGGTGGTTATTCTACTATTTCACTTGGATATGCAGGACTTTGCGAATGTGTGAAGTATATGACCGGTAAATCCCATACAGACCCCACAGCAAAGCCTTTTGCTTTGGAGGTTATGCAGCATATGAATGATGTCTGCAATATCTGGAAAGAGGAGACCACCATTGGCTTTGGCATTTACGGTTCTCCTATTGAGAGTACTACCTACAAATTTGCAAAATGTTTACAGCAGCGCTTTGGTATTATCGAAGGTGTAACAGACAAAGGCTATATTACTAATAGCTACCATGTAAATGTCACTGAACCCATCGATGCTTTTACCAAGTTGAAATTTGAGTCTGAATTCCAATCACTTTCTACCGGTGGAGCTATCAGCTATGTAGAAGTACCTAATATGCAGGATAATATTCCGGCAGTTATCAGCGTGATTCAGTTCATTTATGATAATATTATGTATGCAGAGCTCAATACCAAGAGTGATTATTGTCAGGTGTGTGGATATGATGGAGAAATCCAGATTATCGAAGAGGATGGCAAGCTGATTTGGGAATGCCCGCACTGTCACAATCGCGACCAGAATATGCTGAATGTAGCTCGCAGAACCTGTGGTTATATCGGTACTCAGTTCTGGAATCAGGGCAGAACCCAGGAAATCAAGGAAAGGGTGTTACATCTGTAAATGAATTATGCAGAAATAAAAACATGTGATATAGCAAATGGGGAAGGCGTAAGGACTTCCCTTTTTGTGTCCGGTTGTACCCACCGTTGCAAAGGGTGCTTTAATGAAATTGCATGGGATTTTGATTATGGTAAGGTGTTTGACGAACAGGTGGAGCAATACCTGTTAGAGACATTGGAGCCGGCCTATATTGCCGGAATGACCTTTCTGGGAGGAGAACCCTTTGAGCCACAGAATCAGAGAGGGTTATTACCTTTTTTGGAGAAGCTGCGGAAACGGTTCCCCCATAAGAATGTTTGGTGCTATACAGGGTATCTTTATGAAAAGGACCTATGCCAAGGGGGCAGGGCATATTGTGAATGTACGGACAGGATGCTGGAGCTTATAGACATTTTGGTAGACGGTCCCTTTGTGGAGAAGCAGAAGGATATTCGTCTGAAATTCAGAGGATCTGCTAATCAGAGAATTATAGATTTGTATAAAACAAGACAGGAAGGTGAAATCTGTCTGCACGAAATACAGTAAGAGCTTTATCTGAAAAGAGCAGGAAGAGTAATCAAGTTTGTTCTTTACCTCCCCGGTAGTGCTGATTCAGTGGAAGTGGACAGGAAGTAAGGCAAAGAAACAAGGAGATAGTTGAAAAAAGTGGTTGACAAATCTGCTGAACAGGAGTATTCTAAGAATAATTTAACGGTTTAAAGTGTTGCACTTTAAATTGATAAAGTATTATAGAAGAAATGCGAAGCTGTGATATTGTAATAGCAGACTTGGTTAGGAGGCAGTATGGGAGAGAGATATGGTTCTTTGGTTTCGGTTCGTCCCGACGTCAGAGTAGTAGATTGTACATTAAGAGATGGTGGTTTGGTGAATAATTTCCGGTTTTCGGATGAGTTTGTCAGAGATTTGTATCTGACAAATATCAAAGCCGGTGTAGATTATATGGAGTTTGGTTATAAGGCATCCAAGGAGATTTTTAATCCGGAGAATTTCGGTAAGTGGAAATTCTGTGATGAGCAGGATATTCGCAATATCGTAGGTGACAATAAAACAGACATGAAGATTGCTGTCATGGCAGATGTGGGACGTACAGATTTCCATAAGGATATCCTGCCTAAAGAGGAGAGTGTTATTGATATGATTCGTGTGGCAACTTATATCAATACTATACCTGCGGCTATTGAAATGATAGAGGATGCTAAAGAAAAGGGCTATGAAGTAACTGTAAATATCATGGCTATTTCCAAGGTACATGAGGCGGATTTGGACGCAGGTTTGGAGCTATTGGCACAGAGCAATGTAGATGTTATTTACTTGGTGGACAGCTTTGGCGCATTTTATCCGGAGCAGATAGAGCGCCTGACCAAGAAGTACATGGATGTGGCTCAAAAGTACAATAAAATCATTGGTATTCATGCTCACAATAATCAGCAGCTGGCATTCGCCAATACTATCGAGGCGCTTTCCAGAGGAGCCAGTTACTTGGATGCTACCGTAAGTGGTATGGGACGTGGTGCAGGAAATTGTTACATGGAGCTTCTGTTAAGCTTTTTAAAGAATCCCAAGTACAATAAAATTGCGGTTATGAGCTTTGTGGAGAAGCAGATAGACAAATTGAGAGCAGAGGGTGTAATTTGGGGATATGATATAGCATATCTGCTGACCGGCATTTTAAATTCCCATCCATCAGCAGCGATTCAATTTATTAAGGAACATCGTAACGATTATGCTATGTTTTATCAGGAGCTATTGGATGATGCATTGTAAATTATAGTTGAGAATCAAAATGGGGACCGTGGAGAAATCCACGGTCTGTTTGTATATAGGTGGTTACAAAGCTACAGAGAGGTTGACAATAGATTACCCCCAATATATAATGAAAACGAGTTATTATTTGCTTATGAGAGTGAGGAGAGAATATGAAAAAATGGTTAGTGATTTTGACATTAGCCCTTCTGCTGACAGGTTGTAATAAGAAGCATGAGGATGTGAAGAAGGAAATTTCTGAGCAGACAAGCGTGGAAAGCGAAGAGGAAGCAACCGAGGAAACAGAAGAGTCAAAAGAATTGTATGAAAGTATAAGTGAGGTTTGGGGCTAATCAAATTGCCTGAGTGATTTTTTGTGGTACAGTAGAGGAAACAGAGGATGATAGATTCCGCCAGAAATTGTGTAAATACCGGAGGATAATGATGAATAGACGACATAAAGTGATTAACATGGCAATTTTATACATAATATTAGTGGTGTTGACCGGCTGTGGTAAGAGTACAGAGAGTAGTGCGTTACAGGAAGACGTTGTGGAGGTGGAGCAGGAACCTATTGCTACCCCGGAACCCACTCCAGAGCCTACTGCAACACCTATACCTACCCCTACACCTTTTCCGGAGTATGATATTAACCTGATGATGGTAGGCGATAATCTTATGCATATGGGGATTGTTGCCACCGGTAAGCAGGAGGATGGCAGTTACAATTATGACTTTTTGTTTGAAGGAATAGAGGATTTCCTAACAGAAGCAGAAGTGAAGATGATTAACCAGGAGACCATCCTGGGAGGTAATCAATTGGGCTTTTCCGGTTATCCTCATTTTAATTCTCCTACAGAGGTGGGAGATGCTATTGTGGATGCAGGCTTCAATGTGGTGCTGCATTCCTCCAATCATACGGCAGATAAAGGGCTAAAGGGCATCTTAAATTGTGTGGATTATTGGCGCCAGTATCCGCAAATACTGGTTGCAGGAATCGATGGCAAGGATACGGTTTCGGAAGGTGATAGTACTGATAAAATAAAAGTACTGGAGATAGAAGGAGTTACCTTTGCCATATTAAACTATACCTATGCACCCAATATGGGTAGTTTTCCTAAGGAATATGAGGGGCATATGGATATGCTTTGTGATTATAATCCTAAATCTCGAATGATTGATTTTACTACTTTGCGGGAAGAAGTTTTGGTAGAGATAGCAGAAGCAGACAAGTTGGTTGATTTTGTAGTAGTTTGTCCTCATTGGGGTACGGAATATACCACTACACCTTCCAAGTATCAGGAGAAATTTGCCCGCCAGATGACGGAGGCCGGAGCGGATATTATTATCGGAACTCATCCTCATGTGGTGCAGCCTGTGGAATGGGTAGAAGCTGAAAATGGTAATAAATCCCTTTGTTATTATTCTTTAGGGAATTATGTATCTACACAGAAACAGGCACTCTGCATGCTGGAAGCCATGGCCTGGGTCACTATTCATGTGGATGAAGAAGGTCCATTCATAGAGGTGGAGGAAACCGGTGTGATACCTCTGGTGTGCCATTATAATGCCATGCCGGTGCGTATGGAAAGTGTTTACATCCTGGAGGATTATACTGAAGAACAGGCCGCTTCCCATGGTATTAAGACCTATGGAGGTGTTAAATTACGGTTAAGCGACCTGCAAAAGTGGACGAACGAAGTGTTTGAGGGTCAGATTCTGACATCTGACCAAATTTTGGGGGATTAATCAATAACATTTTTGATACCCATAATAGTATCATAATCTGCATTATAAATAACTACGCCCTTACGGGAATTGGCGGCATGAATAATCTGACCATCCCCAATATAAAGGGCTACATGAGTACAGGTGGAGCCGTTGGAGGTATAGCAGATAATGTCTCCCGGCTGGATCTCACTATAGTCGATGCTACGACCGGCTTTTTCCAGCTGGCCTTGGGGAGTACGGCTGATGGAATAACCATACTCTGCAAAAAGTAACATAGTAAAGCCGGAACAGTCCGTACCGGTTTGTAAGCTGTTGCCGCCGTGCACGTATTTGTTTCCCAGATACTGCATGGCGTTTTCTACGATTGCCTTTCGCAGTTCTTCGTTACTGGTGTAAGTGGTAACCGGGAAAGTAATATTGGTATTTTCCGGCTTAACATACCGGGTGGTCTGTATACGGCTGCGACGGGTATTATAAAGTGCTTTTTCTTCTTTGGCTTCTTCTATAGACTGGGCATAAATATAGCTTTCTGTCAGTTGGGTATATTCTTTTGCAATGTAACCGTCTATGGTATCCGTATACCTAATGAGAAGCCATTCTCCCAAATCTTCCAAAACCAGAACTTGTTCACCAGTTTTCAGATAACCACTTTTTTGAGCGGAGGAAGAGGCTTCTTTGCGCACATTTAATTGATCTGCCAAAATGGTGGCATAGGTGCAGACGGATTGCTCCAATAAGATATCAGCTTCTTCTCCAAAGAGGAAGTATTCTGCTTTGATATAGCCGGTTAAATTGCCGGAAACAATCTGAAACCAATCCCCATTTTCGCCGGCAGTTGCCTGAATTTCAGCCACAGCATTGTTTACAAGAGTACCTACAACTTCCCCATCTGTGCAGGGGAGTGAGCGGACATTCACATAATCGTTTACCTGTGCGATGGCAAACTCAGGTTGTTTTGGCTTCGGTGGAGGCAATAAATCCTGATGCTCGGAAACAAAGGAGAAAGCATCTATTCTTGGTAAATATTCTTGAGGAATTATGGTAAGGAAAGCCATTGATATATAAAGTGGCAGATAATATTGCAAAATTCTCTTCATATAAACTCCATATGATTTCAAGTTTTGGCAGATAAACAAGGTGACCATTTGTAATAAAATTGTAACATTTATAATCATAGCACAGGATAGGTGAAAAAGAAAGAGAAATATGATATAATATACGCGAAGAGAAAACCATACGACGCAGAAGCGGCAGGAAAGGGTGGATAGGTTATGGAAAAAAGATTGAAGGATTATCTACAGTATATGGAAGCACTGAAAACAGATGAGCTGACAGAAGAAGAACGTGAATGTATGGCCGCTAAAATGCTCATACAGATTCAGTTTTTCCAGCATGAGAGATTGATTCATTTAATTGTGACGGTTACTTTTGCTTTATTGACTGTTATATCCATTTTTACTTTTCTGTCACTGGCACAGATTGGATTATTGTTACTAAGCGGATTGTTAATCATTTTGCTGGTGCCTTACATCAGACATTACTACATATTAGAGAATGGTGTGCAGAAGCTGTATACTTATTATGATAAATTGGTGGAGTAGGATAGAAGTATCCGATTATTGTATGGAAATTCAATTGTTAAAATTCTATAAATATGTTAAAATAGTAGTACAGAAATGTTATAATTTAGTCGAAAAGAAAAATGACATAACCAAGGAAGGAGGAGCCGTATGAGAATTGAGGGAAATGGTTATATTTCTATGAATCCACAGGTACAGGGTGTGATGGCACCTATGGGTGTGGAGCATGAGAAGACCACCGGTAAAGTGCAGGGAACACAAAAGGCTGAATGCCAGACCTGTAAGGAACGGAAATATCAGGATGGCTCCGACGAAATGGTAAGTTTTAAGGCTCCGTCCCATATTTCGCCGGAAGCTTCAGCAGCTACAGTACGTTCCCATGAGCAGGAACATGTATCCAATGCATATAAAAAAGCTACAAAGGGGGAGGGCAAGGTATTGCAGGCAAGTGTGCGTTTGCAGACAGCTATTTGTCCGGAATGTGGCAGAAGCTATGTGGCAGGGGGCACCACCACCACTAAGATTCAATACCGTGAAGACAATCCTTATGGAAAGAATAATAAGGCATTACAGGCAGAGGCATTTAAGGGAAACCATGTGGACAAGGATTGTTAACACAAGGAAAAGTGCCGGGGGGCACTTTTTTTGTAAAGGAGGAGAGTTATGAAAAACAAACTGTATTATTTTCTGTTTTTAATGTACATAGCAATGGTGATTGTAATTTTGTACATCAATGGGATTTTTACGGGACAGGCAACAGATCCGTGGAATTTAGTGATTAATATTGGTTTTTTGGTGATTATCGGTATTTTATTTCTAATTTCTACAATTAGCTTTATTCGCTTGAATCGTTGTACAGATTCTTTGTTGTTGGTAACGGATCAGATTTATAAGGCTTATGATTCCGGTAATCACAAGCTTTGGGAAGAGTATGCAAAGAAAAAACAACCTTTCGGGGATGAAGTATTGGATGATGCATTCCTGCGTTATCAGAAGCGTATGAGAAACTATTACACTAAGCGTGGTATGGTAGGTGGTTGCGATATTGAAGATTATATTAATGAAGAAGTGATTAACAGAGTAGGTAAAACCTATTTTAATTCAGCTATTTCCGGCACTATGACAGGATTAGGTATTCTGGGTACCTTTATTGGTTTATCCATCGGTTTAGGTTCCTTTAGCGGAAATGATATTTATACCATTTCAGAGAATATCGGACCTTTACTGGAAGGTATGAAGGTGGCCTTCCATACCTCGGTGTATGGTATTTTCTTCTCGCTGATTTTTACATTTGTGTATCGTGGAATTATGTCCGATGCCTATGAAAAGCTGGCAGAGTTTTTGGACTGCTTCAGGGAGTGTGTGGAGCCGGTAGTGGTTACTGCTGATGAAAACAGCAAAGCCATGCTGATATATCAGGCTAATACCGCCAATTATTTGAAGCAGATTACAGAACTGTTGCAGGGGAATGCCATGGAACAGACCAGAGGGGTGGAAGTGATTGTACATCAGTTTCTGCAGCAGCTGGAACAAAGCATGGGAAGTGATTTCGCTAAGCTGGGTAATACTCTTTCCAAGGCTTGCGATGCACAGCAGATTTATGCAGAAAATTACAAGAGTATGGAAGATACCACCAGACAGCTTTTAGGTGCCAGCCTGACCTTACAGCAAACCCTGGAGACCACTATGGCGAACCAGGAGGCTCTGGCAAGAGAGTTAAAGGCTCAGCAGGAAAAGATTGATGAGACCTGCGATACCATTAATGATGAAATCAGCAGTCAGTTGTATACCTTCGGTCTATTGAAGGACGTGTAGAAGCAGTTGCACATTTGCAGCAGATTGAGAGGCTTTATGAGAAAGAACAGAAGAAGTAAAGCCGCTTATGGAGAGGAAAGCTATTGGCAGTCTTACTCAGACATGATGGCGGCATTGCTATTAATATTTATATTGATTATTGCTATTACATTAGCAATTTACAAGCAAAAGACCAACACTCTGGAGTTGACGCAGACGAAACTGGACAAGGCTTCCATTGCCCTGAAAGCAGCTTCGGACGAGCTGGAGCTGGCCAAGCTGGATCTTGAGAGCTACCGGCTGGAGATTGATGCCTCAAAAACAGAGTTGGAGAATTCACTGATTAAGCTGCAGGATGCTTATCAGGCAGCACAGCTGACCAAGGAAGAGTTGGATGCTGCTTATTTGGAAATTGATAATGCAAAGGCAGAGCTGGCTTATACGAAAACAGAGCTGAAAAATATCGTAGGAATTCGAACGGATATTATCGGTGAGTTGCAGAGCAAGTTTAATAATTCCAGTATGAGAGTGGATCCGGTGAACGGTTCTATTACCTTTTCTTCCGACGTATTATTTGAATATGGTAAGTCCACACTGACGGACCCAAGTAAGGAGTCCTTAAAGGAGATTATACCTGTTTATCTGGATGTTTTGTTACAGGATGCATACAAGGATTATATTGCTGAGATTATTATTGAAGGACATACTGACACCTCCGGAAGCTATAAGACCAATATGGAGCTTTCCACAGAGCGTGCCATGGCAGTAGCACAGTTTTGTCTGGATCAAAAGAACGGACTGAATGAATCACAGATTGCCCGTCTGCAAACCATGCTGACAGTAAATGGACGTTCCTTCAGTTCACCGGTATATAAAACCAATTCCCAAGTAATTGATATGGAAGCTTCCAGACGAGTGGAAATCAAGTTCCGTTTGAAGGAAGATGAAATGATAGAAAAAATAGCAGAAATATTAGGACAGTAAAGGAGCTTACAAATGGACCAGAACAAGACAAAACGCAACAAACTATTGGCAGAAAAGGTGATTAAAGGTCTGCAGTCACGTAATATGGAAGGATATTATGTGAAAAACAAGGAGGAAGCTTTAAAAAAGGTATTCTCCCTGATTCCCAGAGGTAGCAGTATTGGTTGGGGAGGCTCCGCATCTGTGGATGAGGTGGGTTTAAAGGTTGTGGCAAAAACCGGCGATTATGTAGTGTTTGACAGAGAGAATTGCAAGAACCCTATCGAAAAGCGTCAGGTAGAAATCCAGACCTTTGGATGTGATTATTATTTATGCAGCTCCAATGCCATTACAGAGGATGGTATTTTGGTTAATATTGATGGAAATTCTAATCGTGTGGCGGCCATTGCATATGGTCCAACCCATGTGATTATGGTAGTAGGTATGAACAAGGTGGTTAAGGATGTGGATGCAGCTATTTCCCGTGCGAGAAATGAGGCAGCACCTATTAACGCTCAGAGATTTGATTTGGACACTCCCTGTAAGAAAAGCGGTTCCTGTGCCAACTGTATGTCCAAGGATACCATTTGTTGTCAGTTTCTGGTAACACGTTTCTCTCGTCACGAAGGCAGAATCAAGGTGGTACTGGTAGGAGAGGATTTAGGATTCTAAGAAAAAGGATACCCAAGACTTTGGTTAGTATTTATCAGGGTCTTGGGTAAATTATGTATGAGAGGAAATCATGAGCAGACAGTCTGAAAAATTAGTGGTGGGTATACTGGCCCATGTAGATGCCGGGAAAACCACGCTGGCAGAACAAATATTGTATTTATCGGGAGGCATCCGTAAGCTGGGACGTGTGGACCATGGGGATGCTTTTTTGGATTCCCATGAATTGGAAAGGAGTAGGGGGATTACCATTTTCTCCAAGCAGGCAGAGGTGCTTTTGAAAAGGGAAAGTGGTGATAGAAAACTTACTTTGCTGGATACACCGGGGCATGTGGATTTTTCGGCAGAAACAGAGCGCACTCTACAAGTGTTGGATTTTGGGTTACTGGTCATCAGTGGTGCAGATGGTGTGCAGGGGCATGTAGAGACGCTGTGGAAGCTATTGAAACGTTATGAAATACCGGTGTTTTTGTTTGTAAACAAAATGGACCAGGCCGGTACGGAAAAAGAGGCATTACTGGAAGAGTTGAGATGCAAGCTGGATGAGAATTGTGTGGATTTTGAACAGCTTGAAGCAGGAGACGATGTTGTTCTGGAAACTGTGGCTATGTGTTCGGAAGAGCTGATGGAGCAGTATTTGGGAAGTGGCATGGTAGAGGTGGAAAGCCTGAAAAAGGCTATAGTGAAAAGAAGGCTGTTTCCCTGTTTCTTTGGTTCTGCATTAAAAGGTGTGGGTGTAGAAGACTTTTTGGATGGGATGGTGAAGTATACCACCTTGCCGGAATATGGGGAGGATTTTGCGGCCAGAGTCTATAAAATCAGTCGGGATAACAATGGAAGCCGTCTGACTCATTTGAAGGTATTGGGTGGTGCATTAAAGGTAAAGCAACTGATTGGTGAAGAGAAAGCGGACCAACTACGTATTTACAACGGAACTTCCTTTCAATTGGCAGATGTGGTAAATGCAGGTGGAATCTGTGCGGTTACCGGTTTGTCGGACACTTTCTGTGGACAGGGTCTGGGGGCAGTAGGAGAAGGAGAAGCGCCGGTGATGGTGCCGGTACTAAATTATCGTTTAGAACTTCCGGAAGGTTGTGATGTCCACAAAATGCTGAAAAATCTGTATGTACTGGAAGAAGAAATTCCTGAGCTTCATATTGTGTGGCGTGAGCAGAGTAGTGAAATTCATGCTCAGGTTATGGGGGAAGTACAGGTAGAGATTTTAAAGGATATAATTGAGAAGCGATTTGGTGTGGCGGTAGAGTTTGGGGATGGAAGTATCGTGTATAAGGAAACCATACTGGAGCCGGTGGAAGGCATCGGCCATTTTGAACCCCTGCGTCATTATGCGGAAGTACATCTACTGTTGGAGCCTTTGGAAGCCGGTAGTGGTCTTGTGTTTGCTACGGATTGCAGCGAGGATGAGCTGGATAAAAACTGGCAGAGACTGATACTGACCCATCTGGAGGAGAAGGTTCATGTGGGCGTACTTACCGGTTCAGAGATTACGGATATGAAGATTACTCTGATAGCCGGCAGAGCACATTTGAAGCATACAGAAGGCGGTGATTTCCGTCAGGCTACCTATCGTGCAGTGCGTCATGGATTAAAGAGTGGCAAGTGTAGATTGTTAGAGCCGGTTTATGAATATACGTTGGAGATTCCTACGGAATGTTTAGGAAGAGCTATGAATGATGTCCAACGGATGAAGGGCACATTTGAGGACCCACAGACTTACGGAGAAATATCTGTGTTAACCGGCACAGCACCGGTAGTGAATATGAATGGTTACCAGTCAGAGGTGATTTCCTATAGCCGTGGCAGGGGGAGGCTGGCATGTCGGTTTAAGTGTTATCAGCCCTGTCATAATGAGGAGGAAATCATAGAAGCTTATGGGTATGACTCCGAGCATGATTTAGAGAATCCAACGGGTTCTGTATTCTGTGCTCACGGAGCAGGCTTTTATGTGGACTGGCAGCAGGTGGCAGACTATGCCCATGTGGACAGTGGCTGGGTTGGAACGGAACGGCAAGAGTCAGAATGTGGGGAGCCGGAGCAGCTTTCTATAAACATGTCCTCCTACGATGACCGGTTTATCAGTCAGGAAGAAATAGAAGAGATTTTTGAGCGTACCTACGGGCATCGTGCTAAGGATAAGAATCCCTGGAACCGACCGGTGAGACGTACGGTAACAGCACCACCTAAGGAAGTAGTTTACAATTCTAAGAAACAGGAGAAACTGAAGGAATATTTGTTGGTGGATGGCTATAACATTATCTTTGCATGGGAAGATTTAAAGGAACTGGCAAAGACCAATATAGAGTCGGCAAGAAGTAAGCTTTTGGATATTTTGTGCAACTATCAGGGATATATAAAAAATACACTGATAGTAGTATTCGATGCTTACAAGGTGAAAGGAAATCCCGGAAGTGTTTCTAAATATCACAACATTTATGTGGTGTATACCAAGGAAGCGGAAACCGCGGACCAATACATCGAGAAAACAGTCCACGAAATCGGTCGGAAATACCATGTGACGGTAGCTACCTCTGATGCCTTGGAGCAAATGATAATTTGGGGCCAGGGCGCCACCAGACTTTCAGCCCAGGGACTCCTTGAGGAAGTACAGTCTGTGGACAGGGAGCGGCAGGCTGAGTGGAAGGCTGAAAATCCAGGAGAGAGGTATTTCCCTTTTGAGGAACTACTAAAGAAGGAAGAAGAGTAGGAACGGTTTTGGTAAATAATCAGGGGCAATATATACAGATTATATACTGCCCCTTGTTTTTCCTACAATACACTTATTACCCTGTCACAACGGTTCAAGAGACTCTTCTTATGAGAAACAAGTATTACCGTCTTATCCTGTGGAAGACTTTCTATTGCCTCTTCGATTTCTGCACCCACTTGACCGTCCAATGCACCGGTTGCTTCATCAAAGACATATAACTGTGCATCACGCAGAAATGCTTTTGCAAGCAAAATCCGTTGTCGTTGTCCCCCTGACAGCATGGAACCGTTTTCTCCGATGTCTGTTTCCAGTCCTTCCGGTAATTGGGAAATAACATCAAGAATTTTGGCCTTTTCACAGGCTTCTTTCATTTCATCCTCTGAAGCCTCCGTTTTTCCTAACCGCAAGTTTTCAGCAACGGACTCCTGGAATAGTTTTGCATCCTGACTGATATAAGCGATTTTCTTATAGAACTCTTCCTTACAAATCTCACTAAACGGAATACCATCGTACAAAACACTGCCCTCTGTAGGTTCCAATTGTCCCAAAAGGAGTTTTACCAGTGTACTCTTTCCTGTACCGCTGGCACCGCAAATACCGACTTTCTCGCCCTTTTTTATAAAAAAGCTTTTTCTGTCAAGTATCTTTTTCTCCTTTTCTCCGTATGAGAAGGATACTTCATTAAAATGTATGGTAAACGCTTCGGGAAGTTCGGTTCCGTCTGTTTCCATTATAGTTTCCTCTCGTAAATGACGGAGAATTCTTTCATAGTGTACCTGTTCCGATTGTAAATTTGCATCGGATTCCGACACCGCCTTTACGCTGTCGGAAAGAATTCCGAAATACTTTACAAACACCAGCAACACACCGATGGTAAGTTGATTGTAATAAATCAAAATACCACCAAGAAAATATAAAACAAACTGCATGATAAATTCATCTTTAATCTGAGGAATTACCAACACTCTTGTAACCCAGAATCGTATCCATCTTCCGTGATAAATATCCTCATTTGTCTGAAATACTGTAAACTCTGTCTCACGCTTTGCTTCACAACGATTAATCCGGATTTCTCTCCAGGATTTAATGGTTTCATCCAGCCAGGATGCCCAGGAAGCATAGTTTTGGTTCATCCTTTCAATATGGTCCTTCTCTGCCTTGCTTACAGCATGATCCATAAGAAAAGTAAGAGGAATGGATACGAAGCTTACAAGTGCCATTCTCCAATCAATTTCGAACAATACCGTTACCATCAGAATGCCGAAGAAGCAGTTAAGGCAATACCCGGAAAACTGGGTCTGAAAACCGTTCAGCTTATTTACTGCATCCTCCACCGTCATTTTTATATCACCGGTTGTCAATGACTGATACGCAGGAAACTTTCTGCCGAAATACTTTTCCATAATCGCAACTCGCAGTTTCCGATACACCTTATGATTTACCTTGTTTTGACAATGGGTCTGTAGTACCTTGCATAAAGATTTAACAATTTGTAACGCAAGATACGCGCCTAACACCCATCCCAACAAATTTTTTTGCTTTTGAATTATTATTTTTTCCAGCAAAATACCATAAACTACCGGAAACAGCATGTCCAGTACACGAATCAGTAATTCCGAAACAATATCGCCCACATAGGACCATTTTACTCTGTCAAAAAAGGGGAGCAACCCTTTCCAAATCGTCAAACGATATCTGAATTTCTCCATTTTATGCTCCTTTCTGCTCCAAGCCAAATAAGCTTTGGTACTCTTCACACTGTTCCCACAATGTCTGCGGGGTTCCCTCTGCACAAATTTTACCGTCCTTCAACACAATTACCCGGTCACAGGCCTCCACGGTTTTTAGCCTATGGGAAACCATTACACAGCCTCTGCCCTGTAAGCCATCCTCCAGCTTGCTCAGCACCAATTCCTCCGTCTCTGTATCAAGCGCAGCGGTAACCTCATCCAGAAACACGAAGTCGGCTCCCTGTACATAGGCTCTTGCAATACCGAACCGCTGTCTTTGTCCACCCGACAAATTGCTGCCCCAACGTTCCAAGACCGTATCCAGACCCTCCTTTTGCCCCGAAATATAATCGGAAATACCTGCATTGAGGCAAGCCTTTCTCAGCTCATCCTCAGGTATGGTTTCTCCCATTTCAAGATTCTCCCGAATCGTGCCGCTAAACAATAATACATGTTGAAATGCGGCACCAAAATGGTGGTACAACACATCCCGGTCTACCTGTGCCATGGATATGCCATCCAATAGAATATCCCCCTGTTGCGGTTCATATAATCCTAGTAACAGATTAAGAAATGTACTTTTTCCGGCACCGGAGCCACCCACCACTGCAACCTTTTCTCCGCGCCTCATGGAAAAGTTAATTCCGTGCAGCACCTCAGTTTCGTTGTTTGGATACTGAAAACTGCAATTGGTAACCTTTATCTCTTTTATCTGTTTTCCCGGATGTACGTTTGTCCTGTCCTTGTCCATTCCCTTCTTCCCAAGGAAACGATAAATACGTTCGATAATAGAAATTCTCTGCTGAGCATCCATATAATATTTTGCCACTTCTGCCAGAGACTCAGACATGGTATTGAAATAGGCAAGCATTACGGTAATGGTTCCAACCTGAAGATTTTGGGTGAGTGCATAATATGCCAGTACCCCATACTGAATCACCAAAATTACATTTTTAATATTAGCTAACACCTCGTTTCCGACACAATTATCCATTTCGATTTTTGCCCGGACACCATTCATTTTCTTTAAATCCCCATCATATTTTTTCAGAACATAATCCCTTGCACCCCAAACCTTAATCTCCGCAAATGCACCTGCAATTTCAAATAAACGATTGACATACTTTGCATAAATATCATTGCCTTTTCCGCTGTTGGCACGGATTCTTTTTCCGATGGTAAAGGTGGCAATTACGGATAACGGTACAATTACAACCGAAACCAGTCCAAACACCGGATTTATCATAAACATAACAATCAGACAAAACAGAATGCGCAAAGTATTGTTGGCATTATGTATCACATTTCGCACCATAAAGTGCAAGCCTTCCGTTGTCTGGAACAAAATCATGTTGCCGGTATCTCCATGCTGCAACGCAGTCATTTCCTCTGCCGTCAAAGATTGTAGCTTTCGGAATATCCTTACACGAAGTCTCCTGTGAATGCCGTGCCCTACCACACAGTACAACTCATAAGTTACATAGTGCAATGCAATACCGAATACTGTGATTGAGAAAAATCCCATGCCGATTTTTAGAAAGCCGGGCAAATCGTTTTCGTAAATTACACAGTCAATCATTTCACCGAAAATGAGTGGTGACATCACTCCTGTTATGGTATGGAACAGCCAACAAAGGTAAAATAACAGATAGTGCTTCTTCAAGCCGTCCATAAGTGACCACAGAAATTTCATGGTGGTAAAAAAGTTTAACGATTTTTTCTTTGCTCCCGATGCTGTCTTATTCTTTTGATTCATCCGATCCCTTCCCTTCCGTATTTTTGATACTCCTTATTCTACAAATATTTTTTTGTTTGAAAATTCACTTTCTGCACAAATTAACTATATAATTTGCAGTATGTTGCAAACCTGTATAGATTCTGATAAAATGTGCCTATCAAAGAAAAGGAGTGATTGTATGCTGTTGGAAACCTATGACCGTTTAAGAAACAACCAACGTATTTTACTGGAATATGAGCCTAATGAAGCCTTTACCATATATCCGTATAAGGAACGCTACAGTCTGACACTTCTTACTCAGGGAAGCCTTTCTTTCCGCTTGAATGAAGAAGAGTTTAGCCTGGAAGCTCCGATTGTGCTCTGCACCTGTTATGATGACCGGTTTGAACTGTTAGAGTCTTCTCAATTTAAGGCACAAACCATTTGTTTCCACCCACTATTTGTAAATCGCTCTTTGGATTTTGATGCCCTTAAAATCGATGAATTCAAAGAACTGAACGAACAACACGATCGGAATATGATGTCCCTTTTTAATCATAGCCACGGTTGTAACGGAGTACTCAAGCTTCCGGCTTCTTCCTACTTAAAGGCAAGTCAGTGGATTAAACTGATGGGCGCAGAATGCATTACTCAGAGCGATGGGATGTGGACCTGTCGTATTCGGAGATATCTATTACAGACCCTTTATTTACTAGATGACATTTACATGGAGCAATGGTGCGAACAACAGGAAGGGAAGAGTTCCCCGGTTGATAAAGCACTGAGCTATATTCATACTAATTATTCCAGCTGTATCGAGCTTTCCGATGTCTGCAATGTTGCCGGCGTCAATCGGACTAAGCTGAATCAGGACTTTAAAACAAAGACCGGATCTACCATTATCAGGTATTTAAATGAATACCGGCTTACCCTTGCAAAGCAATCTTTGATTCACACAGAGTTAAAGCTGGAGGAACTTGCAGATGCGTTAGGTTACCGTTATTGCTCTTACTTTATTACGCAGTTTACAAAAACAGTTGGAATGACACCCAGTGAATACAGGGAGAAAAATCGGATAAAGAGGGACCCTTGCGGAAGAACCTTGGAGAATAAAGAAGCTGTCGCAATTACGATTGAAAAATCGTAGGTGCGGCAGCACTTTTTGATCTGAGAAGTAGGGGCTCCCACAAATTAAATTCGCAAGCAACAATTGCAGAGCATATGCCGCCCCGTTTTGTTGGTGGGAGTCTCTAGCGTTTCCACACATTGCTGGGTTGTGCCTTGAAGGTAGGATAGCGAAAGAGTAAAGTTTTCAGTGCCCGCCACCGGAAGGGGATAAGTGGCCACAGGTAGCTGGTTTTGCCGAAGGTGGGTGTGGTAATCATGGAGAGGAATACCAGCAGTGATGCACCTACAAAGCCCCAAACACCAAATATGACAGTGGCGACCAACAAAAATAATCGGTAAAGACGTAAGGCTTCTCCAAGCTCCAGGCTGGCAAGGGACAAAGTGGCCAACATAGTAACAGCTGCATAGAAGAGGATTTCTTCCGTGACCCACTGAAGGTTTACTGCAATATCACCGATGATGAGACCACCGATGATGGAAAGAGAGCCGGAGAAGTGGGAGGAACTGTGGGAGGAAGAGTATTTAAATAAATCCAGTAAAAATTCTGCAGCAAAGACAAATATAGTTAATTCCAGCCAACTGACCTCCTTGGAAAGGAGTCGGTATTGTAGGGCGGTTTCCGGATAATAAGCGGATACCAGATAAAAAGCAGGCAACAAAAATAAACTTACGGGAATGCATAAAAACCGAATGAATCGGAAATAACAGCCTGTTAAAGGAGCATTATAATAATCTGCCGGGCTCTGGGTAAACTGAAACAGGGAGCAGGGCAGGATGAGTACAGAGGGCGTATTGTCCACAATAATCAGTACATGACCCTCTGCCAAATAGCTGCTGGCAACATCAGGGCGCTCTGTGCTGTGCATACTGGGCATGGGATGGAACCAGGATTTGCGAACTAATAATTCCTCCAAGCTTTTGGAACCCATGGTCAGAGATGTGACTTTTAAGCTTTGCAGCTTCTGACGCACTTTTTCTACAAAGTCTTCGTTCACCAGATTGTCAAGATAAGCAATGGCGATATCCGTCTGACTGTCTTCGCCTACGGAAGTCAGTTCAAAGGTCAGTCTGGGAGAGCGGATGCGACGACGTATCAGATTGGTATTAAAAAGCATGGTTTCTACGAAACCATCCCTTGCCCCCTTGGTCACATGCTCCGTGTCCGGTTCCTCCACACTTCGGGTCTGGTAGCTACGCACATCCATAATGATGGCCTGATCAAAACCATCCACAAACAGTACGGAAGGACCGCTGAGTAGCTGTTTTAGGGCATTGTCCATGTCATTGCTCAGCTCCACCTGGGCATAGCCGATTTTCGACGCAATGTACTTTTGGATGTTTTCTATGGTGGAATCGGTTGTGAATAGGGGATTTTGCAGGTCAGAAAAAATCCTCTGCAAAACCTCCGTCCTACACATGCCATTTACGGTAACAAAATAAGCACGGGTATTTCCTAGATAGAGCTCACGGGCTACGATATCGAAACTCTTTCCAATGGGAAGGAGCTTTTTTATTTGGTCAATGTTATCTGTTAAACGGGTGGAAAGAAGCATAGTCATACCTCACATTATAGTTGATGTGGGTATTGTGTGTAAAAGAACTGGAGATTATGCATTAATGTAAAATATGCAAAAATGATGCAGATGGAAAGGTTGTACAATGCGTAGGATACAGATATAATTTGAGTATGATAATATAAGGTGGTTTTGTAGAAGTAAGGGTATCTGTATATATGGGAGGAGAAAAATGGAAAAATCAATTAAGTATTATTTATATTTCATATTATTAGTCGTTATAGTGTTGAGTTTCACTGCTTGTCAAAGAAAAAAAGAAGAGGAAAAGATGGAAAGTGGTGAGGTTGCCTTAAGTACAAATACAGCTGATGATAAAACGCTGTCAAGTGAGAGCCCAGAGAGTATATCCGAGGTAGAAACAACGCCGGAAGCTACTGAAGAAGCTGTAGAGGAATTTAGTGTTGAATGGAGTGAGAAGATTCCGTGGGGAGATTTGGATGGTGATGGTACGCAGGAGTATATTTTGCTGGAATCCGGAGATTTCTTAGGGCAAAATGTGGTTAACGGCAGGATAACCATGTATGTGAATGATGAGCCGGTATATCAGTACGCGGAAGAGCTTCGGATTACCGGTGTGGGTGATAAGGCCTATTTGGATTTGAATGGGGACGGTCAGGAGGAGATTTTTGTTTCTTTCTATCCTGCAGTCAATTCCATGCCTTTGGCAGAGTGGTTTGTATTAGGGAAGACAGAGGATGGCTGGGAAATGTTGGAGATGTATCATGAGGAAGGCAATATGTTATCCAATGCATTTCCAATAACGGTTGTTATGGATAAAAAGGATTTTGGACTCTCCATCCGTTGTGAAGGCTGGGATGGTGAAATTGCTTTTGATGCTACCGCACATTATGAATGGATGAAGGCAGAGCTGGAGGCCGGAAATTATGCTTATGAAGCATTTATGGAAGGTCAGTATAAAGAGGGAGATGTGGTAGGAATGCCCTTGTCCTGGGGAGTCTGGGAAATCCGGTCCGGGACTTATCATGGTGAAAATTGCCTGATTGCGCTGCATGGTTTAGGTGGTCCTTGGGAAAAGTATGATTACTACGGTGAGGCGGATGTGTATTTTAACTATGATGAAAATGGGAAAATAAAGATATTAGATATGGAGTTTCGGCCGGAGATAATAGATACCAATAACAATGATTGGATCGGGCAAACCGGCGAAGAAGGTGTTTATTTTTCAAGTGTTTATCCAACAGGAAAGGAAGTTGTCATCTCTGAGTTTACAGGAGATTTGACCCATGATGGATATGATGATTTGATTCAGGTGGTGGGCTATTCTGTGGAGGAATCACCGAGTATAGAGACCGTAACAAGCTTTAATTCAGATGGGTGCTATGTTAAGGTATTTGAAGGTAAGTCAGATGGTAACTTTGAAGAATCCCCTATTTTTATCAGTCGCAATTACCATATGGCTCACATGGGAAATGGAACTATTTGTATGTCCGAAGTGAATGGAGAAAAGTATTTATTGACGGCAGAAATTAGCGAAGGACAGGGAGAAGCAGCTTATCGGTTTGCAGCTTTTTATGTGGACAGCAAGAATGGGATAGTAGTGGAAGAACAGTCCAAGGTTAAATTCTCTGTTGATAAGGAAAGTCATGCAGATTGGGACGAGCTGGTACATAGAGAAGATGTGATTGGTGAGTTTAGCACTAAGATATCACCATTTTTAAGTGAGTCCGTTTTGCTGTTATCAATGGATGTTAATGAGGATACTGCTTTGTATAGTACAACAGATGAAGTGATGGATGCAAATACATATTTTGAAAAGGTTTGGACAAGGGAAGATTAATAAGGAACACTCTCGGTGGAAATCCGGGAGTGTTTTTGGTATAATGGAAGAGGGGTTGTTGAAGGAGGTACTGTCATGAAAGAGAATCAGACTTGTGATTGTGGAGTTTGTGCAAGAATTTACCTTACGAAGCAAGGTAAAAACAAATATTTTGTCAGAGAATTGGAAACAGGCTATGTTGTGATTGGAGATCATCAGAGATTTAAGGGTTATAGTTTGTTTTTGTGTAAAGAACATGCTACGGAAATTCATTATCTGGAGAAGGATTTTAGAAGTAAGTTTTTGGAAGAAATGTCTCTGGTAGCAGAGGCAGTTTATAAGGCTTTTCAGCCGGATAAGCTGAATTATGAATTGCTTGGAGTGGGAAGTGGTGTACATATGCATTGGCACTTTTTCCCTAGACGAGCAGGCGATACGCCCAAACCCGGTCCGGTTTGGCAATTAGGTGGAGCAGAGATGAATCATAAGAGATATCTTCCTACGGATGCCGAACTGGAAGAGTTGAAGAGGAGGCTGAACGAGGAGTTAGATAAATTGTTATAGCATGTAAAGGTAGGGAAATGATTAGGTGATAACATTAACTATACGGAGGTGAGGCGAAATGGATGATAGAGGATAAGGTTTTTGAAATATGATAAATGCACTAGTACTACATAATTTTCAATTGGCAAGGTCATAGTATTTGGTGAAGCAACTACAATAAAAAGAGAGAAATTAAGCATATGAAAAAATACATAATTATTGCAGGTGTTCCGAGGGCGGGGAAGAGCACAATTTCCAAGAGAATAGCAAAGGAAAAAGGGTATCAACACATTAGTATGGATTCTATTCTTGCCGGAATTGAAAAAGTATTTCCTGAAACAGAAGTTAATACAGACAATTCAGATGATGTAATGAATAATTTCAAGTTTATCAGTTCTAAGGCGGCACCGTTTATCAGAGCGATGATGGATAGTGGTGAATATGATGAGTGTGATTATGGTGTAGTGATAGATGTTCATCAGTTAACGCCCGGAGATTATTTAAAATATATTACTGACGATAAGTCAGAAGTATATTTTATCATAACGCCCGATATAACCCCGAAAGAGCGCTTTCAAATTTTGAAACAATATGATACTCCTGATGATTATACATATTTTCACTCAGATGAAGATAATATGAATGATTGCATAGATATTGTAGAAATAAGCAATTGGCTCAAAACGCAGTGTATTGAATGCAATTTGCCCTTTGTTGATACTACGTATAATAGAGAAAATGTGATTGATGAATTTGTTGATAGATTGGAGTAGAAAAAAGAATTTATGAGGATCAATACCCATGATGCTTGAAATTACTGATGATAAAGAATTGGTTATTAAAAATCATACATATCATTTGGGCTTGATAGAATATCCGCATATTCAAGAGTGGGAGTGGAATAACATATTAGCCTTTTTGTGCTATGAGAAGTCCAAGGGGAGAGCAGTTGAAGTAGTATGCGAAAATGAGGATATATTATCGTTAGTTCAAGATGCGGCACATAATCTTAAGGGTACAGAGTATATTCCACCAAATGAAAGTGCTATTGAGGAGTTTGTTTATCATGCAACTGATTTAAATGCAGCTAAGAAAATATTGTCTGGTGGGAAACTGCTTTCTGCCACAAAAGTATATGGAAAAACGGGAGAAGAGATTGCATTTGAAAGAAGAGAAAGTGAATGGAAAGCCCCGGAAGATTTTTATGAGTATATAATGTTTGGATGGGGGACGCACCTGGTAGGGGATTATGTTGTTCTTTCAGAGAAGTTTCCCGGCGAAGAAGAGCTACAAAAAGGTGACTTTGATGCGGGGGTACGTTTTTACTTTAAATATGAGGACATTATTAAACACAAGGGACATGTTTTTGATGGGTATCATCCAATCAAAGTAAAAGAGGAAGTCATTCTCTCGGAGTATTTATTTGCTTGTATAGTACCTGAACAATATAAAGAACAGATTGGTGGTTGTATTCCTGAAAACATATCACAAAAGGTTCATTATTTATCTCAAAAAGGGATTAGTTTACAGGAGTGGAATGATAAGGTTGTAAAGTATGTTAAGAGACTATATGCATAATAGGCCATGCATTTTAAGTGCATTAAATTACTTAAATGAGGAGTGGGAAGGGTAAGTATGAAAAAAGCAATTAAACTATTGAAATGGATATTGCTGTTAGCAGTTGTGGGAGTACTTATGCATCAGGTAATTACTTTGGTTTTGCCGGAAGGGAGAAAAGCTAAGAGTGATGATGAAGTATACCCCATAGAAAGGAGAGAAGCTTGGATTCCTAAGGCTGAAATAAAATATGACAAGATAATTAAGGGCCCTTATGATGTGCAATATAGTCAGAAGATTGACGAGTCTTATAATACGACTGTTATGGATTATGAGGCATACTGCGAAATGTGTGAGGAACTGGAAATCAGACAAACTTATACAAATTCTGACGCAGATTATATTGTGTGGAAGAATTCAGGAAGTCCTAAAATTCGTTGGGATGTGGTGAATGTAATTGCCAGAGACGATGTGGCAATGGTTTATTTAAAAGGAACAGTAAATATTTTACGAGGTAAAGCTAAGTCAGGAAGAGCAATCATCATTCCTGTAGAAAAAGGAAGCATTGTATCTGCAGGAGTAGGAGATGCATATAGATTTGAATTTGGGAGGCCGGCAGTTGACAAACCAGTAATCTATTTATATCCGGAAGAAGAAAAAGAGGTTTCTGTAAGTCTTAAGATGAAGGATGCGATACTTAAGTGTACATATCCTGAATACAAAGATGGCTGGAAGGTAATAGCACAACCGGATGGAACTCTTTATGCAGATGGAAGAGAATATAATTACTTATTCTGGGAGGCGGAAGCACTTTTCCCATTTACATTAAAAAGTGGTACTTGTGTAGAAGGAAAGGATACTTGTAAGTTCCTGGAAGAAAAACTGACACAATTGGGACTTAGTGATAAGGAGCAAGATGATTTTATTACATATTGGCTCCCCAAGATGCAGGATAATCCGTATAATGTGATTTCATTCCAAACAGATGAATATGAAGAACATTTTGGGTTAGAGATTACCCCTAAGCCGGATACAATCATAAGAGTTTTTATGACTTATACAGCAAGTGAAGTATATGTGGATATTGAACCGGAGGAGATTACAACGCCTGCAAGAACCGGATTTACTGTTGTAGAGTGGGGAGGATGTGAAATCCCGGAATAAATTGCTTCAGATTCCATGCCGTTAATTGGGGGACAACCCAGTAGATAAGATTATTTGATGGAGGTAAAATATGACAGCTCCATATGCGATATTACATTTTCTGGTAGATGGTCTGTGCGCCTTTGCTATGTTTGGGACTTTTTCCGTTAGGGAAAACTGGTATCTGAATGTGTTGCTTTATAACTTCTGTGCCTTTGCATTGCAGATGCCCTTGGGTGTGGTTTTGGATGGATGGAACAGGCGTCAGTGTGAGCGAAAATATGAGCCCTCCTTTGGGTTCGCCGCAGTGGGTGTGATGCTTACCTGTTTAGGTGCAGTAACACATCCGGTGATATTGGGGATTGGAAATGCCCTGTTTCATCTGGGTGGCGGTGTAGGAACCATTCATGAGGATGAGGCAAAAGTCTGGAAGGGCAGAGGCTTAGGTGTGTTTGTGGCACCGGGCGCCTTAGGACTGTATCTGGGGACGCTGCTGGCAAAGGGAGAAGTGATTCGGATGCTTCCTGTGTTGATAGTCATTGGCCTGGTAGCGGTATGTTGTCTGGGATGGTGCTGTTACCTTATGCTATCACAAAAGAAAATGCCGGCCACAATGGCGGAAGCTAACATAGAAAAAGATGGACTCTTACTTCTGCTTGGTTGTTTGGTGGTAGTGATTCTGCGTTCTTACATAGGTATGGCGGTGGGCTTTTCCTGGAAGACTACTGTTTTGGCCGGTACGATAGCGGTACTGGCGGTCGTGTTTGGCAAAGTGGCAGGAGGATTTGCAGCCGCCGGGGCAGGAATACGCCGGACAGTAGTGGTATCGCTTTTGCTTGCTACTGTATGCTATATGCTCTCAGAAAATATGTTGGCAGGGATACTGGCCTTGTTCCTTTTCAACATGACTATGCCGATTACCTTATATTTGCTGGTGCAGAAGCTAAAGGGGCTTGAGGGGTTTTCCTTTGGCTTGCTGACCTTTGGATTATTTATTGGTTTTCTGCCCACATACCTTGGTATGGAGCTTTTGGTGGATGACAGAGTCTTAGGTGCTATGGGAAGCCTTTTGTCGCTGGTGATTTTGTGGCTTTGTGTGAAGCGCTATAGTAAAGGGTGAGTGGATATGGGGATCTATTTGATGAGGATGTTTGGGATGTCCCTGCTTTTGACCGTACTTATAGAGGGACTGGTAGCTCTCTTGTGGGGGCTTAGGGGGAAGAAAAGTTTTTTGCTGGTTCTGCTGGTAAATGTGTTGACAAATCCGGCAGCAGTGCTGGTATATTGGTTATATCAGGTATATGCAGGGGAGCACTCCCTGCCGGTGCAGGTCGTAATTGAGCTTATAGTTGTGACAGTAGAGGCTTATATTTATAGAAGCTTTGCTGAGGATGACAGATTTCAGATACCAAGACCCATACGATTGGCCATAGTAGCCAATGTGTTCTCTTGGGGAATAGGGAGGTTTTTATGAAAAAGATGACGCGTATTTTAATGGTTATGTTATGTTGGGTGGTGTTTGTGCTTCCGGTAAGGGCGGATGTGATTTGGGAGCCCCACAATGATGATTTTTATACAAAGAACAGGGAGAATTGTCGGCTTGTGAATCGAAGTTATACAGCAGATGGGCCGGAGGACAAGGTAATCGTGTATAAGAGCCCGGAGAATCCTTCCGTGGTGGACACCTGGGAAAACGGGCATGTGGCAAATATTTATTATACATGGACGGATGAAAAGGGTATTGTCTGGGGAATGTATAATGATTGGGAGACCAATGAAACCGGCTGGGTGCCTATGGAATATATGGAAGTGGTGTATGATTATATCTGTTTTGAAGAGGAGTTTGGAGAGCACTTTGTGGATGAATCGGTAGCGATTCCGGAAGAATGTGCTGGCACAGGTGTTTATTTCTGGTCCTATCCCGGAGCGGAAACTTATCTGGAAATACCCATGCCGGAAACGGCAGCAGATATGCCCCAGTGTAGCCCAACCTTTGTGGATGAAGGGGGGCGTAAGTGGGGATATCTTGGCTATTTCCGTGGCATCAGAAATAAATGGGTATGCCTGGATGAACCTGCAGCGGATTTTAGTACCTTGTATCCGGAGGAGCCGCCGGTAAGAATACCACAAGAGGTTACAGAAGAAGTCTATTCGGAGGAGGAACCTGTTTTGGAAGTGAAACCTGTTTTGGAAGAGGAACATGTTTTGGAGGAAGAACGTATTGAACCGACTGCGGATGGTGGGACTGTAGGGTTAATCATATGCCTGGTGCTGGGCGTATGCGGAGCAACCGGCGGAGCCTTAGTAGGGATGAAGAAGAAAAAGGATAAGAAATAAGAGGAAGAGAGAGTGCAGGAGAATATAAATGGACAACCTGACAGAACAAATTGACAGATTATTTGCAGAAAATAGAGGTGCTGAGGCGGAGAAGCTTTTGGAGCAGGCTTTGGCAGAGGCTTATGAAAATCAGTATTTTTTAGATGCAGTGCCTATTTTAAACGAGCTTATCGGGTATTGCAGGGAAACCAGCCAGGTGGAGCGTTCCTACAGTTACGCAGAGGAAGTGCAGGAAATCCTGCAAAATTTAGGATTAGAGGGCTCTTTGCACCATGGAACCACGCTGTTAAACATTGCTAATGCATATCGGGCAGGTGGACGCTTGGAGGATTCTCTGGAAAAGTATGGGCAGGTGGCAGAGATTTATAAGGAATTATTGGCAGAGGATGATATGCTTTGGGCCAGTCTACACAACAACAGTAGTCTCTTATACCAGGAGATGGGGCGGTTTGATTTGGCTAAGGAAGCTTTATTAAAGGCTTTGGAAATCGTGGTGAAAAAGAAGGATACCATCTTCGAGCAGGCGGTTACTTATACCAATCTGGCCAATACTTGTCTGCAGCTGGGACAGGGAGAGGAAGCAAAACAGTATTTTACAGGAGCTATATTATTGTTTGAGAAGTATGATATCAGGGATACTCATTATTGTGCGGCACTTTCTTCTCTGGGGACTTATTATTTCCAAAAGAAGGAGTATGAAATGGCACAAGAGTATTTCGTAAAGGCCATGGAGGGCATCGAGGCACATCTGGGCAGGAATGAGTATTACTATAGAATGCAGGAGAATGCCGGGCTGTGTAGGGAGTTAGGTGCTTTGCAGAGAGGAGCACAGGATATAACTGACAAGAAGGCGGGTACGCCGAACGAAGGGCTAGATCCACAAGAAGATTTTGTCAACGGTCTCACTCTTTCCAAAGAGTATTACGAGACCTACGGAAAGCCCATGATAGAGAGTAGATTCCCTAAGTATGCGGATAGAATCGCAGTAGGTCTGGTAGGGGAAGGCTCAGATTGTTTTGGCTTTGATGATGCTCTTTCTATGGACCATGATTGGGGTCCAAGCTTTTGCATGTGGGTCAGTGACGAGACTTATGTAGAGATTGGAGAAGAATTACAGGAAGCCTATGAGGCACTTCCCAAGGAATATAAAGGATATGTGTACAAGGAATCCCCGCAGGGGCAGGGCAGACGGGGTGTATTACGGATTTCTGACTTTTATGAAGGGTTACTGGGCAAGGAAAATTGTCCAAAAGATTGGGAGGCGTTTAGTGGAGTTCATCAGGAAAATACCGATGCCGATGAGCAGCATAGCAACTTACATTGGGCGGATATCTCCAAGCATCGCCTGGCAGCTGCTGTAAATGGTGAGGTGTTCCGGGATGAGGAAGGTACCTTCACTGCTATACGGAACCAATTGAAGACCGGTTATCCGGAAAGACTTTGTTATCTGGAGATAGCAGAAGGAGTGGCTAAGTTTTCCCAGGATTTACAGTACAATTACGGACGGATGCTAAAGAGGGGAAACAAGGCTACGGCACAGATGATATTGTCCGATGGTATAAAGGAAGCCCTGAAATTGTTATACCTGATAGCAGGTGACTATGCACCTCATGATAAATGGCTGTGGGCTGGGCTTCGAAAGAAACCTGCATATAGCGAAGTGTTGGCGCTTTTAGAAAAACTGTTGCTGGAATCGGCCGCAGACAAGGAAGCACAGATAGAAACCATAGGCGAAAAAATGGCTTATATTCTCTACGGAGCGGATATTATCAGTGATGTAAATCCTTTTCTGCAGGAGCATGTAAGCGAATTACTTTACAAGGCAGGCTGTGTGGAGAAAACGAAAGAGGAGCTGGCGGAGCAGATTGCAAGACAGGAATTTCAGGCTTTTGATAAGGTGAAAAATCAGGGAGGACGCGCGGATTGTCAGGATGATTGGTTTACCTTCTCCATCATGCGTAAGAGTCAGTATCTGACCTGGAACCGGACCATGCTGCTTCAGTATGCCTACGATTTTGACAGGGAGCTTTCTAGGGGGCATAACCTGATAGAGGAGAAGTACGGCAGAATGGAGGAAAGTACGGCACCTTCCGAATATGAAAAGATAAAGGATCATTTCCCGGTTATATCTCCACAGAAAAAGCAGATTATAGAGGAAGTGGTGGTTTTGCAGGTGAAGTGGATGGAAGAGTTTGCTAAAGAGTATCCGAAACTGGCAGGCAATGCCCGTAGTATTCACACCTATGAGGATCATTTGTGGAATACCTCTTACGAAACCTATTTGCGGGGGGAGCTTAGCACCTATTCGGACAAGATGCTGGAGCTATATGCCAAGTATATTGTGGAATATGCAAGAGTCGGCAAAAATCCGGCCAGAGATATTATGGAAGAGTCTGTATGGTTGTACGGTTATGAAGGATTAGACGAAGCAGAGGCTGGACTTTAGGTCCAGCCTCCGTCTATTGTAAGGATTTGTCCGGTCAGATAAGTAGGGGCGGTAGCCAGCTGGTACGCCAATCGGGCGATTTCTTCCGGGGAACCCATGCGGTCTGCCGGGATTTCCGCAGTTACCGCGTCTAAATCTTCAGGGGAAAAGCATTTGTTCATATCGGTGTCAATGAGGCCGCAGGCGATAGCATTGACTTGGATGTTACTTGGTGCAAGCTCTTTAGCCAAAGCTTTGGTGAAGGTATTTACTCCACCCTTGGAAGTGGAGTAGGCTACCTCCATGGAAGCTCCTACATTGCCCCAGACAGAGCTGATGTTGATGATGCGGCCATTATGACTCTTAAGCATCAGGGGAATGGCCAGCTTAGAGGTATAAAAGCAGGCATCCAGATTGGTGTGCATCACCTTATGCCACTCGTTCGGTGTCATGTCGGACAGTAGACCCACATAGGAGATGCCGGCGTTATTAATTAGCACATCCAGAGTGGGAATTTGCTCAAAGACTTTTGCCACATCATCATAATGTCCCATATCCGCTTGAATGGCAAGACAGCGTATGCCGTGAGCTTGTTCTAGTTCCAATGCATATTCTTTTAATAATTCTATAGAAGAAACACAGATTAGGTACAAATCATACCCCTGTATAGCAAATTCTTTTGCAATTGCTTTGCCGATACCTCGTGAGGCGCCGGTAATCAGTGCAGTTTTGTTCATGGGAACACCTCTTTATCTATATTGTAGGGTTTCAAACTCATACAATAGTAGTGTAACGTACTTATTCCCTTGTGTCCAGTGAATCTATAAATTTCTGTATGGTATCGGCTGTTTCATCCGGAGCATAATATACAAAATAAGGATTGCCATCTATCAATAAAGTATGTTGAATGGAAGGATTGGTACATAAATCCTGATGTAATTGTAACCAGTCGGACCCGGGATAAAGAGGTCCGTCACGGGCATAATCGGTTAATATGAATAATACCGGCAAGTTTTCCGGGTATTTATGCTGAAGCAGGAGCTGGTGATTTTCGTATCTATGTGCCGTCTCATCCACAGAATTAAGGCTGTAATAGTTTTCTATAAATTGTTCCCCCAGAATGGTAAATTCCTGCCTGCTAAGTTCTGCTTTGATACTATTTGTATACAGAGGAGAAAGTATTCTGCCATATCCGGAAAAGTATAGTGTTTGTCGTAAAGTATAATTTAGCATGCCCTGTTTTTTTAATTGTTCCTGATAAATTTGGGGAGTGATATTATTTACAAGTAATAAATCCTGAGGCTGTGCTGCTACAGAAGAATCTAAACCCACAATGGCCTCTACTTCTTCCTGATACATCTCTGCATAAAGCTGTGCATACAATCCGGAAAGCTCATGTGCTGCAAAAATATAAGGTCCCTCTACACCAAGGTCTTGTAAGGCTGTTCGGATTTCATAAACGTAATTTACTGCGGTCCTTTCTTTGTTGGTAGTATCACTGAATCCGCAACCAAAGTAGTCCAGGATGATTACCTTGTTTTGAGTAGCAAGTGCATCTGCTAATGGAGACAGGGTAAGCGTTGGACAGGGGTCATCATGACCGCGTAAAAGTACGATGGTATGCTCACCTTTTCCGGTTATGTATGCAGACATTTTTTCCCCATCCACATTTGCGAAGGTAATGTTTTCAGCAATATAATCATCAACGAGCGGTTGCATGCTTTGGCGGGTGTGATTGTGTTTGAGGATACTAAACAGTGTGATACTTAAGAGGAAAAGGAAAGACCATTTTAGGAATTTCTTAAAATCTTTCCATAGGAGAGCTGTCATCTCACTATGTTTTGGAAGGGAAGCAGTTAGTGCACTGAATAGTTTATGAATTGGATATGCAGTTATGAAAGTGCAAAGGAACACAACCAATATAAGCAGAGCTATGTTATGGATTTGGTTAGGGTTAGATATTGTTTCGTTGTACCCAAAAATCTGAAGAAAAACTCCATGTAATAAATAAAATTCTAAAGTTATGTTTCCTAAGAAGGAGAGAGCTTTATTGCCAATTTTGATTTTCATGCCCAGTAATAATAATGAAATGACAAAGGCACAAGAGGCTGACATTTGAACAAAGGCATTCTGTGTATGTTCACCAAGGAGGAAAAAGATACATGTGGCTACTAATGCAGTGGGCAGGAATAGAAGATAAGCTTTTTGCATGTATTGGAGCAGTCGGTTTTCATAACGTGCAAAAAGAATCCCCACAACAAAAAGGATGACAGAGTTGTACCACCAGCTTCCGTACATCCACCAGTCACAGAAAAAAATGTACAGCAATACTCCTATAAGCACAAAAAATGTTGCTGATTTTTCTGACTTGCAGTACTGAAATGCAAGATAGAAAAGGACATAAAAAATCAGGAGTGTGTATACGAACCAGGAGTAGCCGTTAAGCATGATAGGACCGGTCAGATGAAAAGGTCCGGAAAAGGATATTTTTTCACACATCCTGCTTCGAACAGCTACCATTATCAAAGTGGTAAGAAGTAAAACGAGTAAGGGATGGAAACAGCGTCGACCAAAGAAGCCCTGTAAATAGTCCGGTTTCGCCCGGTAGCTTTTGTAAAGGCCGAAGCCTGAGAAAAAGAGGAATATACCTACCAAAAGATAACCTATGGGAACAAAGCAGTCTAAACCATGGGTTATTACCTCTGAGGGTAACCAAGGGGCACAGGTTTTTTGAGCGATATGGTGAAGCATGATACAAACAGAGCAGAAGCCTTGTAATGCCTTGGTTTGAGACAGGCTAAGAGCTTCTTCGTTCCAATTTCCTTTGTTAAACCATTTACATCCCCATAGGATAAGAAGGATTAAAAGAGGGTAGTATATGTATATCACATAATTCATAAATGCAATTCCTTTCATAAATGTATATTACATGGTATAAATATCATTAAAATTGTGGAGAGGTATATCAAAATCCTTAGATTTGTGATATAATCATTGTGTTATTTATATTTAAAATAGGAGGAAGTATATGATTTACGATTGTGTCATTATCGGGTCAGGACCAGCCGGGCTTTCGGCTGCAGTGTATGCCAAAAGAGCCGGTTTGGAAACTTTAGTAATAGAAAAAAACTATATGAGTGGCGGGCAGATTTTAAATACCTACGAGGTGGACAACTATCTGGGTTTGCCGGGAATAAACGGCTTTGATATGGGGATGCAGTTTCGGGCTCATGCGGATAAACTGGAGGTGGAATTTGCGGAAGGCGAGGTGACGGGACTTGATAATGGTGAGACCAAAATCGTCCATACCACGGCCGGAGATTATGAAGCCCATACGGTTATACTGGCTATGGGGGCAGAACATGCCAAGTTAGGAGCGCCCGGGGAGGCAGGCTTATCAGGCAGAGGTGTGTCCTATTGTGCTACCTGTGACGGAGCTTTTTATAAAGGAAAGGATGTAGCTGTAGTGGGTGGTGGTGATGTAGCATTAGAGGATGCAGCATTTCTGGCCGGATATTGTAATAAGGTATATGTGATTCATCGGAGAGATGAGTTTCGTGGTGCAAAGATTTTGCAGAAGCAGTTAGAAGCCTTGGAGAATGTGGAAATTCTGTATTCTCATACAGTGGAAGAAATCTGTGGGGAAGAGCAGGTGGAGATGCTGAAACTGCGGAATAAGAAGGCCGGAACTTCGAAAGAATTACCTGTTGGCGGTATTTTTATTGCAGTGGGGATGTTGCCGAATACGGGATGGGTCCCCAATTGGATAGAACAGGACGAAAAGGGCTATATCAGAGCCTGTGAAGAGGGTGTCACAAATGTGGAGGGAATCTATGTGGCAGGAGATGCCCGAACCAAACATTTGCGCCAGATTATTACAGCCGTTTCTGATGGAGCCAATGCAGCAATCAGTGCAGCAACCTATGTGGGACGACTGAAAAATAAATGTTAACAAAGTGTTAATAGATTGTAAAAAGTCGAAAGAGTGCGTAAAACCGATGGTTTTCGCACTCTTTTACTTGATTGGAAAAACTTGACAAAAACGGTTTCCAATGCTATAGTAGTTAACAGGTGTAACAAAATTGTAACAATTCTGGAGGAATTATGAGGAAAGGATTTGTAAAAGCAACCACAATTACATTATCGGCGATGCTTTTTTGCAGTAGTTTCAGTCTGCAGGCAGATGCGGCAAATTTATCCTCTGTGCTTCCGGAAGGCGGTATTAATATTATGTTTACCCAGGATTCTGCATTGGAAGTATTGCAGCTGGATGAAACAGAAATGATTACGGAAAAGGAATGGGAGAGGGAAGAATCCTGCGAGAATATTGCAATTTCCATAGCCCATGATTATATAAACATTAGAAGTAATCCTAATCAGGAGAGTGAAGTACTTGGTAAGCTTTATAAAGATTCAGCGGGTACCATTTTATCTAAGCAGGGTGATTGGTATGAAATACAGTCCGGTAATGTAACCGGTTTTGTAAAAGCAGAGTACTGTGCTACCGGTAAGGAAGCAGAGGAATTGATTAAAGAATTAGGAACCCGTATGGCAAAGGTTCGTGTAGACCGATTGCTGGTTCGGAGTGAAGCGACTGCAGAAGGTGCTGTATTAGGGATGGTAGTACTGGATGATGAATTGGTAATCACAGAAGAAACCGAGGAATGGGTTAAGGTAGATATTGAAGAAGGTTTTGGTTGGATATCAAAAGATTTCATAACCATATATACAGAATTTAAGTATGCAGAATCCAGAGAAGAAGAAGCAGCCCGTCTGCAGAAGGAAGCAGAAGAGCGTCGACGTTTGGCACAGCAGAACGCAAAGAATGCACAGAACACAGTGCCGGTTGTAGTGTCTTCAGAAGGAAACGCGTCAGGTATTGCAGTAGCAGAGTATGCAGTACAGTTTGTGGGTAACCCTTATGCTTGGGGTGGCACCAGCTTAACTAATGGTGTGGATTGTTCCGGATTTACCATGAAGATATATGAATCATATGGTGTGGCATTACCTCATTCATCAGCAGCTCAGAGAAAGCTGGGTTACGCAGTGGATGGATTGGAAAATGCTCAGCCGGGAGATTTGATTTGTTATTCCGGTCATGTGGCAATTTATATCGGAGATGGTATGATAGTACATGCTTCCAATGAAAAGGATGGTATTAAGGTGTCGGATGCAACATATCGTAAGATATTGGCAATCAGAAGAATATTTTAAGAACACAAGAGGACAATTTGAACAGAATTGTCCTCTTTTTAGTTTTGAGACAAATTGTCTAAAATCTTTTTTTGATGAAAAAGGATATTGACAAACTTATGCTTGTGCATTTTTAACAAAAGCGAAAACGTTTACGTAAAAACGTTAGAATGGTTAATGTTTATAAGTAGAAAGTTATCCACATTGAAAAGAGCGTATTTTCAATAAAAATTGATTTATGCACGAAGTTATACACATTATCCACAGGTTTTTTATGTAAATCAGGTGGAATTATTATGGTAACCATTTGAACGTCTGTTTTGTATAGTTCTCATAAAATTAGAAAATATGTGAAAAAAAACAGAAAAGCTGTTGACATTTTCATAGTCAAAAACATGTAAAAAAATTGTTAAATTGTTGCAAAATGATTTAAAAAATGCTATAATGAATCTACAATAAAAGACTGAAAGGGATGATTTGCATGAAATTTATTATTGTAGGAAAAAACATCGAATTAACACCCGGTTTAAAGGGTGCTGTACAGGACAAATTAAGTAAGCTTGATAAGTATTTTAATCCCGATACGGAAGTACATGTAACATTAAGCGTAGAAAAGGAGAGACAGAAAATAGAGGTAACCATACCGGTGAAGGGTAGTATTATTCGTTCAGAGCAGGTAAGCAATGATATGTATGTATCTATTGATCTGGTAGAAGAAGTTATTGAAAGACAGTTGAAGAAGTATCGTAAGAAAATAGTTGATAAGAAGCAAAGCGCAAGTTCTTTTAGTCAGGCCTTTATTGAAACAGTAGAGGATACTGATGACGACATTAAGATTGTACGAACCAAGAAGTTTGATATTAAACCCATGTATCCTGAAGATGCTTGCATCCAGATGGAACTTTTGGGACACAGCTTCTATGTATTCTGTAATGCAGAAACAGATCAGGTTAATGTAGTATACAAGAGAAAAGGCGATACTTACGGTTTGATTGAACCGGAAGAATAAAGTGTGATGATAACCCGCACACATGAGTGTGCGGGTTTTTAATATAGTGTATTGGAGGAATAATGAATGAGTTTAAAGAAGGTATATGAGCCCTATTTCAAAATCGGAACCTCAGTTTCGTATAAGAATATAGGTTCAGCAAAAGCAAAGCAGGAGTTAAAAAAGCATTATAGCAGTTTTACTTGTGAAAATGATATGAAGCCCATGTATTTTCTGGATGAAAAGGAAAATACAGAAAATCCTCAGAAGTATGATCTGTGTCCGGCATTGACCTTTGAGAAGGCAAGACCTTATCTGGAATTTGCTAAGGAGAATGGTATCGGTTTGAGAGGACATACTCTCGTATGGCATAATCAGACCCCATTTTGGTTTTTTAAGAAGGATTACAGCAAAGATATGAATGCTCCTTTTGCAGACAAAGAAACCATGCTGGCCCGTATGGAAGCGTATATAAAGGGAGTACTTGGGTTTGTCCAGACAGAGTATCCCGGTGTGATTTATGCCTGGGATGTGGTAAATGAAGCCATGGAAGAAAACGAACCTGATTGCTGGAGAAAGCGTTCACCCTGGTATCAGACCGTGGGAACGGACTTTATCAAGTATGCCTTCCGCTTTGCCAGAAAGTATGCAGATAAGGATGTAAAGCTGTTTTATAATGATTACAATACTTTTATGCCTTTTAAGAGAGATAATATCTGTGACCTGATTTTGAAGCCTTTGCTGGAAGAAGGCTTAATCGATGGTATGGGTATGCAGGCTCATTTGGTACAGAAGGATTTCAATATGTGGGAATTTGAAAAAGCCTTGCACACATATGGAGGACTGGGGCTGGAGGTACATTTGACAGAGCTGGATATTCATGCCACCGATCCTTCCAAAAGTGGTATGAAGAGCCTGGCATTTACCTATGGTATGCTGTTTCGGATGCTGGTAAAGGCTAAGAAAGAAGGTAAGGCTAATATAACCAATGTAACTATCTGGGGGATGAAGGATGATGAGAGCTGGCTTACAGGCTTCCGTAGAGAAAAGAGTTATCCTCTTTTGTTTGGAGAAGGTTATAAGAAGAAGGAAGCATATTATGCAGTAGCACGTATTCCCGGTCAGATGGAGGGTGACACGGAGGAAAGATTGCCCGAGGGAGAATGTTTTGATTTCTGGGAAAAGGAAACGGAATTTACAAAGGAATATCATGTAAATCCTTCTGCGGCAGGAGCTTCAGATGAAAATATCGGTAGTGCAGAGAAACCTTTTGCTACTATTCAGGCTGCAGCCAATGTGGTAAAGGCCGGAGAAAGAGTGCTGATTCATGGAGGTGTATACAGAGAGTGTGTACAACCTGCTTTTGGCGGAGAAGGTCCGGACAAAATGGTAAGCTATGAGGCATATGGTGACGGAGAGGTTGTTATCAAGGCTTCTGAAATCGTTGAGGAGTTTGCTCCCAGTGAAGGCTGGAGTCTGGGCTGGGGAGTACCGGCACAGGACGCCGCCGATATAAAAATCTGGGAAATAAAGCTGAATCCGGAGATGTTTAAGGGGTACAATCCTTTCTGCGCCGTGAATATTTTGCATGACAGATTGTTTATTGAATATGATAAAACAGATATGACTACTTATTTGAATCGCAGAGGTATGGTGTTCTGTGATGGTAAGCCTTTACAGCAGGTGGCTTTGTATAACCAGATAGCCAAGACTCCTGGTTCTTACTGGGTAGAAGCCAATGGACAGACTGTACATTTCAGACTGGCAGGAGATGCAAATCCAGCAGACCATTGTATAGAGCTGACAGTAAGAGAACAGTGCTTCGCACCTGCAAAACCATTCCTGTCCTATGTTAAGGTGAAAGGATTAACCTGTGCACACGCGGCTACGGGAGCACCTGTACCACAGAGAGGTGCTATTTCCTGCTATAGAGGACATCACTGGATTATAGAAAATTGTAAGATTGACTGGTCCAATGGTGTGGGTATTGATATCGGCAATGAATGCTGGCACCACACGTTCGACCCTTCTGTGCCTTTGGGATATACCATAATCCGTGGTTGCGCAATCCGGGATGTGGGTGTGTGTGGCATTGCGGGCATGTTTGCTACCCATCTGTTGATTGAAGACAATCTGATTAGCGGTACCGGCTGGCAGAAGATGGAGCTGTCCTGGGAGGCAGGTGCCATTAAGACGCATAACACCATAGACAGTCTGATTCGTCGTAATATTTTTGAAAAGACCTTCAGAGCAGACCATTTGTGGCTGGATTGCGGTAATGAAAATAACCGTATTACAGGCAATTTGTTTTTGGACGGTATTGAACAAAGAGAAGCGATTTTTATCGAATGCAGCAGGGATGGTATAAACCTGATTGATAATAATATTTTCTGGAATATTGAAGGACGCTTTGACCCTGCACAGGTGCCGGCAGAGCCCGGTTCTTCAGGCTGGTATAAGATGGAAGAGCATAATGTGGTAAACGGCTATGCAGTATATGGTGAAGGCACAGACCGTTTACATATAGTAAATAATCTGATTGGTAATTGCCGTAGTGCAGGCTATTTCGCGAAGCCGGTGGCATTCAGAATCGATCGGAATAAGCGTGGTGGAACGTCCAGAGAAGCTTGTATTTACAACAATATTTTCTATGACTGTAAGGAAGCAGCCATCAAATTCCCTACCAAAGAGAATGATGCCCAGGGTAACCTTTATGTAAAGATGCCGGGTGGATTCTTAAGAGTGATGTATCCGGCACCGGAAGCACTTATGGATTTACAGGGATGGCAGGAGTTCTATGGCTTCGATGCAGACGGACAACAGGGCTGGTTTGATATCCGGGTAGATACAGAAAATTATACAGTATGCTTTGGAGCAGCTGATGATAAGTTGAAATTCAGAAGCTTCCCGGGAGAAGAGGATGGATACTTGGAAAATCCTGCCGGTGTAGGTCTTGTGGGATGTCAGGATGGTGTGGAAACGGACTTCTACGGAACCCGTGCAATGTTTGGTCGGATACCGGGACCTTTTATGAGTTTGGAAGAAGGAAAAATATACCATATTGACCCACGAAAAAAGTAAGAAAAAGTGTGTAAAATAGGTTAATTTACTTTGTTTTTTTGTCGATATGTGGTATACTTAAATAAAGATTAAGATGTGTAGGAGGAAGTTCGATGGATATTTCAAATGAAAGCAAGGTATTGCAACAATTTGTAGAAATGGCACCGTACATACCCATGTTTATAGAGGAGCCTGTGTCCGTGGCTATCACCAATAGAGAGACATTTATTTATAATCAGCCCTGTGCAGAATTGCCGGTGAAATGTAACCTGGGTGTACCCTTTCCGGATGGGAATACACCATCGTTGGTTATGAAATCGGGCGAAAGAATAGTACGCGAGGTGTCTGAAAAGGTATATGGTATTCCCTTTAAGTCCTATGCTATTCCTTTGAAGGAAAACGGCAGAGTAGTAGGATGTCTGATGATTGCCAAAAGTATTACGGTTATCAAGAATTCTAAGGAAGCTATTACTAATCTGTCCGATGAAATCGAACAGGTAACTGCGGCGGTGAACGAGATTGCAGAGGGAGTACAGAAATCCTCCGAAAACAATCATGAGGTATACCGCTTGATGGGTGCATTACTGGAAGAAACCCAGAAGATGAATCATATCCTGACAGCCATTAATAAGCTAAGTAATTCTACCAAGATTTTAGGTTTGAATGCTTCTATCGAATCTGCAAGAGCCGGTGCGGCCGGACGTGGATTCTCTGTAGTGGCAAAGGAAATCGAGCGTCTGTCATCCAGTACCACCCAGTCTGCCAAGGAAATCGGGGATATGCTGGGCAGTATTGAGGTGCAGCTGAACAACATTAGTGAAAGGTCCAAGGAGACAACAGATACCTTTATGCAACAGGCAGCTTCCTTGGAAGAAATTGCGGCAACCATGCAGAACTTAAATGCAAACGTGAAGGTAATTGATGATTACGTACAGCAGTTGTAAGTTATATACCGGGATTATTTATAGTGACGTAGAAATTCCGCTTGCGGTATGCAGGCGGAGTTTTTTGTATATATTGTGTGAATGAAAGGAGTACCCATGAAAAGGAGTTTTTCCATTGTTGATAAGATGTCGGCGTAATATATTTTTTTGACATTAACCCCGATAACCCTTATTGTGCTAAATGCACAGGCTGAAAATGAAGCTCTTATAGGTGGTGTGAAATTTAGCTTTTGGGCATGCTTTGGTGGCAGCTTTTTATGTACACTGTTTCGGTTAGGACTGCAGTTGTTCAGAATGTATCAGCAAAATAATGCTGTGAAGAAGTGGTTGGGATTGCTGTATACAGGTTTTTGGACCTTGGTAACTATAGGTCGTCTATTACGGACTTTAATCATGAGTGGTTTTAGCTTATCGGACGATGAACTCAGGTTTTATTTGATATATCACGTTTTTTAGTAGGAATGATAGTCATACAGTGGTTTGGAAAAAAACTGTTTGAAGAGGAATGTGTCTTATGGAGCAATGCAGAAATAACCAGGGATGAACGACCGGCTATAAAGATATCGTGGAATGTATTAAGTATACTTTCGATTTTGGCTGGAGTGTATGTGTTTTTTATGGAAGCGGTTTTGATATTGTCAAAAAGGACAAGGCAACTTCCTGTTGGTGAAGGATTAACAAAATTGTGGATTGCTTTGTCCTTAAGCTTCTTATGTGTACAGTTTCGTTTTGTGGTGAAGTATCTGGAATTAAGTAAGCATAAGAGTGAATCGAAGGGTAAGCTGTTTTGGGGGTATCATATTGTCTGGAATGTAATACTACTGGTGGGACTGGTTATGGTTTGGAGTAGTTTTGATATGAATAGTGCATACTTGGGAAAAATATATGATTTTCAGATATTGCAGGTGATAATTGTGGTTGCACAGTCCATTGGAAGGAAGGAAATTTAAGGTATCACTTTGGGTTTTTGGATACTCTGTTATTTTTTTGTCAAATTTCTGCAAAAGTCGTTGCAAAAGCTTTAAGCCTATGTTACAATAACTTCAAATGCAAATGATAAAAAAATAACAATCATTGCAAAGCATGATTTGTAACACTGCTATTTAGTGTGAAAATACATGTCACTAATTATTTTCAATTAAAAGGTTGGAGGAAACGAAAATGGCAAAGAAAGTAGTTTTAGCAGGTGCTTGCCGTACCGCAATTGGAACCATGGGTGGTTCTCTTAGCGCAGTTCCAGCAGCAGAGTTGGGCGCTATCGTTATCAAAGAAGCTTTAAACAGGGCAGGTGTTGCACCTGAGCAGGTTGACCAGGTATACATGGGTTGTGTAATCCAGGCCGGTCAGGGTCAGAACGTAGCTCGTCAGGCATCTATCAAGGCTGGTCTTCCTATTGAAGTACCCGCAGTTACCATGAACGTTGTATGTGGTTCGGGTCTTAACTGTGTAAATCAGGCTGCACAGATGATTATGGCCGGTGACGCTGACATCGTAGTAGCAGGTGGTATGGAGAACATGTCAATGGCTCCTTATGCTATGCCTCAGGCTCGTTTCGGTTATAGAATGAACAATGGTACTTTAGTAGATACCATGGTAAATGATGCACTTTGGGATGCATTCAACAACTATCATATGATTCAGACAGCAGACAATATCTGTGATGAATGGGGTATTACCCGTGAAGAATTGGATGCTTTTGCATTAAAGAGTCAGCAGAAGGCAGAAGCAGCTCAGGCTTCAGGTGCTTTTGATGCAGAAATCGTACCTGTAATGGTTAAGAAGAAAAAAGAAATGGTTGAATTCAAGGTTGATGAAGGTCCTCGTCCCGGTTCTACCATGGAAGGTCTTGCAAAGCTTCGTCCTATCAACAAGGATAAGTATGTAACTGCAGGTAACGCTTCCGGTATCAACGACGGTGCAGCAGCAATCGTTGTTATGAGCGAAGAAAAGGCTAAGGAACTTGGCGTTAAGCCTATGGCTACTTTCGTAGCTGGTGCTCTTGCAGGTTGCCGTCCTGAAGTTATGGGTATCGGTCCTGTTTACTCTACCAGAAAGGTTATGGAGAAGACCGGTATGAAGATTGAAGACTTCGATATCATCGAAGCAAACGAAGCTTTCGCAGCTCAGTCAATCGCTGTAGGTCGCGACCTTGGTATTGATGTTGATAAGCAGCTTAACCCTAACGGTGGTGCTATCGCACTTGGTCACCCTGTAGGTGCTTCCGGTTGCCGTATCCTTGTTACTCTGCTTCATGAGATGCAGGCTAAGGGCGCTAAGACCGGTCTTGCTACCCTGTGTATCGGTGGTGGTATGGGCTGCTCAACCATCGTTAAGATTGAAGACTAAAGTTATATAGTAAATTTTGCTCCTGCCGGAATGGTTTCCATGTCGGCAGTGAGTTATGAATAAGGAGAAATAAAAATGGATTACATTTTGTACGAACAAAAAGGTCAGTACGCAGTGGTTACCATCAATCGTGAGAAGGCACTGAACGCACTGAACTCTCAGGTTCTGGAAGAACTTGACAAGACTTTGGATGCTGTAAACCTTGATGAAGTAAGATGCCTTGTTTTAACAGGTGCAGGCGCAAAATCCTTCGTAGCAGGTGCAGATATCGGAGAAATGAGCACCCTTACTAAGGCAGAAGGCGAAGCTTTCGGTAAGAAGGGTAACGACGTTTTCCGTAAGTTGGAAGTATTCCCCATCCCCGTAATTGCAGCAATCAACGGCTTCGCTTTGGGTGGCGGATGTGAAATCGCTATGAGCTGTGATATCAGAATCTGTTCTGACAACGCAGTATTCGGTCAGCCTGAAGTAGGCCTTGGTATTACCCCCGGTTTCGGCGGTACCCAGAGACTTGCTCGTCTGGTAGGCGCAGGTATGGCTAAGCAGATGATTTACACTGCAAGAAACATCAAGGCTGCAGAAGCTTACAGAAT
>JAFXCD010000122.1 GCA_017521605.1 Lachnospiraceae bacterium | reverse complement strand
GGATATGAAACAGTCCAAATATGAGAGGGGACATAACTGGGCCGCTATAGTTACATTGGACAGCACATACAAGCTTGATCCTATAAACATGAATGACTTTACTCCTGAACAGGAGGAACTTGTACTTGGAGTACAGGCCAACTTGTGGTGTGAACTTCTGGACAGGCCTGCAAGATTCCTTGAGTACCAGTATTTCCCAAGATTGTGTGCACTGGCTGAAACTGCCTGGACACAGCCTGAACTTAAGGATTACAACAATTTCTGGAACAGGATAACCGCTTCGCACTATGACAGGTTGTACAATATGGGCATAAAATTCAGGATGCCGTTCCCTGAAGTTGTATATGAAGACAATACACTTAAAGTTACATCTCCATACGAAGGTGCGGTTATAAGATATACAACAGATGCAACAGAACCAACCCTCTCTTCTGAAATCTGGAAAGGTGACATAAAGACAGACGAACCTGAAAAATACAGATTTGCCACATTCTACAAGGATTTCAACCAGAGCATTGCAGTTGGCGCATCAAACATTGATCTGTATCACTATCTCACACCTGAAGTTTCAATTGAAAGTTCATACAAGGAGTCTGAAACTGCCAAAGGATTCCCTATGGCCAACATAACTTCATATGATATGGGCAAATACTGGAGAATAAACAGAAGGTCAGATGCAGGTGATTTTGTACTTTATACATTCAAAGAACCTGTAGAGTGCGGCAAGATTACCGTAGAGACAGGTGTTCCAGGCATTACATTCTACAGCTGCACTGAAGGACACGTTGAGTACTCTTACGATGGAGAAAACTTCATCAAAGGTGATGATTTTGTATACGGAATTGCCACAATAAAGCCTGAGAAAAAAGTAAAGGCTGTAAAAGTGGTATTTACAGGTATGTCTGATGCCCTCATTACAGCATTCCAGAATTTGAGGATAGAGAAATAATGTTTCTTGGAAAAATAATACATAAAGAGAGTTATAAGGTAAATCCTTTGTTTGCAGACCTGCAAGGTTTCATAAAGGATTTGCCTTATAATTACAACAGGATGGGAAAAACCATCTACAAAGGGAGGAATGAACTTAAGGAGATTGAATACGGCGGGGTATGTATGGTAATAAAGAGTTTCCGCATTCCAAACCTTATAAACAGGATTGCATATGGCCTGTTCCGTCCTTCAAAGGCAAAACGTTCATATGATTATGCCAACCTTATACTTGAAAAAGGGATAGGTACACCACTTCCTGTAGGTTATTATACCTGCAGAAGATGGTTCCTTTTCAGTGAAAGCTACTATGCCTGTCTAAAGTCTGAATGCCCAAATACATATAAGGATTTGATTAACGGCAAATTTCCTGGAACTGAAAAAATTGTAAGGGCAATTGCATCACTTACCGCACATATACATAAAAACAATATGCTGCACAAAGACTACTCCAGAGGAAATATCCTTTTTAAAGATACTCCCAGCGGTGTAAAACTTGAAATAATAGACCTTAACCGTATAAGGTTCCACAAGATTGGAATGGAAGAGGGATGCCGTAATTTTGAAAGATTGCCCGGCACAGACCAGATGACAAGGTGGATGGCCCAGGAATATGCCTCCAAAATGGGTTATAATCCCGATGAATGTTTTAAAATAATGAATTCCTGTAAGGAAAAGGTATAAGAAAACCCGGAAGATTTTTTGTTTCTTCCGGGTTTGATCTTTATTGTAATAATTAGAATATCACTTTCTCTACAAAATCATATACAGGCTTCAAATCTG
>JAFXCD010000121.1 GCA_017521605.1 Lachnospiraceae bacterium | reverse complement strand
CTATACTAGCAGATTAAAACAATTAGAAGAAATAACAAACAATTTCAAAGGTGTAGACAAATCTTTTGCTATTCAGGCAGGTCGTGAAGTTCGAGTTATGGTAGTACCTGAGCAGATTACTGATGCTGATATGGTTCTGTTAGCACGTGATATTTCAAAGCAGATTGAAGCTGATATGGAATATCCGGGACAGATTAAGGTAAATGTAATCCGCGAATCCCGTGTAGTTGATTACGCGAAGTGATACCTGACTACAGTTCGATTGACTGAAAATTTAATAAGAGTAAAAACCGTTGTGCTTAGGCATGACGGTTTTTTTACTTTATAGGGAATTGTGTGAGTTTAGCAGTATCCTCTTTTTTGTATAACATACAAAAATATATAAATTACCTCTTGTGCTAAAATGTTTTTTGTAGTATCATATGGTGAAATGTATGATTGTATACGATTATCCAATTGTTTTATGGAGGAATTATGAAGAAATATCAGGAATTAACCAGAGAAGAGCTTTTGATGTTAAAGGAACAGCTTTCAGCAGAATATGATGAGGCAAAAAGTAAAGGGTTAAAGCTGGATATGTCCAGAGGTAAGCCAGGAGCTTCCCAGCTTGTTTTATCTATGCCCATGTTGGATGTTATTAATAGTGCATCTGATATGAAAACGGTACTTGGAAACGATACACGTAATTATGGTGATTTGGATGGAATTGGTGAGTGCAGAAGACTTATGGCAGATATGATGTCTGTTAAAAAGGATAATGTGGTTGTTTGCGGTAATTCCAGTTTAAATATTATGTATGATACCGTTTCACGTTCCATGACTAAGGGAGTAAATGGTTCTACACCATGGGCGAAATTAGACAAGGTGAAGTTTCTGTGTCCGGTTCCGGGATATGACAGACATTTCAAGATTACTGAGTATTTTGGTATTGAGATGATTAACATTCCTCTTTATGAGGATGGTCCGGATATGGATTTGGTGGAGCAGTATGTAAACAACGATGAGACAGTGAAGGGAATTTGGTGTGTGCCAAAGTATTCTAACCCCACCGGTGTTACTTATTCTGATGAAGTGGTAAGACGTTTTGCAAATCTGAGGCCCGCAGCGGAAGATTTCCGTATTTACTGGGATAATGCATATTGTATTCATCATCTATATGATGATAAGCAGGATGAAATTTTAAATATTTTGGAAGAGTGTGAAAAAGCAGGTAACCCAAATATGGTATACATGTTTGCCTCCACATCGAAGGTGAGTTTTCCGGGTTCAGGAGTTTCAGCAGTAGCCTCTTCTTTGGAAAATATTGAATTTATTGAAAGTCAGATGACGGTGCAGACTATTGGTCATGATAAAATCAATCAGCTTCGCCATGCACGCTATTTTAAGGATATTCAAGGTATGAAGGAGCATATGAGAAAGCATGCAGATTTGATGCGTCCTAAGTTCGAAGCAGTTATAGATGTGCTGGAAAAAGAGCTGGGTGAATTGGGAATCGGTAGTTGGACCAAGCCATATGGCGGATATTTTATCTCCTTTGATGCCATGGAAGGCTGTGCAAAAGCAATCGTAGCAAAGTGTAAAGAAGCAGGTGTTGTTCTTACCGGAGCAGGAGCAACATATCCTTATGGAAATGATCCAAAAGACAGTAATATCCGTATTGCACCTTCTTTTCCTACGCCGGAAGAAATGGCTATGGCTACCAATTTATTTGTGCTGTGTGTTAAACTGGTAAGTATAGAGAAATTATTAAATAAATAGGACATGATATTACATGTAACCGCATACAATACATAAGAAATCTTATGTATTGTGGAGGGCGGTATGAAAAATGTTAATTATTTAAAAAGGACAGAGGTTTCACATCTGTCCCTTTTTTGTGGAGTTTTTGTCTTAAGTTGCATAGGCATTTTGTTGGTGGGAAAGGATGAAGTTATGCAATCGGGAGTGCTGGCTCGTAATACTTTGAGTCTGTTTCGGGTACCGGGTATAAACAAAATAGAGCTATTTTTCTATATATTGAAAGAACGTTGTTATATACTTCCGCTATTGTTTTTAATGTCCACTACATATTTGGGAAAAGGAGCGGGATATGTGTGTTGTGCCTGGTATGGAATGGGAATAGGTACCATTATGGGGACTGTATTGATTCGGTATGGTGTGGGAGGCATATTTTTGATTTTGGGTTCCGCATTTCCTCAATATTTGTTATATGTGCCGGCTTTTATATTGAGTATTCGGATTACGCAGGTTCAAAGAAGAACGGAAAGAAGACTTATAGTACAGTTATTGCTGATGGAAGTACTGGTAGTAGCAGGATGTTTAGTGGAGTGTTATATAAATCCGGCATTGATGGAAAAAATTATTCAGCTTTTTGGAATTTGGTAATACCATATATTGTATGTGGAAAAAGTCAATTTTTCATTATCTTGTACCATTGTTCAAAAACACTGAAAATACTGATAAAAATGGGCATTTTGGCAATTGCATTTAAGATGAGAACCCAGTATAATTAGCCTTGTTCTCTTGCGTTTAGGGAAATCCAAAAAAGAAAGGGCAGAAAAATGGAAGGGCTGATTGTTGATTTTTTAGAATATCTGTATAATGTAAAAAATACATCTGCTAATACAATTATGTCCTATAAAAGGGATTTGCTTAAGTGGGATGATTACATGGGAACACAGGGAGTTACTGATATAAAAGAAGTAAGAACACAGCATTTGCTTTTGTTTATAGAGTATTTGGAAAAGAAAAAGTTTAAAGCGGCTACCATTTCCAGAAATATTGCTTCCTTAAAGGCATTTTACCATTATTTAACTAAAGAACAATTGGTTGATAAAGATATCTCCGAAGTGCTACATGCACCTAAGGTGGAAAAGAAACTGCCTGAGATTATGAGTATGGATGATGCAGTAAAGCTGATTGAGCAACCCAAAGGAAATAAGCCTAAGGATTTGCGTGATCGTGCTATGCTTGAGCTTTTATATGCTACCGGTATCCGAGTAAGCGAGCTTATTGGTTTAAAAACCTCAGATGTTAATATGCAAATGGGCTATGTTATTTGTAGGGATGGGAATAAGGAACGTATGGTTCCTTTTGGAAATACTGCAAAAAAGACCTTGTTTCAATATTTGGAAAAAGGCAGGGAGGCACTGTTAGTTCATTATGGAGCGGAAGAGTTGTTTGTGAATTGTTCGGGTCAGCCCATGAGTCGTCAGGGCTTTTGGAAAATAATCAAATATTATGCCAGACAGGCAGGTATTGAGTCAGAGATTACTCCGCATACATTGCGACATTCTTTTGCAGCACACTTGGTAGAAAATGGCGCGGATTTAAGGAGTGTTCAAGAGATGATGGGACATTCGGATATTGCAACAACTCAGAAATATGCCAGGATTAATACAAATCAAATCAGAGAAGTATATGCAAGGACTCATCCAAGAGGATAAAAAAGGACGCTTGAATGCGTCCTTTTTCTAATGGTTTATTCAAAATTTGCAATATCATAAATCAGGCGTTCTGTGTCTTCCCAACCCAGGCAGGGGTCTGTAATGGATTTGCCATAAACACCGCCGCCCACTTTTTGGCAGCCTTCTTCAATGTAACTTTCAATCATTACACCCTTTACCAATTTATGGATTTCAGAAGATAACTTTCTGCTGTGCATTACTTCCTTTACAATTCGAATCTGTTGTTTGAATTGTTTGCTGGAATTGGAGTGGTTTGCATCGATGATACAAGCAGGATTCTTTAATTGCATGGTCTCATACATCTCATAGAGACGCATTAAGTCTTCATAATGATAGTTGGGAATATTCTGTCCATGTTTATTGTTAGCACCACGTAATACTGTATGAGCCAGTTCGTTTCCGGTAGTATTTACTTCCCAACCACGATAAATGAAAGAGTGGGGATGCTGGGCAGCATATACAGAATTCATCATAACAGAGAAATCACCACTGGTAGGATTTTTCATGCCGGCAGGTACATCAAAACCGCTAACTGTCAAACGATGCTGTTGATCCTCTACGGAACGTGCTCCAATAGCCACATAGGAGAGGATATCGGAAAGATACATATAGTTTTCAGGATAGAGCATTTCATCCGCAGCGGTCAAACCACTTTCTTCGATGGCACGGATGTGCATTTTTCTCATTGCAATCAGGCCTGCTAAAAAGTCCGGTTTCTTTTCGGGATCCGGCTGATGTACGATACCCTTGTAGCCCTCACCGGTGGTTCGAGGCTTGTTGGTATAGATTCTGGGAATCAGTATCACTTTGTCTTTGACCTGGTCGTTTACCTTGGCCAGGCGGTTTATGTAATCACAGACAGAATCTTCATTGTCAGCAGAGCAGGGACCGATAATTACTAAAAATTTATTACTCTTTCCGGTAATCACATCACGAATTTCAGCATCACGGGCCGCTTTAATTTCTGCAAGCTTTTCCGGCATGGCATATTTCTTCTTGATTTCATCCGGGGTAGGTAATTTCATGATAAATTCGAAACTCATAGGTAATCTCCTTATTGTATATTCATTTTAAACATATCTTTGCTAATACTGTATTAGTTTACCACTCTGAAATCTATGTGACAAGCAATTTTTGAAATGGGTTGGCAAAAATTAGTGTTTCTGGGTACGATTTATAGTGAAAAGGTAAATGGTACATTGAAAAAGCTGACCTGCCAGCAATCCCCACAAATACCCTTTAATACCATGGGATGGTACAAATGCAAAGATAAAAGCAAGGCGTAAAAGCAGTGCTGATACATTAATAAAAAAGAGGGGTATAACCTTTCCCATACCTTGCAGTATGGCAGAGAGGGTGTTGTTTAGATACATAAAAGGGCAGATAAAGCTTAAGGTTTGTATAAAGATACCGGCCAACTGGCTGTGAAACAGTATGTAACCTAACTGGTTACCAAACAGTAGGAAAATAAACATGCAGGAAAAGCCCAGCAGGGAGCAATAACGGATGGTTTTTATGGTAAGCTTTCGTACACCGGGTTTGTCGCCAAGAGCCACTTTTTCGGATATGAGTGGTAGTAATAATACAGCGAAAGCATTGGTTATGGCATTGGGGAAAAATAATAATGGAAATGCCATACCGGTTAATACCCCATAAACGCTGAGGGCAGTGGATTGGTCATAGCCATACATACGTAATCTTGCAGGCAAAGAGACGGTCTCTATACTTTGCAAAAGATTGAGGGTAATACGATTGGCTATTAAGGGGATGGCCATGCTTAAAAGCATGCCATAGGTAAAGTGCTTGCCTTCAGTAGTGAAGGGCTGGTTGGTACTCAGATCATATGTAGCAGACAAGGGTCTTTTGGTATGCCAAAGTATGGTTACAATTGAAAGAAGTGTGGCTGCAACTTCTCCTAAAAGAATACCGATACAGGTGACATTTAATGCAGGGGTGTGTCCTTGAAAAAGTGCTAAGGTTGCAATAATATACACACTTAAAACACGAAACAGTTGCTCGGTTAATTGGCAAATGGCAGGTATGGCAGCTTTTTTACAGCCATAAAAGAAACCATTGATACAGGCATGAGCAGCGCTTAAGGGCAGGGAAAGAGCCAGAATGCGTAGCAAGGGTGCAGTGCGAGGCTCTTGTAAAAATTGTGTGGCAATGAAAAGAGCATTTCTCTGTAAGAGAAACATTAATAAGATGGACAATGGGAGGGAAATACTAAGTCCCAGAAGCAGAGGACGGTATAAGCTTGAACGACCATTAGCGGGATTGCCTGTATGCTCGGCTACAAATTTAGAGATGGAGGTCTGGAAACCCGCTGCGGTCAAGGAAAAAGATAGAGCCATAACCGGGCCGATTAATTGGTAAATGCCCATACCTTCTTCACCAAACAGCTGGGACAAATACATGCGGTAAAAAAAGCCGATAAGTCGGGAAATGAATCCTGCCAGAGTTAGGAAGAAGCTACCGGTTATTAAAGGGTGTTTGGTTATGAGATGTTTGAGTTTAGTATGCGATTCTATCATTTCTTACCTCTTATAGATTATTGCCGGTACATAAAAAACAGCATATGCAATAATTTATGGCATTTATACTAAAGTATTCATAAGATTAATTTGACAGAACATGAAAAATACGAGTAATATGGTTGTTGAAACATAAATGTGTTGTGAGGGATGTTTAGATGGAGAAAAAAACGATAATAAAATGGATTTTAGGTTCAATAGGAGTTTCTCTGATATTGAGTGTTGTTATACTTACTAATCTGCCAAGCAGCATGTTGGGATTTGTAGTATACGGTATATTGATATTGTTTGGAATAGAGAAAGCAAGACAACATTTGACGAAAAAATATCATATTAGTTTTGGAAGGTTTCTTTTGTTAACAATGTTGCCTGCAGTATTGGCTTATGGAGTATATGTTTGTTTTTATGTTTATATGGAAAATAATTATTGGGCAGAATTGGAAGGACTGTTGGGATATATCATTCTGCTGGCTTGGGGCGGTTGTATTGGTGTCTCAGCAGGTGGAACACTGTTAATTGCTTTTGCAAGATGGTTGGGGACACGTCATATGTTACCACCAATTCTGGCTTATGGAGTATATGTTTGTTTTTATGTTTATATGGAAAATAATTATTGGGCAGAATTGGAAGGACTGTTGGGATATATAATTTTGTTGGTATGGGGGGGTTGCACAGGTGTCTTAGTAGGTGGAACACTGTTAATTGCCTTTGTAAACTGGTTGAAGACACGTCGTAAGAAGGAAAAGGATGTAGAATAAGGAGTTTAAGTATGGCGAAAAAAGTAGTGGTAGGCATGTCCGGAGGGGTGGATTCCTCTGTGGCGGCATATTTGTTAAAAAAAGCAGGTTATGATGTAATTGGTGTAACCATGCAGATATGGCAGGATGAAGAGGTGGCTACCCAGGAGGAAAATGGTGGTTGCTGTGGCATCAGTGCAGTGGATGATGCCAGAAGGGTGGCTGAGCATCTGGATATTCCTTATTATGTTATGAATTTTAAGGATGAATTTAAGTGCAGGGTCATGGATTATTTTGTGGAAGAGTATCTGCAGGGCAGAACACCCAATCCTTGTATCGCCTGCAATCGGTATGTAAAGTGGGAGTCTCTTTTGCAACGTAGTCTGGAAATCGGTGCAGATTATATAGCAACCGGTCACTATGCCAGAATTGACAGAATGCCAAACGGCAGGCTGGCTATACGAAACAGTGTAACTGCGGCAAAGGATCAGACCTATGCTTTATATAACCTGACCCAGGAACAGCTGGCAAAAACCCTGATGCCCGTGGGAGAGTATACGAAGGAAGAGATTCGCCAAATTGCGTTAGAATCCGGAATTCCCGTGGCCCATAAAGCAGACAGTCAGGATATCTGTTTTGTGCCGGATGGGGACTATGCAGCTTTGATTGAAAGGATTGCAGCTGACAGGGTACCCGCACCGGGAAATTTTGTGACGGTGGATGGCAAGGTTTTGGGTACCCATAAAGGCATTACCCATTATACCATTGGACAGAGAAGAGGCCTGGATTTGCCCATGGGTGAGAGGGTGTTTGTAGTAGATATCCGCCCGGAAACCAATGAAGTGGTAATCGGAAGGAATGAAGACATTTTTACTACAGAGGTGCTTTGTGACAACGTAAATTACATGGGAATGGAGGATTTAAAGGAACCTCGAAGAGCCTTTGCCAAGATACGATATAATCATAAGGGTGAGTATTGTATGTTGGAAAAATTGCCGGAGGGTAAAGTGTTATGCCGCTTTGAACAACCGGTAAGGGCGGCTACACCGGGACAGGCCGTAGTATTCTACGATGGAGAGTATGTACTGGGTGGAGGCACTATTATATCATCATAAATTTAAGGATGGGGCTAATATATTGGTAATCCCTTGTCGAAATAGAGCATATAGTAACATGGATGTTGTTTTTCGAGGAGAGATGGATTATGGATTACAGATTTGAAAGGCCGGAAAGAAGTCATTATTTGAGTGTTTCCGGAAGGATTAAGTCCATTGAGCCTGTGGGATATGGAAGTCAGCAGGCATATGGCTGTATGATGCTTATGGGTGTAGAAGGGGAAGGAGAAACTTATGTGAATTTCATGGTGACTCCTACAACCTTTGTGCTGGATTATGTGGAATTGCTGGTAGGGATGAATGCAACCTTTTACTATCGGGCAGATGCACCGGCACCTCTTATTTTCCCGCCACAGTTCAGTGCAGTTGTAATAGTGCCTGAGCAGGAAGGACGTTTTGTTTATGTGGGCAATTTCGATGAGGAACTTATAAGTGCAGATGTATCCTTGCAGTTGGAGATGGAGGATACGGTACAAGTTGTGACCACGAATAATCAGAAGTTCTTAGGCAATCCGGTTAATAAAGATTTGGTGGTTAGTTATACAAATTCAACCAGGAGTATACCGGCTAAAACCACACCGGACAAGATTGTTGTATTATGCCAAAATATGTAAAGTTAAGATAAAGAAGCGGCACCGTATAGGCGGTGCCGTTTGTTATGTTTAGAATCTTTTGAATTCCGGAACTCTCTTTTCAAAAATAGTATAGTATTTAAAACCACAATCCTTCAATACATCCGCAGCTTTTTCAAATTGTGCTGCAATATTATCAGTCACATGGGCATCGGAACCAAGGGTAATAATTTCTCCGCCAAATTCACGATAACGTTTTAAGATGGCGCTACAGGGATTAAATTCCTTTAGACCATTTTTCAGACCACCGGTATTTAACTCAATTCCCTTGCCATTCTCAATTAACTGTTTCAGGATAGGGTCCAAAATGTCCTGATAGTGCTCAAAGGTGTAGTTTTGATCCTTATTAGGGCCATATCGTACTACATAATCTAAATGACCATACACGTCAAAGTTTGAGAATTTCTTAATGTTTTCCAATACAGATTCAAAATATTCCAGATAAGCTTCTTCTTCACTTCGTCCTTCGTAGAAGGGTGGATAGTAAGGGTCTTTTTTATTACAAATATGGGAGGAGCCGATGATGAAGTCAAAATCATAACCCTTGGCCAGGATGGAGTTCTGACGAAACAGATGAGGTTGTAAGCCTAATTCCATACCGAATAGAATGTTGATACGGTCTTCATATTTTTGACGGTATTTTAGTAAATCAAACAGATAAGCATCGGGATTTAAGTCAAATATGCCTTCCGGAGTTTCTTCCGTAACCGGGAAATCAAAGTCATTATGCTCCGTAAAACACATATGGGTCAGTCCCAGCTCGATACCTTTTAAAATCATCTTTTCCATGGGAGTATCGGAGTCTCCTGAGAAGGAAGAGTGCATATGAAAATCTGCTGTAATGGGCATGAGTATTCCTCACTTTCTTTAATATCATAGGAAATTGTGCGAGTACAGTAGTGGGAGTTAAGAAGAATTGCAAAGCAATTCTTGTAATTGTCGACGCCGGACGACAATTTTAGTATACCTGTTCAGTATATAGTACTTGAGGAAAAACTGCAATGTTTTCATGATAAGAGTGGGACTTCGAAAGAGCATTTTTAGTAAAATGTACGAAAAAAACCCTGAAAAATAAAGAAAATGTAAAAATCAACCAAAATTAAAAATATTTTTGATTTACATCTTGAATTATGCGCAGGAATTAGGTAAAATAAGACTGCTGATAAAATTTTGACAATCTCGCGTATAGTTTTGGACGAATAATAGGTGAGTACGTCAAAAAATATAAAATTCATTATATTTTAGGAGGAAACTAAAATGGCAGTAAAAGTAGCAATCAATGGTTTTGGCCGTATTGGTCGTCTTGCATTCAGACAGATGTTTGATGCAGAAGGTTATGAAGTAGTAGCAATCAATGACTTAACAAGTCCTGAAAT
>JAFXCD010000027.1 GCA_017521605.1 Lachnospiraceae bacterium | reverse complement strand
GCGCCGTGCCATATAATCCTTAATGGTAATACCTGCAACGCGGTGAAATTGTTCCGAGCAGTAGTATGGCGAGTAACCGATTTGCTTTGACATTTCGATTAGCCCTGGATTCTCCATAGCATGTTCATCAATCCAATCAATCTTCTTTCTACTTAAAATTCCTATAATGGTCCGACATATAGAACCTGCCACTGCTTACATAAACCTGTCTTTGTGAGAACATCGCCAATACTCATATTTATCGAATATTGAAGTTTATATCATTTTCTTTCATTTGCCGATACTTCCCGATGGTCTTATCGCTCCAAATATGTGCTTCCACATACCGTTCCGGACCGTGCTTGCCGTCATCGTTCCATTTCTGTGGCAGGTCATATTTCTTGATTATTTCCAGTATCTCATCGTAGGTATATAACTTGCGGCGGTATTCCTTCCAATCATCGTCCCGCGGCCATGGGCTGAAGGTTGGAAAGGAATCTCCGTAAGTAAAGGATACAGTCCGTAAATCAAACTCCTCAATCGGAATTCTAAGAAAAGCACTGTTTTCAAACCATGTAGTGAGCCACGGGCTATGCTCCACCACCATGTAGTGCGGCACTTCCCGTTCAATAATTCCACCTTTTTTTATGAATTCTTTTCGCAGAATATCCTCATACATCCTGCGCCGAAACATATAGTCTTCATCTCTTGAGGCACACTGAACATGGGGCCTGGTCTCCTTGATGTACCTCATCACTTCGTTGGCCTCTTCCCGGGGTAATTCCGAAAGATTCTTAAAGGGACCGATTTCTTTCTCGTAATAGTGGTATAAATACATTTTCTTGGTTTCCTCCTCAATGATTCTTATATACTTACTTCTTCGTCAATCGATTGGAAAAATAATGTGCGGCAATAGCGTATTCTGTATCATCTTTCATATACATAACGATAGGATTGTTCTCGGCATCTTCTTGGACTTCATAAAGCATATAGTTTTGAGAAAAATCTAATTGATTTTCCCCATAAAATCCATAGTGTGCTCTTCTTTAACGTGTTCATCAAATTCAAAAGGTACATCCTTTTTCATTCTACTCTGTTCTCAACCTCATGCCCAATAGGGTAGTGAGAGTAGCAATTCTTTAACTGTAAAATTTTTTCTTCTATTTTTTTAATGATAATCTGAAACTCTTCATCTGATTTTCCGGTAGGGTCTTCCAATTCCCAATTATCATCAAAGGCTCTGCCAATGAACGGGCATCTAACATTACAGCCCATTGATATTGCTATATCCGGGTTTGGAATATCAGAAATCAATTTTGAATACTGCGTCTGTTCCATATCAATCCCATATAATTCTTTCATAATACGGACAGCATCCTGATTAATCTGTGGTTTTGTTTCTGTTCCTGCCGAAAACGACACAAAAACATCCGATGCCAAATGTTTTCCCAATGCCTCTGCAATCTGGCTTCTACAAGAATTATGAACGCATATAAAGGCTACTTTTTTCTTTGGCTTTTTATAAAACGGACACTTTTCATTGAGGCATTGCTCGTTTTTTTCACTAAAAGAACATTCAATTCTTTTGTTTTGCAATTCCATATCATAGTTTTCATTTATATATTGGATAGCTTCCTGAAAGCTTAAAAAAGCATCTCTCTTGCAGCATCTCGGTCCCCCTGTTTTTGACAGACTATGTAATGCTTTAGAGGTGAATTCCATGTGTTTTCCCCATGAAGCTTCAGTACTCAATGGACCCGTTCCGTCAATGATTGAAAGTGCAGCACCCATAGAACTTACGGCACCGCAGACACCCCACATACCACAGGTGGCTCCCGGCATTTGTAATCCTCTTTTCATAAGTTCGTTTAAACTATTGGGCAAATCAATGTTACCACCTGCGTTATAAAATGCAGTCAATAGAGCTGCTCCATCCAACACATGATGTTCCGGACCATGTATTCTGATAAAATCCAGTTGTGCGATATTATTAAAAATGTCGACAGGATTTTTACTCTTTTCCTGTAAACATGCTTCAATAATTTGTTTTCCGCGTTTCTCCATGATTGTTTTCCTTTCAAAAAATATTACAATTTTTTCCATTTTTCGTGATGGAATAGATAACTTTATTTCTGTTATTCCATATGATAAAACTATTTTGGACAACTGTCTATATATAAGAGAGATAATATTTGTCAAACCATTTATTGTGTAAATGCTACACTAAAGAAAATAATATTGCATAAGCAGATACGAAAGGAGCACATGTATAATGGCGCTTCATTACTTGACAACGACGAAGTGTTGTGATATTTTGGACAAGATATTCAAATATACTTCAATAAAGTTTTCAGATACTTTGGGTTATGTTGTGGCTATTATTGAAGCAGATGAAGTCAATTTGTTTGGAGAGAAACCGATTATGTCTTATTTTGTATGTGACAGCAGCTCAGAGGTTTTTGTTGCATACGGCAATAGGATGTATTTAGATAGTAAAAATATCTGGGAAGCAGAACTTAGATAATGTAAGAAGAAAACGCTGAAGTTTGAGACTTCAGCGTTTTTACGTTTAGTTATTTCCACATTATGGAAGAACTCCAGAACAAGAGCATAGCCGGTCATGTGTAAGTGCCCTTCTACGATGACAAAGTTTTTCATTGTATTTAATAAAAAACATTGAAATATGAAAAAAGTATGTTAAAATAATAACGACAATTGAATAGTGAGAGGTTTATTTATCGAAGAGGAGAATAGTAACATGAGAAAAAAGCTAACGAGCTACTTACTTATGGCATTTCTATTAATGACCACACTGAGCGGATGCGCAGGTGGTACTGGGGAGTCTTCGGGGGATAATTCCTCTAAGGAGCCGGTATATGGCGGCTCCGTTGTTGTAGGCATACAACAGGATATTGATAGTCTTGACCCACATAAAGCAACCGCGGCAGGAACTAAGGAGATTCTGTTTAACATTTTCGAAGGCTTAGTGAAGCCGGACGAGAATGGTAATTTGATCAATGCAGTGGCAAGTGATTATAGCATTTCAGAGGATGGTCTGGTGTATACATTTACCCTTAGAGAGAACATTAAGTTCCATAATGGCAATGTAGTGACCGCTGAAGATGTGGAGTATTCACTGGAAAGAGCTTCCGGACTTTTGGACGGAACACCGCTGATTTCAGCCTTAAGTGCGATTACAAGTGTAGATATTGTAGATTCTAAGACGGTTCAGGTAACAGTGGGCAGTGCAAATACAGAGTTGATTTACAGCTTTGTAGCGGCTATCATCCCTAAGGGTAGTGGAGAAGACGCAAACGCAGACCCCGTTGGTACAGGACCGTTTTCTTTTGTTTCCTACGCACCCCAGGAGGGTATCATTGTTGCCAAGAATGCAAATTACTGGCAGGAGGGACTCCCTTATCTGGATAAAGTAGAGTTCAGAATTATTAACAGTCCGGACACCGCTTTATTAAATCTGCAGGGTGGCTCCATTGATATTTACCCATATCTGACCGACTCCCAGGCTAACGAGCTGAAGGGTTCCTTCCAGATTCTGTCCGCACCTTCCGATGTGGTGCAGGCATTATTCTTAAACAATGCAGTGGAGCCTTTGACTGATGTAAGAGTACGTCAGGCCATCTGCTACGCATTGGACAAGGATTCCATCAACGGTTTTGTGGCAGGCGGAAATGCTATGCTGGTTGGTTCTGCAATGCTTCCTTCCCTGAAGGATTACTACGTGGAGCTAAATGATGTGTATGGCACCACTGCTAATCTGGAAAAGGCAAAGCAGTTGTTGACTGAGGCAGGCTATCCTAACGGCTTTGATTTGGAGATTACCGTGCCTTCCAACTACGCTTACCACATGCAGACCGCAGAGGTGGTTGTAGAGCAGTTAAAGGCAGCAGGAATCAATGCCAAGATCAATGCTGTTGAATGGAACACCTGGTTGACAGAGTGCTATCAGGGACGTCAGTATGAGTCTACTATCTGTGGTATTACCTGCGACATGACGCCCGGTTATTTGCTGAATCGTTTCCAGAGCGAATCTTCCAAGAATTTCATCAATTTCAAGAATGCCGAATATGATGAAGTATTCCTGAAAGCACAAGCAAGCTTGGATTTGAAGGAAAAGGCAAAGTATTATAGCCAGCTTCAGGAGATGCTGGTAAAGGATGCAGGAACCGCATTTATACAGGTTCCTCCTATCACCATCGCTATGAAAAGGGATTTGGGCGGATATAAATTCTACCCTGTCTATGTACAGGACATGAGTACTGTATATTACAATCACACAAAATAAGAGATAGAAGAAAGGAACAGCAGTCATGAAATATTTTGGAAAAAAATTTATCACTCTCATTATGACATTGTTTATTGTTTCTGTGGCTGCGTTTATTGCCTTTCAGATTATACCCGGTGACGTGGTGACCTCCATACTTGGTACGGAGTCCACACCGGAAAGAGAAGCGCAGCTACGGGAGGAGCTGGGACTGAACCAGCCCCCTGTGCAGCGTTATTTCAGCTGGATGGGCGGGGTGCTGCAGGGCGACTTGGGTGTCAGCTACCGCTATTCCAAGAATATGAATGAGATGATGCCGGTAGCAGAGCTTATCGGTGACAAACTGCCGGTGACACTTTGGTTGGCAGCCATTTCATTGATTTTGATTGTTGTATTATCCATACCCTTGGGTGTTTTATGGGCCAGAAGCAAAAGTAAAGTCCTGGATGTGTTGATGGGTATCGGTACCCAGACTGCCATGGCTATTCCTTCTTTCTTTCTGGGTATTTTGGTCACATACTTTTTTGGTATTTTCCTGAAATGGTTTGTACCGGGCGGCTATGTAAGCTATCATAAAGATTTCTGGGGATTTTTGGGCTATTTATTGTTCCCTGCCATCTCCATTGCAATCCCAAAGATAGCCATGACTGCCAGATTTTTAAGAAACTCCATGCTGACGGAGATGGATGCGGATTATGTAAGAACTGCATACAGTAAGGGCTGTTCAAAGCGTCGTGTTATGTACGGTCATGTACTGCGTAATGCAATGATGCCGGTAGTTACCTTCTTAGGCATGATTATAGCGGAGATTATTGCAGGAAGTATTGTTGTTGAGCAGGTATTTGGTTTGCCGGGCGTGGGCAGACTGCTTATCAGCTCTGTATCCACCAGAGATTTTCCGGTGGTACAAATCCTGATTTTATATATTACTTTTGTAGTTATTTTTGTTTATTTTGTGGTGGATATCCTCTATAGAGTGATTGATCCCAGAATCAGTAGTAAATAGTTGCACGTAAACAAGTTGCTGTCGGGGAAACGTATGAAAGCATTGATTAAGGATTTTTTGAAAAATTTCAAAGGGAACCGATATTTTTGGGCAGGTCTGGTGATGACTCTGATGATACTGCTTTTGGCATTGGTAGGGTATTTCTGGACTCCTTACAGTACTACGGAAATGTCTGCGGCAGAGCGATTTCAGGCACCTTCCTTCCGTCACTTATTCGGTACGGATAATTTCGGCAGGGATATTTTTTCCCGCGTGATGAAGGGGGTGGGTACCACCGTGTTCATCAGTACCCTGGTGGTAATTTGCTCCGGTGCGGCCGGTATCGTAATCGGTGCATTGACCGGTTATTTTGGCGGTATTGTAGATGAAGTGGTAATGCGTCTTACTGATGCCATCAATGGATTTCCCAGTATTTTACTGGGATTGGTGATGATTACCCTGATGGGTAGTGGCAACCACAATCTGATTATTTCCCTAGCCATTGTGTTTACTCCCAGCTATGTGCGTATTGTACGAAGTGAGTTTATCAAGCTGCGTGATGCGGATTATATTAAGCGTGCCCGTCTGATGGGTGTGGGTCATATTCGTATTTTGTTTATTCATATATTGCCTAATATTTTTTCGGTTTTTTGGGCATCTGTGATGATTGGATTTAACAATGCCATACTGGCAGAGTCCGGTATGAGCTATCTGGGTATCGGAGTACAGCCTCCGGAAGCCAGCCTGGGTAAGATGCTTTCTGATGCCCAGGGGTATCTGATGACAGCTCCCTGGTATGCATTGTCTCCGGGTCTTGCCATTGTTTGGATTGTACTTGGATTTTCACTGCTGAGTGAAGGAATCAGGAGGTTACAGGAATGATTAAGATTGAAAACCTTTCCGTGGCCTTTGATGAAACATTGGCTGTAAATCAACTGAATTTGGAAATTTATGATGGGGAGATACTGGGTATCGTAGGAGAGTCCGGTTCAGGAAAGTCTGTGACGGCGCTGTCCATCATGGGGCTTTTATCCTCAGAAGCTACCATCAAGGGCGGCAGTATTCGTATGGGTGAGGACTGGTTGATTAAGGACGGTCTGGCGCAGGACAAGGACCATTTGCGTAAAGCACAGGGCAATCGGATGTCTATGGTATTTCAGGAGCCTATGACCTCTCTGAATCCTACCCAAAAGGTGGGAGGACAGGTGGATGAGGTATTGGTGCTTCATACTCATATGGAGGCACAGGAGCGTTATGACAAGGTGCTGGAGGCTTTCAAAAGTGTGGGTCTTAAAGATGTGGAAAAGGTCTATGACAGCTATCCTCATCAGTTGTCCGGTGGTATGCGTCAGCGTGTTATGATTGCCATGGCGATTATTCTGAAGCCGGAGCTTCTGATTGCAGATGAGCCTACCACAGCCTTGGATGTACGTGTACAGAACCAGATTATTCAGGTGCTTCGCAATATCAATAAAGAGCAGAAAACATCTATGCTTTTCATTACCCATGATTTGAATCTGGCCAGAAGGATTTGTAACCGAATTGCGGTTATGAAGGATGGTAAGCTGGTGGAAATCGGACCGACAGAGGAAGTATTTGGGAATCCCAAGGAAGCTTATACTCGTAAGCTGATTGAGGCAGTACCTTCCCGTGTAAAGGAGAAGGAGGATGCACCGGAAACAGAAGAGGAAGCAAGTGTAAATATATTAGAGGTTCGGGACCTGAATGTATACTATCAGGAAGGTAGTAACAGCTTATTTGGACAGAAAAAGAAACGGTGTGTGGTAGAAAATGCTACTTTCTATCTGGAAAAGGGCGAAACTCTTGGTCTGGTAGGCGAGAGCGGATGTGGCAAGACCTCCCTTTGTAAAGCAATCTTAGGTATGAATAAGCTGGTAGAGGGTGATGTAAAGCATTATTCCGTACGTCCTCAGATGGTATTTCAGGATCCTTACAGTAGTTTGAATCCGGCTAAGACTATAGGCTGGCTTTTGCAAGAGCCTTTGCGGGCAGCGGGCAAACTAGATCCCACACAGAAGATGACAGATGCAGATATGAAGGCAGCGGCCTACGATATGTTACAGAAAATCGGAATGCCGGAGAAATATTTCCATAGATGGCCATCCCAGCTGTCCGGCGGACAACGCCAGCGTATCAGTATTGGTCAGGCATTAATTACCCGCCCGGGACTGGTTATTGCAGATGAACCGGTATCAGCGTTAGATGTGACTATTCAGGCGCAGATTATGGAGCTTATGCAGAAGCTTCAGGAGGAACTGCAGTTGTCTTATTTATTCATTTCCCATGATATCAATGTCATCTACAAGATGAGCGACCGTATTATGGTAATGAAGGATGGTAAAATCGTGGAAATCGGAGATAAGGAAGTATTGTTTACCAATCCTAAGGAAGAATATACGAAGCTGTTGTTTGCAGAGTCATAAATATTTAAGAATCTTGACAAGTTTATAAACATATGATATCCTACAAGAACTCTTTGCACTGCATATAATCTACAGTACAAACTGAGCAGACCGTGACGTAAGTCATGGAGTCGGGTCACAGAGGTGACAGTGGAATTGATATCAAACATCCACGGGACAGTAGTTGCTATACTGATTCGTGGGTGTTTTTTGTTTACGTTTCAGAGCCATGCGAATGGGCTCGGAAACGTATACCCACAAAATGAGTGCCATAGAGCTATCTTAATTTGGAGGTAACGAATATGGAAGACAAGGCAGTAAAAAACAAAACAACAGAAAACAATGATTTTCAGAAGGTGGCGAATCGCGTATCGGTGATAACAATTATCGGCAATGTGATTTTGTCTATATTTAAGCTTCTGGCAGGTATTATCGCTCATTCCGGTGCAATGCTCAGTGATGCCATACACTCTGCATCGGATGTGTTTAGTACCTTTGTTGTGATAATAGGTATCCGAATGTCGACTAAGGAGTCGGATAAGGAACACCCTTATGGGCACGAGAGGTTAGAGTGCGTAGCTGCTATTGTGCTGTCTATGATTCTCTTTATGACAGGATTTAGTATTGGAGCCGGTGCTTTTAAAAATATTATCAGTGGTGATTATGAAACATTGCAGGTCCCGGGCATGTTAGCACTGATTGCAGCAATTATATCTATTGTGATCAAGGAAGCTATGTACTGGTATACCAGATATTATGCCAAAAAGATTGATTCCGGGGCATTACTGGCAGATGCCTGGCATCATCGTTCAGATGCTTTTTCTTCCATCGGTGCACTGGTAGGTATAGGTGGTGCCAGAATGGGCTACCCGGTGATGGATTCCGTGGCCAGTCTGGTAATCTTTTTCTTTATTCTGAAGGCTGCGTTTGAAATTTTTAAGGATGCTATGGATAAGATGGTGGACCATGCCTGCGATGAGGAAACAGAAGCGCAGATACGAGATTGTGTTATGGAACATGAGGAGGTACTGGACATTGATATGCTGCAGACACGTATTTTTGGTAATAAGATATATGTAGATGTGGAGATACAGGTGAATGGGGAATATACTCTGAGAGAAGCCCACAATATCGCAGAAGATGTTCATGAACGGATTGAGCAGAACTTCCCTAAGGTAAAGCATATTATGGTACATGTGAATCCTAAGGAAGAGAATGAATAATGTAAGGAAAGCAGGGAGCATATCATCTTTCGGTGATATGCTCCCTGCTATGTTGCAGTTAGGTATTTGATTTTTTGGTCATGTTATGAATTACTTCTTTTAGAAGCAGGGGAAGGAAGGGTTTGGTAATATAATCATCACATCCCAATTTGGCAAAATCGGAAGAGGTATCCAGGGTTTTGTCTCCTGTCATCAAGACTACCGGAACATCAGAAAATTCACGGATGCGGCGAAGGGTTTCCAAACCATCCATATCAGCCATTTTTACATCCAGAAGAATCAAATCGTAAAAATGTACCTTCATTCGTTCTAAAGCATTTTGCCCACTGTTTGTAAAAAACAGCTTGTATTCCGGTTCTTCTTGCATGATATGAGAAATAATCTTATGATTCATGCTGTCATCATCTACAACCAGAATATGATGATTCAATGAATTGGTTTGACGCATAAGATAATTGGTATCTTCATCCATCATTTTTAGCATAATATCTGCAATATAAGGGTCGAACTGGGTCCCTCTTCCCTTTTCGATTTCCTTGCGTACTACCTCCTGCGGAAGTGCATTACGATAACTGCGGGTACTGGTCATAGCATCATAGGAATCGGCAACACAAAGAATACGGGCAATCTCCGGTATATTTGTTCCACTTAAGCCATTGGGATATCCTTTGCCATCATAGCGCTCATGATGATATTTGGCAGCAATGGCAAGAGAGTTGTTTTCAGAGATGCTACGTAAAATATGGTAACCGGTTACTGGATGAATTTTTATTATATTGTATTCATCATCGGTAAGTTTACCGGGCTTATTAATGATATCCACAGGGATACGTATTTTACCGATATCGTGTAGGAGGCCGGTATAATAGATATCATCCAGTTCATCTTTGTTTTTACCCATACGGGCAGCTATTTTGCGGGAGTATTCTGCTACACGTCGTGAGTGACCACTGGTGTAGCGATCCTTGGCATCCACCGCTTCACTAAGAGCAATTACAGTTTGTAAAAAGAATTCCTTGGTCTGTTGCTGTTGTTTTAGTAGCTCCCCTGTTTTGACAGCTATTTCTTGCTCTATACTGACATTATATTCTTCCATAAATGTATAATACTTTTGCTCAGAGGTACAGTCAGATAATTCCAACAAAAAGCCGACATCTTTTTTGCGACCATAGGATATAGTGCGAATATTTAATTTGAAGTAGCGATAATTCACATTTATGGTACGCTTACCACTGTCTCTATTCTTCTAATTCATTAAGTATTGTACAATGGTTTGATATAAATAACTATCAGATTCAGGAACAGGCTGGTCTATTTTCCACTCCCTGATTTCAGGGAACAATTCCTTGGCCAGTGCATTAGCATGAAAATAACGATATTGGTTATCAAAAATTAAGTAAGCGTAGTCTTCCATTTTGTCCATGGAAACTGCCAGATTAGAGGATAAATCGTACATGTTGATGCGGGCATAATATTTAGATATAAGTCCCAGACCAAAAAGATAGCCTAAAGGAGCCAGAGCCACATTCAGATGTAGTATTTTTTCTAATATATACATGGATATTACCGCAGTACCGGTACCACCAATAGTAAGAATGACTTGAATCGATACTTCTTCCCGTTTTCGAAAGGCATATATTGTATAGTAGATAATAAACATTCCATAAATTGCAATCATCAAAGGATATAAGGCGTGAGCCGGGCCATAATCCTTGACTAAGTAACTGTATCCCTTTTCAGAAATCCATTCCACATTCTTGTAATAGATATCTGATTTGCCAATGGTTAATACAAAAGCCCAAACCGTGGAAGAGAACAGTGTCAGAAAAATAATCAAAGGTACTGGCATTTTCATATTACAAAGTCGGCATAAAAGCAGAACAGTAAATAAAGGTGCAAAACAACCGCCTACATACACAATCTTGCTGGAGAATATGGCCAGTTCTAAGGTTTTTGAACTATATATGAAATAGTATCCGGCACAATTTATAACAACCATCAATGCAAACAGCATAAGTAAGGAATCTATCTTTTTGTTATTGATGATAAAAGAGGCAAACATATATAGGGATAAAAGGAATACAATTAAATAAAACCAACTTATCATAAAAACCTCCTTGAGCATAAGTAGCCCGAAGTAAAATTAGTTATTCAACGATCTTATAATTGAACAAATGTGGTCATACTGTTTAAAAAGCTCTGTTTGTAATGTAGGTATGGATTCCCAGGAAGATTCCCGGCTAAGTTGCTCTAATTGATAAGCTAAATCACCCAGAGCTTTTGCACCGATGGAATACGCACTACTTTTGAAACCATGGACGCGGATGCAGTAATTTGCAGCATCCAACTGTTCCAGAAAATTATGTAGTTCCGCTTTAATGGGTAATACAATGAAATCTTGTAATAGCTCCATATAAAATGAGGTGTCTCCACTACAGGTGGCCAACCCGGTAGAAGTATCGATTTCCGGCAAAAGCACACATAAACGCTCAAAGGGTGAAGTGGAGGGACTATTTTCTTTTAATGAAACCTCTTGAGAGTTCGTTTTACTAAGGATGTATTTTTCGGGTAAGTATTTTAAAATCAGTTGGTCCAATTTCTCGGGCAGAATGGGCTTGGACAGAAAGTCATGGAAGCCTTCCTGAAAGTATCGTTCCCGACTTCCTATGATAGCATTGGCTGTAAGCATAATAATAGGAATATCGGTTGCTAAATGCTGATTCTTTATAGCATGATAGGTTGCCAAACCATCCATTTCAGGCATCATATGATCCAAAAAGATCAGGTGATAGGAGTTTTGTGAAAGAAGGTTTAAACATTCCTTTCCGCTGGTGGCGGTAGTTACCTGTATAAGACTTTGTTTTAATAAGTTGCAAATTACCTTTAAATTTATTTGATTGTCATCCACCACAAGTATTTTGGCACCGGGAGCAGTATAATTGATCTGATAAGGCAGATCCCAGTCTGCATTCGGTCGCATTTTTCGAAAATCCTCTAAGGGCGCGACATTTACAATGGGCTGAGTAATATAAAAAGAAAATTCACTGCCGACACCATAAGTACTTTTAATTTCAAGCTTGCTATCCATTAATTTGAGAATCTGCTGCACAATATTCATGCCCAGACCGGTACCTTCCACATTACGATTCTGTGATAGATCGAAGCGGCGAAAGGCTTCATATATTTTGTCAATATCCTCTTCCTTGATGCCAATACCTGTGTCAGATACGCGAAAGAACAGCCTGGCTTGCCCCTGTTCTTCTGTGCTGCTTACAAGCAGAGTAATCGTTCCGGTATTTGTATATTTAACTGCATTGGTAAGCAAATTTGTTAATACCTGACGCAGACGCTTGTCATCACCAAAAAATTCACTGGGGAGAGAGGGAGATACTTCAAATAGAAGCTCCAGACCCTTCTCCTTGGCTTTAACATGAATCATATTATAAATATCGTTTAAAAGGCTTCCCATGTGATAATTGACTGATGTAAGTTCCATCATACCGGCTTCCAGCTTGGTTGTATCCAGAAGATCGTTAATAATATTCAGCATGGCTAAGGAGGAGTCCTTCGCATCGTGGGCATAATGACGAATCTGAGAATCATTGCTTTCACGGAAAATCATTTCACTCATACCAAGGATAGCGTTAACAGGAGTACGGATTTCATGAGAAATCTTGGCTAAAAACAGGGACTTGGCTTGGTTGGCTGCTTCCGCTTCTTCTTTGGCTTTTTCTGCCTCATCCTTGGCTTTCTTCAGTTCATCAGTAAGATGTGCTTTTTCAAGACTGTTACTTAGGATATTATACAGGCTGCTACAGACTGCAGAACAGGCTATGTAAATCAGACAACGGGGTACAATAAAGTAAAGGAATAAGTTCATCGGGGTAGTGGCAACAGTGGTTAAAGTAAACTGATTGCCCATAGTGTGGGATTTTAATGTACTATAAGTCAATAATGCCATGTTGGCATCACAAAGGCCTAAATAATAGCCCCCATATACACAGGCAAAGGTACTGCAAACCACCAGGAAGTACACATAACGCATAACTTTTTTGGAGGAATACAGGGCAGCATATAAAAAGGGCATCAGGGAAATCAGGACAGTATGGTAGGTGAGAGAGATACCTATTAATGTAAAAACCAATATGATACTAAACAGAATAAAGTATTTGGATCTTCTGTCAGAGAGGGGAATAAATTTCGTAATAATAAGCACAAAAAAATAAGTTGCCATGGAAGGCAAATAACCGGCTAACATAAGTTTGGAGTCAACAATAAATACATCAAACAAATTTAAGAAAAAGCCAAGGCTATATAAAAGCATCATAACCATAAAACAGTGCATTACATATTTGTTAGCAGTAAGCTCTTCTTCATGTTGTAAAGATAAGGCTTCTTTCGACTTTATGACAGTTTTCATAGGCATTCCAATCTGCCCTTATGGGCGGAAAACGTATTTTGTGTTATCATATATTGTACTAGACGGAAAGCATTTCGTCAAATAAAAACGGACATCCTAAAGATGCCCGTCCTTTATTATTGTATAAAAGGATTGTATGGAATATGGATTTCCATGAGGATGAGACCAATCAAATTGCAGGTCTCCTTTACTTAAGCAACTTGCTCATAATGGTTTCATCGGCATAAGTGCCGTCATTGTATTTCATGGCACGAAGTCGCTTGCCGGTTTCCACAAAGCCGCATTTCTCATAGAGCTTTATACCACGTTCATTATCGGACACTACATCCAGTTCTATTTGCTCGAAACCGATTTGTCTTGCCAATTCTGTCAGATAGGTAATCATGGCAAAGCCGATGCCAAGGTTCCAGAAGTCCTTCTTCAGGGCGATGGCCAGACTACAGCGATGCAAAACACGGCTCTTATAGCCCATACCACTGATACTGCAGTTACCGGCCACCTGACCGTCTACCTCAGCCAGCATCATCACAGAACCATTGTCCTCCAATAAGTGGCCCAGGATTTCGCGCTCCTGCTCTAAGGTATAAGTAACCTCCTCGGGGGTACGTAGTGTAAAGCGGGTTTCTTCCGCAATCTGCTTCATATAGGCTATCATTTCTGCCGCATCATCGGGATGAGTGGGGCGCAAGGTGCAACTTCTTCCATCTTTTAATATGATTGTTTTGGGTTCGAATTTCATGGTAGGTCCCCCTTATGTTTAGCTAATACTATCAGTGGTATCAGCATTTCTGCTTCTGTCACACTGCCGTGCATGGATACCCATCTCTCCTCATTATAATAAATGGAAAGGTCACTGATTGCAATAGCCAGATAGTCGCCCAGCATGGCACGGAAATTGGCATGAGGGATGCCGGTTCCAAACAGCTTCTTTTCAATGACTTCCTCCATAGGCATCAAGAGGAATTTATCTCCGAATACTTTGTTAAACTCTGCCTCGAAGAATTCATGTTTTCCTTCTTTGACAAAGAAATTTAGTACTCGAGGCTCCAAAGAGGGGAGTCTTATCAGACAGTCACAAAGGGCCGGATAGTCCTGCCACACAACATAATCCGTATCAATATGCCCATGGTCTGCAGTGACGAAAACGATGGTGTCCTCCAGTCCCTCGGTCAGCTTTTCCACAGCCTCTTCCAGTAGTTTCATTTCCTCCTTTACCACTGAGGAGGTACAGCCATTACGGTGCAGTAAGCCATCCGGCTGGTTCCAATAGGCGTAAATGTATTTCCGCTCCGGCTGTTTACACAGGGTTTTGATGTGGGCACAGATTTCTTCAAAGCTCCGGGGAAAGGGCTCCGCAAAAGGGGCACATGCATGAGCCTGAACACCGGCCTTAGTCATTTTGTTCACTACACTTTTATAAGGAGTCACAGTCCAAGGGACGTTATAATCCGCTACCGGCTCCTCGGTGCCTTGAATCGTATTAAAAAAAACCGTAACATTCTCATCTACTTGTGGATAATAGCACTCCCAGCCCAGCCAGCTGTGTTCACAGGGCTGCAATCCGGACATGGCGGAGGTGGTAGCGGCTACCGTGGTGGATAGAAATACAGACTGGTAGGTTCCGACCAAGTGGCTACGGAAGAACCCCGTTTTCTCAAGATTATTCTCCAAAATGTGCTTGCCCATTCCATCCAGCAAAAGCAGTACCACATTCTTATAGTCCTTCTGCAGATACTGATCCGCCAAGGGGAGGGTACTTCCCACGGTAGGTAGGCCAAAATACTTTAAAATAGAATTGGGAAGATTTGCCAGACAGTTTTTATAATCCGGCCAAACTAAATTTTTCTTATTGGTCATGATAGTTGCTCCTTTGTGTTCTAAGTGTGCAGTTACCGCTTCACAAACAGGGTGTTTCCTACTTGGATGTTTTTCACCCATACGGTATTTTCTTCCCGGGTGATATCATAATATGCTTTATCCTGTTGAGAAACCTTATCGTACAGCTCCAAATACTTCTGGCTGGGTGGAAAGGGGAATTTCATATCCGTTATCGACTGCACTTCTTTTGTAAAGCCGGCTCCGAGAAACAGCGATTCCAACTCCTCAGACGAGTAAAACTGAATATGTCCATCCTTCTTAATACCCATAAAATCATCGATTACACCTTTTGTATCAGCCGGATGTCGCATAGGATCCGAAATCAGTATCTTGCCACCCTTTTTCAAAAGCCGGTACATTTGTTTCACCGAAAGTTCTACCTCGGGGAAATGATGGAAGGCATATCGGCTTACAATCAAGTCAAAGCTTTCCTCATCAAAGGGATATTCCAGTCCATCAAAGGCAAGGAAGGTCAGATTGGAAATACCGCTTTCCTTCACGATTTCCTGATTTTTCTCCATAATGGCTTCCGCGATATCGATGCCATACACTTTTGCCTCCGGATACATCTTGGCTAAAGGGAAGGCCAGATAGCCAGTTCCGGTACCGATATCCAGAATCCTTTCGTAGTTTCCTGTCTTTGCCAGATCTATGATTACCTTCAAATGCTTATCGTCCCGAATAATTCCCGCATAGGTTTGATTGGCCAATATCCGGTTAAAGCTTTCCTTGGCTTGCTGTACAGCTGACACAGCATCATTCGCTTTTGGCCGGCAGGAAAAATTGATCAACACACCGGTATCCTCATAGCCGGCATTGATGTAGGCGGTGTTGGAGGCCGAATAGTTGTAGTCTGTGTACAAAAGAGGTGTCAGCCCCATATCAAGCAAAAGTCCGCTCATATCATGAATCAAGTTGGTGGCATAGGCCTTTCTGCGGTCTTCCTTGGGTGTGTAGACGGAAGTGATTTTAGCTTGTTTGCCGGTAATACGATAAGTGGCAGTACAGACCACTTTTCCGGTGGCGTTGCGCCAGACAAAGAAGGTGCCGGATTCAAATCGCTCCTTTGTTTTCTCAAGAGCACGTTCCATGGTGATAGAGTCTACACCATCCATTTCCAGGCAGGAATTATAGAAATACTGAGCCAGTACTTCTAAATCAGCCAAGGTAGCTTTCTCCATTTGACCGTCACATTTGCGGGGCTCCTTCAGTTTATGGCACTCAAGAGTGCCCATTTCAAAGTAATCTTCTTCATTTAGATAGGGGAACTTATTTTGCACCAAATATTCGTAAAATGTTCTTTTGGCTGTCAGCTTGTTTTTTTCGAGAGTGAAAAATACTGTGGCAAGAGTCTCTGCCACTTCGTCCATCTGATTGGGAGTAATGTCATCGGCAGTCCATATCCATGTAGGATACTTTTCCGCTCCTCTGGCAATCACATAGCTTTCCTCATCACTATAAAGAATCAAATCCTCACTGGGGAAATTCAGCTTGATGTTATAAAAGCGGTTTTCATCCTTCCTGTAGGCGACGGATTCAAAGATTTTATTGTCTCGCTCAATTCTCATGTTGGGTACCTCCATAAATGCGAAAGGAGCTGATATCTGCACTTTGCAAACATCAGCTCCTGAATGGTTTCTATATAACTAAAATAATCTTATGAAATACAAAACCTCTTTGGATATAATGTTTGCGTATGACAAATAAGACTTAAATGATCCACGTATCTAATAATGGACACTAAGCCTTTAATGACATATGCAGTTAAAATCATCTCTTTTAACGCTGCAAACATTGATGGGGTTCTCCTTACAATTGATTTTTCTTAAAATAACACTTGCATGAGAATTTGTCAACACATTTATTTCAAGTCACAATTCAGTCCCAAAGCCTTTACGATATCCATGTCCAAATCCTCAGGGAAGGAAAGCTTGAATTCCTGACCTGCCGCTCTTAATTTGAAGCGGTCCATGGAGAAGGGACCGAAGCCCCCATAATAATCCCAACTGGTGCGGGCAATACCACGCTCTTCTAAAAGGTTGGTAACGATGGTATACCAGTTCACACGATCCTCATGGTCTGCAAATGGTGCGAAGCAACCGAACTCACCACAGAATACGGGAGCCTGACGTTCCTGGCTGAAAGCCACATACTGGTCGAAAAACTCTTCCACTCTTTCTACAGTACCCTGTTCGGGATAAGCAGCAAATTTCTGTTTTTCTTCCTCTGTAGGATTCTCCGGAAGGGCAGGCATACGTGCCGCATCATAAGGGAATGGAATGTGAATTACACGCTCCATATGGCACCAGGAAGCACCTTGATGGGTAAAGGTGTGCGGATCATAAAAATGGAAGGTATAAATCACCTTATCATCCTGGAAATCAGGTAAGGTTTTCATGGCAGCGAAGCTGTTCCAGTCTGCACCACCGGCTATAATGTAGTGGTTGGGGTCAATACTGCGAACCACTTTAAATACACGACCGATGATTTCGTTCCAAAGGGGAACTTCGATACCATGAGGCTCGTTCATCAACTCATAAATCAGGTATTTGGAAGCGTTCTTGTAGCGGTCGGCAATCTGAGTCCATAAAGGAGTCAGGAGATTCTCTACCTCCGCAGAGGTCTGGGAATCTGCGTGGGTTGCATTATGGAAATCAAAAATTACATAAAGCTCCAACTCCTCTGCCCAGGCAGCCACCTTATCCAGGATAGAGAAGATACTTTCCGGAATAGTATAGTCTGCAATGCCCTCACAGATTTCTTCGAAATGGATGGGAAGGCGGATACAGTCGCAACCCAGCTTCTTGGCATTCATAAAATCCTGCTTGGTATAATAATCAGGGTCAATCAAATCTGCTCTTTTGTATTCCAGCCAGTTGGTAAAGTTGATACCCTTGGTAAAGGGTGCTGCAATGGCTTTCTTCTGTGACATAAAACACCTCCGTAATCAATAATATGTATTATCCTTCATATTTGGGATATTTCAGTTTATCTTCTTCTGTAATCTCCCTTAGTATCCTGCAGGGAACACCCACAGCGATTACCCCAGAGGGAATATCCTTGGTGACTACGCTTCCGGCACCGATAACCGTATTGTCTCCGATAGTCACACCTCCCAGTACAATAGTGCCGGCTCCAATCCAGACATTGTTACCCACAGTAATGGGCAGAGCTACTTCCAGTCCTTCGTTACGCTGTTCTACATCTAAGGCATGTTCCGCAGTGGTGAAGGTACAGTTGGGTGCAATAAAAACATTGTCACCAAAGGTTACCTTACCACCATCCAGTATCTGACAGTTATGATTGGCGTAGAAACGGTTTCCTACCGTGGTATTGTATCCATAATCACACCAGAAGGGGGTATTTATACAAACCTTTTGTCCCATTTTAGCAAAGATTTGTTTCAACAAAGCTTCCTGTTCTACACGCTGGGAAGGACGTAATTGATTGAATTCGTGACATAAATCGTTACACTTGTGGAGGTCCACAAGGAGCTCCATATCATAGTTGGGATTGTATAAATAGCCTGCTGCGGCTTTTTCTTTTTCTGTCATAAAGGGCCTCCTTAACGTATGTATATTTTGTTTTGGATTATTATTTTATTGTACGATAATAGAGATATTTCGTCAAATAAAATTGATAACGTTTTCTAGAAAATTGTTGACAAAAAAACATTGACATTTCTCTATAAATCATTTATAAATGTGAGTGGAATGAATCTTAAAGCAGAGTCTTTCCAAGCAATTTTTACGGACCACTCCGGTAGGAGTTGAGGCCATACGGACAGCCGGGTCCACTGCCGATTGGCGGCTTGCCGCCTTATTGATTGAGTTAAAAGCTCAAATTTTATAAGTTGGTTGTAACTATTCAGAACCATGCGAATTTGCAAGAGCAGCACGAGTAAGCTTGCTTACAGAGAGCTGTATTTGCAAATTCATATGGCGAGAAGCCATACATTCGCAAAAGTAAAGCTGCGTAGCAGCGATTTTGCGAATGGTTCTGAATAGTTATGGTTGGTATTTGTGCATACGCACAAACTTGTGAAACGGTCAATAAGAGTAGTAAAAGTATTGTTGCTATATAGACTCTGAAATCCTATATATTCATTCGCAAACTTTAACGCGGTAAAGTAATAGTCAGGCCAAGTGACCGATGTTATTGCCGAAATATAGATAAAAGCAGATGAATGGAGCGCAAGTTGTGTTGAACAGCTTGTGCTTTTTGTTTTTGGGAGGAACCTTATGTTAAATCAAAATGAAGCACCTATCTATGAAGCATTACAGACCTTTCGCCAAATGAGGGTGGTACCCTTTGATGTACCGGGCCATAAGCACGGACGGGGTAATCCTGAACTGGCAGAGTTCTTGGGCGAAAAGTGTGTCAGCATTGATGTGAATAGTATGAAGCCTTTGGACAATTTATGTCACCCGGTTTCTGTTATACAGGAGGCAGAGAAGTTGGCAGCAGAAGCCTTTGGAGCAGCCTATGCATTTTTAATGGTGGGGGGAACTACCAGTTCCGTGCAGAGTATGATTCTTTCTACCTGTAAAAGAGGGGACAAAATCATACTTCCTCGTAACGTTCACCGCAGTGTGATTAATGCTCTGGTGCTTTGCGGAGCAGTGCCGGTATATGTAAATCCGGAGGTGGACCAACGCTTAGGAATCTCTTTGGGAATGCAACGGGAACAGGTAGCCAGGGCTATTGAGAAGCATCCGGATGCAGTGGCGGTGTTTGTGAATAATCCTACTTATTATGGTATTTGCAGTGATATCAGGGCCATTGTAAAAATGGCTCATGATGCCGGCATGTATTGTCTGGCAGATGAAGCTCATGGAACACATTTTTATTTTGGAGAGAATATGCCTGTGTCTGCCATGGCGGCCGGGGCAGATATGGCTGCTGTATCAATGCATAAAAGCGGTGGCAGTCTTACCCAGTCCAGTCTGCTTTTGGTAGGACCCAATATGAATGTGGGGCATGTGCGTCAGATCATTAATTTGACACAGACCACTTCAGGAAGCTACCTGCTTATGTCCAGTTTGGATATCAGCAGACGGAATCTGGCATTGCGGGGACGGGAAGTTTTTGAAAAGGTTATAAAGATGGCAGAGTATGCCAGAGAAGAAATCAATGAAATCGGAGGATATTATGCTTTTGGCAGGGAACTGGTAAATGGCAACTCCATTTATGATTTTGACCCCACCAAGCTCAGTGTACATACCAGGGATATTGGTTTGGCAGGCATTGAAGTATACGATATTTTGAGAGATGAGTATGATATTCAGATTGAGTTTGGTGATATTGGTAATATTTTGGCTTATCTGTCTATTGGGGACAGACCACAGGAGCTGGAGAGACTGGTAAGTGCTTTGGCAGAGATACAACGCAGATTCCAGAAGGACAGTAGCGGACTTTTAAGTCAGGAGTATATTGACCCGGAGGTGGTATCCAGCCCTCAGGAAGCTTTTTACGCAAAGAAAAAAAGCGTGCCCATTGAGGAAAGTGCAGGTCTGGTTTGTAGTGAATTTGTTATGTGTTATCCCCCGGGGATTCCGATATTGGCACCGGGAGAGAGGATAACCAGGGAGATTTTGGATTATATAGAATATGCTCGTGTGAAGGGTTGTTCCATGACAGGACCGGAGGACCCTGAAATACAGCATTTAAATGTACTGGTGTAAGGAGGAAAAGTAAGTGGAGTTATGGTTTAGTGAATATCATGCACCGGATGTAAAGCACAGCATTCGGGTAAACAGGCATTTGTATTCCCAGAAAAGTGATTATCAGCAGATTGATATCTTCGAAACACCGGAGTTTGGCAAGGTATTAGTGCTGGATGGGAATGTAATGCTGACGGAGCGGGATGAATTTATTTATGATGAAATGATTACTCATGTACCCATGTCCGTGCATCCAAATATACAGGATGTACTGGTTATTGGTGCCGGGGACGGCGGCGTGGTGAAAGAGCTGACCAGATATGAAAGTATTAAGCGCATTGATTTAGTGGAAATGGACCCTCAGGTAGTAGAAGCATGTCGTGCATATCTGCCGGAAAACGCCAGTCGTCTTGACGATAGCAGAGTACATATTTTTTATAATAATGCATTACGCTTTATTCGACGTTGTAAGAACGAATATGATTTGATTATTGTGGATTCCAATGATCCCTTTGGACCCTCAGAAGGATATTTTACCAGGGAGTTTTATGGTATCTGTTACAATGCTCTCCGTGAGGACGGCATCATGGTGAACCAGCAGGGAAGTCCATTTTACAAGCATGATGCAGAGGCTATGCAAAGAAGCCATAAGCGCATTGTCAATACCTTTCCCATCAGTCGGGTGTATCAGGCACATATCCCTACCTATGCAGCGGGTTACTGGCTTTTTGGCTTTGCCAGTAAGAAGTATCATCCCATTGATGATTTTGATGCACAGAAGTGGTTGAAGCTGAACCTGGGAACCAAGTATTATACCACAAAACTGCATGTGGGAGCTTTTTATCTGCCGGCATATCTGGAAAAAATGTTAGAGGAGGTAGAGTGATGTTAAAAAAAAATGTAGAAACTTTTATTGGGTGTGATTGCGAATATGAAGAAGCTGAAGTGGTGCTTTTTGGAGCCCCCTTCGATTCAACTACCAGCTTTCGTCCGGGAGCACGATTTGGTTCAGCGGCTATCCGCCACGAAAGCTTTGGACTGGAGACCTACAGTCCTTACCAGGACAAGGATTTATTGGATGCAAAGGTTTTTGATAGTGGAGATTTGGAGCTTTGCTTTGGAAGTGCAGTAAGTGCCTTAGAGGATATCGAGGCAAGAACAAGGACGATTCTGGAGGATGGGAAAATGCCCATTCTTTTGGGCGGAGAGCATCTGGTGACTTTAGGAGCTGTAAGAGCGGTTTTTGAGAAATATCCGGATTTACACATTATTCATTTTGATGCCCATGCAGATTTGCGGGAGGATTATCTGGGGGCGAAGCTAAGCCATGCCTGTGTCATGCGCCGTTGCCATGAGCTGGTAGGAGATGGTCGTATTCATCAATTTTGTATCCGTAGCGGAGACCGAGAAGAGTTTACCTTTGCAAAGGAACATACGGATATGCACCGGTTTTCATTTGATGGATTAGCTGATGTAGTGCAGTGTTTGAAGGAAGCCGGCGTGCCGGTGTATTTCACTATTGATTTAGATTGTTTGGACCCGGCAGCTTTCCCAGGCACCGGCACGACCGAGGCAGGGGGCGTAAGCTTCATACAACTTCTGGAAGCCATTCTGCAGGTTTGTGATTTGCAGATTTTAGGTGCGGACATCAACGAGCTGGCCCCCATGCTGGATAATAGCGGCGTATCCACCGCCACCGCCTGTAAGGTGTTGAGAGAGCTGCTTTTAGCCCTAGCGAGGTAAACATTTTATTCGAGTTTTATGGTTTAAGAATATGTAAGACCTACGTATATTGTGGTTTGGAATTCAGAGCAATCACAAGGTGCTTTATGTCCTATAAGCAAGGTCTTGAAAAACGTCGGCCCTTAGTGAGGTTTTTTCGAACTTAGTGCCGTTACGTTTTTCACGAAGCGAGAGCGTCCTGCGTTAGGATATAAAGTGCCTATGCGATGCGACTGTTGAGGTTAAAGAAAAGGAGAAGAAAATGAGCAGAGTTTTAGTAATCGGCTGCGGCGGCGTAGCCAGTGTAGCAATCAGAAAATGTTGTCAGGTAAGTGAAGTTTTTACAGAGCTGTGTATTGCCAGCAGGACCAAGGAGAAATGTGATAAGCTGGCCAAGGAATTGATTGGCAAGACTACCACAAAAATCACCACAGCCCAGGTGGATGCAGATGATGTGCAGCAGGTAATTGATTTAATTAATGATTACAAACCGGATTTGGTAATGAATATTGCCCTGCCTTATCAGGACTTGACCATTATGGATGCTTGTTTGGAATGTGGGGTAAATTATATGGATACGGCCAATTATGAGCCCGAGGATACGGATGATCCTAAGTGGAGAGCTATTTATGAGAAACGTTGTGAGGAGCAGGGCTTTTCGGCGTATTTTGATTATAGCTGGCAGTGGGCTTATCGGGAGAAGTTTGAAAAGGCAGGACTTACTGCCCTTCTTGGCTGTGGATTTGACCCGGGCGTGACCCAGGCCTATTGTGCGTATGCGAAAAAGCATGAGTTTGACACCATAGATACCATTGATATTTTGGACTGTAATGGTGGAGACCACGGATATCCCTTTGCCACAAACTTCAATCCGGAGGTGAATTTACGTGAGGTTTCCGCACCGGGCAGTTACTGGGAGGATGGCCACTGGGTGGAGATTCCGGCCATGAGTATTAAGAGAGAGTATGATTTTGACTGCGTGGGAGAGAAGGATATGTACCTGCTCCATCATGAGGAAATCGAATCCCTGGCATTGAACATTCCGGAAGTAAAGAGAATCCGTTTCTTTATGACCTTTGGACAAAGCTATCTAACTCATATGAAATGTCTGGAAAATGTGGGCATGCTTTCTACCACACCCATTGAGTTTGAGGGGCAGGAAATTGTGCCTATCAAGTTTTTAAAGGCATTGTTACCGGACCCGGCCAGCTTAGGACCCCGTACCCACGGTAAGACCAATATTGGCTGCATTTTCACAGGCAAGAAGGATGGCAAGGAAAAGACCTATTATATATACAATGTGTGTGACCATCAGGAATGCTACAAGGAGGTGGAAAGTCAGGCTATCAGCTATACCACCGGTGTGCCGGCTATGTGCGGTGCTTTGATGCTACTTACCGGTCAGTGGAAGAAAGCAGGCGTGTATACTGTGGAAGAGTTTGACCCGGATCCTTTCTTGAATGCTTTGGACAAATACGGTCTGCCCCGCAGGGAAAATCACAACCCTGTGTTGGTGGATTAATGAACGGGGGGGCAGAAAACCGCCCTATGTTTACTGCATTGGACGGGCAGACACTGTTAGAAATATTTAAAAATATACCAACACCCTGCTATATCATCGAAGAAAGGAAATTGCAGGAAAACGGGCGTATTCTGGCAGAAGTAAGCAAGCGCACCGGATGCAAGATACTGTTGGCCCAGAAGGCATTTTCCAATTATGACTGTTATTCTTTGTTGGCACCTTATCTGGCTGGTACGGAGGCTAGTGGTCTTTATGAAGCGAGACTGGGAGCGGAGGAAATGCCGGGAAAGGAAGTTCATGTATTTTGCGGAGCCTATCGGGAGGAGGAGTTTCCGGAAATTTTACAGTATGCTGATCATATTGTATTTAATTCACCAAGGCAGCTAAGAAAGTTTGGATGGCAGGCAAAGCAAGCCGGAAAGAGTATTGGCTTACGCATTAATCCTCAGTGTTCTACTCAGGAGGGACATGCAATCTATGACCCTTGCGCACCGGGAAGTCGGTTGGGAACCACACGTACAATGTGGGATGAACAGATGACAGAGGAGCTGGTGGCACTTTTGGATGGACTGCATTTTCACACTCTTTGTGAGCAGGATGCAGATGATTTAGAGACCACCCTGCAGGCTGTGGAGGAAAAGTTTGGGGATGTGCTGCCTATAATGAAATGGTTGAATATGGGTGGCGGTCATCATATAACCCGTCCCGGTTATGATGTGGAACGACTGGAAAAATGTATTCGCTATGCCAGAGAGAAATGGAGCTTGGAAGTATATCTGGAGCCGGGGGAAGCAGTGGCCTTGAATGCCGGTTATCTGGCCACTCGGGTGCTGGACATTGTGCAGAATGAGGACATTCGGATTGCCATACTGGATGTCAGTGCGGCCTGCCATATGCCGGATGTGATTGAGATGCCTTATACCCCACCCTTGTATGGAGCCGAGGCAAATGGTACTACAAGCCATACCTACCGACTGGCTGGACCTACCTGTCTGGCTGGGGATGTAATTGGAGATTATTCATTTGAGGAAGAACTACAGGAAGGAGATTTATTGCTTTTGGGGGATATGGCCATATATACCACCTGTAAAAACAATACCTTCAACGGCATGCCCTTACCCAATATTTGGAAAAGAACTGTAGACGGTGAACTTGTCAGACTCACCAGCTTTGGGTATAATGAATTCAAAAGTCGGTTGGGAAGTAAGATGCATACGGATTAAGCAATATTACAAGTACAACCGGGGATATGCAGGGGGAATATCATGGCAGAATTCATTATGGTAAGGCATGGAGAACTGGATTATAGCGTGGTGGAAGACTGGGCAGGAATTGCGGTGGCAAAGAATTTCGCACCTCTTACAGAAAGAGGAACCAGCCAGATACAGGAAACCATTGAAGTGTTGCGGAAGGAGGATGCACAGATTATTTTATCCTCTCCTTTCACAAGGTGTATGCAAGGTGCCTGTATGATGTCCAAGGAATTAGGGTTGGATGTGAAGGTGGAGCATGCCTTGTATGAGTGGCAGTTGGATAAGACCCATTCTGTTAGAGGGTCGCTACGGGAGAAGTTACTTATATGGCAGTTTAATCACAGGAAGTGGAATCGTTTTAGTAAGTGGGAGCATCCGGATACCGTAAGGGAACGGGTGCTTCAGGTGTTTGACAAGTATCTTGCTTATGACAAGGTAATTGTTTCCTGTCATGCCATGATGATACTATATACATTAGGGGATAAAGTCCCTACGCAATACGGACAGATTCGAAGAATCCGATATGATGGGAAGACTTTACAGGAGGTGCAGTGATGCTAAAGGGGAAAAAAGAGTTGAAGCGTTTGAACAAGATATTAATAGGTTATGCTCCCGGAGTAGACCCGATAAAAGCCACCCACTCCTTTGTAAAGGAACTTTTGAATCCGCAGCCGGACCGTTATGATTTGACCTACCGGTATGAGCATTCTTTGCGGGTAGCTCTTTGGGGAAAGCGGATTGCAGAGTCAGAAGGCTGGGATAGCGAACCCTTGGTAATGGCTTGTCTTTTGCATGATGTGGGTTATCCTTTGCTTGAAAGTATGGAGGAATGGAACAAGCATCCGCTATATGGTGCAGAGGTGGCTAAAAGATTTTTACAGAAAATCGGCTATTACGAGGAGTTGACAGAGAATATTTGTCAGGCCATTCGCATACATGATAGGTGGAATGATGTGCCGGAGGATGCCACACCATTTGAACTGAGTGTAAGAGATGCGGATGATTTGGACCGCTTTGATATTATGCGTGTTTGTATGATTGGACGTAGTGATATAGGGGAGCGTAGCGCCAAAGAATTAATTGAAGTGTGTGAAAAGAGACAGCAGACATTGACGGATTGGCAGGATAGAATCTGCGGTACGGATACTGCCAAAGCTTTTTGGGAAGAGAAGCTGCAGATGAGAAGCCGGTTTTATGAAGCCCTGCAGGCGGAAATGCAGGGAACGCTGGATATAGAAAAGCTTTTGCAGGGAGAGTAGAGGTGTAAATAATGAGAGATGTACATGTACACTTTTTGCATGGAAATCCCATAGGCTATCAGATGGATTATTTTGAGGGATTCATCAAGGTAGCACAAGAGGCAGGGCTGGATGAAATATACCTGCTTGAGCATACCCATCAATTTACGGAGTTTGAGAAAGTATATGAACCCATAAAGGCATATAACGATTTTCAACATAACTGGATTACAACAAGAATGAACGGCTCCATAAACGAGTACATGGATTTTATTAACAGAGTAAAGGATTTGAAGTATCCTGTGAAAGTGAAATTTGGACTTGAGGTTTGTTATATCCCTGAAACGGCTGACCTTCTGGCAGATATTCTTAAAAATTACGATTTTGATTTTCTGACAGGCTCAGTACATTGGATTGATGGTTGGGGATTTGACCATATGGGACAAAAAGAACTTTGGGAAAGCAAGAACGTGGATGAAGTATATAAAAGATATTATGATATTATGTTTCAGTTATGTGAGAGTGGTCTGTTTAACGGTCTTGCCCATCCTGACTCCATCAAATGTTTCGGCTATAAACCGGACATTGATTTAACAGAATATTATGATAAATTGGCCGAGCTGTTAAATAAGCATGGTATGTATGCGGAGAATAGTGGTGGGTTGCGATTGAATTATAGCCCGAATCTGGAACTGGGCTTAAATCCGCAATTGTTATCTATTCTAAGAAAGAATAATGTGCGAATTGAGACTGCCTCGGATGCACACAAGCAAAGGGATGTAGGGGCGAATATCCGGGATCTGGAAGGGATGTATAAATTGGAGGTGTAGGTGTGAAAGGATACCGTTTTATGAATGAAAATAATAAGGAATCAAAACTACAATGGAAAGGATGTATTATATTTGGAATTATAAATATAGTATTTGTTCTTTTGTGCACGAAATTGAATATTGTAATGCTTAGCGTTGCGTTAATACTCTTGATTGCGGTTGGAGTTGTTACAACAATACAATCTATAAAAGAAGATTGGCAGGAAGGTTTTTAGGTATCGGCGATTGGATGTATCGTTGGATTACTATTAAACTGTTTTGCTGCAGTTTTGTATGTATTTAATGTGTTGTCAAGTATTTTAGGCATATTCAGTGTATTTACTAAATAGTTCACTCATCATGCCGACACTCACAAGCTTGCGCTTGTTTGTTGTCGCGGCGTTCGCCGTATTGTCCAATGTCTAAATATGCTCTTACGTGTGCAAGCACCCGACGAGCAGTATTTAGACACTTTCCAGCATGACTCGCTGCTCGCACAGTTTTTCGTTGACTTTTTCTACCACTATGCTATAATGAAACCACGTCAAGAGGGAGTAATCAGTACACTTTGATGTTTAGTACAATCGACATACAGGTGCAGATAAGCACCCGGTTTTACTTGAAATGATGAGACTCAAGGTCAGTTGAGGAAGCTGATTTTGGGTCTTTTTTTGGAGGTAAATAGTGAGCTTATTTGAATTGTTTTGGTTAGCAGTGGGGTTGTCCATGGATGCATTTGCAGTGTCGGTTTGCAAAGGATTGTCTTTGGGGAAAATCAAGTGGAAACATATGTATATCGCCGGACTGTGGTTTGGTGGTTTTCAGGCACTGATGCCGGCTGTCGGCTATTATTTGAGTAGTTTTTTTACTGTGTTTATTAATATATGTTCCCATTGGGTGGTTTTTATTTTGTTGCTGATTATTGGTGGAAATATGATAAAGGAAGCCATCAGTAAGGAAGAAGAGGAAGTGGATGCTTCTATGACCGCTAAGTCCATGTTTGTTCTGGCCATTGCCACCAGTATTGATGCACTGGCGGTGGGGGTTACTTTTGCCTGTGTAAAGGTGAGGATTATATGGGCGGTATTGTTTATTGGGGTAGTTACATTTATTTTCTCAGCAATGGGTGTAAAAGTAGGTAGTCTTTTCGGTATGAAGTATAAATACAAAGCAGAGTTTTTTGGTGGTATGGTGCTGATAATAATTGGTACGAAGATTTTATTGCAGGGGTTGGGCATCATTGGATAAGAACAAAAAAGTTTTACTGCGGATAAAAACATGAAATACAGAGATAGGAAAGGAATGATTGTATGGAAAATCAGACAGGAGAACATAAGCGAAGAGTACGGTATTCCGGTACCCATCCGAAAAAATACAGTGAGAAATATAAGGAGCATAATCCGGATAAGTATGGGGATACCATTTCCAAGGTTATCAGCAAGGGGAGTACTCCTGCCGGGATGCATATATCTATCATGGTGCAGGAGATATTAGATTTTCTGCAGATTAAGCCCGGTCAGTGGGGGCTGGATGCTACTCTGGGTTATGGCGGACATACAAAAGAGATGCTGAAATGTCTGCAGGGTGAGGGACATATTTATGGTTTAGATGTAGACCCTATTGAATCGGCAAAAACGAAGGAAAGACTGGCTAGTCAGGGTTTCGGTGAGGAACTCCTGACGGTGAAGCTGATTAACTTTGCAGAGATTGACAAGGTAGCAGAGGAGGCCGGCAGAAAGTTTGATTTTGTACTTGCGGATTTGGGGGTATCTTCTATGCAGATTGATAACCCGGAGCGTGGCTTTACCTATAAGGTGGAGGGACCTTTGGATTTGCGACTGGATCCAACGAAAGGTATCAGTGCTGCCAAACGTTTAGAGGGTATCAGTAAAGAAGAATTGCAGTATATGCTGATAGAAAATTCGGATGAACCCTATGCATCTGAAATAGCAGAGAAAATTGTAACAAACGCAAAACGGGGTAGGAAAATAGAAACTACCACACAGTTAAAGGAAGCAATAGAAGAGGCTTTGCTGGGAGTACGTGAGGTGGCTAAGTCTTCCGAAAAGGACCGTAAGGAAGCTGTGAAGAAATCCTGTCAGCGAGTATTCCAAGCGCTGCGTATTGATGTGAATAATGAGTATGAAGTGTTACACAGCTTCCTGGAGAAGCTTCCCCATATTTTAAATCCGGGCGGAAGAGTTGCCATACTTACCTTTCATTCCGGAGAGGATAGATTGGTAAAGAAATCTTTTAAGCAGTGGAAGAAGGAAGGAATCTATAGTGAAGTGGCGGAGGATGTGGTGCGTCCTTCGGCAGAGGAGTGCAATCGCAATCCAAGAGCCCGTTCAACGAAGATGCGTTGGGCAGTGAAAGCCTAAAGTATAAAGAATATAGGGAACAAAAACGCCACAGTGCAATTGATATTACACTGTGGCGATGATTTTTGCCTCTTATAAGCTTTCTACGGTTTTCTTTACATAATCAAAAATCGGTTCGGCAGCTTCGTTACCATGCTTTGCAATGATATTTACAATTGCATTTTCTACTACAAAACCATCCGCAATGGTTTCATATTCAGCTTCAGGGTAATTTACGCCAATTTCCAAAATTACCGGTACATCGGTTACCTTACGGATTTCTGCCACAATACCGGAGATATCGGTGACAATATCATTACGGGCATCAGTCGCATTCAAAGAAGGTAATACATAAATATATCCCATAGCTTCTTCTGCAATCATGCGGATGCGGCTTTTGCCGGCAGGTGCCACTAAAGAGATGATGTCGATATCATACTTCTCTGCGAAAGGAAGAAGTTCTCCTCTTTCGTCATAAGGCATATCCGGGATGATGAGACCGCTAACACCGGTTTCTGCACATTTTGCCATGAATTCTTCGTAGCCAAATTTATATACCGGGTTCAAATAGGACATTAACACGATGGGTACGGAAACCTTATCCTTCACATGACTTAACATGTCAAAAATCATATCAGTAGTACAGCCACCTTCAGCAGAAAGGGCGCGTACATTTGCTTCCTGTACAACAGGGCTTTCTGCAATGGGATCAGAAAAAGGTACACCAATTTCAATCACAGAGGCACCGGCCTTTTCCATAGTGATAATAAATTCCTCAGTTTTTTCCAAGGAAGGGTCTCCTGCAGTCAGGAAGCCCACAAATGCTTTTTTATTTTGAAATGCGTCACGAATCTTACTCATGTAAATCTACCCCCCTATATCTCGCAATTGCGGCAACGTCCTTGTCTCCACGACCGGACAGACAGCAGATAATAATCTGGTCCTTATCCATCTTCGGTGCAAGCTTCATTACATGTGCTACGGCATGGGAGCTTTCGATAGCAGCGATGATACCTTCGGTTTTGGCAATGTATTCAAAAGCTTCTACAGCTTCTTCGTCGGTAACAGGTACATACTGTGCTCTGCCGATATCGTGTAAATAAGCATGCTCGGGGCCTACGCCCGGATAGTCTAAGCCTGCGGAAATAGAGTACACAGGAGCAATCTGGCCATATTCATCCTGGCAGAAGTAAGACTTCATACCATGGAACACGCCCAAGCTACCGGTAGAAACCGTAGCAGCGGTTTTGTCAGTGTCCACACCAAGACCGGCTGCTTCACAGCCAATAAGCTTCACGGATTCATCCTTAATAAATTCATAGAACATACCCATAGCATTACTTCCGCCACCTACACAGGCCATTACGACGTCAGGAAGCTTGCCTTCCTTCTCCAAAATCTGTGCACGTGCTTCACGACTGATAACGCTCTGGAAATCACGTACAATCATAGGGAAGGGATGAGGACCCATTACGGAACCCAATACATACAAAGTATCGTCCATACGGGTGGTCCATTCTCTCATACATTCATTTACTGCGTCCTTCAAAGTACGGGTACCTGTCATAACCGGATTTACCTTTGCACCCAAAAGCTCCATACGATATACGTTCAGGGCCTGGCGGATGGTATCCTCCTCGCCCATGAAAATTTCACATTCCAATCCCAAAAGAGCGGCAGCGGTAGCGGTTGCCACACCATGCTGGCCTGCACCTGTTTCTGCGATAATACGAGTCTTGCCCATTTTCTTTGCCAAAAGTGCCTGACCGAGTACATTATTAATTTTGTGGGAACCAGTGTGATTTAAATCCTCACGCTTGAAGTAAATCTTTGCACCGCCCAAATCCTTAGTCATCTTTTCTGCATAGTAGAGAAGAGAAGGTCTTCCTGCGTATTCTTTAAGCAGGGTATTTAATTCTTCATTAAATGCAGGGTCATTTTTGTAAAATTCATAAGCCTTTTCCAGCTTTAATACTTCGTCCATAAGAGTCTCCGGAATATACTGACCCCCATGAACACCATATCTTCCTTTTGCCATGTTTAAATCCTCCTATTTTTGAGTAAAAGAAAAGTCCTTGACAATAGTTCTGTCTATTGTCAAGGACGGTAAAATCGTTACCGCGGTGCCACCTTGATTTGTGGAATCCACACACTCTACAGAATACTAACATATTCCTCGCAACTTACGTATGCGTACACGTCATAGAATACT
>JAFXCD010000026.1 GCA_017521605.1 Lachnospiraceae bacterium | reverse complement strand
GGATGCTCCGTTTTTCCCTACCTCATTTGTTACTACCAGCATACCCAAATCCGGCTCCAGTTCCGCTAATGCTTCCTCAATTTCTTCCTCATCATATCCATTCATTTCCATGCCCTTACGCATTTCTGCTTTCATGATGTCACTCAATGCATCCCACTTTACCGGCAACACTTCCGGAGAACTTTTCAAAGCATCCTCATGAAGCTGTTCCAGCGATACACCATACGTTTTCATAAGCCCTGCATGAATGGGAATGGATGCAATACCATCCTTTCCTTTTTCAAACATAATATGATAGGTCACTGCTAAATCAGCCATCATTGTATGTGGAAGTTCAGCCAATACTTCCTGATTCTTTTCTGCATTGCTTACACGAATAAACAACTTATCCTTTACGCTTTCATAATCCAAAAGGCTGTTCACATCCACATGGGGATTCGGCATGGTAAAGGCATCCACAGCCTTTGCCACAATATCCCTTAAATCAACACCATCCAAATATGCCTCATACGCTGCGTTCATATTAAGGCACGGTGCAACTTTTTCATCCGGCAAAGCTACCCTTAATCCGGTGTAGTTCTCATTTAACTTCTGCATATCAATCAATTCCACTTTTGCATCTGCGTACCATTCCGGCAAATAGCTTTTCATGTTATCTGCCATACCATTTGCAAATTCTTCAAAACTCATCATTTTGTTAATCCTCCGTTTTCTTTTAATTTAGGGAACTAAGTTACCCCTAGTCCCCTGATCCTTTCTGCTACCTCTGCTCCTTTGCAATCACATCCTCATATAACCGGTCTAAGGCAATCTCAAAAGCACCAATACCGCTAAAGAAACTGCTTAACTTTAGGTCTGAAAACAGATAAGGCATTGCCTCATACAATCCAAGCAGAATGTAAAACAAAACATCTGTTACAATCGAATTACCAGCCTGTTTATACAGCTGTGTATCACTCATCATGCCTTTTACAGCGTCAAAATGAGCATCAGAAAAACCCATGAGTCTGAAACACTCTCTGGGCGTAAGTTTTCTGATATAAAAGTTTCTTCCATCCCTTTCCACCACGCTAGTTCCAAACTGTCTGTACTTTGATACTCCACAGTCATATCTAGCCGGGATGCAATTTGCTACGTCCCTTAGTTGTGGGGAATTGATGGTACAATCCGCACCGCTTTGTCCTTCCGGAACATCAGAGGTACGGATAATCATGTTTAACATTTCATTTGCGTTGGCAACTTCCCGGATAATCTTAGGCTGTCTGTTGCCTCCCTGCATGGTATTTAGTGTCGGTGCAATACCGTCCACACCATATACCCTTCGGATTTGGTCATTTCCCTTGATAGGAAGAAGACCCACCATTTCAATGCTGTTATCCTCCATAAGCTGTTTCGGCTGTTTATAGTCAGATGCCAGTAAAGTACCCATAATACCATTCTTCTGATACACTACATCCCTCTGACCGATAGAACGATAATCCGGTTTTGTAGTGCCTATGATGCTTCTGGTAAAGGTTTCATCCGTCACTTGAAATCTATCCTGAATTTCCTGACTAAGATAATACTTTTCTTCTACGGCATCCTCTAACACATCACGAAGACGGATACCACTATCGAAGCCTTCCGGAAATGTAAATCTGCCATTATCCAGCTCTTTTTTTATAAACACAAGGTACACACGCTCTCTGTTCTGCGGCACCCCAAAATCCTTTGCGTTCAGAACTTTCCAGTAGGTATTATATCCATACTCATGAAGCTCATCTTCAAACCGCTTAAAGGTTGTGTGCAAAAACTTCTTGCCGACAATGTTTTTTACATTCTCGTACAATCCGAAGTCCGGCTTCTTTGCCCGGATAATCCTAAGATATTCCACAAGCAATGAGGAACGTGTTTTATCAATATTTTTACTACCACATACCGGACACTCTGCCCTCTTTGACCAGTGAACCATTAACGGATTATACTTATGGTCACAATCGCCACAAGTCCACACTGACCCTTTCATATCCCCGGCAATACTAAAATCCTGGCATGGGCTGCCCCCACAAATCATGTTAAAATCACTGATACTGGTTTCATCTACCTTTGTGATGTCCCCTAAATTGATGCTTTGGTCTACATTGTGAATTGCACAATAGCTCTGTGATGCATAGGAATCAAATTCACAAAAATTAACCAACGTCCATCCTCTTTCGGAAGAATGATGGTTATTACAAATTTCTCTTTCTTTCAATCTCCTTGTTTAACAAGGATATGCATATCATTTCTTCCTCGGAATACTTGCTTTTCCTTTCATAAAATTTCTGTGGACATCATGCGGCATTTGCAACTGCCACATGAAATACCGTGTGCGTTGCAAATTAGTTACAAATAATTACTCTGCTCTTGATAACCACCCCCTTATATTAAAAATGGCTGTAAGGAAAGCCCCACAGCTACACTTCTTTTCTGGTATTCAAAATACGGTTATCCGCTAAAGCTCTCAACCTATCTTTTTCTCTACGCTGTTCGTCATAGGGTTTTCTAACGGATACCATATTTTTATCAATGCGATACGTCACACCACCATCCCCATTTTCTCTAAGAAAAACGCAATGGTCAGGATATTCCTGCCTCATGGAAGATAACTTGCTTTTCAGTCTGGAATTATGGGTATATACCGTTGCCGTATCTTCCAGCTCATCAAAGAGGATGATGGTTTCTTTCTCTCCCTTAGTTCTCATGCTCTAGTCCCCTTTCTTTTTAGGAAACTCCAGCTTAAAGTTCACGTATTCCCCAGTATCATCAAGAACAAGGTACGCATCAAATTCCTTGTCCTTCTTCTGGGAATACAAGCCTTTTACAAATACCCTGCCATCTTTCAGTAACGAGGCTGCCATAGCCTTTGTTACTTTTTTCTTCATGGATGTAAGGAACTTTGATTCCTTCCAGATAGAAAAATGACAGTCCTTATCAGAACAGTAGAAATTCTTCTGTCCCTCATAAATCGGACTGCCACATCTAGGACATTTGCCTATCACATCCCTCCCCAGTCTGCTTGTGGCAAATCGTTCTCTTTCTGTTTCAAATACAGATGCATTATCCTTAACCAGATGTGTGACCATATCTGTTATGTCACGCATAAAATCATCTGCATCCGCACTTTTTCTTTCTATCTGCATCAGGATATTTTCCCAGTCTGCCGTGAGCTTTGCACTCTTTACATTGTCCGGTAATACAGCAATCAGATTCTTACCGGCATCCGTAGGAAGTACCTGCTTACCCTTTCTCTCCAGATACCCATTTGCAACGAGCTTTTCAATGATGGATGCACGTGTAGCCGGAGTTCCCAAGCCTTTCTTTTCCGTATCATCATCAAAATCCTCATTCCCGGCTTTTTCCATAGCTGACAAAAGCGTATCTTCCGTGTACGGCTTTGGTGGAGCTGTAAAATGTTCACTGACAGTAGCAGATGCATTTGTATACGCCTGCCCCTTAGTGGCATCCACATTTTTCTCCACAGCTTCCTTTGCTACCTTTGCCTTTACACTGGCACGAAAGTTCTCCTCAAAGGACTTCCAGCCCATCTGCACAATGCTCTTGCCTTTAGCAAAAAACTCATAACCGTTACTCTCCACAATCACAGTAGTTTCCCCATATACATGAGGCAGTGCAGTAGCACACAATAACCGCTGTGCGATTAAGAGTAATGTATTTCTTTCTCCTTCAGACAAATCATTCAGCTTATCCTTTGCAAGCTGCACCGTAGGAATAATAGCGTGGTGGTCAGTCACCTTTTTACTGTTTAATACCTTATCCACTGCCGGGTTATACATGACACTTCCCATGAAATCATAAGTGGAAAAAATGGCATCAATGACACTCCTTGCCGTATCCCCCATCTCATCAGACAAAAACTGGCTGTCCGTTCTGGGATATGTGACCAGCTTCTTTTCATACAAACTCTGTGTATAATCAAGCGTCTTCTGGGCTGTATAACCAAATACACGGTTAGCCTCTCTCTGTAAAGTGGTCAGGTCATAGAGCTTTGGAGCATTGACCGTCTTTTTTTCACTGATAACATCCTTTACAGTGGCACTCTTTTTATCGCAAGTGCTTCTAATCTTTTCTGCCTCTGCCGGATCGAAAATCTTATCCATAACCACATCCATTCCTTCACAATCCAAATGGATGTTGAAATACTTCTGTTTCTCAAAGCCATCAATCTGTCTTGCTCTATCGACAACAAGTGCAAGCGTAGGTGTCTGCACTCTGCCGACTGTGAGCTTGCTGTCATATAATGTCGAAAAAAGTCTTGTACCATTGATACCAACAAGCCAGTCTGCCTGTGAACGGCATACAGCGGCCTCATACAAAGAATCATAATCTGCACTTGTCCTTAAATTTCTAAAGCCGTCCCGGATAGCCTCATCTTCCATAGAACTAATCCACAGTCTGCGAAACGGCTTTTTACATCCGGCTTTTTCATACACCAGACGGAAGATAAGTTCTCCTTCACGTCCTGCATCCGTAGCCTCAATAAGCTCTGTCACATCCTCACGTTTCATCAGCTCTTTCAAAATAGAAAACTGCTTTTTCGTGGACTGTCCCACAACATATTTCCATGCATCCGGAACAATCGGCAAATCAGCGTAATTCCACTTTTTATATTTCTCATCATAGGCATCTGCCTGTGCAAGCCCTACAAGATGTCCTACGCACCAGCTGACAATATATCCGCTTCCTTCCACGTATCCATCTTTTCTATCATACGCACCTATGACTTTTGCTATGGACTGTGCCACACTGGGCTTTTCTGCAATTACAAGTCTCATCTTGCCTCGCCTCCTTTACTCATAAGTTTTTTGATACAATACCCGATACAGCGTGTTTCTCTTGCATAAGAGCATCCGTAACATGGATGTTCCGGGGGCAGTTTCTCTTTTTCACTGCCCCGGTTTTCCACCCTAGAAGCCCTATTATGCTGCATCATGAACTCTAATGGACTTCCTGTAAAATTCATGCTTAGATTTCCTCCTCGATTTCCCCTACATCTTCATCCTCTGTATCATCAGCTGTATCCGGCTCATCTGATTCCTCTGCTTCGTCCTCATTCTCATAGTCCTCATCATCATAGAAATCCAAATCGTCTTCCAGACTGAAATTCTCTTTCTTACCCTTTACGAATTTAAGGTAATAGAAAATTCCGGCTCCACCACCGCCAAGTAATAAGAATACAAGCAATACGGATGTCCCGGAATTAGTCTGGGGCTTAGTATCATCCGGAGTAGGTGTTACCTCTGCCCCTGTTTCATCCGGAACCGGTGTTACGGTAACTCCAGCTTCCGGCTTTAATGTTACTTCACTGTCCTTACCGGTAGAGGTTGCCGGTGCATCCGTACCCTCCTGCTCTGCGATAAGTGCCATCAAATCCTGCTCATCAATGAGATTCAGCATATATACGTTATCCGTATCCCTTGCTTTATCAATGACTAGATAAAAGTAATTGTCATTCTTTGTTACGAATGTATAAAACAATTTCTCATCTTCATCTGTTGCCTCATCTACAAGCTGTGCATTACCATCCGGGGTAAATGCTACCGGTTCATCCGGGGTTTCTGTCACTTCCGGGTCTTCTTTCTCCTGCTCAATCACTGGGGTATAAATCGGGTCTGTCATAGGCTCATCTACCTCATCCCCACCACCTGCATAAGCAGTAATTGTACTGCCAAATAACATCACGCCACAAAGGGTAAGCATACCCACCATCTTCTTAAATTTCTTCATTGTTCTTTTCCTCCTTATTCATAAATGGTTTGTTTTCCGGTACAGAAAAAGCAGGTGCTTTCACAGCCCTGCTCTCCTGCATCTTTGCTACTAATTCAAGCACATCCATATCCCCGGTATTCATGGAACGGATTGCTTTTACAATTTCCAAATCTTCAAGCATCTTCTTTTCTGCCCTAAGATTTTTTAAGGCTTCCTGTGTTTCGGACAGCCTTGCTTCCATCTTTGCGATTTCCGCATTTACTTTCTTAATCTTTGGATTCATAAGCCCTCCTTTAATTTAATCTGCCAAAGCAATAAAAATGGTTCTGCCAGTAAGTAGTTTCTATACTTGCATACTGGATAGGATTACCACAGTGTATCATCATGCCGTTACCTACATAGATACCCACATGACTTGCCCCGGATGTGTTATATGTTCCTTCAAAGAAAATCAAATCGCCCGGTTTTGCATCTTCTGGGGATACATAGGTACAGTATCCCATAAGTCCGTTTGCAGTGGTGCGGCCCACATTTCCTACGGAATGATTGATTACCCAGCATACATAGCCGGAACAGTCAAAGGATGTTTCCGGACTTGAACCACCCCATACATACGGATAACCAAGATATTTCTCCGCTTCCAGTATCATTGCACAGAAATCTTCATCCTCTAATGCTTCCGGTGGAATCTCATAATCAATACCACCACCTGCCACGTTTCCGGATACTGCATCTCCAAACAGATATGCACGATTTCCTTTTGTTGCCTGATAGATACGGTACTCTCTTAACTGGTCTTCATTTAAGAGTGGCGTAACCACCGCATCCAATCCCTGATTTGTCAGTGTTACGGTCAAAATGTAGTATTCGTACTCTACTTCTACCTCATATTCGACCTCTACCTGATACTCAACCTCAACTTCGTATTCCACTTCTACCTCATACTCATACGGTTCTAAAGTAGTTGTGCCGTCTGGATTTACTACGGTTCGGTATCCGGTTCTGGTTTCCGTTCTGGTGCGTGTTTCCGTCCTCGTTCTGGTTTCCATTCTTGTCCTTGTCTCTGTTCTGGTACGGATTTCCGTAGTTGGCGTAATGGTAAGCTCATACTGCAAGTCAAAAATCCCTTGCAAATATCCGGCTACATCAGCCTCCGTAAAGTTACCATATCTTGCCGTAAGGTAGGATGCCAGTGCATAAGGGTCATGGTCAATCTCATCCACGTTGTACCGGTATTCATCATAGCCGGGGTAATTTCTCTCAATATTATCAATCTGGGTCTGTAAGCCAGCCTCCAATGCAGAATAGGCATTGTTGGTATTCACAATCGCCTCATCCGTTGATAAATACGTTGATGTAGTTACTGCTCCACCACCGGTAGAAAACATGGATGCACAGCTTGTCAGCATGGATGCCATTAGCACTATCACTAAAATACAGATGCCTACAATCGCAAGCACACCCTTATTTTTTACAACAAACTGTGCCAGCTTCTCCTTTACCTTATCAGCAGTTTTTCCTACTGCCTTTCCTGCACTGCCAGCCGTCTTTTTCCCGGACTGTGCTGCCTTATGTGCCTTTTGGTACTCTCTCTTAATATGGCGTTTTTGTTGCATCTGCTTAGATACGCTCTTTTTTAACTCTGGGTTTTCCTCCACAGCCTTTTCAAACTGTAATTTCACATGAGATTTTTCCGCATTATGTTCCAGTTTGGATACCTTTCTATGCAAATTTGCCTCATGCCTCTCTGACAGATTTTTTGCTGTCTGCATCCCATCCGTTACCACATTTTCCGCACTATGCATTGCATCCACAGCACTGTTATCATCCGCATCCTCATTTGCCTTACTGCGGCCAGCCCTTACCGAAGCATAGCCTACGTTACTGACAAAACGATTAGTCCCGGATGGAGCTTTCTTAACCTCATCCGTAAACTGTAATCTGCCTTTTGTCTTCCCGGACTGCTCATCATAAAGCCTCTGGTACTGCACTTTCTTTTTCTTAGGTAATTTCTGCTTTGCCTTTTCTACCTTTACATCCGCTTTTTTCGCATCATGCTCCAATTTACTGATACGGTCTGACTTTGTACCCTCTGCTTTCTGCTCCGGCTTCTTTCGGTAATATTTCTTTTTGCTTTGGGATGAAGACTCCTGCCCTGATCCTCTCTTACGAAATTCCACATCATCATTTTTCTTAGAAAAAGACCTTTCCGCATCCCTCTCACTGATACGCTCATTTTTACCGGTGGATAGATTTTCTTCCACCAAGCCATCTTTTGTCATGCGCTGTACGGTTTTATCCCTTGCGTGTAACATAAGTTCATCCTTCAAGCTACCACCTCCATTCCATCCTTATACATAAACAGTTTCTCTACACGGTCATTCCCTATATCCCCACGCTCTTTTGTACTGGAAATAAGAGTCCTGACCGTCTTTTGCCAGATACAGATAAAATCATCCGGCATTGCATACTCACTGATAAGCACTACGTTCTCACGGCTCATCTGCCTAGCCCACTGATAAAATTCCTCATACGGAAAACTCTTTTGTGCATATTTTGTAGTTCCCTTGTACGGAATATCACAGTAAATCACATAGCCCTTATATGCATCCGGGGTAAGCTCCCTGAAATCAGCACATAAAAAAGAAATGTCACGTAACAACTCCTGCTGTCTTGTAACATTTCTATACGCTTCATCCGCATAATCACGGACACCCAGTTTGTCCCTACTGAATCCAGCAAACCATTTACCACCAAAGGATAACTGATACCCTACATAGCCTACCAAGTAATCCGGGTAATTGTCCGGATTATCTTTGATAGCCATATAGTCTGCTTCCGTCACTGTTTTTGGTGGCTTCCAGCCCTTTGCCAATTCCTGCAGAAGTGCTATCTGGTATTTATGAACATCTGCTCCGATTTTTACATCACACACAATCTTATCAATCATATTTGCACCACCGACAAACGGCTCAATATATCCTACCACTTCATCCGTGATAAATGACTGTATGACCGGTGCCAAATCCTTTGCAATTCTGTTCTTGCTGCCTACATATTTCATGCTTCCCCTTTCTTGTCCGGAAATGTGATATGTCTGGTCACGTTAGCTCTCATCCAGTATCTATCAAGCTCGATTGCCATAGATGCCTTATCCTGTGCGGCCCTTAAACTGTCTGGACTGATAAAGCCGGTACTTTCATATCCCATCAGCACCCCGGACATTTCTTTAACTGCATCCGTAAGCAGATTCAGATTACCAATAAGGCGTACAAAATCTGCCTGTGTCATAACAATAGTTCCTTTATTCATGTGCCTCCCCCATTTCTATCCAGCGTTCCAGTACATCATCTGCTACGGCTCTGGTGCTGTTACAGATATTGATATACTGTGCCACTAAATCATCCGGTAACTTCATAGCACCAACAAGCCCCTCCAGATTATCTGCAAGGGCATCCACACATTCTGTCAGACACAAAGTATCATCCAAAATGTTATTGAAGCTATCCACACTCATCATCACACCGTTTTCAGCCGGAGCTTTTTCCATCTGCTTAAATGCATCCGTACCAAACTGCTCCACCATTGCCGAAAACCAGCGTTTCTGCATAGCCTGTAAAGCACATGAGTAAACCTTACACATCTCATCTGCCTCATCCCTTACATGCAGATATGCCTTATGGTGCTTTTTCAGCTCACTTTCTAACTGATACATGGAAATCATCTTTGTAAGCATCCCATGTAATGCATTTACGTCCCCAAAGAGCATAGAAACCATGCTCTCCGGTACTGATACGTTTTTATCCATTGTTTGCGCCTCCTTCTACTTCGTCCAGCTTTGTAGTCATGATGCTGTAAAGCTGTGTATCCTTCGGGAACTTGTCCTTGAAAGGAATGATTGTGTTTCCATAAAAAAGCAGCCCCTCTCCGGCATTACTGTTGGTCACGTAAGACAACTGATGCGGAGAAATATTGAGCTGCTTTGCAAGAATCTGTCTGTCCCCACCTGCCTGATTGAGCATATAGATAAAGTCAGAGTTCTCAAAAATATTCTCGATTTCACGGCTTGCAAGCAAGTCCTTTACGTTCTGGGTAATACCGGTAGGGATACCACCCCACTTTCTGAAACGCTTCCAGATTTCTACGGAATAGGCTGCCGTCTGCTCATCTTTAAGGAGCAAATGGAACTCATCAATAAAATATCTGGTGGACTTACGCAAGGTACGATTCACGGTAACACGATTCCAAATCTGGTCTTGTACTACCAGCATACCGATTTTTTTGAGCTGTTTTCCAAGCTCTTTGATGTCATAGCAGACAATACGGTTATTCACATCCACGTTGGTTCTGTGATTGAACACATTCAGCGAACCCTTAACGTAGATTTCCAGTGCTGTTGCAATTCTCTTTGCCTCTACTTCCTCCTGTGCCAGAATGGTATTATAGAGGTCTTCCAAGATAGGCATATTGTCCGGCATGGGATGTTGCAGATACTCTCTGTACACAATCCTTACACATCTGTCAATGATGGTCTTTTCAATCGGCTCTAAGCCGTTCTTGCCACCAATGATAAGCTCACATAAGGACAAGATAAAATCTGCCTTCAGACTGATAGGGCTATCATCATCCGAGTAATCAAGGTTTATATCCATAGGATTGATATAATCGGTACTGTTCGGAGAAATGCGGATAACCTGACCATTCAGCCTGTTTACCAGCGGAGAATACTCTCCTTCCGGGTCACAAAGGCAAATATCATCACGGGTCATGAAAAAGCAGTTTGCAATCTCTCTTTTTGCCGAGAATGATTTACCGGAACCCGGTGTACCCAAGATAAGACCGTTAGGGTTTTTTAACTTCTTACGGTCAGCCATAATCATGTTATTGCTTACGGCATTGATACCGTAATATAAAACCTCATCCCCATCCTGAAACAATTCCTGTGTAGTGAATGGCACAAAAATGGCAGTGGCAGATGTGGTAAGTCCTCTCTGAATCTCAATCTGGTTAAGACCAATCGGAAGACTACTCATAAGCCCTGCTTCCTGCTCAAAATCCAAACGCTTTAAGGAGCAGTTATATTTCTGCGCCACACCTGCGGTCTGGAAGATGATGTTATCAAGTTTCTGCTTTGTTTTTGCCATGTTACAGATAAGCACTGTCACAAGGAACATTCTCTCATTTCTGGACTGCAAATCTTCCAGTAACTTCTTTGCCTCTCCACCGTAGGTAACAAGGTCACTAGGCAGTACGTCCATATCGTATCCACTACGGACTGCCTTTTTCTGTTCCTCAATCTTCATCTTATCAAGGTCAGTGATTTTCAACTTAATCTGTCTGATAGCCTTTGCCTGATCTATCGGCTCTACATGAAGATTTACGATTACCGAGTTATCCATATCCATGAAGTCTGCAAGCATCTTATCAGAAAGCTCCGGTGCTAAAATCTGCAAGAACGATACCGCACCAATGTTAGTACCCATACGGAAATACTTACCGTCCCTGAAATCAAAGCTGGTAGGTGCAATGAAGTCCTTAGAGGAAAGCCCGGTACGTGCAATCATATCAAAATTGAAGATGAACGGCTCTTGTGTTTCCGGGTTCATGGTTTCATATAACAGCTTCAATCTCTCATAGCCGGAAAGGGAATGTGCCTCAACACCCATCTGCTTTAAGTTGCTGATGATGTCTGCTTCTACTCTCTCCAGCTTTGATTTTGCTGTGCGGATGCTGTCAGCTTCCAAGCCAAAGGTTACAAATTTCTTTCTAACCAAGCCATTGTTACCCTTAGATAACTGCTCCTTTAACATCTGCGAATATTCCTCACGTATATCATCAAAATCATCCCCTGCCAGTGGGATTTCAATAGTGCTTTCCATTTCCAATCTGTTTGCGTACTGGCTCATGCATGATAACTGAATATGGATACTGGAATCAAAGTAGTTATAGAAGTCACACCAAAACTCAAAGGTTGCGGTCTTATCTTCATTCTGTGCCAGCTGATAGTTTATATCATAAAACTGGATGCACTTTGTAAAATACTTCTCATCCACACGGCAGATACCATCTTTGTACATTTCCTTATAAGGAATACTCTGCTGTGCTGTACGTGGAACATTCTTCTGCTTCTTTTCACGTAACTTCTGCTTTACAAGCATCTGCTTTTGTTCCCCGGAAAGAATATGTCCCATTTCCTTACCGTTATTTACCTTTACTTTTGCGCCCTGCACTCTTACCTTTGCCGGACTTGCCTTTTTCGGTTTCTGTTTCTGTTCCAATTCCTAATACCTCCTGTTCGTATATTTCCCTCTGAATGACTGCATACATATTTTCTGTCTTGTATGGTCTGATACCCGGTACAAGGAACTTTGTACGGATAACATTCATCAGGACTTTTTC
>JAFXCD010000025.1 GCA_017521605.1 Lachnospiraceae bacterium | reverse complement strand
ATGGGTAAAATTGCTGTTGGTAAACAATCCATTCACCGGCGATAAACCGAAGGGGTCCGTATAGCTTACTGGGTTACCCTGTACGTAGCTGTAACGGTTCAGGCTCTGGCTGTTGTCAAGGCTTCCGGTCAGGATATCCTGGTTGATGAAACGCTTGATTTGAGGATTGTAGTAACGCTGGCGCATGTAGTACAGGCCGTTTGCTTCTGTGCTCACACCACAGCGGCCGTTGTAGAGGAAGTGGGTGAGGGTTTCATCACCACTAAGTAATTCTCCGTAAACACCATAGGTGTAGGTTTCTACTACTTGTCCCTCATTATCCGTCAGCTTCATGGTGCTGCCCAAGTTGTTGTAGTGATGGTAGAGGTAGTACCCTTCTGTCTCCTCACTAATCAAGCCTTGGCCGTAGAGATATACTGTGGTTGTTCCTACAGTATCCACCTTTCCGTTATACTTTGCATACACGGTCATAGTCAGTACACGGCTTAAGGATGCGGATACCGTATCCGTTACATACTCTTCCACATAGTCCGCGGTTTCTGCCTGGATGCGGATATTCTCTGCATCGTAGGTGTAGCTGATTCCACCTGCACTGACCAGACGGTTTCTGCAGTCGTAAACCAGTTCACTCATTACACCGCCCACAGGACCGTAGGTCATGTTGCCGTCAGCGTCATAACGCAGAGCTTCCCCGTTGTAGGTCAGCAGACGGTTGGCCTCGTCATAGGTCATGGATGCACTGGTGAGCTTACGGATACCTTCCTCTGTGTCTGTGGTTTCCGTACCCTCTATGGTGGTGATATTACCATAACCGTCGTAGGTATAGATGTAGTGGGTCAGGACCTCTTCGCCACAGATATCCTTCTGCTCTATTAATAAGCCTGCCTTATTGTAGGTGCAGAGCTCCTCGGTGCCGTTAGGACGTACTGTGCGGGTCAGATTGCCGCCTGCATCGTATTCGTAAGAGGTAGTCTGTCCCTTGCCGTCCGTTGCTGTTTTCAGCAGTCCGTTCTTGTAGTAGGTGTACCGTACAATCTCCCCACCGGGATAGGGCAGACTGATCAGGTTGCCCAGCTCATCATAACCATACTTTACCGTATTGCCCTTGTAGTCCGTGTACTGTGTTACCCGGTTCAGGGCATCATAGGTACGGCTGATGGTACCCTGTGCATCTGTCACTGTCAGTACGTTGCCGTTATTGTCATAGGTGTAAGACACCGTACCCAGCTCATCGGTCATACTTGTTACCCGACCGATAGCGTCGTAGGTGTAGGTGGTCTTCTGCCCACGGGCGTTTTCCAGTTCGGAAAGTAGTCCCTGGGCATTGTAGGTATAGCGGTAGCAGCTGCCGATGGGTGTGGTTTCCGTCAGCAGGCGGCCCATCTCATCATAGGTATAGCCTGTGGTACCACCGTTGGCATCCGTTATACTCTTTACATTTCCACTTTCATCATAACATGCCTCTGTTACCCCTGCAAGAGGGTCTGTCCGTCATGGAAGTGGCATTGCTATTACCAGCATAGGTATACCGGATGGTATTGCTCAGGCTGTCAGTAGCGGATTGCATACGTCCTAATCCATCTAATCATTATCTCTTGTACAATTCTCTTTACATTTTCACACAAAATAAACCGTAATCGTCCGATTTAACGCTTATGAAAGAATTTGAAAATTATCAAAGAAAAAACGCATTGTCTCCACAGCACAAAGTGCCATGAAAAACAATGCGTTCTAACTCCAAAGACAATATTCGTTTTGGGTGTTCTAATGCGAAAACAAAAATAAAAACATGATATTACACTAGTTTTTTGAATTTTAGCTATCCGTCGAATTATTTAGTGCTTACTTTTTACTCTCCTCGAGCATAAACTCGGAAGTTTGTCTTCAGTCTGAGGTAGCTTACACCACCCTTTTACATTGTGAATTCTTATTTATCTATATCTAAATGAAATATCACCATCATCATAAATAGCTGGTATACAAATTCCTATCTTTTTACCATTATCTGTTACATACCAATTATTATCATCAAGAATGTCAATCTCATATTTAGATTCATCAAAACCATCTTCACATACTAAGTCCTTGAATAGGCCTTCATATTTTTCAAATTCGTCTGCTTTCTCAAAAAAACCATGTATCCAATATGCTTCCTTATAAACATGATTTATACATCCTAGAATTTGATTCTTATACATAAGTTTCATACTAAACAACCTCCATTATTCAAAAATCTTAATATATTCTTTTGGAATTATCCCTCTAATCAAATATTCTGAATCTCTCTGCGTCCAACTTAATGCTCTCTTTTTCCAATACTCCGATTGCGTACTGTCATTTATTATAAGTTTTTTAATTTGTTTTGGACTTAATATAGCTACATCGGTCACTTCTCCCGATTGTATTGCTTTCCTTAATCCAGAAATATCCACTTCTATATGACTATTTCCATATCCTTGAATTATATCATTATTAAAAGTAAAACTCGTGTAAGGACTATTGCCTTTCGCCCCCTTTCTAAAACCACCTAATATATGTTCTGTTACAGAAACCTGTCTTCCGTTATATATACCATTGGGATTAGCAGGAACTAAATTTCCATCATTATCAATGTATGACTTGGAAATTCCATTTGTTCTAACATCCGAATATAATGCATCATCACCTCGTAACAAAACTTTGTTAGTTGTTGAAGCACTACCACCCTTTCTCAACACTCCACCATCCAGCACCATATCATCCCACTTGCTTGGATTGAAGATTCTGGTATCTACAGCGCCGATGTTGTTTGGATACAGCTTGGAGGATTTGAACTTATTCCCTGCACTCGTCACAGCACTTTTCAGCTTGTCAATCACTCTTCCCTGCTTAGTAGCTTTTACCACTTGGGTGACATCTGAGCCGTTCATGGCAGTTTTCATGAAATTACTGCTGGCAGACATCATGTCGGAAGCTCTGTTTACCAATTGGGAGGTGTTGGACAGCTTGTTGGCCTTGTTCATGGCCTTTCCTGCTTTTGCTGCCTTGCCGGTAAGGGCAACACTGCCGCAGAATACTGCAAGAACTGCCAGTGCCGTACCGCTTAAGTCACCTTCCACCAGATAGATTCCTGCATCCAATAAATCGGCAACCACGCCTCCCGGTCCCGGGGTAAAGCCCAGTACGGTGAGGGTAGTATGGATATTGTTGGGGTCTGTAAACAGGCCGTTTATTGGTGATAAACCGAAGGGGTCTGTGTAGCTTACCGGGTTGCCCTGTACATAGCTGTAGCGGTTTAAACTCTGGCTGTTGTCAAGGTTTCCGGTCAGGATATCCTGGTTGATAAAACGCTTGATATCCGGATTGTAGTTCTTCTTCATCATAACATGCCCGAGTTGCCCCTGCAAGAGGGTCTGTCACCTTGGTCACTCTGCCCAGCAGTGAAATTATTCTGCTTGGAAAGGTATC
>JAFXCD010000053.1 GCA_017521605.1 Lachnospiraceae bacterium | reverse complement strand
TAATTTAATAGGTTATCAGAAACAAGAAGTTCCCAAGATTGGGTTAATCATTACCAGCTCAAGTGAAGAGACCGGTTGGAATGGTGCACATTATCAAGGGGTGAAGTATGCCTGTGAACAATTGAATACTGAACTAATTGTAAAAGAAAATATTCTGGAAGGTACCGGCGATTGTGAAGAAGCAGTTCGTGAATTGATTGCTGAGGGTGCCGGGATGATTATTCTGTCAAGCTATGCATATCCTGAAGAATTAAGAGATGTGGTGACTGAGTATCCGGACATTGCTTTTTATGGAATCTCCGCAGAACATTATGCAGAAAATATGACATCTTTCTTTGGGAGAATGTATCAAGCAAGATATCTTGCAGGGATAATAGCTGGAATGAAAACAGAAAGTGGCTTAGTGGGATATGTAGCAGCCATGCCGAATATAGAAGTGAATAGGGGGATTAATGCTTTTACATTAGGAGTAAAGAAAGTAAATCCCGATGCAACGGTGAATGTGATTTGGACTAACACCTGGGATGATGAAAATAGAGAAATTGAAGCAACAAATAAGTTAATAGACGAAGTAGGTGTAGATGTAATAACATATCACCAGAATAAGAATTATGTAGCTCAAGTAGCAGATGAGGCCGGAATATATTCTATAGGCTATAATGAAGCTGCAGAAGGTCTGAGTGAGAAATATCTGACAGCCATAGTATGGAATTGGAATGAGTTATATTATCAGATTTTAAGAGAGTATATGCAGGGAAATGCAAACACAGAAAAGCGTTATTGGTATGGCATAGAAACAGATGTAGTTATGCTTACAGAATATTCAGAAGCGGTTGATGAGGATATTTGTAAGGCGGTAGATAGTGCTAAAAATGCATTATTCGGCGGAAAAGATGTATTTTCAGGAGTAATTTATGACAATACCGGACAACTTCGGTGCAATGTGGGGGAATCTATTAGTGATGAAGTTTTGTTGGAAAAAATGGATTGGTATGTAGACGGAGTAGTAATTTATGAATATTATGAATAAACGACTGAACTTTAAAGAAATAAAGACGCCAATATTTGTGGTTTTGTTTAGCTTTCTGGTGCTTATGGTGGTTTGTGTTTCCATGTGGTGGAAGATACATAATATTATTGATAAGCAAGTGGAGAAACATATTTCCGAAGATGGACAGAGGATTGCAGATATTGTAAATAATTATTTCGAAAGCGAGCTGCAGGTTTTAAGTGAAGTGACCATCTATGTGGATAGGCAAACCGGTATGATGGAGAATTTTCTGACAGAGGAAGAAGGCGTATCTTACGGTGTGCTTAAAATAGATGGGATGGTTGTATGTGGTGAACCAGTGGATTTTTCGGAGTATAAGGGTATTTTTGAAGCAATTCACGGAAATATGTCGGTCTCTTGCGGAAAAGATGCCACAGTGTTATTTGCAGTACCTGTTTATAACGGGGAGAATGTCAAATATGTTTTGTACAAATTGTACGAAGGTCATGTCCTTGCAAAAAAAATGGATATAGACTGTTATAACGAAAATGGTACTTGTGCTATTGTTGATATAGATGGTAATGTGGTTTTACAGATGGCTGAAATTCCATTGGAAAAATCCTTTTTGACAGAGGATAGGAATATAGCTGCCATAAAAACAATTCGTGAAAAAATGAATATTAACACTTCAGCTGCGGCAATCAATAAAGAGGGTGAGGATAAGGAAGTATTGTTTGCTTCAGAAACCGAATATTTGGGTTTATATATATTGGGTTATGTTCCTCTGGAGTTAGTGGCAAGTAATATTTATTTAATTGTACCATTGGTAATATGGTGTTTTGGCTTGCTTTGGTTATTATTGATTATTGTTGCTATCTATTTAATGGGAACTGAAAAGAAGGTAAAAGAAAGTGATGCATTACGTCAGGCAAAGCAGATGGCGGAGCATGCAAATCATGCAAAAAGTGACTTTTTGGCAAATATGTCTCATGAAATCAGAACTCCGATAAATGCTGTGGTTGGTATGAATGAGATGATTTTGAGGGAATGTAAGGATGAAAAAATTTTAGAATATGCCAACAATATTGAAATTGCCAGCCATAATTTGCTATCCATTATTAGTGATGTTTTAGATTTTACCAAGATTGAATCCGGAAATATGGAAATTGTGGATAAGAAGTACAAGCTTGGTGAGCTACTAAATGATGTGGCCATGATGATAGAACTGAAAGCAAAACAAAAGGCATTGCGTTTCAAAATAAGTGTAGATGAAGAATTGCCAAGTGTTTTGCGTGGTGATGATGTAAGAATAAAGCAGATATTAATTAATTTGCTAAATAATGCGGTGAAGTATACCAAGGTTGGCGGGGTTAAATTAAATGTTGGTGGAAAAGTGAATACCAATAAAACAGAGGTAGAACTATTTTACACCATTGAAGATACCGGAATTGGTATACATGAGGAAGATATATCCAGATTATTTAAAGAATTTCAACGTTTGGATTTGGAAACGAACAGAAATATTGAAGGAACCGGTTTGGGTTTAGCTATTACACATAATTTGGTAAGTATGATGGGCGGAACACTGGAAGTGGAAAGTGTTTATGGTAAAGGCAGTACTTTTACCGTGCATATTAAGCAGGCAGTAATTTCTGGGGAAAAAATCGGTGATTTTGAGAGAAAATACAGAAATGTAGTAAATAGTCAATATAAGTATGCATCTTCCTTTGTAGCACCTACAGCCAGTGTTTTGGTTGTGGATGATAATGAGATGAATTTACAGGTAGTTCAAGGACTGTTAAAGAATACGCAGTTACAAATTACAACTTGTGAGAGCGGCTTGAGGGCATTGGAACTAATGTGTGATAAAGAGTATGATGTTATACTTTTGGATCATATGATGCCCGGAATAGATGGTGTGGAAACCTTAAAAAGATCCAAACAAATGACGGCAAATAAGAATAAAGACGTAGCTATTATTGCATTAACCGCAAATGCAATTTCCGGTGCCCGTGAGACATACTTGGCAGAAGGATTTACAGATTATATCAGTAAACCGATTGTAGGAACTGCTTTGGAGGATGTACTTAAGAAATATTTGCCGGAGAATAAAATATGCATAGTTGAGCAGGGAATAATTGAAGAAAAGACAGAACCTGTTGAAACGGAAGAGATTAGAACAGAAGAAACAATTCTTGATTATGAACTGGGAATGAAATATTGTGCAGGTAGTGAAGAAATATATAGAAAGATTCTGAGTATATTCTGTGAACAATATATAGAGAAGAAAGCAGAACTTCAGCGTTTGTTTGATACACAGAATTGGAATGATTATACAGTACAGATTCATGCACTGAAATCAAATGCTTTAAATATTGGCAGTGAGAGCTTATCAACTTTGTGTTTACAGTTGGAATTGGCAGGGAAAAAAATAAGAGCTGCAGAGGCTGTGAAACAAAATACGGATTATATCATTAATAATCACAAAATTGCCATGGAAATGTATTATAAGGTAGTAGAATTGTCGAAGGTATATTTAAATGAAATAGTATAGAAGATAGGAAATCAAAATATGAAGAGTATATTGCTTGTTGATGATGATTATATGAATTGTGTTCTTGCAGAACACGCTTTGGCACAAGAATATCAGGTGATAATCAGATATTCCGGAAAAGAAGCATTGAAATATTTGGAGAATGAACGTCCGGATATGATTTTGATGGATATTGAAATGCCGGAAATGGATGGTAAAGAGGTTGTTAGAAGAATTAAAGAAAATAATGATTGGCTGAATATACCGGTGGTATTTTTAACCGCGGACTCTAATCCCATGACAGAAGCAGAATGTCTCGACTGTGGAGCGGACGATTTTATTGTTAAACCATTTGTACCTGATGTAATGAAAAGCCGCGTAGCCAAGGTTCTGGAAGCGTGTGAAAAGCGTAAGGATTTGGAACTTCTGTTGGAGCAAAATACTATTAAATCTGTAACAGATGCGTTGACAGGACTGAATAATCGCCCTTTTTTGGAGAATGAATTAAGTAAACTTCTGGCTGATGATAATTGTGGTACATTGTTTATGATTGATTTGGATAATTTCAAGAAAATGAATGATACTTACGGTCATATGGTTGGCGATGAAGTACTTAAAATTTTTGCTGATGTTTTAAAGCTGTATGCAAGAAGAGAAGATTTGCTGTGCCGTTTGGGTGGTGATGAATTCGTTACATTTTACAAGGAATTAACTGATAAGGATATTGTGGCGAAGAAAGCTACGGATATTATTAGAACTTTTGCAGAAAAGATGGCTATGATGGGGTATGGAGGAATTGTTTCAGTTTCTATTGGTGCCAAAATTACCAAAGGCGGAGAACAGTTTCAAGAGATTTATGACAGGGCAGATAAGACCTTATACTCTGTTAAAATGAATGGTAAAAATGCATATCAAATATATGATGAAGCTGCAAGCGACTCTTGTCCCCAAATGAGCATGATTGATACAAATATGACATTGGAGCGTATACATAATCTTTTGATTCAGGATATGGCAGATAATAAAGGGGCTTTCCATGTGGAGTATAATGACTTTAAAAAAATGTACGATTTTGCTATGAGATGCGTAATCCGTAATAAAAGAAAAGTACAAACCATTTTGTTTACTATAAATATGTCCGAAAAGTTGCAAGGTGCAGAGAAAATGGAATGGGTTATGGATATGTTTACGGATTCGGTTATTACGTCATTGCGTAATGTTGATACCGGTACCAGATATAGCAATAATCAATATTTGCTGATTTTAATGGATGTAGATATAGAAGCTGGAAAGGTAGTTGCAGGAAGGGTTATTAGTAGGTTTAAAAATATCTGTAATCTCTCTGAGGAAGAATGCAAGGTTGCATTTGAGATTAAGACATTAAGAACGCTTGACATGAACAAGTAAAAATCATAATATAGATAAGATGAACATGTATAAAGTTAAGGTAAGAAACAGGAGAAAGAAGTATGGCACTGAGTAAGAAACCGGTTACCGGTATGAAGGATATTTTGCCGGAGGAAATGCAGATTCGTGATTATGTCATAAGTGTGATTAAGGATACTTATGCAAAGTTTGGCTTTACCTCCATTGAGACTCCTTGTATGGAGAATATTGCCAACCTGACCAATAAGCAGGGCGGCGACAATGAGAAGCTGATTTTTAAGATTTTAAAGAGAGGCGAGAAGCTGAATGTGGAAGCGGCTACTACTGAGGAAGAAGTAGTGGATGGTGGTCTTCGTTACGACCTGACCGTGCCTTTGGTACGTTACTATTCCAATAATGCAGCAAACCTGCCTTCCCCTTTTAAATCATTACAGATGGGTAATGTATGGCGTGCGGACAGACCTCAGAGAGGCCGTTATCGCCAGTTTATGCAGTGTGATATTGATATTTTGGGCGAGCCCTCTAATCTGGCTGAAATAGAGCTGATTTTAGCTACCACTACTACCATTGGTAAGCTGGGCTTTAAGAATTTCCAAATTCGTATCAATGACCGTCAGATTCTGAAAGCTATGGCTGCATACAGTGGATTTGCAGAGGAATCTTATGACAGTGTATTTATTACTTTGGATAAGATGGACAAGATTGGTCTGGAAGGTGTAAAGGAAGAGTTAATCGGTAATGGTTTTGCGGAAGGCTCTGTAGAGAAGTACCTGAACCTGTTTGCTGAACTGGACAAGATTGAGACAGCAGGCGATAAGGTGGCTTATCTGGCAAATACGCTGGAAGGGGTGTTGGCGCAGGACGTACACGAAGGTCTTTTAGAGATTATTAACAGCGTGGAAGCTACCAAGAACGCTGAGTTTGATATGGTGTTTGATGCAACCTTAGTACGTGGTATGTCTTATTACACCGGTACTATTTTTGAAATTGCTATTCCGGAATTTGGCGGAAGCTGTGGCGGTGGTGGTCGTTATGACAAGATGGTAGGCAAGTTTACCGGTAATGATGTACCTGCTTGTGGTTTTTCTATTGGTTTCGAACGTATTGTGCTTTTACTTATGGAAAGCGGCTTCAAGGTACCTACACAGCCTAAGAAGAAAGCATTCCTGATTGAAAAGGGTGTGGGCGGTGAAGAACTTTGCAAGGTAATCGGACAGGCTCAGGAAGCACGTAAGGAAGGCTTACAGGTACTGGTTGCCCGTATGAATAAGAACAAGAAGTTCCAGAAGGAACAGCTGATGAAGGAAGGCTACGAGGATTTCGTGGAATTCTATAAAGATCCTTTGAAAAACTAGTTGGAGGTTGAAATAAAATGGCAGAGTCAATGAAGGGCTTAAAGAGAAGCAGCAGATGCGCAGAAATTAATGCAGCAAATGTAGGCGAAACCGTAACCGTAATGGGCTGGGTACAGAAGCAGCGTAACAAGGGCGGTATTATTTTCGTAGATATGAGAGATAGAAGCGGTTTGCTTCAGGTGATATTTGAAGAAACCGATTGTGGTGCAGAGAATTTTGAAAAGGCATATCATCTGCGTAGCGAATTTGTAATTGCAGTAGTAGGTAAGGTGTGCAAGAGAGAGGGTGCCGTAAACGAGAACTTGGCAACCGGTGAGATTGAAATACGTGCAACAGAGCTTCGTGTATTATCAGAAGCAGAGACCCCACCTTTCCCTATTGAGGCAGATTCTAAGACCAAGGAAGAATTGCGTTTGAAATATCGTTATCTGGACTTGAGAAGACCGGATATTCAGAATAATTTAATCTTAAGAAGTAAGATTGCTACAACTACCAGAGCATTCTTAGCAGAGGAAGGTTTCTTGGAGATTGAGACCCCCATGCTTTGCAAGTCCACACCGGAAGGCGCAAGAGATTATCTGGTGCCCAGTCGTGTGCATCCGGGACATTTTTACGCATTGCCCCAGTCTCCTCAGATTTTCAAGCAGTTACTGATGTGCTCCGGCTATGACAGATACTTCCAGCTGGCGAAATGCTTCCGTGATGAGGATCTTCGTGCGGACAGACAGCCGGAATTCACTCAGGTGGACTTGGAAATGTCTTTTGTAGATGTGGATGATGTAATTGACGCTACTGAAAGAATGGTACAGAGAGTATGCAAGGAAGCCATTGGCTTGGACGTACAGCTACCCATTAAGCGTATGACCTGGCAGGATGCTATGGACCGTTTCGGTTCTGACAAGCCGGATACCCGTTTTGGTATGGAGCTTGTGAATGTATCAGAAGTAGTGAAGGGCTGTGGTTTTGGCGTATTTACCGGTGCAATCGAAAATGGTGGTTCCGTAAGAGGTATTACCGTAAAGGGACAGGCAGAAATGGCACGTAAGAAGATTGATGCCCTGACTGCGTTTGTAAAGGATTACGGTGCAAAGGGACTGGCGTACCTTTCTATTCAGCCCGATGGCAGCTACAAATCTTCTTTTGCAAAGTTTATGACCGAGGATGAATTGAAAGCATTGTCTGAGGCTATGGGTGCAGAGGCAGGAGACTTAATGTTCTTTGCAGCAGATAAGAATAGTGTAGTTTGGGCTTCCCTTGGTGCTCTTCGTATTGAAGTGGCTAAGCAGTTAGACATGATTGATAATGACAGATTTGACTTCCTGTGGGTAACAGAGTTCCCGCTACTGGAGTGGAATGAGGATGAGAACCGTTTCGTAGCAATGCATCATCCCTTTACCATGCCTATGGACGAAGATTTACAGTATTTGGATACTGACCCCGGCCGAGTACGTGCAAAGGCTTACGATATCGTATTGAACGGTGTTGAGCTTGGCGGCGGTAGTGTGCGTATTTTCCAGAGCGATGTACAGGAGAAGATGTTTGAGGTACTGGGCTTTAGTAAGGAAGATGCTTATGAAAGATTTGGATTTTTGTTAAATGCATTTAAATACGGTGTGCCTCCTCACGCGGGTCTGGCAATTGGTTTGGACAGATTTGTAATGTTGTTAGTAAAGGCCGACAATATCCGTGAAGTAATTGCTTTCCCTAAGGTAAAGGATGCATCCTGTCTTATGACAGAGGCTCCCGGCCTGGTAGATGACAAGCAGCTGGATGAATTGCAGATTGCACTGGCACTGGTGGAAGAAGTAGTGGAAGAATAAGTCAAGAATATAAAAGCCATGCCGTAAGGCATGGCTTTTAGGGGCTTAATAGAATAGTGTAAGATAAACTTGAACGCCGTGACAACGAACAGGCGACAACTTGTGAGTTTGTCGGCATGTCGATGTAATAGAGAAGAAACTTGAAGTTTTGCATGAGTAAGCAGGCGAAGTTGGATTATGTATATTACGAAAAAAAGAAGGAGAACATTATGTCAGTACAAACAGATTTCGAGAAAGAATTTGAAACAGAAGAATATGAAATGCTTATTTTAGTACAAGCATCATGTGGGGGAGCAGTATGTATAAAAGATATGCTGAAACCATCAGTTGATTTTCTTGCATCCATAGATTTGCGCAATGGTCAGTTTTTTCATGAGAAAGGCCGTGTTGAATGGCTTATAAAAGAAGATAATAAACGTAAGGGGTGGGGATATGATTTTGAGCAATTTGGTATTTATCGTGTCGTTGTTAGGAAATGCATACCTCAAAAATTACAACCATATCAATTACATTATATGAACAACAGATATATGCTAATAAGAGTACTGGAAGAAAATGCTTCAAACGAAAAATTGGAAGCCTTGAAGGAACATTATTCAAAACCTATTTCTACGGAAAACGAATTAGGTACTTTTGTTTTGGATAGAGAGTTTTCGTGGTTTGAAGGAAGTATAAATTGGAATGGTGTAGAGGCAAATGTATATTTGGAAACAGACGAAGAAGATGGAGATACTGCTGAACAGGCAATGGCTGTCCTAAAAAGTGTAATTGAGAATATTGTGGATAACGATAATAAGTATCGTGAGTTTGCGGCGCAAGAACTTACAGGACTTGCAAATGAGTGGTTGAGTGAATCAGATGAAAGCGATGTAGAAGAAATTACACAAGAAACATTTGCTAAACGTATGGAAATTAGTGAAGTAACAGTTAGTCCCGATGGAAGCTTGTCATTACTTTATCATGACGATGATATGTTTTGGGGGCATGTTATAGAAATAATAGTTGAGCCAAATGGTGAAATTACAAGTGCTAATATAGCTGGATAAATTAAAAAATCAAGCGTCATACAAGATTATTAGCATACCTAACTTTCAGTAATAATGAGAGATGAATTTGAAGTTGATGGAGGAAATGAAATGCAAGACAAATATGTATTAAATTGCCCATTCTGCGGTGGAACAGAAGTGATAGAAAGTTGGCAAGGTGGTTACGGGGCGGTAACTGCGGTAAGTAACAAGTGGGGGGGAGCAGGACTGTATCATTCTATTTGTCGGAACTGCGGAAGTGTAGTGAGAAGTTATGTAAAAGAACCC
>JAFXCD010000120.1 GCA_017521605.1 Lachnospiraceae bacterium | reverse complement strand
GTGACTGACACGGGCACAGAAACAAAGCTCTTTTTGTCTGCTTCAAAACCGACGACCAGAATCCCAGTCCCCGACCTTTCGCAAACCCGCAGATATAGGGTATAACACACTAGACTTTGCAAGCAAAGTCCGTGTGCCAAAGTGGGGCTTTGCCCCCTTTGGATTCCCCCATCATTTCCGGTTCTCGGATACAAAACCGACCATGCCGCTTTTACATCCTCATCCCGGAAATACAAAAAATACCGTCCACATCTTCAAAAGGGGATGTAGACAGTATTTTTTGTTTTCCATATCCAATATATCGTTTTTGCAAATATCTTGTAAGCGTGAGTTTGTGGTGTAATATCTTTAAGTTTGGGAACCTCCGGATTCCCAGCGGGACACTGCCTGAGAGGTAATGCCCAAGGCATCAGCCAACATTTCCTGTGTACGCCCATCACGATGGCGTAGCTGCCGTATTTTCATTCCTAAATTTAATTGCATGATTTTGTATCTCCTTAATTTGACTTACCGGTGTTTGTTTACAAGCTTGCTGTTTGTTACAGTTTTATTATAACAAATTATATGGAAAAGTCATTTATTAATTAATTGTTGCAAAGTCAACGAATAGTTGTATTTCGGGGCATGAAAATAGCCCTAAATCAGGGCATTACTAATTATATATTATACTAAAAAATATATTACAAGTCTAGTAGTTTTTTAGTAAGATGCTAAACTATAAGTATGCCGGCAGAATAAGAATTAAATTCCAAGGAGGAACCAATATGAATACCATCTGGTCAAACTACATACAGGGTATTAAGACTCTATATTACAGTAGGAAACTACGTTTTGATACTATGTTTCGCGAGCAGTATAAGGCGTTGTTTGGATTAGAGGAAGGAAAGAAACTGAAGATATTAGAGATAGGCTGTGGACCGGGAGCCCTGGCAGGAGCATTGCATCGGTGGTATCCCGAGGCGGAGATTATAGCCATTGACAGGGACAGTGAGTTTATCTCTTTTGCCAAAGAAAATGAACCGGGAATCTATTTTATGGAAGGGGATGCCACAGCGTTACCTTTTGAAGATGGAAGCTTCGATGTGACCATATCCAATACGGTAAGTGAGCATATCGAGCCGGAAAAGTTTTACGGAGAGCAACTACGAGTGCTGAAGCCGGGAGGAGTGTGTCTGGTACTGTCCGCACGTAAAGGAATCCATGTATATGCAAAGTGTTTGACAAAAAGGCCGGAAGAGGAGGCTTTTTGGAAGAAGGTGGAGCAATACGATGACACCATGGAACGTTTTGCAGTATGTAAGTACCCCATGTCGGAGGCGGAGCTACCTTTAGAATTGCAGATCCATGGCTTTCAAAATATCAGTACAGGATATGCTACTATTAATTTAACCCCGGACCATCCGGCTGTTTCACCCGAGATGGCTCAGGCTATGATTAACGCCAATCGCTATACGGCCTTGGAAGCCATTGACTCCGTGCGCAGCTTTATGCCTGAGCAGGTTACGGAAGCGGAGTGCCAAGCTATGAAGGACATTGTAGAGGAAAAGTACGATATCCGTATGGAGCAGTATCAAAAGGGTGAGAAGCAGTGGGATACCAACGTAAATATAACCATGGTGGTGCGAGGAGAAAAAGAGAAGTAGCTCTCAACCAACAGTTTCAAAATCAGTAACTTTCCATCCATTGTAGGATGGCCGGTGGTATGCTATAGTACATATTGTAAGGCGCCTTAACATAAGGAAAAGAGGTTAGGTACATGACAATCGGAATGAATATTAAGAGACTTCGTCAAAACAAGGGTATGACCCAGGAAAAGCTGGGAGAGGTATTAGGGATTTCCGGACAGGCGGTTAGTAAGTGGGAATCCGGTGCGGCCCTGCCGGATATTACAATATTACCCGCCATGGCGGATTATTTCGGCATTAGCATCGACGAGCTGATGGGTTATAAGCTGAATGCTTTGACTTATAAGGAACAGTTTGTAAAGTTTATGCTGGGGAATGGTATTTTGCAGACCGGAGAGTTTCAGTTGAAAAACGGTCAGACTAAGAACTACTATCTGGATGCGGAGAAGTTTACCACCAACGCACAAATCGTCAAGATTGGCGAATACTTTGCTGACTGTATACGGGAGAACAATGTGGAGTGTAATGTGGTCATGGGGCTGGCATATCATGGAATCGCTTTTTCTACTGCCACTGCCTGTGCACTGTTTCAAAAGTATGGGGAGACGGTAAGCTACTGTTATGATAGGAAGGTACCGGATCAAAAGGGAAGGATTCTCTGTGGATACACCTTACAGGATGGAGATAAGGTGGTTATTGTGGATGATTTGATGAGTACAGGACTTACTTTATGTGAACGAATTGACCGCATAAAGGAAGTGGCGGATGTGGAAATTGTTGCGGTAGTGGTGATTGCAGATTTGACTAATGAAGAAGCCAAGGGAAAGGGCTTAGGTCCGGCATTATTGGCAGAAAGGTATGGCACAAAAGTGTATTCCATTATTGCGGATAGGGATGTAGAAAAAGCCCTTAGACAGTAACAACACATTGACAAGTCCTATTATTATAAATAAAATAAAAGTATGGGAAATTATAGTAAAGGGGCTGTATGAATGTATAAGGTATCACTGTTGGAAGCACGAGTAGGAATGGTTCTGGTTGAGCCCGTAATGTCAGAAGATGGTCATTATTTGTTAAAGGCAGGACAGGTGTTGAATCGTGCCATGATTGAAAGATTAAGAGATTTAAATATACCACTGATTTCTGTGGCAGATATTTATTCACTACAGATTAATCCTATTGACCGCATGCATTTGGTTGTAGAGAAGTCCTATGCTGATGCGTTAGGTAAGTATTCCTCCCCGCAGCGGGTGGGCAATAAGAGAGATGATATACCGCAGATAGTAGAAAAGATGCAGGGTGTCATTGAAGAGATTTGTAAGGATGAAAAGATTATCGACTATTGTCTGCAGATGCGTATGGTAAAGGAAAGGGACTTGTACCAAAAGGCTATTGAAACATCTGTATTTTCCGGACTTCTGGCAGGGGTTTGCGGATGCTCTAAGGAAGAAATGTACCAGATTATGGTTGGCGGACTTTTGCATGATGCAGGATGCTTGGAAATGACCTTTTTAATCGGCAAAACCGGTAAGACAGTTCAGGAAGAGCTTCTGTGGAAAGAGCATCCTACGTATGGATATTATTTTGCCAGACAGAATGAACTGCCAAAGGAAATCGCAGAGATTATTCAGTATCATGAGGAGCATGTGGATGGTTCCGGTTATCCTAAGCAGTTAAAGGGCGATGAGATTCCTTTAGGAGCAAGAATTGTAGCAATTTGTGCAAGTATTACAGAAAGTACAGTGTATAACGGCATGAAACCGTATGAAGCTTTGGAAATCATTTATGGTACAAGCGGTATCTATTTTGAAGCAAAGCTGGTGAACCTTTTCTTAGGAAGTGTGGCATTGTATCCTATGGGAGCATTAGTGAGACTTTCTACCGGAGAGATTGGTATCATAACCAATATTCGTAAGAATCATGGAGCACGTCCCATTGTAAATGTGCATTATAATAGTTTCTACAAGCCCTTGTCCCAGCCCAAGGTGGTTGATTTGGGAGAGCAAAGAACCATATTTATTGATGAAATATTGGGATAGTTAAAAGGAGGAAGTACATAGTAAAATGTACCTCCTCCTTTTTGAAGTGTGAAAATTAACGATTAATTTTGTAACCACTGAATTTGCCTACGGTAGCACGCAGTGAGAATACGGAATAATCCTTTTCTACATACAGGGGCTGTATGGTGTAGGGATTATCAAGGCTTTCTATGCTCTTGGCATCTTTAATATGTACCAGGATGTCGTTGTCTTTGGTATCTCTGTCTACATAGGGGTAAATAACAAAGGTGTCATTATCATAAGCAAAGAGGCTTATCATAGGATTGCCACTTAGGTAGATGCCATTTACCTGGAATTCCTCACGCATGCGGTTTAGTACTACTTCAGGATAGTATTTAATGTCAGAGAAGGATTCCGGAATTACCAGTGTGTACATTTGTCCGTCACCATAATAATCTCTGGCCAGAAGAGTATAGCCTTCTTCCTCATTGATGCCTTTGCAAATAGCACCCCAGGTAGCGTTGTTGCGGAATTCTAATACGGGGATATTTACCTGCTTTTCACTAAAGCTCCTTTCCCAACGGTTCCGGAAACGGGAGGCCTCCGCAGTGAATTGCTGTACAGTTACCTTGCGGTCGCGGTTACGGATAGAGGTAATGCGTTCGATACCCTTACCTAAGGTTGCTTTTACAAAACCGCTTGTAACGATAGCTTTGTGACCGGTAGCAATGTATTTTTCCAACTTATTTACGATATCTTCATCGTAAGCAGAGGACTCTGTTAGGAGCATTACAGGTGCATTTTCTTTGAACCAAGGTGTGGTTACGATGGGGAAACCATGCATGCCAAGGTAATCCTGCACATTGTCTTCGCCTTGGGAGGCATTGGGGATATAACAGGGAATACCAATAGGTGAGGCAAGCTTATCCAATAAGTCATCCAGTTTATCTAGCATAAAGCCAAGGGCAGGTACATTTACTGAGTTTACCAATGCCTGAAAGCAGAACATCATCATTTCACGAGGTTTGGAAAAAGCGGTTAAGTAGGCCTGTTCCAAATAATAATCCAGGATTCTGCAGTCGAAGGGGTCAAACCAGCCGCCACCATTACGTCCGGGCGCCATATCTTCCATATATCGCATAAGGGAGAAGGAAAGATAACGGGGCAAATGTTGATCCGTATTCACCGGGTCTCTGGTCTCTGTTCCGGTGTAGATTTCATCAAAAATATCCTTTTGCAGAATAGGGTCATAACCGGTTTCCTGGTAAGCTTCCATCCAGTTGGGATACTTAATGGTGATTTTACAGTTAGGGTTGATAACCTTAGCAGGCTCTATGACATACTTCTTAGAAGCTTCATACATCAGGTGGGTACGATATTCCTGCCAGCTGCCATCGGTGATACCATGTTCAGTATTATACTTATCACGACCGGCTCTACATTTATCGCAGGTGCAATTGGTAAAGTAGAAGTCGTCCAAAATAAAGGCGTCAAACACCTTGGCATTGAGTTCACTTACCTGCTGAAGCAGGTTCATCATTGCTTCGTCATTGTAGCAAAGAACATTGAAAAGACGCTGCTTGGGACTTTGGTCCTTAGGATAAGTGGTAGTGATACCGCCTTCGGTACGGATACCATTGCTTTCAAATATCTCTTTACATAGACGTAACTGTTCCTCAGAAGCAAATACGCCATCACGATAGGGCTCCAGATACACCTTGTCCAGACGCATATACTTTTTGAAGAAATCAATATCCTGTTGCAGTTTTTCTTTGGTGGCTTTTACTACACCATCAGAAATAAAATATACAACTAAATCAAAATTGCGATAATTTTCCATGTTAACCCTCCTGATTACTGATTGGTACATTTTTCTTTAGTATAGTGCCGGAGGGTGTTTTCCACAATGTATTATCTTGTACCAATAAGGGAAAAAACAGGAAAGATTCAAAGAGTGCGTCAGGTTGTTACCATGTACGAGCTCCTTCGATATGCAGGAAACGTACCTGATCGAAAATATAGCTGGTCAGTGGTCGGTCGAGGGCATCATAGGTATGGGCAGCGACTAAAATAATAGGTGTGATAGCAGTGATGACCGGTGAATGATAAAAGTCACTCGTCATAGTACCTAGTTGGACGATATCTCCCGGTTGCACTTCTGTGGCTGATACCATGCGGGCATAAGGTCCTACACCTTTGTTGGTGGTAAGGAAGTTGTAAAGATATTCCACACCACTCCAGGAGGGAGTCCTGTCATAAGAGGAATTATAATACCAGCCTATTATGGGTGTGTAGTTCATAACTACGGCACCTGCGAAGATACACTGGGATGCAAAATTAGTACAGTCACCGCCAATTTCTTCGAAATTATAGAAGGCAGGATTTCTGTCAAGTGCCCATTTGCGGGCATAATCTACTGCTGCGGTACGGTTATAGGTGAGTTCGCGCATATGAAACCTCATAACGGTTTTGTATTTAATGTATTCATTTGGGGGGGAATTATGACATAAAAGTTTATGGGGAGAACATTTGCTATTTCAGTCAGAGTATCGTATAATCTAAAGGAGAATTATTAAATATACAATTTGAAAAACATGTGAAAACAGGAGGATAAAGTAATGAATGGAATGCAGGAGGTTTACGAATTTTTAAAGAAGACAGGGACTTATTATCTGGCCACGGTAGAGGAGGAGCAGCCCAGAGTAAGACCCTTTGGAACCATTGATTTGTTTGAGGATAAATTATATATCCAGACCGGTAAGGTGAAGGAAGTATCTAAGCAGATTCAGAAGAATGGTAAGGTGGAAATCTGTGCTTTTGACGGTGGCAAGTGGCTCCGTGTGGCAGCTACATTGGTACGTGATGACAGGCTGGAGGCAAAGGAGCATATGTTACAGGCATATCCCCATTTGGGAGCAATGTATGACCCTAAGGATGACAATACAGAGGTATTGTATCTGAAGGACGCAACCGCTACATTTTCATCTTTTGTAGAAGCACCTAAAACAGTAAGCTTCTAGGAAATCAATAAATTAAGGAAAACGAAAAAGTCTTTCGGTTCAGAAAACCGGAGGACAATATTAATGCGGGATTATAGCGGAAGAGTTGAGTGAAAAGAATGTGAGGATATTTGAATCCTGCTATGCGGTGTTGTCCAATCAGTTATTGTTGGCAAGCGTGTGGGAATAATTGAAGATGTAGAGTAATCAGGGAAATAAATCTGATTGAATTGACGAATGACCTCCTATGGACTAAAATGAAACTAATGAGTTTTAGGCCATAAGGAGGTCATTTCGCCCTACAAGGAATAACTTGTTAAGAAGGAGACTAACTACATGAAAAAAGCAACTAATCAAAACTTAGTAATTGCAATAATTCTTTCGCTGGCTCTTATGTTGGTGCCAGTGGGGATTGGTATTATAGTAGCCGGTATCGAAAAAGATACCCGTGAGATTCAGGAAAAGCTGGAAGTACTGGAAGAGGAAGAGTGGGGAGATCCGGAAGAAATGCAGGAGCTTTCTGCAAAGTATGATCAAGGTGTAAGCAGCTATGCAAAAATGATTTTCTGGGTAGTACTTTTCATTGTGGGCGGCTATTCTTTGCTGCTTTTGCTAATAGCTTGGATGGCTTGGTTAATGTATCATAAGAATCCTGAGAAACTCCGTACATACCGGGCACTTATGAGTATCCATTATGTGTTGAATCTGGGTGTTATTTATGTATTGGCGGATATATTGATTGACCAATTCAGTCTAATTATATTGCTGTTTGCAATATTGGTGATGGCAGCTTTGGTTTACAGTGCTTTTAATACTTACACCAAAAGAATTTGCCGGATGGTATAAATAGGTAACAACTTCATAATAAATGTCTGTTATAGTAATAAGGGAAATCTTTTGATGCACACAGTAAGAGAAAGATGAGGGAGTGTAATGGCACATATTTTAATCGTAGAAGATGAAGAAGCGATTAATCGTTTGATAAAACAGAATTTGAGACTGGCAGGACATGAGTGTACCCAGGTATTTGATGGGGCAGAGGCAAAGAAGGTGTTGGAGGAAGAGAATACCTTTGATTTAATAATTATGGATGTAATGCTTCCCTATATTGATGGTTTTACTCTCATGCAATATGTAAAAGAAGTGCCGGTGATTTTTCTGACAGCAAAAAGCCAGCTGGAGGATAAGATTACCGGACTTACCTCCGGAGCATGGGATTACCTAACCAAGCCTTTTGAAATGTTGGAATTAATTGCCAGAATCAATTTGGTATTGGAAAAGACTCAAAAGGACAATAAGGGGATTTGGATTAATGATGTGTATGTAAATCTGGAAGCCAGAACCGTTTCCAGGGATGATGAGGAAATCGAACTGGCGAAGCAGGAGTTTGATTTGTTGGAGATTCTGATTCGGAATCGTAATATTGCCCTTTCACGAGAGAAGCTGTTGGATTTAGCGTGGGGATATGATTATATGGGAGATACCCGTACAGTGGATGTACATATTACCAAGCTTCGTAAGAAGCTGAATCTGGAGCAATATATAAAGACAGTTTATAAAACAGGGTATCGTTTGGAAATTTAGAGAATGGAGAGCGGAGAATGAAGATTTGGCAGAAGGTATATCTGGCCACGTTGGTTGTATTTTTACTTATGCTGAATGTGGGTTTGATATTGGGTGCCAACTACATATTTGAACACAATGTTGCCATAGAGCGGCAGCAGTGCGGCCGGGAATGCTATATGTTGCAACAGAATCTGGAGCATGACTTTTCATATCTGGCGGCCAATGGACGTATGCATGTGTCCGTTATTAAGAAGGTAGTGGAGACCTATCATAATTATTATCAGAGCCAGAATGTAGCGATAGAGTTGAGAGAAGCGGCGGAGGAGAAAAGCAGCACTCGTTCCGTAGTCATTCGTGGTGGACAGAAGATATATATTCAGATAGAACGAACTTTGTCAAAGCCTTACTCAGATTATGCTGTTTTTTACCAAAAGGAATTGGTAGATTTTGAACAGACATGGCGTAAGCTACAGGCAACTTTTGTAATTATCAGTGTAGGCTCATCTTTGTTGTTATGTGTTATCTTGTTTTTTTTAATCCGTAAACTATTTAATCCCCTTGAGCATTTGAATCAGTCTGTGGCAGATATTTCAGCAGGTAATTATGAGCAGAATTTATCCACAAAAGGAGATGACGAGATTGCTGAGCTGGCGGGCAATATTAATGCCATGGCAGATACGATACAAAAGCAGATATCACAGTTGGAAGAAGAGAATAAAAACAAACAGCAATTAATGGATAATCTGGCCCATGAGCTAAGGACCCCACTGACTTCCATATATGGATATGCCCAATTATTGCAGGTTGGTAAAGTATCGGAAGAGGAAACCTATGAAGGACTGGAATATATAATGAAGGAAAGCAAACGTCTGAACAAAATGAGTGCAGATATGCTTTCTATGCGTTTATTTGAGAAAGAGAATGTAGAATGGAATAAGGTTCTCATAAAAGAAGTGTCGGAACATATACGTCGAATATTGGCAGAGACTTTGGAAAATAAAGGTATTATCTTACAGGAGAGCCATGAACAGGAGCAGTATCTGGGAGAAGAGGATCAGTATATTGTTTTGTTCCGTAACCTGATTGAGAATGCTATACGTGCCAGCCATAAGGGCAGTACAGTGGAATGGAATAGCCGGTTGACAGATAAGGGATATGAATTTGAAATAATTGACCATGGTATTGGTATGGAGAGGGAAGAGCTGGATAAGGTTATGCAGGCTTTTTACAGGGTGGATAAAAGTCGTACCCGAGCAGAAGGTGGTGCCGGTTTGGGACTGTCCATTGTTGATACCATTGTAACAAGGCTAGGTGGAAAGATACAGATGGAATCTGAAAAGGATAAAGGAACAAAGGTGACTATTTTTATAGAACTTCCGGATAGTTTTAGAAATGCGCAGGGAAGGAATGGTGAAGAAGTATGTTAGGAGAGAAAATAGAAACATTATTTTTGGCTCTTAGCATATGTGCAGTAAGTATAGTTGTACTGCTGGGAGGCATGAATCTGAGTGCCATGAAGAGCAACCGTAGCGATGAAGTATTATATGAAGAACAGGGAAAGGAATTGCTGACAGAGGATATAGTGGAATCTGTAATCAGTGAGTTTTCAGAGGATTCTTTAAGAGCAGAGTTTTCCGGTGTAACCATTACTACCTGGGATGAGTATTATCGTTTGAGTGGTCAGGAAGTGGCAAAACAGGACGAGAGAGGCATCTACGGTACCTTGAATGAAGATAATTGCTCCATGCAGTGGGCCGGGCTGTTGGCATTAAAGGAGTTAAGCTATATTGAGAGCTTTGATACGGAAGGGATGTATCTGATGATGGTACTATCGGATGCCAGTTCTTCCCAGGCGTTGGATATCTGGAGAGGATATTTATGCAATTATCTTATAGGTCAGGAGCCAACAGATGGTGTTAAAAGAGAATATTATTTACAGGTAAATGCCTATACCGGTGAGATTATGCGTATTGAGAAAAGAGGTGTGGAAGGAAAGCTGAGTGCACTTTTTGACAATACAGGCAAGATGGAAGTGACGGATAAGGATATAGAAATCGATTATTCAAAAGTGCCTATCATGACAGTGGCAGAATACTGGCAATTAAATGCAGCACCGGAAGATGAACAGGTAGCATATCAGAACGGTGTGGATGGATATTTACCCATGAAAGAAGCCGGCAATATTGTGTTAAAGGAGATTCATAGATTATTTGATGAGGACATGGCCGGAATGAAGCTGGTAATGAGCTTTACGGATGGACGTTGGGGTGGCTGGCTGTTGAATGACTATCCGGTCAATGACGAGCGTTATAAAAATTATACCTTCCGTATGGATGCCAGGAATGGTAAAATCTGGTGGCTGAAAGGTGGAAAAGAGCAGGTGGCGTACACTAAGAAAGCATCTTTTACAGATGAAGAGATTGTAGCGAATGCCAGAAGTATTATTAAGAAGTATAATCTGGCAGATGTAAGCAGTGTAAACTGGAACAATGTATATGTATATAATGCTCAAAAAGATAATAGGAATCCTATTGAAGAGAAGCTTAGTCAGGAAGGAACCCGTATAACCAATTATGTGGAGTTTTACTCAGATGATGGGGAATTAATTCAGGTTGCCACCGATTGGGAGACAGGCGAACTTTGGCAGGTATTGTTTAAGGATTATTCTTATTGGTTTGATTAAAAGGGATAGAGGCGGATGTGAAATAACATCCGTCTTTTATTGTGAAATTTTCCTATTATGAATAATTTCTTTCAGATTGTATTAACCTAAGGATAGTGTAATTTATTATCCAAATTGAGTGAGGGTTATATGATGAAAGAAAATCAACAAAAAATGGTACGACCATTTGGATTACGGGATAAGCTGGGATATATGTTTGGTGATTTCGGTAATGATTTTACTTTTGTATTATCATCCAGTTTTCTGCTGAAGTTTTATACAGATGTAATGGGAGTTTCTGCAGGTGTGGTAGGTATTATTATGATGCTGGCCAGATTCGTGGATGCGTTTACGGACGTGGCTATGGGAAGGATATGTGATAGAAGCAGAGTGACACCTGTGGGAAAGTTTAAACCATGGATTCGTCGAATGTGCGGACCGGTGGCAATAGCGTCCTTCCTAATATATCAGAGTAGTCTGGCGGATATGCCTATGGCATTTAAGATTGGCTATTTATTGGTCACTTATATTCTTTGGGGCTCCATTTTTTATACGGCGGTTAACATTCCCTATGGTTCCATGGCATCCGCTATTTCAGCAGAGCCGGGAGACAGACAGTCATTGTCTACCTATCGTTCCATGGGAGCTACTCTGGCCGGTTTGGTAATTGGTGCCGGAGTACCATTGGTGGCGTATGATAAGATTGATGGTAATGCTGTGTTAAATGGTGGGCGGTTTACAATAGTGGCTGGTATTTTTTCCATTATGGCGGTTGTTTGTTATTTATTATGTTATGCCCTTACTACAGAACGTGTATTACCTGAACGGAATGATGAAGTAGAGAAGAACAACAGTGTCAGGGTTATGTTTCGGAATGCGGGGAAGAACAGGGCATTATTGTCCATTATTGCAGCCTCTATTGTGATGCTGTTGGCACAGTTAACTATGCAGTCCATGGCGAACTATGTATTCCCCAATTATTATGGTAGTCCGGAAGCACAGATTATCTCAACCTTCATGATGGTAATTGGTATGATAGGTGCGGCAGCAGTAGCCAAACCCCTTGCTAGTCGTTATGGAAAAGCAGAAATATCGGTGGTAGCTAATCTGCTGGCGGTAGCAGTTTGTATATTACTTTATTTTTATCGACCGGAGAATGTATGGGTTTATGTTTTGATTCAAGCTGCCAGTTGGTTTGGGCTGGGAGTATTTACCATGGTTTCCTGGGCATTGATTACAGATGTTATTGATTATTCGGAGATAAAAAACGGTGTTCGTGAGGATGGTTCCGTGTACGCACTTTATTCCTTTGCCAGAAAGCTGGGACAGGCAGCTGCTGCCGGACTTACAGGCTTTTTATTGGATTCTATCGGATACTCTGCAGAGACAGCATTTGATACAGAGGTGTTGGACGGTATCTTTGATATCTCTACCTTGGTACCTGCTTTGGGCTTCGGGTTGTTGGCGGGGATTTTGTGGTTCTGGTATCCATTGCATAAAAAACAAGTTGAGAATAATGTAGAGGTATTACGGAAAAAACATGAAAGGGAGTAACGAGATGAGAAAAACAATGAATTTTAACTTTAAATGGGCATTTAGTAAGGCGGCTTCTGAAGTGCCGAAAGCCATGCCAAATAAGTGGGACTGGGTAAATCTGCCCCATACCTGGAATAATATAGATGGTCAGGATGGAGGCGCTGATTATCATCGCGGTACCTGCTATTATGTAAAAGAATTCGAAAAAATGGATTTGCCACAAGGAATGTTGTATTTTTTGGAAATAAATGGTGCCAATTCCTCAGCAGATGTGTATCTGAACGGACAGAAGCTGGCTCATCACGATGGAGGATATTCTACATGGCGTGTAAATATGACAAAGGCACTAAAGGAAAAGAATTTATTGGTAATTGCAGTGGATAACAGTGAAAATACAAAGGTGTATCCCCAGATGGCAGACTTTACCTTTTATGGTGGGTTATATCGGGATGTGAATATTATTGTGACAGAGGAAAGTCATTTTGACCTGGAATACTACGGAGGTCCCGGTATTAAAGTTACACCAAGAATACAGGGCAAAGATGCTGAAGTGGAAGTGGAAGTATATGTAACAAACAGAAAAGAAGGGCAGGAGCTGTATTACACCATATTAGATAAGGCAGGGGAACCGGTGGTGGAGTGGAGCAGTATGGAAGAAGATGTGGTTATGAAGCTACCTAATGTACATTTATGGAAGGGCACAAAGGATCCATACCTGTATACGGTTTGTGTGAAACTTATAGAAGGAGAACAGGAACTGGACAAGATATGCGCCCGTTTTGGCTGCAGAAGCTTTCAGATTGATCCGGATAAAGGTTTTATTTTAAATGGGGAAAGATACCCCTTGCGAGGTGTTTCCAGACATCAGGACAGATGGGGATTGGGTAATGCTTTGTTGCCGGAGCATCATAAAGAAGATATGGAAATGATTTGTGAAATGGGTGCCAATACCATACGTCTGGCCCATTATCAGCATGATCAATATTTTTATGACCTATGTGATGAAACGGGTATGGTAGTATGGGCGGAAATTCCCTATATATCCAAGCATATGCCTGAGGGAAGGGAAAACACCATCTCGCAAATGAAGGAGTTGATTACACAAAATTATAATCATCCCGGTATTGTTGTGTGGGGACTTTCCAATGAAATAACCATTTCCGGCTCGGATGAGGATTTGTTGGAAAATCATCGGATATTGAATGACTTGGCTCATGAAATGGATGCTACCAGATTGACTACTATTGCCTGTGTTTCCATGTGTGATATGAATGATCCTTATATTCAGATACCGGATGTGGTTTCTTATAATCATTATTTCGGCTGGTATGGTGGGGACACTTCCATGAATGGTCCATGGTTTGATAAATTCCATGAACTGCACCCGGATATACCCATTGGTTGTAGCGAATATGGCTGTGAAGCGTTGAATTGGCATACCTCTGAACCGGCACAGGGAGATTATACGGAGGAATACCAGGCATATTATCATGAGGAGCTTATTAAGCAACTGTTTTCCAGAGAATATTTGTGGGCTACCCATGTATGGAACATGTTTGATTTTGGGGCAGATGCCCGTAATGAAGGAGGAGAAAACGGTCAGAATCATAAAGGTCTGGTGACCTTTGACCGTAAATATAAAAAAGACTCCTTTTATGCATATAAAGCATGGCTGTCGGATGAACCCTTTGTGCATATTTGCGGTAAACGGTATGTAAACAGGGTGGAAGATATGACCAAGGTAACTGTTTACTCTAATCTTCCGGAGGTAGAGCTTTTTGTAAATGGAGAAAGTCTGGAAAAACAGCGTAGTGAGGAGCATTTCTTTTATTTTCAGGTGCCTAATGTGGGAAAAACGGTATTGCGTGCAGTGGCTGGAGAGTGTCAGGATAGTAGTGTTATTCAGAAAGTGAATGTTTTTGATGAAAGCTATCGCTTAAAAGAAAAAGGAGCTATTTTGAACTGGTTTGATATTACTGCTCCGGAAGGATATTTCTCTCTGAATGATACCATGGGGGCTATCATGAAGCATGAACAGGGACGCAAAGTATTAGCAGGACTGATGGCAGGCATGCAATCTCAGATGAGTGGGGGAAAAGCTATGAGCTTTGAAATGAACGAAGGAATGATGAAAATGCTGGAAGGTTTTACTTTGGTGCGTATGGCAAATTTAATGGGAACCGCCGGTGTGAAAATGACTAAGGAGCAGTTATTGGCTATAAATGAACAGTTAAATCAAATTCAAAAATAATATATAGTGAAAGCAGAGTGTTTCAGGTGTAGAAGCAGGATACACACGGAACACTCTGCTTTACTTTTTGCTTCACTTATTTGGGGACAATAAATTGCTTGCTATTATAGGATATTGATTATATAATTAATTTCATGTTAGCGACCTTGTTTAAAGAGGAAGATTAGGGATTTAACTAAGTATTATGAAGAAAGTGCAGGCTGGAAGATGTCATTTATAGAATATCTGAAAAAGTATAAGTTTATATGGTTATTGGTAATAGTGTTTAATGTAATATGTCATGGGTTTATGCTGTTGAACAGTTCGGTGGGAATTGATACAGAAGCTATCCTTTTTGACCCCAAAGGTCTTTATACAGGTTGGCTAAATACCGGAAGAGCCGGACTGGTTTTGTTGAAGTATATAACAGGCACCTATCATTTTAATGTTTATGTTGCTGGAATTGGTACTATTTTTTTCTTGTCTCTCAGTTGTGTTTTATGGACATTTTTGTTTTATAGAATTACCGGTAAGGAAAATGGCTTAAATATATTGATTTTTTCAGGAATCCTTTCTTCCAGTCCCATATTAACGGAACAGATGTATTTTAAATTACAGGCTATGGAAGTTGCAATCTGCTTTTGTCTTGTGGCAATTTCAGTGTATTTTTCACACAGGTTCGCATTACGAAAAAAGTGGGGATGTTTTTTGGTATCATTGCCCTTTAGTATAATTGCGTTTGCTTCTTACCAGGCATTTAACGGGTTGTATCTTTTCGGAGCAGTAGCTTGTTTTCTTTTGTATTATTACTTTAATTATTTAAAATCAGACAAGGATGTAAGCACCAGGCAGATGTGGTTGTATATCTTTCGGTTTGCAATCTGCTTTTTCTCAGCGTTTTTGGTGAATCAGATTATTACCAAATTGTTTTTTGATAAATCTACATATTTGGATGGTATGAGTGTATGGAAATCGGAATCAATAGTTACTTGCTTCATTAATATTATTAAGCATATGGGAAAGGTATTGTTGGCAAGACACAGCTTTTATACATTTACCTTTGCAATATTTGTTATAGTGACAATGGTTCTTTGTGGACAAGCCCTGTTACAGCATAAGGCGAAAAATGGCAAATATCTTGGAGTAACTGTTGTAGCGTTATTGTTTATGGCTCCGTTCTTTTTGACAATTGTATGCGGAAAGGAACCGGTAGTACGTTCCCAATTAATATTTCCATTTACACTTTCGTTTATGGCATATATTCTATTTCTTTTCGATATACGGAAGTTGAAGTATAATAGGCTGATAAAAACATTTGGTATTTTACTATGTATGGCGACGGTTGTTTTTCAGGTGAAATACACATGGGAACTGAATTATACGGACAATGTCAGATATCAGGGAGATGTTAAACTAGCTTCTGCAATTATGGGAGAAATTGATAAACTGCAGGATGCGGATAATTCTTATAGCTTAATGTTTATGGGAAAGCAGAAAGCAGCTTTAAATGAGTCCTGTGCTTTTGGAGAAACCATTGGTTATTCATTGTTTGACTGGGATGCTGATGTGGAACCTAAAGGGTTTTATAATTCCAGAAGAGTTGTTGGTCTGATGAATTATCTGGGGGCTGATTATAAAAGTGTACCCATCGAAAAGGTAAAGGGAATTACGGAAAAATGTAACGGCATGAACAGTTGGCCTATGGAAGGAAGCGTTCAATTTATTGATGGTGTTATCGTGGTAAAGTTGAGTGATTAAATGGCAAACAGAAAGCAAGAGGGTAACGGTAGCTCTCTTGCTTTTATTGTGTTAAGAAGGGGATTGCATATTGTTGGGTGGCAAATATTTACCTTTTGGTGGTGGGATTTTACCTCTTGGTCTAAAAGTATTTACAAAAGAAACGGGCATGCTATACTAACATCATAAACAACGCGTGTTAGTTTTCGAAGGAGGAGATAGGGTGAAGGTAAGAGTCGAAATCGACGAAAGCCTGGAGGAAGAAATAGTTATCATTCATTGTAAGGAACTGAATGAACGAATCATAGAAATGCAGAAAACTTTATCGGAGCTGGGAAGTCCGGATAGGACTATCCTACTGCATCGTAAGGATAAGGAGTATTACCTGCCTTTGGAACAGATATTGTTTTTTGAGACGGAGGCTAAGGAAATACGGGTACATACCAGAACGGAAATCTATGATACGGACTATAAATTATATGAGCTGGAGGAATTGCTGCCGGGATACTTCATGCGAATATCCAAATCCACTATAGTGAATTTGAAGCATGTGTATTCCATCACCAGGAATCTGACAGCCTCCAGTTTGGTGGAGTTTGCAAATTGTCATAAACAGGTTTATGTTTCGAGAAATTACTATAAAGCGCTGGTGGATCGACTGGCGGAAAAGAGGAGAAAATTATGAGAAAGAAAAATGTAATAAGCGGAATTGGTTTTTTGGTGGCTGCGGTTTTTGTGATTATAGGAAGTACGGGAGTTTTGGGGGATATTGAGGTATGGAAGCTTTTGCTTAGCTTTTTACTGGTGATGCAGTTTGTGAAATCCTTATTTAAATTACAGTGGGGACCTATGTTGTTTTGTCCGGCGATTTTGGCCATTTTATATGATGAAGCTTTAGGAATCGAGAATTTAACTCCTTGGCCTGTTTTAGGAGCAGCACTGTTGGGAAGTATTGGTTTTAGTATGATTTTCGGAAGGACCCACAAGTATACAGATGAAAATGGAGAGAAGCACTGGAATTTTGAGGGTGGGGAAGGCGTTAAGATGATTGACCAGGAAGAAAGTGATTATCGTTTTGTTTGTGATGTAACCTTTGGTAGCTTTTCTAAATACATTAAGTGCCAGAAACTGCAGGAGGTAGTGGTAGATAACTCTTTTGGGCAGACCAGCATTTATTTTGATGAGGCTGTTTTGGATGGTGGCAGAGCGGATGTAACAGTGGACAATTCCTTTGGCTGTACCAAATTATTCATCCCTTCTGACTGGGATGTAAAGTTTAAAGTAGTGGATGAGTTCTGCGGAAAGCTTAAGAACTTTAAGAATGATGGTATTATGAACTATGTGAATGAGGATAGTAACAAACTGTTTATATCAATAGATACTTCTTTCGGTGATGTGGAGGTACATTATATCTAAAAGAGCATATTCGGTGGCGAACCGGAGCAGTGCATATACCTGTCACGTAATACTACTCTGAAAACACAGCAAATAAAAAATGTATGTCATGGACGAACACATTCAAGTGTACGGACAAGGACATACATTTTTAGATTTGCTGTGTTTTCATTAGTGTGTGAGAGACAGGTATATGCACTGCTCCGGTTCAACCTGCCAAGGAACAACCTATTTATTTCAAAAATCCATTGATAATTTGTGCCTCAGCCTCCGTCTCAGTCAGTCCCAAGGTCATGAGCTTAATAATCTGCTCTCCGGCAATTTTACCAATAGCAGCCTCGTGAATCAGCTCCGCATCTAAGTGGTTGGCTGTGATTTCCGGGATGGCACTGATTTTGGCATTGTCCATAATGATGGCATCACATTCGGAGTGACCGGCACATTTGTTGTTACCATTGATTTTTGCCAGAAAAAGCTGTTTGGAATCATCCTTGGCTACTGCGCGGGAGATGATATTGGCACTGGAGCCGGCACCATTTAAGTCTACAGTAAAGTCGGTTTCTGCATATTGTGAGCCATGTGTCATCAGCTTTTCTGTGACAATAAGCTTGGCACCCTCTGCTAAATCAGCAGTGGTAATACGCTTGGTGGAGTCTACACCCTTGATTTGTACGGTTTCCATCTCCATAAAGCTGTTTTCTGCTAAGTGAATGACGGTTTCCGGATTCATAATTCTCTCTCCTTTACCATCACCACTTCCGTAATGTTTTTCAACATACTTGACATGAGAGTTTTTGCCGATGAAGAAGCTGTGAATTCCATCGTGCTTGGAAGCCTGATCACCACCATTGTGAATACCGCAGCCGGCTACAATGGTTACGTCGCAGTCATCCCCTACGTGGAAATCATTATAAACCATTTCGGTCAAGCCACTCTGGCTAAGTACTACAGGGATGTGTACACTTTCCCTCTTGGTGCCGGGCTTGATGATAATATCGATGCCCTGCTTGTCCTCTTTGGTTACAATATCAATATGAGCAGTGGTGTTACGTCCAACAGAAGCGCCATTGGCACGGATGTTGTAGGCTCCGGCAGGTACTTCATGCAGACCGGCTATCTGCTCCAATAAATTTTTCTGTATAGCGTCCATGATGTATTCTCCTAATTCTGTACTTCCTGATAAAATTTACAGCTACCGGTACCATTAAGAAGCTCCGGTAAAATCTCGGATTTGCTGCCGAAGGAACGTACCGTACCATCTGCGATAATGATAATCTCATCGGCTATGTTCAAAATTCTCTCCTGATGGGAGATGATAATCAATGATTTTTGCTGGTTATGGAACTCTTCAAATACTTTGATCAGATTGTTAAAGCTCCATAAATCAATGCCTGCCTCCGGTTCGTCGAAAACGGAGAGAGGAGTGTTGCGGGCGATGATAGTGGCGATTTCAATACGTTTCAACTCACCGCCGGACAGGGAACCGTCCACATCACGATTGATATAGTCTCTGGCGCATAAACCTACCTTGGACAAATATTCACAGGCACCTGCTGTGGAGATGGAGTCTCCGGCAGCCAGAGTAATCAAATCCTTGACCTTGATACCCTTGAAACGTACCGGCTGTTGGAAGGCAAAGCTGATCCCTAATTTGGCACGATCGGAAATACTCATATCCGTAATGTCCGTGTCATTAAAAAATATTTTACCGGATGTGGGTTTTTCAATACCCATAATCAGCTTGGCCAAAGTGGATTTACCGCCTCCGTTGGGACCGGTAATTGCCACAAATTTATGATCATCGATAGTTAAATTTATATTTTTAATAATTTCTTTCTTGGTAGAATTCTCAGAATCCACAATAAAAGAAATGTCTTGTAATTTCAACATTTTTATACCTCCTTTTATTACCTTGTACAGTATAGCACAAAAAAGAAAAAGAATACAAGAAATTCGAAAAAAGTATGTTAAAATAATTAGTTTTATGTTAAAATAATTCCAACAACTTGTGCAATGCGTTGGGAGTATTCACGCAATAAAGGTGTGAGAAGTGTGATGTGAAACAGTTTTGAAAGGAGCATGCTTATGAAATTATCAGAAAGAGCTTATGTAAATAGGGCAGCGTCTATTTGCTATTTGGTTATTACATTATGTTTATCGGTGGCGTATGTGCTGGAATTTGTAAAAAAGGCAAGAGGTCCCGTATATCTGGTTGCCATGCTGGCGTTATGTCTGGTGCCGTCCGCATTGTGTTGGGTTTTGTATAAACGAAACAGTGAAACACAAGCGATTATGTATTTGATGGGGATATGCTATAGTGTGTTGTATGCATTTACGGTATTTACCTCCAATAGTATTGTTACTTATACCTACATTTTTCCTATGATGATAGTAGTTACATTGTTTTCCAGTGTAAAATATTCCATAAATATGTGCATCTCATCCATAGTGATCAATGCTATTGATATCATTTATCGGATGATTATGGATAAGCTGTTAGGTGTAACTCTGGCAGATATGGAGATACGTGTGGCGGGTGTGTTTGTTGTAGGTATTTTCTTAATCGTAAGTACAGTTTGTCTGAAGCGAACCAATGATATGCGTATGTCGCTGATTAATGCCCAAAAGGATACTACTGACAAGGCATTGGCAGATAATTTGAATATGGCAGCCAAGATTAGTGCAGATATCGCAGGTGTGACAGGCAAGATGGAAGAGTTGGGTGCTTCTGTTATCCATATTCAGGAATCCATGAAGCAGGTGGCTGATGGTAGCAATGAGACTTCTGATGCAGTGCAACAGCAGTTACATAAAACAGAGGATATTCAACGCTATGTAACAGATGTAAAGAATACTTCCGATGGAATAATGAATGAGATGCAAATGGCCTTGGAGGTATTAGGAAAGGGCAACTCTCATGTGGTAACACTGGGAGAGCAGGTGAAGAAGTCTGTAGAGGCTAATAATTTGATGCTTGAAAAGATGGAAGCGCTGAATACCCATGCTGAAAATATGAATACGATTATTGAAACTATTACTGATGTGGCCAACAGAACAGGTTTGTTGGCACTGAATGCAAGTATCGAAGCAGCCAGAGCGGGAGAAGCCGGAAGGGGGTTTGCCGTAGTAGCAGGGGAAGTATCAGCGTTGTCAGGACAAACCAAGGATGCTACAGTGAATATTGTGGATTTGATACGTAATATGAATGAGGAATTGGTAGCAGTAAAAGAAGCTATCAACATGGTAACAGAGTGTAATCGTGCCTATGCAGCCAGTACCGGCGAAGTATCCGAAAGCTTTAACAAGATTTCAACCAGTACAAAGTCCATCGGTAACCAGGTGGAACTGATGGAACGAATCATTCGTTCTCTGGAAGTGGCTAATGAAGGAATTGTGGACAGTATCCAGACAATCTCTGCTATTACAGAGGAAGTAAGTGCACATTCCGGTGAAACCTATGATGCCTGTGAAAAGAACAGTGCCATGGTACAGGAAGTAAATGCAATTGTAAATGATTTAAATGCAGCTGCAAAAATATATGCCTCTGCAAAATAAGAAATTATAATTGAATAAAAAATTGCAAAAATTTATTTGTAAATGGGTATTGACATTTCTATGAGAAGTGTATATAATACTAAATGTTGCAGGCGATAATCTGCAACATATGTGCGCTTAGCTCAGCTGGATAGAGCGTTTGGCTACGGACCAAAAGGTCGGGAGTTCGAATCTTCTAGCGCACGCTATGTGCGGTTTGTGCACGCTAAAAACCTTGAAAGTGAAAGCTTTCAAGGTTTTTTTGTTGTTGATATGGAAAGATTGTAAAAAATATGTTATCATATTATAGGAAACAAAAAAAGACTTTTTTAAGATGTACAATGTACACTTTGATTTCCAAGAAATTGATTTGCTTGAAAAAGTGTTAAACTATATGCAGTTGGAAAAGACATTATGTGGTACGAAATTAATTGTTTTTATCAATTTTAAATCGTTTTTTGATAAAGAACAGATAAGAGAGATATATATAAATCATCTTTCTATAACAAGTTATCAATATTAATGATTGAATCCGATAAAAAGGATTGTATAGATGTAGAAAGATATTGTATAATTGATAAAGACAAATGTTTGATTCAAGTTTAGAAACTTACAGCATTTACCTAAATGTTATGGTTCGGTGATGATCTAAAATTATTTTGAGGTTTGAGAACCTTGTAAGTTTGTAAAGGTGTAAAACTCAAAATAGAATTTTCCACTAACAATGGAAGTTTGAGAACCTTGTAAGTTTGTAAAGGTGTAAAATTATTATGTTGGATTGTGGGAAAGCTGATTAAACTATGAAATATATACAGAGTTCATGAGGAGATTTTATAATGAGCCCTAAAACAAATGTAGTGTAACTATTTTGTGAATGGAACAAAATCAAGAAACTGAAAAGAAATAATTTATAATACATAGTATAAAGGAATTATAATATGAGTGAGAATACCAATACTTATCGTATCTGTAAGAAATGTCTGATGCGGGAGTTGCAGGATAAAACTGAGTATTATGAATCTATAGGAGCATTACTTGAAAGACTGGAACCGGACATGAAAGTGTCGGATGAAGTATATGAGAAACGTTTGCAGATTTGTAAGGAATGCGAAATGTTTCTAGAGGCCATGTGTCGTTCCTGTGGCTGTTATGTGGAACTTAGGGCTGCAGTGAATAAGAACAGTTGTCCCAGAAAGAAGTGGTAAAATAAAACGGCGGAAATTTTTCCGCCGTTTAAGTATGCAATAATTTAGGTTTACCCCATGGTAACGATTACATTAACTTCCTTCTTAGAAGCATCGTAAGGAATCACATTACCTGAAACTTCCGCACCGTCAACTACCATGCTTACTACACCCTTCTGAACATTGTTAGGGTTCTTAACCTGAACATTGTAGATAACTCCGCGATATTCACGGGTTAAGCTGAAATCGCCAAAGCCGGTAGGTACACAGGGGTTAATCTGTAAACCGTTCAAGGTAGGATAAACACCCAGAATGTACTGAGAGATATTGGTAAAGGTCCAAGCAGCAGTACCGGTTAACCAGCTGTTCTTTGCTTCGCCGTGGAACTTAGCATCACGACCGGCAATCATCTGAGCGTAGCAGTAAGGCTCGGTACGATGGATTTCACTGATTTCTTCGGTGTATGCAGGACAGGTCTTCTTGTAGATTTCGAATGCTCTGTCACCACGTCCAATAACTGTTTCTGCAATAGATACCCAAGGGTTGTTATGACAGAAGATACCGGCATTTTCTTTGTATCCCGGGGGATAAGAAGAAACTTCACCAAGCTCTAAGTGATACTTGGTATAAGCAGGCTGTAAAATCATGATACCATATTCGGTATCCAATTTAGCCTTAACAGAGTCAAGCGCTTTTTCTGCAAGACCTTCCTTAACACCAACACCTGCAAGTACACAGAAGCCCTGAGGCTCAATGTAAATCTGACCTTCTTCACATTCCTTAGAACCAACCTTGTTACTGTATGCATCGTATGCACGAACGAACCATTCGCCGTCCCAACCGGCTTCCAGAATAGTATCATACATTTTAGCAACTTCTTTACGAGCATATTCTGCTTCAGCAGTATCGCCCATTAATTCGCACAACTGTGCATATTCTTCACCATATTTAACGAACATACCTGCAATAAATACAGATTCTGCAACAGGACCTTCACTGGGACCAAAGGTCTGGAAGGATTCACCGGGATGCTCTGAGAAGCAGTTTAAGTTCAAACAGTCATTCCAGTCTGCTCGACCGATTAATGGTAATTTATGAGGTCCTTTGTGATTTACGGTAAAGTCAAAGGATCTCTTTAAGTGACCCATCAGGCTGGTTGCCTTAGACCAATCGTTATCATAAGGAACAGATGCTTCTAAAATAGAGGTATCGCCTGTTTCGCGAACATAAGCACTGGTGCCTGCGATTAACCACAAGGGGTCATCGTTGAAACCGCCGCCGATGTCTGCGTTACCCTTCTTGGTAAGAGGCTGATACTGATGATATGCACTACCATCTTCAAACTGGGTAGAAGCGATATCAATAATTCTTTCTTTTGCACGGTCAGGAATCAGATGTACGAAACCAAGTAAGTCCTGACAACTGTCACGGAAGCCCATACCACGGCCGATGCCGGATTCATAATAAGAAGCGGAACGGGACATGTTGAAGGTTACCATACACTGATACTGGTTCCAGATATTTACCATTCGATTTACTTTGTCGTTAGAGGATTCTACATGGAACTTTGAAAGAAGTGTCTTCCAGTAATCCTGTAAAGCTGCAAATGCAACATCAACATCTTCAGCAGTAGCGTAGCGAGCTAACATTTCGTTAGCAGGCTTCTTATTAATAATGCCGTGAGATTCCCATTTTTCTTCCTGAGGATTCTCTATGTAACCAAGTACAAATACAAAGGTCTTTTCTTCGCCGGGCTGTAAAGTGATGTTTAACTGCTGACATGCGATGGGAGACCAACCGCTTGCCATAGTATTCTTACACTGACCGTTTTCTACAACTTCCGGATTGTCTAAGCTTCTATATTCGCCCAGGAAGTCATCGCGGATAGTATCAAAGCCTGCAATAGGTGCGTTTACGGAGTAGATAGCATAGTGATTACGACGCTCTCTGTACTCTGTCTTGTGAAAAATGGTAGATCCAACTACTTCCACTTCACCACAGCTTAATAAACGTTGGAAGTTCTTCATATCATCATCTGCATTCCACAGACACCACTCTACATAAGAAAAAACTTTTAATTCTTTTACTTCAGAGCCTGTGTTGGAAACAGTGAATTTGCTGATTTCACAGTTGTCATTCATGGGAACGAAAGTGAGCAGATCAGCCTTTACATTATTCTTGGAAGAAGTAAAACGGCTATAACCGATACCGTGGCGGCACTCGTAAGAGTCCAAAGTGGTTTTTACAGGCTGCCAGCCGGGGTTCCAAACAGTATCAGCATCTTTAATATAGAGATACTTGCCACCCATATCGGTAGGTACGTTATTGTAACGATAACGAGTTAATCTCAGTAATTTCGCATCCTTATAAAAGGTGTAGCCACCACAGGTGTTTGAAATTAAACTGAAAAATTCGTTGCATCCCAGATAGTTAATCCAGGGTAAGGGAGTTTTGGGGGTTGTGATGACGTATTCCATATTGGCATCATCAAAATAACCGAATTTCATACTGTTAATCTCCTTTGATAAAATTTAGTTAAACGTTTAAGTAAAAATGATAGTTATATTTGCATTATACAAAAGAAAAATCTCTAATGCAATAGCATAATGTTAGAAAAGCGAGTGGAAACTTGTGAAAAATGACCAAAAATCACATGAAAAATAAAAAAATGTAAAATAAATGTTGCTTTTTTTGAAAAAGTGGACTATATTAGGATTACGAAAACGTTTAAGGGCGTGCAGGTTGTACAAAAGGGGAATCAGAAGTCTTGGTATCGATGAAAGATATATCCATTGCCTGTGGTGTAAGTGTGGCTACAGTAAGCAAAGCACTGAACGACCATAGCGACATTGGAGAGGAAACCAAAAACAGAATCAGGAAAGTGGCAAAAGAGATGGGGTATTATCCTAACTCTATGGCCCGGGCTTTAAAAACCAATCGTACTTATAATATAGGAGTACTTTTTGTGGATGATGCTCAGAGTGGTTTGACCCATGATTTCTTTTCTTATGTTTTAGACAGCTTTAAGCGTACCGTTGAAGAGAGTGGTTACGATATTACATTTATTAATAGTAGTAAAAAAGGGCGTAACCAATTGTCGATTACAGAACATTGCAGATACAGAAGCTTTGACGGAGTGGTAATTGCCTGTGTGGATTTTTATGATCCTGAGGTGCTGGAATTAATCCAGAGCGATATTCCGGTTGTTACTATTGATCATGTTTTCGAACAGCGCACAGCCATTGTTTCAGATAACATAGGTGGCATGAGCGATTTGTTTACATATATTTATAAGATGGGACATGACAGGATTGCATATATTCATGGAGAACCTTCTTCAGTTACACAGAAGAGAGTGGCTTCCTTTTATAGAACGGCAGCACAGTTTGGTGTTGATGTGCCGGATGAATATGTGAGGGAAGCAGCCTACAGAGATGTAAAAGCCGCCTCTTTGGCAACAGTACAACTGATGACTCTGGAAAAGCCGCCTACATGTATATTGTATCCCGATGATATTGCCTGTCAGGGCGGTATGAATACCATCAAGGCCATGGGCTATCGGATTCCTGATGATGTGTCCGTAGTAGGGTATGATGGAGTAAAAGCAGACAGACATGTAGTTCCCAGAGTTACTACCTTAAAGCAGGACACCGAAAAGATGGGCTATGAAGCAGCCAAAAAATTAATAGGACTCATAGAGAGTCCGAAAACCGCTTTAATAGAGCAGGTCATGGTCAGCGGAATAGTTTATGAAGGAGATACTGTAAGAAGGATTGACAAATAGGAAATTTTGATGTACAATACAAGTCAGAACGTACAAGTTAACCATAAATTACGAAAAAAGTTGTGGAATTTGTACATTAACTATTGAATAGTGTTATATTTACATATATACTATTATTACAATTTAATTTTTTTAATTTTTCAAGGAGGGTTATCTAATGAAAAAGTTAATCGCAACTTCTTTATGTGCAGTATTAGCATTAGGATGTTTAACTGCATGTGGAGAAAAGACACCTGCTAGCTCAGGTTCAGAAGGCGGCAACGCTCCAGTGGCAGATGCTACTAATGATCCCGAAGTAAAAGTTATCAACGTTTGGGCATTTACTGATGAAGTTCCTAAGATGATTGATAAGTATGTTGCAGATCATCCTGATTTCGGTTACGAAATCAAGACAACCATCATTTCTACAACTGACAACCTGTATACTCCTGCACTTGATGCAGCATTACAGGCTGGTGGTGCAGAAGCTCCTGATATCTTCTGTGCAGAAGCAGCTTTCGTTTTGAAGTATACTCAGGGTGATGCTAGCGGATACGCAGCAACCTACAAAGAGTTAGGTATCGATGTAGATAAGATGATCAAGGATGGTGCTATTGCAGATTACTCTGTACAGATTGGTACTCGTCCTAGCGATGGCGAAGTAGTAGCTCTTGGTTACCAGGCTACCGGTGGTGCTTTCATTTATCGTCGTTCTATCGCACAGGCAACTTGGGGAACTGATGATCCTGCAACTGTTAAGACCAAAATTGGTGGTGGTTCAGGAAAATGGGATCAGTTCTGGGTAGCAGCTGATGAATTAAAGGCTAAGGGTTATGGTATCATCTCTGGTGACGGTGATATCTGGCACGCAATTGAGAACAGCTCTGATAAGGGTTGGATTGTAGATGGTAAGTTACATATCGATCCTAAGAGAGAAGAGTTCTTAGACATCTCTAAGAAGTTAAAAGACAATGGTTACCACAATGATACTCAGGACTGGCAGGATGCTTGGTATGCAGATATGAAGGGTGAAGGCGATAAGCAAATTTTTGGTTTCTTCGGTCCTGCATGGTTAATCAACTACACCATCGCTCCTAACTGTGGCGGTAACGCTGTTGGCGAAGGTACTTATGGTGATTGGGCTATTTGTGAATCTCCTGTAGGTTTCTTCTGGGGTGGTACATGGTTACTTGGTAACAAGGATTCTAAGGTTAAGGCTGCTGTAGGTGATATCATCGAGTGGATTACTCTTGATGCTTCTGAAAATGGTTTACAGTATGCTTGGGCTAACGGTACTGTAGATTGGGATAACGATCCTTCTACTGCAACTGCAAAGGACTCTGTAGGTTCTGGTACTGTTATGGATAAGTCTAATGGTGAATTAGAATTCTTAAGCGGACAGAACATGTTCGACGTATTTGTTCCTGCAAACGCATTCGCAAATGGTAAGAACTTAACACAGCACGATCAGACCATCAACGATGCATTCAGAGAGCAGGTTCGTCTGTACACCGCTGGTACTATCAGCCGTGAAGAAGCTCTTAACAACTTCAAGACAAATGTTAAGGAAAAATTAGGTATCGAAGCAGAATAATCTGTATAAATACTAAATAGGTTTTTCGGGGCGGACGGGTTTTCCGTCTGCCCCTTTTTTGCAAAAATCCCTTGTGGATTTGCCATAAGCATATGTACTTAAGATGTGAATTGATCAAGGGATTTACATCTTCTAATTTAAATTTCTATGGAGGTGGAAATATGCAACCGCAGAAGCGTGTCAGCTATGCAAAATGGGGCTATATTTTTGCAGCACCATTTATTATCGCATTTGCAGTGTTTACACTGTATCCGTTGCTTTATACTTTCTTTATCGGTTTCACCAATCAGCAGGGATTGATGGCTCCCCCCCTGCAGATATTGGATGATCCGTTGGCAAAGTATAAGGATGTTTTGAGTAGTCCGGTTTTCCGTACTAGTCTTAAGAATACCTTTATTATTTGGGGTGTAAACTTTATCCCTCAGATTTTGTTGGCATTAGTTTTGGCAGTTTGGTTTACCAGCACCCGTCGTAAGATTAAAGGACAGGGTTTCTTTAAGGTAGTACTTTACATGCCCAATATTATTACCGCAGCAACTGTGGCTCTTTTGTTCAATCAGTTGTTTATGTACCCTAAGGGAGCAGTAAATGATATTCTGCTTAATCTGGGTATTATCACAGAACCTTATTATTTCGCAATCGATGGTGTTGCGGCAAAATGTATCGTTGCATTTATTCAGTTCTGGCAGTGGTATGGATATACTATGATTGTTTTAATTTCCGGTATCTTGGGTATCAGCCCTGAATTATTTGAGGCGGCTGAAATTGATGGTGCCAGTGGATTCCAGCAGTTCTGGTATGTGACTTTACCTAACCTAAAAACAATTATGCTGTTTACTTTAGTAACATCTTTAATTGGTGGTTTGAACATGTTCGATATACCTTTGATGTTCCTGGCTGGTGGTCCGAACAATGCAACGGCGACAGCTGCTACCTTTATATATGATCAGGCATTTAGAGGAAGCTATATGTATAACAGAGCTTCTGCTGCAAGTATGATTATGTTTGCTATTATTGCAGTACTGTCAGCATTTACCTTCTATATGTTACGCGACAAAGATGAAATAGAAATGCGTAAGATTATTCGTAAGCAGGAGAAAGAATATAAGCAGAAAATGAAAGAGAAAGAATTAATGGGAGGTGGCAAATAATGAGACATGGTGTTAGAGCTACATTAGGCAAGACCGGCATCTATGTTGTGTGCATTTTCCTTGCCATATTAAGTATTTTCCCATTTTATATTATGATTGTAAATGCTACCCGATCTACATATGAGATTCAGCAGACAGCAATTTCATTGATACCATCAGATTATCTTTTCAGTAACTTTAAGGTGTTTGAAAATAAACCTTTTAGTCCTATGAAGGGTTTTGTTAACTCGATGATTGTATCAACCGGTGCAACCCTATGTGCAGTGTATTTCTCTACTTTGACTGCATATTCCGTAGTGGTATATGATTGGAAATTAAAGAATGTATTCTTTACCTTTGTTATGTGTGTATTAATGATTCCCAGTCAGTTACTTACTATCGGTTTTTACAAGATGATGTACTCATGGGGTTGGATTAATACTTTTGCACCCTTGATTCTGCCTTCTATTGCAGCGCCCAGTATGGTGTTCTTTATGAGACAGTATATGAAACCGGCGTTGTCTTTGGAAATCGTACAGTCAGCTCGTATTGACGGTGCAGGAGAGTTTTTCATCTTTAATCGTATTGCATTACCGATTATGAAGCCGGCAATTGCAACTCAGGCTATTTTTACCTTTGTAAATACGTGGAATCAGTTGTTTATGCCTATGATTTTGTTACGTCAGGACAAATACACCATGCCTTGTATGATTAGTTTGTTGAGAGGTGACATTTATAAAACAGAATACGGTGCAGTTTATTTGGGTCTTACATTGACTGTATTACCGTTGTTCCTTGTTTATTTTGCACTTTCTAAGTACATCATTGCCGGTGTTGCTTTAGGTAGTGTGAAGGGTTAATTTTTATTACACCCCATGCATATCACAAGCAGTGATTGTGATACTGCTAAAATGGAAGGTGAAAAAACTTTGATTTTTCACAATGATTCGTTTTCAAGAGCATGTCGAAAGGCATGCTCTTATATTTTCTACTTTAGAAAAAGTTTATAAAGGATTTAGATGTGGAATATTTACGAAGAATGTCATACATGCTATACTTTAGTTAATTTATGAAAGGTAAAGTAGGCGAAATATGGGCAAACAGGATTTTTTGGATAAATTGAGAGCCTCTTTAAGTGGAAATGTTTCCGCCAGGCTGGTAGAAGATAATGTTGCATATTATGCAGATTATATAAACGCCCAGCTACGAATGGGACAACCGGAAGAAAAGGTACTGAGTGGGCTGGGTGATCCACGATTAATTGCAAAAAGTATTATTACAGCTAATTCCGGTGAAGAATATACAAAAAGCAATGAGACAAGCCATTATTCTGATTATAGACAAGAAAAGTATTATACTGAGCCCAGAGAACAAAAGCTTCCCAAGATGGTGCGCGTAAATGGCTGGATAACACTTGCAATTATAATACTGGTACTGGTTTTGCTTGTTGGAGCAGTATTTTCTCTGATATCCTTGTTCTTCCCCTTGATTATGATGGGCGGAATTGTTTATTTTTTTATAAAAGTTTTTAGAGATTGGCTAAATTAAGAATAATATGTTAAAAACATGACATACTAATCCTGTAACTTGAAAACAGGAGGGATAAATCATGGAAAATAAGAATCAGAATTTAGATGCTAACAACTGCAGAGATTACAGTAACTCTTCACAGAATTCATCTAAGAATAGTTCTAAGGATTCATCTAAGAACAGTTCACAGAATTCTTCTAAGAACAGTTCTAAGGATTCTTCTAAGAACAGCAATAATCAGAATAAGAATTTCTAAGAAGAAAAAGATAAGGATACCCTTTGCCGGGTATCCTTATTTACATAATAGAAAATATCGTGTATACTGTTGTGGAAAAGAAAATAAAATTTGGAAGAGACAGATTCATGAGAAAGTTTGAATTGATTGCTCCATGTCATTTTGGTATGGAAGCAGTATTGAAAAAGGAAATAATTGATTTGGGATATGATGTGACTGAGGTGGTAGATGGTCGCATTACCTTCTGGGGTGATGAGGAAGCTCTGTGTCGTGCGAATGTGTTTTTACGTACTGCGGAGCGTATATTAATAAAAATAGGCAGATTTCGCGCGGAAACCTACGAAGAGCTGTTCCAAGGAACTAAGGCACTTCCTTGGGAAGAATATATTCCAAAGAATGGTAAATTCTGGGTTGCCAAGGCGGCAAGTGTGAAAAGTAAGCTTTTTAGTCCGTCAGATATACAAAGTATTATGAAAAAGGCCATGGTAGAACGCCTGAAGGATAAGTACCATGTGAACTGGTTTGAAGAGAACGGAGAGAGCTTTCCTCTCAGAGTTTTCATTATGAAAGATGAAGTGACAGTGGGACTGGATAGTACAGGAGATTCTCTCCATAAGAGAGGGTATCGTAAGCTTACTGCAAAGGCTCCTATTGCAGAGAACCTTGCAGCGTCTCTCATTATGCTGACGCCTTGGAGGGGAGACCGCATTTTGGTGGACCCGTTCTGTGGAAGTGGTACCTTTCCTATTGAAGCGGCTATGATGGCTGCAAATATGGCGCCGGGTATGAACAGAAGCTTTACAGCAGAAAGCTGGCAACATATTATAGGTAAGAGCAATTGGTACGATACAGTGGATGAAGCACGGGAAATAGTGGATTTGACGGTAGAGACAGATATTCAGGGCTATGATATTGATGAAAAGATGGTGGCAATTGCCAGGGAAAATGCCAAGCTGGCAGGTGTGGATAAACTGATTCATTTCCAAAAAAGAAGTGTAGCAGATTTGAGCCATCCCAAGAAATATGGATTTATAATAACAAATCCTCCTTATGGTGAACGTTTGGAGGAGAAAGCAGCCTTGCCGGCTCTTTACAAGACTATTGGTGAGCGTTATAAAGCATTGGATACCTGGAGCTTGTATATGATTACCGCGTATGAACAGGCTGAGAATGATATGGGACGTAAATCAGATAAAAATCGTAAGATTTATAATGGTATGATGAAAACCTATTTTTATCAGTTTATAGGGCCAAAGCCTCCCAGAAGACAGGATGAACGGAGAAATTAACATGAAATTGGATAAAATTATTTTTGCAACAGGGAACAAGGATAAAGTGAAAGAAATACAGATGATTCTGGCAGATCTTGGTGTAGAGGTTGTCACCATGAAAGAGGCCGGTATCTGCTTAGATATTGAAGAAAATGGTACCACCTATGAAGAAAATGCCATGATTAAAGCCAGAGCCGTGGCAATGTACACAGATGCAATTGTTATGGCAGATGATTCCGGTTTGGAAATTGATTATTTAAATAAGGAACCGGGAGTGTATTCGGCCAGGTATCTGGGTGAGGATACCTCATATCGGATTAAAAATGCTAATTTGATTAGTAGGCTTGATGGTGTGCCGGATGAAAAGAGAACCGCTCGTTTCGTATGTGCCATAGGTGCTGTTTTTCCGGATGGCACAGAGGTAACTACCAGGGGAACTATAGAGGGTATTATAGGGTATGAGGAAAAGGGGGCTAATGGCTTTGGCTACGACCCTATCTTTTATGTGCCAAGGTTTGGGAAAACCACAGCAGAGCTTTCGGAAGAGGAAAAGAATCAGGTAAGCCATCGTGGAAATGCACTTAGATTAATGAAAGAGGAATTGAAAAAATATGCGGATATTAATCGTTAGTGATACTCACCGGAAGAATGAAAATTATTTTAAGGTGCTGAAAAAATTCAAGCAGCTTGATATGGTGATTCATTGCGGAGATGTAGAAGGAAGCGAATATGCTCTAAGCGAATCTGCGGATTGTCCTGTGCATATGGTTTCCGGGAATAATGACTTTTTTTCGGAGCTGCCCAGAGAGCAGGAGTTGAATATTGGCAACTACAAGGTCTGGGTGACCCATGGACACAATTATCTGGTGAGTTTGGGGACAGAGAGAATAAAGCAGGAGGCTAAGGCAAGGGGTGTGCAGATTGTGATATTTGGGCATACTCACAGACCCTGTCTGGAGCAGGATGAAGAGATTATAGCTTTGAATCCCGGCAGTTTATCCTATCCCCGGCAGGATGGACACAAGCCCACATATGCATTAATGGAAATAGATAAGCATGGAGAAGCCCATTTTGCCATATCATATTTGTAGGAAAATTTCAGATAATAGAAAAAAGTACAAAAACTCCCAGAAAGCTCTTGACATAACAGGAGAATACCTATATAATGGATTTTGCGTTGTAAACGAATCATTATCGGGGTGTGGCTCAGTTTGGCTAGAGTACCTGGTTTGGGACCAGGGGGTCGCAGGTTCGAATCCTGTCACCCCGATATCTGCGGGTGTAGTTCAATGGTAGAACACCAGCCTTCCAAGCTGGATACGTGGGTTCGATTCCC
>JAFXCD010000119.1 GCA_017521605.1 Lachnospiraceae bacterium | reverse complement strand
TCGAGTTTTAATTCTAGGAAAAGATTTCAGTCTGCATTCCAGGATGTAGGCTGAAATGCAACAAACATAATGACGAAAAAGGCTCCAATATCTAGGAACGGGACAAAAAGTCTTTACTTGACTAGTGAGTGTTGCTGGTATAAACTGGAAAAATGGATATTTGAGGTTTTTAGGGGGAGTGTTATGGAAAAATCATTGAAAGGCAAGAAGTTTTTTACTTTTGGAGAAGGTCTTACCATTTTTACTGGTATTTTGTTGGTGCTGCTTGTTGTCTTTTCTTGTAATAATGTGCTTATTATTGGTGGGGGGGGCTAGTTTAATTATTGCCATGCCTGGAGCAAGAGCCGCTGGTGCTGCTCAGTATACTATTGAACTTACAGGTTCCAATGGCACTACCCAAAGTAAAACCCTTGCTGGCGGCACCTCAGTTCAGTTTGACGATCTGGCCCCCGACACCTACAGTATTAGTGTAAAAGGTAGAGATGATGCTGGTACCCTAGTATTTTCTGGTACTGCAACTGCCACTGTTATAGCGGGAGAAACAGCTTCTGTTACGGTGGAGTTGCAAAATGAACTTGGAAGCCTGACTGTAAACTTTTCTGGAGCAAGTGCCACTACTGCTACATCTCTCACTGTCACACTCACTGGTTTAAAAAGCACTCCCCAAAGTAAACCCATTACTGGTGGCACTTCCGTTCAGTTTGAAGATCTAGTCCCTGACACCTATAGTATTAATGTAAAAGGCATGGATGATGCTGGTAATAAAGTGCTTTCTGGTACTGCAAAAGCCACTGTTACCGCTGGTGAAACTGCCACTGTCGCGGTACCATTGCAATCATCCTTTGGTGAATTGACTGTTGATTTTGAGGGAGCTGAGAGTGACAGCGTTACAAAGTATACCGTTATACTATCTGGGCCCAATGAATTTAAAGAAACTAAAGAGGTTACTACTAGAACCGTTCAGTTTGAAGGACTTATTCCCGGTGACTACACCGTTAGTGTGGAAGGCAAAAACGGATCTGATGTTGTGGTACTTGCTGGTACATCATCAAAGATCCCTGTAGAAGCTGGAAAAACTGCCACTACTAAGGTACCTCTAGAAAATCTGCTTGGAAGTTTGACTTTGAACTTTTCTGGGGCACGTGTTTCCACTGCTACAACCTTAACTGTTACACTCATTGATTCAGATGGTGCTTCCTCCGAGAAAACTTCTAGTGGTGAAGCAGTTCAATTTGATGACCTTGTTCCTGACACCTATACCATTAGTGTAAAGGGTAACAATGATAGTGGCCTTGTAGTGCTTTATGGTACATCCAGTGCTACCGTTGAAGCTGGAAAGACTGCTTCTACTACGGTGGAGTTGGTGGAAGGTATCAGTGATTTTGCAAGTTTACAAGCAGCTGTTGCGGCTGGTGGTACTGTGTATATTTTTGAAAGTATAGATGTAGAAACAACCTTGTCTGTACCCAGTGGTATTTCTGTAACCATTCTTCCTGCTTATCAGGATGTTACGTTGAAGAATACAAGTACTGGGAATTTGTTCACTTTTCCTTCTGGTTCTACTGGAAATTTAACTATTGGCGGTGGAGAATATATTATCACTTTAGATGGTAATCAAGTGGCACAATCAATAATCTCAATGAGTGGTGGAACGGCTACTTTAGCTGATAATGGGATTATCACAAATGCTGCTGCTTCTGGGATAAAGATTTCTTCTTCTGGAACATTTGAAATGACTGGAGGTGAAATTTCAAAGAATAAAGAATCAAGTGCTTCTTATGGAGGTGGTGGTGTAACAATCTCTGGTGGAACATTTAACATGACTGGAGGTGAAATTTCAAATAATGAATCAAGTACTTATAATGGAGGTGGTGGTATAACAATCTCTGGTGGAATATTTAACATGACTGGAGGCCGTATTATAGACAACACTGGATCACAAAGTAGTGGTGGTGTAACAGTCTATAGTGCAACATTCAACATGACTGGTGGAACAATTACAGATAATACTGGAAGTTTTGGTGGAGCTGTATCCTTGGTGAGTGGAACATTCGACATGAGCGGAGGAAGCATTACAGGTAACACTGCTACAAGTTCTGGTGGTGGTGTATCTGTGTCTGGGGGGAATTTCAATATGAGTGGAAGTGCCGTTGTTGATTCAAATAATGATGTGTATTTGATAACGGGTAAAACAATCAATATTACCAGTACACTTACTGGCACTGCTCCTGTAGCAACAATTACTCTTGAAACTTCTCTGTATGTTGCAGGTACTCAGGTGTTGTCGTTAGGTAATTACACATCAGAAGTTTCAAAATTTGCTGTAACACCAAATGGTGCTGAAAGCTGGAAAATATCAACCGACGGGACATTAGTGAAGGATGAAGGTCTTTAGGCCACGTCAAAAAGTTATTCCAATCAAGGCCACGGCTCGTCCGTGGCTTTTTTTCCCTTCCCTACCCTAACTAAGTATTGACCCGTTTTGTTGCGAGGTGTAAAATATAGAAAAGTGGAGATTTAGTGTTTTTTTTGGGGAGACTATGAGAAATTTATTGAAAGATAGAGGATTTTTTGTTTTTAAGGCAGGGATTTTCGGTTTTGCTTCTATCTTGTTTGTGCTCCTTTGTGTTTTTTCCTGTAATAATTTGCTCACTCTCAGTGAAGGTGGTAGTTTGCTTGTATCTGTTCCAGGAGGAAGAAATGCCACTGATGCTACAATCTACACCATTGAGCTTAAGGGAGAAAAAGGGTCTACGTATAGCAAGACTGTTTCAGCCGGTCAGACAGCTGCATTTGAGGAGCTTACCCCTGGCAGCTATGCAGTTGTTGTAAAAGGTTCAAACGATAAAAATGTTGTTGTATATTACGGTACCGCCAGTGCCACTGTAGAAGCTGGAAAGGTATCCTCAGTAAAGGTTGAACTACAGGATCTCCTTGGAAAGTTGACTGTAGATTTTTCTGGAGCCGATAGGGCTGGTGATGGTATGAGCTTTACTGTTGAAGTTAAAAGTTCAAATGGTATTTCCCTAAGCAAACCTATTGTTGCTGGTAGTTCTGTATCTTTTGAAAAACTTATTCCCGACACTTATGGTGTGACTGTAAAAGGTTCAGATGATGGAAAAGTTGTGTATTTGGGTACAGCTAGTGCTGTAGTTGAAGTTGGACAAACTTCATCGGTAACGGTGCAGCTACAGAATCAGTTTGGAGAATTGGCTGTAGATTTTTCTGGAGTTGATGTTGATAGCAACGCTAAAAATTTCACCGTTGAACTTCATGGTGCAAGAGGTTACATCTATACCACAACTGTTCCTAGTGGCCAAACAGCACTGTTTGAAAGACTTATTCCCGACACCTACAGTATTGAGGTAGACGGAAGAGACGAGCAAGGGAAAATCATGCTTCATGGTACAAATAGTGTTGATGTAGCAGCAGGCAAACCCATTGCTGTTACGGTGGAGTTGCAACCTCAGTTTGGAAGCCTTTCTGTTGATTTTTCTGACACTACTTTAGCTAGCACAGGTACAAGTTTTTCCATTGAACTTCGTGGTTCAAAAGCTTCCATCTATCACACAACTGTTCCTAGTGGCCAAATAGCTCAGTTTGAAAAGCTGCTCCCTGACACCTATGTGGTTACCGTTAAAGGTACAAATGAAAATCAGATAGTTGTATATTCTGGTACAGCTAGTGCCGTTGTTGATGCAGGTGAATCTGCTTCTATTACGGTGGAGTTGCAAACTCAGTTTGGAAGCCTCTCTGTCGATTTCTCTGACACTACTTCAGCTAGCATAGGTACAAGTTTTTCCATTGAGCTCCGTGGTGATTCAAAAGGTTCCATCTA
>JAFXCD010000118.1 GCA_017521605.1 Lachnospiraceae bacterium | reverse complement strand
TGACAATTACGCTGAAAGTGCCGAGTTCACTTATCAATTCAAATTCATCCGTAACAAGAACATACCAGATGATTAGAGTGCACAATGGAGTAGCCACAGTCATTCCTTGTACTTATAATGCAGCAAATCAAACCATCTCTTATGAAACCGACCAATTTTCAACATATGCTCTTGCGTATGTTGATCAGCAGAATAATTCTGGAGGTGGAAATACCGGTGGCGGAAATGCAGGTGGCGGAAGCACAGATGGCGGAAATGCAGGTGGCGAAAGCACAGATAGTGGAAATATTGGTGGCGGAAGTTCAACTGACGGAAGCAATAATAATGTAAAAGATGTGGCTCCAATGACGGGAGATGCAAGTAACGCATATGTATGGTTTATGCTTGCTTTAGTTAGTGGAATTGGGGCACTATACTTTGGTAAAAAAGGATTAGTGCTAAAAAAGGAAAACTAAATGAGACATAAAAACAGTAGAAAAACTGTTGCTAAGAAAAGACGGGCAGGTGGCACCTGCCCTCTTTTCGGTATGGACAGAAATATGTTTGGCTATTTATAAGTATAATTTGTGTTGTTAGTTTGTTTATATGTTCCTATTACTTTTATAAGGATTGGAAGGCAGATAAGGTATTAATAGAACAGCAGGAAGAATTAAAAACACAAATAGAGAATACAGATGTGAGTTCAGACGAGCCGTTCAAAATGCCAACAGCAGGTGTGGCAACTATACTAGAAGAAATTATGAATAAGGAATATGAACCGATTTATTCGCCGGTCATGCTTGATGAGTACAAGGTATTATATGAGCAGAATAATGATTTAATCGGTTGGCTCCATATAGAAGGAACTGAAATAGATTATCCTGTTATGCAGACACCGGAAGATGAAAATTATTATTTGTATCGGGATTTTGAAGGTCAGGAAAATAAAAATGGATGTTTGATTTTAGATACAGACTCTGTTGCGGGGGTAGGTCTGGCGATATATAATTATGAAAAGGGAATGGCACCATCTACTAATCTTATTATTCATGGACATACTATGAAATCAGGTGCTATGTTTGGAAATTTAGATTATTATGAAGATGAGCAGTATGGTCTTTCCCATAGCACTATTTGCTTTGATTCTCTGTATGAGAAAAGAGAGTATGAACTGATAGCAGTTTTTTATTCGCAGGTCTACTATCAAAGTGAAGATGTGTTTAAGTATTATAAATTCTTTCAAGCAGATACGCAGGAAGAGTTTGATGATTGGTACAATAATATAATGGAATTATCTCTTTATGATACAGGTGTGAGGGCAGAGTTTGGAGATGAATTTATTACGTTATCATGTTGCGCTTATCATGTGGAAGATGGAAGATTTGTAGTTGTAGGAAAGAGAATACATTAATACCAATATAGCAAGGAGGTTCACATTATGAAAAGAATATTGGCTTTATTTCTTGTATTCATACTTATTTTTTCAATTACTGCATGCGGAATGAATACTTCCGAAAAGCCATACGATGGTGAAACAATGTCCGGAACTGAGGAAAATTCGAATGTTAGTACAGAAGAAATGCTTTCTGATGTGCCGGATACATACGATTATGCCCTGCCGGTCAGCATACAGAAAGAATCGTGTGGAACAGAAAGTAGACCTTAAATTTATCTGTGACTGGGAACAGGCAAAAGGAATGGTAGCCTATCGTCTTATCAATACACAGAAAAATGAGAAACTGTTAATTTTTCAAACGCTATAGACAACGACCATCCATTCATGCTATAATATGTACTCGTGAGCGATATGCCAATGTAGCTCAGTCGGTAGAGCAGCGGTTTCGTAAACCGCAGGTCTGGGGTTCGAGTCCCCTCATTGGCTGTAACATAACGAGGTGTAGCGCAGTTTGGTAGCGCGTTTGGTTCGGGACCAAAAGGTCGTGGGTTCAAATCCCGCCACCTCGACCAAAAAATCCGCCCTTTGGGGTGGTTTTTTTATTTTCCATCATGTGCATGAAAAAAGGCCCGGGTATCTGGAAATGCAGTCCCGGGCCGACGCAT
>JAFXCD010000117.1 GCA_017521605.1 Lachnospiraceae bacterium | reverse complement strand
GGAAAGAATTGTGTCTAGAGTGTACAATTTTTCAGCAGGTCCCGCAGTTTTACCTGAAGAAGTGTTAAAAGAAGCTGCAGAAGAAATGATGGATTACAGAGGAACCGGCATGTCGGTTATGGAGATGAGCCATCGTTCGAAAGCTTATGAAACAATTATCAAGGAAGCTGAAGCGGATTTAAGAGATTTGCTGAATATTCCTGATAACTATAAAGTGTTATTCCTGCAGGGCGGTGCTCACTTGCAGTTTGCCATGATTCCCATGAACCTTATGAAGAACAAGGTCGCTGATTATATTGTAACCGGCATGTGGGCTAAGAAGGCACACAAGGAAGCACAGAAGTTTGGTACAGCCAATAAGATTGCAACATCTGAGGATGATAATTTCTCTTACATACCGGATTGTTCGGATCTTCCGATTTCTGAAGATGCTGACTATGTATATATTTGTGAAAACAATACCATTTATGGTACTAAGTTCAAAACTTTACCGAATACCAAGGGTAAGATTTTAGTATCTGACGTGTCAAGCTGCTTTTTGTCAGAGCCTATGGATGTAACCAAGTATGGTATCATCTACGGTGGTGCACAGAAGAATATCGGACCTGCAGGTGTAGTTATTGCGATTATTCGTGAAGATTTGATTACCGAGGATGTTTTGGAAGGAACTCCTACCATGCTTCAGTACAAGACTCATGCAGATGCTGATTCTATGTATAATACTCCTCCGGCATATGGTATTTATATTTGTGGTAAGGTATTCAAGTGGTTAAAGAAGCAGGGCGGTTTAGAGGCTATGAAGGAATACAATGAGAAGAAGGCTGCTATCCTTTATGATTTCCTTGACCAGAGCAAGTTGTTTAAGGGTACTGTTCGTAAGGAAGATCGTTCTCTTATGAATGTTCCTTTTGTAACCGGTGATGCAGATATGGATGCTAAGTTTGTAAAAGAAGCTACTGCAGCAGGTTTTACTAACTTAAAGGGACACAGAAGTGTAGGCGGTATGAGAGCAAGTATATATAACGCTATGCCTATCGAAGGTGTTGAAAAATTAGTAGAATTTATGAAGAAGTTTGAAGAGGAGAATGTGTAACAATTCAGGACAGCAGCTTTTGACGAGAACATCCCGTAAGTGCTTGCAGTTTAAGGGATGTTTTTGTCTAAAGCTATTGGAATAATCAAGACAGCGAGGAAATGCAAGGTATTTTCGAGCTTGTCCTGAATTGTTACTATGATTAGAAGGAGAAGAGTGATGTTTCAGATTAATTGTTTAAATCCTATTTCTAAGATTGGTTTGGCCAATTTTACTGATAATTATCAGATTGTTGATGATGTAAATGTAGCTGACGGTATTTTAGTAAGAAGTGCAGCAATGCATGATATGGACCTCCCTGAGTCTTTGCTTGCTGTGGCAAGAGCCGGTGCCGGTGTTAACAATATTCCTTTAGATAAGTGTGCTGAGAAGGGAGTTGTTGTATTTAATACACCCGGAGCTAATGCAAATGGTGTTAAGGAGCTTGTTATTGCAGGTATGTTACTTGCAGCTCGTGATATTGTTGGTGGTATCAAGTGGGTTGAAGAAAATAAGGCGGATGAAAATATTGCAAAGACAGCTGAAAAGGCTAAGAGCAAATTTGCAGGAACAGAAATCAAGGGTAAAAAACTTGGTGTAATTGGTTTGGGGGCTATTGGTGCTCAGGTTGCTAATGCTGCAGTTGGTCTTGGTATGGAAGTGTATGGTTACGACCCTTATTTGTCTGTAAATGCAGCTTGGAATATCAGTCGTGCAGTTAAGCATGTGTTTAATGTGGATGATATCTTTACAGATTGTGATTATATTACGGTTCATGTTCCTCTTTTGGATAGCACTAAGAATACTATTAGCAAGGATGCCATCGATAAGATGAAGGATGGTGTTGTTATTATTAACTACTCAAGAGATTTACTTGCCGATGAAGTTGCTGTTTTGGAAGGATTAAAGAGTGGAAAGATTCGTAAGTATATTTCTGATTTTGCTAATCCTACAACAGCAGGTCAGCCGGGATGTATCGTAATGCCTCACTTGGGTGCAAGTACCGAAGAATCAGAAGATAACTGTGCAGTAATGGCTGTTGAACAGATGATGGATTATCTGGAGAATGGTAATATCAAGAACAGTGTAAATTATCCTGCATGTGATATGGGTATCTGTAATCAAGCAGGTCGTGTGGCAATTTTCCACAAAAATATTGCAAACATGATTACTAAGTTCACTGCTTGCTTTGGTGATGAGGGAATTAATATTACCGATATGATGAACAAATCAAGAGGCGATGTGGCTTACACCATGATGGACCTGGAAGCACCTGCAACTGCAGAAATGATTGAGAAGTTAAATGCAATTGACGGTGTGTTCCGTGTTAGAGTTGTAAAATAAATTTTAATATAAAAACCCCCCCTTGTTCCTTATATACCCTGGCGAGAGCGTGTTCAAATAGGGTTATAAGGAATAAGGGGGCTTTTTATATATCCAATCACTTTTAGCGGAATAATAATGGCATGCCATCGCCCGCATTTATATCGGATAGGGTATCCTTCAGTTTCTGTTGTGATTTTACACTGGCTTCTGTTTGTAAGTCCATATATAAAATAAATAAATCCTCCAGGCTCATGCCTTTTTCGTCAGCAATTTCCTGCATGATTGGCTTAAGTTTTTCAAGCTGTAGGGAAACTTGCACTTTCTGTGGGTCGATATCACCCATAACCTGTTCAGAATAGGCATTTATACGTTCTAATATCTTACGATTTTCCTCTGTCATTTAGAATACCTCCAATTCATAATTCTCATAATATTTTAGCACTGATATCTTGTTATGTATAGTATTTTTTGATACAATAATTAAAGCAATTCATATAAAAGTTATTGAATTCAGAATATTTTATAAACCCAGGAGGAAAAATCATGGCAGTAATTAAACCATTTAGCGCATATAGACCTGCGCCCGGTAGGGAAAGCGAAATCGCAGCTTTGCCATACGATGTATATAATAGAGAGGAAGCATGTGATGTAATTAAGAGTAATCCCGGTTCTTTTTTAGCAATTGACAGAGCAGAAACATCCTTTACAAGTGACGTGGATACCTATGACCCTTGTGTATATGAAAAAGCCCATGAGCTTTTGTGGGGATGGATAGAAGAAGGTCGCTTTGTTCAGGAGGAAAAGCCCTGTTATTATTTATATGAGCAGGTAATGGATGGACGTAGTCAGAAGGGAATCGTGGCATGTGCATCTATTGATGATTATCAGAATAATATTATCAAAAAACATGAGAATACAAGAGCAGATAAGGAACAGGACAGAATTAATCATGTAGATATTTGTGGTGCTCAGACCGGTCCTATTTTCTTGGCTTATCGTACGAATGCTACTATTCAAAAGGTAGTTGCAGCTACTATTGCTGAAAATCCGGTTTATGATTTTGTATCAGAAGATGGTATTACACATAGAGTATGGGTCATCACTTCTGATGAAGATATAGCAGTGATTAAGAATGCTTTTGATGGCATACAGGAAATCTATATTGCAGACGGACATCATCGCTGTGCTTCAGCGGTTAAGGTTGGACTTAAGAGAAGGGCAGAGAAGCCTGATTATACCGGTGAAGAGGAATTTAATTATTTCCTTTCCGTACTGTTTCCGGCAGATGAATTGAGTATTATGGATTATAATCGTGTTGTTAAGGATTTAAATGGTTATACAAAAGAAGAATTTATGCAAAAGGTAGCAGAATTCTTTGATATTAAGGAAGTTGGTAAAGAGTGCTATAAACCCGGCTGTAAGGGTGAATTTGGCATGTATTTGGATGATGTATGGTATTGCCTGACTGCCCATAAGGATATTAAGAGTACAGATGCTGTTAAAGGGCTGGATGTTTCCCTTTTACAGGACTATCTATTAAATCCTATTCTGGGTATAAAAGACCCTAAAACAGATAAACGTATTGACTTTGTGGGTGGTATCAGAGGTCTTAAGGAATTGGAAAGACGTGTACATAAGGATATGCAGATAGCATTTTCTATGTATCCTACATCTATTTATGAATTGTTTGGTGTTGCAGATGCAGATTTACTTATGCCGCCTAAATCTACTTGGTTTGAGCCTAAGTTGAGAAGCGGATTATTTATACATGCTATTTAAGTGTTTTTCGGACGTATCGGAATTTGAATATAACGGAATGGATATGATTATGTGAAAAATTAAAGATTTTTCGCTTTTGATTTAAGTTCTGCAAAGATTGCTTGCAGTATGAAAGAGGAATAAAATGGACAAGAAGTTATATAAGCTGATGAATTGGCCTAAAATTGAAGAAATTATATATTCAGAATGTGATAATCCTCACGAAATGTTGGGACCTCATAAAGTTGGAAGAGATATGCTGTTTCAGTGTTTTTATCCGGGAGCAACATCTGTTAAGCTGAGACTTATGGATAAATGCAAGGATTATAATATGGAAATGGTAGACGAAGGGTTCTTTGCATGTCTGATTCCAGTGAAAGAGATGGGAGAATATCGTTATGTTGTTAGTGATACTGCATTAGGTGAGATATTAATGCTGGATGCTTATCGACATCAACCGATTATTACCAGGGAAGATACAGAAAAGTTTGAAAAAGGTATTCATTATACTATTTATGATAAGCTTGGAGCCCATCCGTGTACTTTGGATGGTGAAGAAGGAACATATTTTGCTGTCTGGGCGCCCAATGCATTGAGAGTAAGTGTGGTTGGTGATTTTAATAACTGGGACGGAAGAATCCATCAAATGAGACGTTTATGGAATTCGGGTATTTTTGAATTGTTTGTGCCACAAGCAATGATTGGTATGAATTATAAGTTTGAGTTAAAGACACCGGCAGGATTGACTTATTTGAAAGCGGATCCATACGCCTATGAGTCACAAATGAGACCGGATACAGCTTCTGTAATTGCTGATATTGAAGATTTTCCATGGGAAGATGAGGACTTTGTTGAAAATCGAGCTGGTTTTCAAAAGGGTAATGTACCTGTGAATGTGTATGAAGTATATCTTGGCTCTTTTACAGAAGCTTCAGATGGAAAAAGATACGCTAATTATAGGGAAATTGCGCCTAAATTAATTGAATATGTGAAAGAAATGGGCTATACTCATGTAGAATTAATGCCTGTAATGGAACATCCCTTTGATGCATCATGGGGGTATCAGGTGATAGGCTATTATTCACCAACGTCCCGTTATGGTACACCCGAAGACTTTATGTATTTTGTGAATGAAATGCATAAATCAGGAATTGGTGTGATTTTAGACTGGGTGCCTGCTCATTTTCCCAGAGATACACATGGTCTATCCAATTTTGATGGTACTTGCCTTTATGAGCATAGAGATCCAAGGCAAGGTGCACATGCGCATTGGGGTACATTGATTTATAATTATGGGCGTCCCCAAGTATCCAATTATTTGATTGCAAACGCGTTGTTTTGGGTAGAAAAGTACCATGCTGATGGTATTCGTATGGATGCTGTTGCAAGTATGCTGTATTTGGATTATGGTAAGAATGATGGTGAATGGGTTGCCAATATGTATGGTGGAAATGAGAATTTGGAAGCCATTGAATTGATTAAGCACCTAAACAGTATTATGAAAAAGCGTAATCCGGGTGTGTTATCCATAGCAGAAGAAAGTACTGCATTCCCTATGATTACCGGAGAATTGGATGAAGGTGGTTTGGGATTTGATATAAAGTGGAATATGGGCTTCATGAATGATTATATCGGATATATTCGAAATGATCCCTATTTTAGAAGTTATCACCATCAGGAACTAACCTTTAGTATGATTTATGCATACAGTGAAAAGTTTATGCTGGTATTTTCTCATGACGAGGTAGTACATGGCAAATCGTCATTAGTAGGGAAAATGCCCGGAAGTGTTGAACAGAAATTAGCAAACTTACGTTTATCTTTTGCATACTATATGACACATCCCGGTAAAAAGCTGATATTTATGGGACAGGATTTAGCTGAGTTTGATGAGTGGAATGAAGGCCGTCTTGTACAATGGGATTTGTTACAATATCCTGAGCATAAGGGGATGAATAAACTATGCAAAGATTTAAATCATTTATATAAGGATAAAGAAGCTTTATACGTTTTAGATGATAAAGTTGAAGGTTTCGAATGGATAAATGCCATATCAGCTAAAGAATGTTATTTGAGTTATATTCGTAAAGGCGTAAAGCCCGAAGATATATTGTTGGTTGTTGCTAATTTTGCTGGTGTGGAACAGACGATACGTACCGGTGTACCATATGAAGGAAAATATATAGAGATATTAAATACCGATGATGTGAAGTATGGAGGAAGCGGTCAGATTAATAAAAAAGCAGTAGCAGCGGAGGAGGTCAGGTGGGATGATAAGGAACAGTCGATTGCAATTAAACTGGCTCCACTTTCTCTTGCCGTCTTTGAGTTTCAGCCATATACGGAAAAGGAATTAGAAAAGGTTATCGAAGAGAGAATTCGTAAAAGAACGATTATTGCACCAAGGAGTAAAAAAGAATCAAAATCGGCTTCCATCAAGTCTAAGAAGATTAAAACAAAAGAATAATTAAATAAAATTAATATAGGAGAAAAGTAGTATGGATTTTTTTGAAGTTTTTTTGAATAAAATTGTGAATACTGCGATGAATCTTGGTGGTAGAATTATATTGGCATTAGTAATTCTTTTTGCTGGTACTAAGGTGATTAAAATTGTGTTGAAACTTATAAAAAAAGCATTTAACCGTGCTGATATTGAAGTGAGTGTAGAACAATTTTTATATTCATTGATACAAGTGGCTCTCTATGTGGTGTTGGCATTTTTGGTAGCTTCCAATTGTGGTGTAGATGCGGCAAGTATTATTGCATTGCTTGGTTCTGCCGGAGTGGCAATAGGCCTTGCATTACAGGGGAGTTTGTCTAATGTGGCAGGTGGTGTGTTGATTTTGTTAATGCGTCCTTTCCGTGTAGGAGATTATATTGTAGACGCAGCAGGAAATGAAGGAGTGGTAGATGAAATTCAGATTATTTACACAAAACTTCGTACCGGCGATAATAAGATAATTGTTTTACCTAATGGAAATCTGGCAAACAACAGCATTACCAATGTTACAACTTCTAAAACCAGACGTTGTGATATAGTTATAGGTATTTCATATGAGGCAGATATCAGGGAAGCAAAAAAAGTAATCATGGAAGTGTTGGAAAACGATCCTGAAACCTTGAAGGATAAGGATATGATGGTGTATGTATCATTGTTGGCAGATTCATCTGTTAATTTGGGGGTACGATGTTGGTTTGATACGCAGAATTATTTTACAGGCTTGAGCCGTCTGAATGAAGAGATTAAATATGCCTTAGATAATGCCAATATTAATATACCTTATCCACAAATAGATGTTCATATGAAAAAGGATTAAATGTTGGTATTGTATATAATTGTGTGAACGTATGAATTTTTTTGTAATTTTTACTGGATTTTGCTGAAAATTCGCAACTTTGCCTTGAAAAAATACGTCAAATCAGATATAATGTTAATAGTTACAGTGTTGTAATGTTTCCTGTTTCAGGATACTTATTTATGCTGAAATAGCTCAGTCGGTAGAGCACTTCACTCGTAATGAAGGGGTCGAGGGTTCAAGTCCCTTTTTCAGCTTATAAGTAACAAGAGAACTTGTACTTACAAGTTCTCTTGTACAAAAGAACCGGGGAAAATATATTACATAATTCAGGAGGTATTTTATGGCAAAACAGAATGAACCTTTAGTAACTCATATTTATACTGCTGATCCTTCGGCTCATGTTTTTGAAGATAAGATTTATATCTATCCTTCACATGATTTGGATCATGATGGTGAAGATAATGATGATGGCGATCAGTACAAAATGGAAGATTACCATATCTTATCTATGGATGATGTGGATGCACCTTGTGTAGATCATGGTGAAGCATTGCATATGAAGGATGTTCCTTGGGTCAGTGGCCAGATGTGGGCTCCGGATGCAGCATTTAAGAATGGAAAATATTATTTATATTTCCCTGCAAGAGACAAGAACGGTATTTTCCGTCTTGGTGTAGCTACTTCAGACAGACCGGAAGGACCTTTCAAACCGGAAGAAAGCTTTATTTTAGGAAGTTTCAGTATTGACCCTGCTGTTTTGGTTGATGATGATGACAAGGCATATATCTACTTTGGTGGATTATGGGGCGGTCAGTTAGAGTCGTGGATGACAAATAACTTTACCAAAGATTTTGTAGAACCAGCTGCTGATGCACCTATGGTAGGACCGCGTGTGGCTGAATTAAGCGATGATATGCTTTCATTAAAAGAGATTCCTCAGGAAATTCTTGTTGTTGATGAAGAGGGTAATCCTATTAAGGCTGGCGATGAAGATAAGAGATATTTTGAAGGACCTTGGATGCATAAGTATAATGGTAAGTACTATCTGTCTTATTCAACAGGTACTACTCATTATCTTGTATATGCAATCGGTGATTCACCTAAGGGACCGTTCACCTATAAGGGCAAGATTTTAGATCCTGTTATTGGTTGGACAACCCATCATTCAATTGTGGAATTCAAGGGTAAATGGTACTTGTTCTACCATGATAGTTCATTATCTAATGGTGTAAATCATCTCCGTTGTGTGAAATTTAGAGAATTAAAGTACAATGAAGATGGAACTATTATTCCTATGAAACCTTATGAAGAATAAAAATATGTAAAAACATCTCAGAGTGTAAAAGCTCTGAGATGTTTTGATTTTATTTTACGGAAGCATTAGTGCGTATATTAGTGTAAGCCGGAAGAATTGGGTTGTGATTCTTGTAGAGGACATTGCCAAATGTCCTCTTTTAATTTAGTATTTTCTTTTTTATATAATGTTCAATAAATTGAATTACTTTGTAGAAGCCCATGGCAATGATACAAAGGATAATGATACTGGTAATAACCATGTTCAGCTGAAAAACCTGAGAACCATATATAATTAAATAACCCAAGCCGCGTCTTGCAGCGAGGAATTCTCCAATTATAACACCAACAAGAGATAAACCTATATTAACTTTAGCCGTACTAATCAGAGTAGGTATGGAACCTGGAAGGACTACCTTTTTTAGTGCATGATTTTTATTACCACCTAGAGTGTAAATAAGTGTAATTTTGGATTCACTGATTTGTTGAAAAGCAGTAAAAAAACTGATTATTGATCCAAATACAGCCACGGAAATACCGGCTACAATGATAGTAGTAGTACCCGTTCCAAGCCATACAATAAATAGTGGAGCAAGTGCAGATTTGGGCAAACTGTTTAGAATGACAAGATAAGGCTCCAGAATTTCGGAAAGCTTTCCCGAATACCATAGTAGAGTGGCAACTATCAGACTGATTATAAATACCAGTAAAAAGCTCACTAATGTTTCCAATAGGGTAATACCAATATGCATAAATAGAGATTTATTTAATACAAGATTTACAAAGCAGAGAATAACCCTGCTGGGGCTGGCAAAGAAAAAAGCATCAAGCCAACCTAAGGCAACACTTAATTCCCAAAGAACCAAGAAGGTAACAAAGATAAGAATGCGATAAGCTGTAACCTGATGATGATGTTTTTGATGAGCTTTGACATAGAGTTCCTGATTGGTTAATTGTGCTTCAGTGTGTTTTTTCATCATTTAACTCCTTCCATATAAGATTAAAATAATCACTGAATTCCGGTGCGTTCATAGCAGCTACAGGTGAAGTGTCCTGCAATGTGAGGTGAATAGGAACTTCGATTTTAACACTGGCAGGACGTGAAGTTAATATAATGACTCTGTCAGCGAGGCGCACAGCTTCAGATAAATCATGAGTAATCATAATCATGGTTTTGCCGGTTTTGCGTATGATATTACAAATATCAGCAGATACAATAAGTCTGGTCTGATAATCCAAGGCACTAAAAGCTTCATCTAAAAGAAGAAGCTCCGGTTTTAGAGCTAAAGTACGTATTAATGCTGCACGTTGTTTCATGCCACCGGATAACTCAGAGGGGCGTTTATCTTTGAATGCTCCTAAACCATATTCATTCAATAGTTCATGTACGTAATCTATATTTTCTTTTGTGAGTTTTTGTTGGATTTCCAATCCTAATATGACATTCTGATATACACTTCTCCAATCAAATAAATGATCTTTTTGAAGCATATAACCAATTTTGGGATAACCTAATGTACCGTCAGATTTGTTGACGGCAATGGTACCTCTTTCCGGCTTGATTAAACCGGCTATAATAGATAATAGAGTGGATTTTCCACAACCACTGGGACCTACAATGGCTATGAATTCCCCCTCTTTCACACCAAAACATATATTGTTTAAGGCTTTTGTTTCACCATGTAATGTATGATAGGAATAACTGATATTTTTTAACTCTAATAAATAAGGTTTCATTTTAGGTTACTCTTTCAAATCTTTTATATATTATATTCAAGGGATTTTATTTGAGTGTATTGTATGATAAAATAATGGCACTCTATTGCAATAAAGCGTTGTTTATGGTATTATCAACAGAAAGTTAAAAGATGGAAAGGATTGAAAAGATGGCAGATTTATGGGGCGGACGTTTTACAAAGGATACCGACCAAATGGTATATGAGTTTAATGCGTCCATTAATTTTGATAAGAAATTATATAAGCAGGATATTCAGGGCAGTATGGCGCATGTAAAAATGCTTGCAAAGCAGAATATTCTGACAGAGTCTGACAAAGAAGTAATTTTGAAGGGATTACAGAGCATATTGGAAGATGTAGAGAATGGTACTCTGGTTATTGACATGAAATATGAGGATATTCATAGCTTTGTTGAAGCTAATCTGATTGACAGAGTAGGAGAAGCAGGAAAGAGATTACATACCGGACGTAGCCGCAATGACCAGGTGGCATTGGATATGAGACTGTATACCAGAGAACAGGTAGAGCGTACGGATTTATTAGTTAAAACATTAATGAATACTATTTTGAAAACCATGGAAGAGAATGTGGAAACTTATATGCCGGGGTTTACCCATTTGCAGAAAGCACAACCAACTACTCTTGCACATCACTATGGAGCATATTTTGAGATGTTTAAGCGAGATAGAGAACGTCTTCATGATATATATAAGAGAATGAATTATTGCCCTTTGGGAGCAGGTGCATTGGCAGGAACCACATATCCTTTGGATAGAAATTATACAGCAAAGCTTTTGGGCTTCTATGGACCTACTTTAAATAGTATGGATTCTGTTTCAGACCGTGATTATCTGATTGAATTTTTGGCAGCTATGGCAACCATTATGATGCATTTGAGTCGTTTTTCAGAAGAAATTATTATCTGGAACAGTAATGAATATCAGTTTGTAGAGATTGATGATGCTTATTCTACCGGAAGCAGTATTATGCCTCAAAAGAAGAATCCTGATATTGCAGAATTGGTTAGAGGAAAAACCGGTCGTGTTTATGGTGCGTTAATGAGTCTGCTTACAACTATGAAGGGTATACCTCTGGCTTACAATAAAGATATGCAGGAAGATAAGGAAATGGCTTTTGATGCCATGGAAAACGTACAGAACTGTCTTATTTTATTTAATGGCATGATTGAAACCATGAAATTCCGTGAGGATAAAATGGCAAAGAGTGCATTGGGTGGATTTACCAATGCTACGGATGCGGCAGATTATCTGGTAAATAAGGGTGTTCCTTTTAGAGATGCGCATGGAATCATAGGAAGGCTGGTTCTATATTGTATAGAAAAGAATTGTGCTATTGATGACTTGTCATTGGATGAACTTAAAGATATAAGTGAAGTCTTTGAAAAGGATATTTATGAGGCAATTTCTTTGGAAACCTGCGTGGAAAAACGTTTGACAATTGGTGCGCCCGGTATGGACGCCATGCGAGAAGTGATTGCCATAAATAAGGAATATTTAAAGAGCTTTCCGGAATTAAGTGTGAAATAAGATAAGGATATAAAAATATTGTTGAAAAGTGACAAAAACTTCTTGTTAAATGTGTGAAAATACTACGATATGATGATTGTATTTTTCCTCTATATCGAGTAATATATTCCCAACAAAGACAGTTGTTCGCGACAGACGGACAACGGAGGATTAGGAGATGACATTATGAGTGAAAAGTTGAAAGTAGGTATCCTGGGTGGTACCGGTATGGTAGGACAGAGATTTATCGCATTGTTAGAGAATCATCCTTGGTTTGAGGTAACTACAATTGCTGCAAGCCCTCGTTCTGCGGGAAAGACCTATGCAGAAGCAGTAGGTGATCGTTGGAAAATGACTACTCCCATGCCGGAAGCGGTTAAGAATATCATTGTAATGAACGTAAATGAAGTGGAAAAGGTAGCTGCAGAGGTTGATTTTGTATTCAGTGCTGTTGATATGAGCAAGGATGAAATTAAAAAAATTGAAGAAGATTATGCAAAGACAGAAACGCCTGTAGTATCCAATAACAGTGCACATCGTTGGACTCCTGACGTTCCCATGGTAGTTCCGGAGATTAATCCTGACCACATGAATGTTATTGAATTTCAGAAAAAACGTTTAGGAACCACAAGAGGTTTCGTAGCAGTTAAGCCCAATTGTTCTATTCAGAGTTATGCTCCTGTACTGACCGCATGGAAAGAATTTGAGCCTTATGAGGTGGTTGCAACTACATATCAGGCGATTTCCGGTGCAGGTAAGACGTTTAAGGATTGGCCTGAAATGGTAGAGAATATTATTCCTTATATTGGTGGTGAAGAAGAGAAGTCTGAAAAAGAACCTCTTCGTATTTGGGGTGAGATTAAAGATGGTGTGATTGCACCTGCTACCAGTCCAGTGATTACTTGTCAGTGTATCCGTGTTCCTGTATTAAATGGACATACTGCTGCAGTATTTGTTAAGTTCAAAAAGAAACCTACCAAGGAGCAGTTGATTGAGAAATTATGGGCTTTTAAGGGTGTACCTCAGGAATTAGAGCTACCCAGCGCTCCCAAACAGTTTATTCAGTATTTGGAAGAGGATAACAGACCTCAGGTAAATTTGGATGTAGATTATGAAAATGGTATGGGTGTAAGTGTAGGGCGTATCCGTGAAGACAATGTATATGACTTTAAGTTTGTAGGTCTTTCACATAACACTGTAAGAGGTGCAGCCGGTGGTGCTGTGTTGTGTGCGGAGCTATTAAAGGCACAGGGTTATATAACACATAAATAAGTGAAAAATTGTTTGAATTTTCACTGGAATAGTATATAATAAAACTAAATACAAAGGAGGGCAGTGAGATGAGTGAATTGCAGTATCAGAATGATATGTTAAAAGCAATGAATCAGAAGCTGAAAGGTAATGAAGGCATGTACCGTTTGGTTTGTGAAACATCTTGTGATGCCTTCCTTTATTATTCCTTTGAAAAGGATGAAGTGTACACACTGGGCAGATGGAGCGAATTCTTTAATTTTGAAATAAGAAGTGTGAATGATTTACATTTATTATATGACATAATGTCTGATTTCTATGTGGAAAAGGTAAGAAGCCTTGTTTATCTGGAGAAAAGAAATTTAGAGAAAGCCAATTGTGAAGCACTGAATCAAAACAAGCGTGCTTGGTATTCTATAAATGCCATAGTTGAATATGATGATTATGGAAAGCCCATTCATAAACTTCTTACTATCAGTGACATTACAAAATTTAAAAAGCAGAACGAAGAGTTAGCTTATTTAGCATATTATGACCCACTGACCGGTTTATATAATCGTAATTATTTTGTGAGGTTATTAAGTGAATTTGTACGGAATGCAAAAGAAGATGATAAAATCGTTGATGTTGTAATTGTTGATATTGATGATTTTCGTAAAGTAAATGACGGAATGGGTATGGTTGTTGGAGATGAACTGGTACAACAGTTGGGCGGTGTATTAAAAGAATTTTCCAGCGCAAATGTGATAGTAGGACATATCAATAGTGATATTTATTGTATGGCAATTTATGAACCAAAGAATGATTATACAATGGAAAATTTGTATCAACGTTTAAAATCAAGACTACGCCGACCTTTTTACTTGAGTAATGGATATGAAATTTCTATTACAGTGTCTGTAGGTGTTGCATCTTATCCGGAGGCCTCCAAGGATGCTGTAGAATTAATTAATTGTGCTGAAATTGTAATGTTTCGCGGAAAATCCTTGGGAAAAAATACAATTCAGTATTTCGATACACCAATTCTGGATGATTTTATACATAACGTACAAATGGATAATAAATTAAAGGAAGCAGTTACCAACAATCACTTTATGTTAAAATATCAACCTCAGTTTTATGCGGATAGTAAGGAATTACGTGGTGTGGAAGCTTTGATTCGGTGGAATGATGTGAGTGAGGATTCAGTAATAAGTCCCACAGTATTTATTCCTATGGCAGAAAAAAACGGTACCATTGTTCCTATAGGTAAATGGGTAATTGAGGAAAGTATTCGTCAATGTTCTGAGTGGCATAGGAAGTATGAAAAACCCATTATAATGTCAATCAATGTTTCTGCAATTCAGTATATGAAGGAGGATTTTGTGGATCATCTGATTTCGGTTATTGAAAAGCATGATGTAGATCCCAGATATATTGAATTAGAAGTGACTGAAAGTGTATTGATTGACGGATTTGAAAATGTGGCACATAAACTGACTGCTTTGAAAGAATATGGTATCAGAATTTCCTTGGATGATTTTGGTACAGGCTTTTCGTCGTTATCATATCTAAAGAAATTACCGATTGATACTTTGAAAATCGACAAAAGCTTTATTGATACTGTATTGATTGATTCTCCTACAAGAGTGATTACAGAATCAATTATTAAGATGGTTAAGACTTTAGGTTTTGAAGCAGTGGCAGAGGGGGTTGAAGAATTTAAGCAATATGAATACCTTCAATCCATTGGATGTGATGTAATACAGGGTTTTTATTTTGCTAAGCCCCAAAATGTAGAGGAAATAGAAAAGCTGCTTCAGTAGCAGCTTTTTTACATAAGGAGTTAAGGTGGGAAAGAGTTTATTTATAGCAGAAAAGCCAAGTGTGGCAAGGGAATTTGCTAAGGCATTAAAATATCATATGACGTCAATGGATGGCTATATGGAATCACAGGAAGCCATCGTTACATGGTGTGTAGGACATCTTGTGACTATGAGTTATCCTGAGGTTTATGATGAAAAATACAGGAGATGGAGTTTGGATACCATTCCTTTTATACCAGGAGAGTTCAAATATGAGGTAATTACATCCGTAAAAAAACAGTTTACTATTGTAAGTGGATTGCTAAATCGTGAGGATGTAGAAACAATTTATGTGTGTACAGACTCCGGACGTGAGGGAGAATATATTTATCGTCTGGTTGAGCAAATGTCCGGTGTTACAGGAAAGATTCGAAAAAGAGTATGGATTGATTCACAAACAGAAGAAGAGATAGCAAGAGGTATTCGCGAAGCAAAGGATTTGAAGGAGTATGATGCCCTAAGTGCCGCAGCTTATTTGCGAGCTAAAGAAGATTATCTGATGGGTATCAACTTTTCCCGTGTTTTGACATTGAAATATGGATATAAAGTGAAGGAGTATCTGAAACGTGACAAAGCGGTAATATCTGTAGGTCGTGTAATGACCTGTGTACTTGGTATTGTTGTGAATCGGGAACGTGAAATCAGAAATTTTGTAAAAACCCCTTTTTATCGGGTATTAGGTGATTTTGATTTACAGGAAAATAGTTTACAGGGTGAATGGAAAGCCGTAGAAGGTAGTAAGTATTTTAATTCACCGGTACTTTATAAGGAAAATGGTTTTAAAGAGAGAATTTATGCTGAAAAGTTGATAGAGGAACTTACTTCAGAGCCCATAGAGAATCCTGTGGTAGAAAGTATTGAGCGTAAGAAAGAAAATAAGAATCCGCCTTTGTTATACAATTTGGCTGAATTACAAAATGATTGTTCCAAGCTTTTTAAGATTAGTCCTGACCAGACTTTACAGATTGTACAGGAATTGTATGAGAAAAAGATGGTCACTTATCCCAGAACGGATGCCAGGGTGTTATCTACGGCAGTGGCAAAAGAGATATATAAGAATATTAGTGGTTTGAAAAATTATCCTTTGGTGTCAGAGTATGCGGCCGAGGTAATAGAGAAAGGTAGCTATAAGACCATTGGGAAGTCAAGATATGTTAATGACAAACAAATTACGGACCATTATGCGATTGTTCCTACCGGTCAGGGGTTGAATAATTTGAACAATATAAATCCTACAGCTTCTAAGGTATATGAAGTAATTGCAAGACGCTTTTTAAGCATATTCTATCCGCCTGCTGTATATCAAAAAATGGCAATTACCCTTAAAATAAAAGAGGAACGATTCTTTTCCAATTATAAAGTGTTGATTGAAGAGGGTTATTTTAAGGTATCACAATATTCGTTTGTAAATAAAAAACACGATACATCAGAAGAAAAAAGTAAAGATGGCGAAGAGAACGATGAAGTGAAATGTGATGCTGCATTAATGGAAATTCTGAAGAATTTAAAAAAGGGAGAAGTCCTTAAATTGAACAAGTTGGAAATTAAAGAAGGAGAGACTTCAGCTCCGAAACGTTATAATTCAGGTAGTATTATCCTTACTATGGAAAATGCCGGGCAATTCATTGAAGATGAAGAGCTTCGTGCACAAATAAAAGGAAGTGGAATCGGAACCAGTGCAACTCGTGCAGAGATTTTAAAAAAGTTGGTTAGTATAGAATATTTGGCATTGAACAAAAAGACACAGATTATTACCCCTACATTATTGGGGGAGATGGTTTATGATGTAGTAGATAATTCTATTAAACCGCTACTAAATCCTGCCTTAACTGCCAGTTGGGAGAAAGGATTAACGCAGGTGGCAGATGGAACCATTACTTCGAATGATTATATGGTGAAGCTGGATGATTTTATTACAAGAAGAACAAATATTGTGAAGCAACTAAATAATCAGAATCTGTTAATTGGCCATTTTAATCAAGCAGCTAAAAACTATAAGAAATAGAAAGGGACACCTTTAAAGGTGTCCCTTTTCATTAGTTGTTCATATCCTTCATTTTGGGAGAATTCTCTACTTCAATACTATGTACCTTACCTTCTGTAACTATTATCTCATAAGAATCTAATTTGCTCTTATCGGGATCATATACAGTATAGTAGATGAAATCGCCGGATTCGCTCTTTTCAAAATTAAACTTCTCAATAATAGCTAACATATCAGCTTCACTGTCACCACGTTTAATATTGCCGGGAATCGTTAAATCAAACTTAGGATCAAACTCACTGGTTTTAAATGTTGTTACGAAACAGTTCTGAGCAATGGTAGCATAATCAGCATAATTCTTTACAAGAGTACGATAGGTCATGTTGTTATATTTAAACTCAACCCAACCACTATCACCGGAACCAATTTCCATTTCAGATTTATTCTCGTTGATAGTAAATCCGTTTTCAAGGAAAACACTTACAGGACAAGGCAATTCATAAAGATTACCTTCCAAATTGATAATGAAATCATATAAATTCTCACTTAAAGCTTCGGGAGCCACATAGTTTTTAACAAGATCCGGAACTTCTGGGTTAACTGAATTGTCAGCACCTTCCAGTTCAATCATGTTTTCGATTTCGATTTCGTTTAAGGTGTTAGTTTCTTTAGAAACATAAAGAACGACTTCCTGGTAAGTGTCATAATCATATGTTAACTTGAAGTAGTTGGAACCATCATACTCATCGGAAGGTTCACCGTAAGCGGCTATAATATCATCCTTGGTAGATACACCGCGTGTAATTCCTTTGGCTAAAATGAATTCCCATGTATTATCCTTGAGGTAGTAATCGTCTAATTTGATAGCATAAACCATAGACTTATCAAGAGTTACGCTATTCATACTTAAATTAGCTAAACCAACATAGAATTTCACACCATCTTTGGTGAAAACAGCACTGGGATAATACTGATTAGAGGTTAACTTGGTGCTCAAATCTTCAGTACATTCCCAACCTAAAGCTACAAAGTCTTCATACCACATAGGGAACTGATATACAGTACCATCAATGGAAATCTGGAAATCATAAAGATCATCAGATAAGTTTGCAGGTGCCTGAACCTCGGGTTTGTCAGTAGGTTCTGCATCAGGTTCCTCAGTAGGTTCTGCGTCGGGTTCCTCAGTGGGTTCTGCGTCAGGTTCCTCAGTGGGTTCTGCGTCAGGTTCCTCAGTAGGTTCTGCGTCAGGTTCCTCAGTAGGTTCTACCTCGGGCTCTTCGGTAGGTTCCGGAGTAGGTTCCTCGGTAGGCTCTGGAGTAGGTTCCTCGGTAGGTTCAGGAGTGGGCTCCTCAGTAGGTTCCTCTTTCTTACCCTTATCCTTTTTGTCATCCTTGTCCTCGTCATCCTCATCTTCGTCGTCTTCTTCGTCATCCTCTTTTTCGCTTTCAATTTCATCTGAATCAGTCTTGCTTGCTGAATCACATGCTACAAAACAAACTGAAAAGCAAAGAGCTAAAAGAAGTGCATAAATACGTTTTTTCATGTTCTCCTCCTATTAATAATATAAATAATAAACACTATCAATTATACAAATTTAGAAATATTTGTCAATCGTAAAAAGTTAATATATCAATTATGCAGATATAACATTATATTACCATCTCAGATTTTTGTATTAGAATTGCCATATGAAAGTGTTTATAAAAATTATCAATAACTATCCAAATAAATCTTTTAAACGGCTTGTAATGTTTAAGGAAATGATGTAAGCTATGTTTGGAAAATAAGTCAGGAGGCATATAATGAGTAAGATTACAATTAAAGATTTATATACTTTAGAAGAAACCATTGCGGCAGAATTATTTGAAAGAGCAAATTATCCATGGGAAGTACTACCTGAAATTAAAGATTTTATTATTCGTATGGGTGAAAAGTTAGACCCTGATAAATATGAAAAGCGTGGTGAGGATATCTGGGTAGCAAAAAGTGCAAAAGTAGCACCTACTGCATGCCTAAACGGTCCGTTGATTGTTGATGAAGAGGCGGAAATCAGACATTGTGCCTTTGTGCGGGGCAGTGCTATTGTTGGTAAAGGAGCAGTGGTTGGTAATTCTACTGAGTTGAAGAATGTAATACTATTTAATAAAGTACAGGTTCCTCATTATAATTATGTGGGTGACAGTATCCTGGGATTTAAAGCACATATGGGTGCAGGTTCCATTACTTCCAATGTTAAGAGTGATAAAACGCTGGTAGTTATAAAAGGAGATACTGAAAGAATAGAAACCGGAATGAAAAAAGTAGGAGCAATGTTGGGCGATAATGTGGAAGTGGGATGTAATAGTGTGTTAAATCCGGGTACAGTGATTGGAAGAAATTCTAATATTTATCCAACTTCCTGTGTAAGAGGAGTGGTTCCGGAATGTTCAATATTTAAAAAGAGCGGTGAGATTATAGCTAAAAGTGAATGATTTTGCAGGAATTTGTAAAAAATTGAAAAAACACTGGATTTTTTAGTTCAAATGTGAGAGAATGTATGCGGTGATTTATGATATTTTTTTGTCAGGGGATAAGAAGGTATCTAAATATAATCAGATTTGAAAGGAGATTTCACATGATTTATTCAAGAGAAGTTGAAGAAATGTGTCCCGTAGCACAGGGCGTGTCTCACGGTTGTGCTCCCATTCCAGAAGAAGCAAAATGGGTAAAAGTTAAAGATGTAACAGACATTAGCGGTTTAACACACGGTGTTGGCTGGTGTGCACCTCAGCAGGGTGCTTGTAAGCTGACTCTGAATGTTAAGGAAGGTATTATCCAGGAAGCATTGGTTGAGACCATCGGATGTTCCGGTATGACTCACTCGGCAGCTATGGCTTCTGAAATTCTTCCCGGTAGAACCGTTATGGAAGCTTTAAATACTGACCTTGTTTGTGATGCTATCAATACAGCGATGAGAGAATTATTCTTGCAGATCGTTTATGGTCGTACACAGTCTGCATTCTCAGAGGATGGTCTTCCTGTAGGTGCAGGTCTTGAAGACCTTGGTAAGGGATTAAGAAGCCAGGTTGGTACCATGTACGGTACTTTAGCTAAGGGTCCCCGTTACCTTGAAATGGCTGAAGGTTATGTAACAGGTATCGCACTCGATGCTGATGATCAGATTATCGGATATCAGTTCGTAAGCCTTGGAAAGATGACTGACTTTATTAAGAAGGGTGACGATCCTAACACCGCATGGGAAAAGGCTAAAGGACAGTATGGTCGTGTAGCTGATGCAGTTAAGATTATCGACCCTAGACATGAATAAGAGATAGGAGGACGTAAAAATGGCATTATTTGAATCATATGAAAGACGTATTGATAAAATCAATGGCGTATTAAATAGCTATGGCATCGCTTCTATCGAAGAAGCAGAAAAAATTACAAAAGACGCAGGTCTTGATGTATACAATCAGATTAAAGGCATTCAGCCTATCTGTTTTGAAAACGCTTGCTGGGCTTACATTGTAGGTGCTGCAATCGCAATTAAGAAGGGTTGCAAGAGAGCAGCTGATGCTGCTGCAGCAATCGGTGAAGGTCTTCAGGCTTTCTGTATCCCCGGTTCTGTTGCTGATACCCGTAAGGTAGGTCTTGGACATGGTAACTTAGGTAAGATGTTATTGGAAGAAGAAACAGAATGTTTCTGCTTCTTAGCTGGTCATGAATCCTTCGCAGCAGCTGAAGGTGCTATCGGTATCGCAGAGAAGGCTAACAAGGTTCGTACAAAGCCTTTAAGAGTTATCTTAAATGGTCTTGGTAAGGATGCAGCACAGATTATCGCTCGTATTAATGGTTTTACTTTTGTAGAAACAGAATATGACCCTTATACCAACACTGTTAAGGAAGTATTCCGTAAGTCTTACTCAGAAGGACTTCGTGCAAAGGTTAACTGCTATGGTTCTAACGATGTTTGCGAAGGTGTTGCAATCATGCATAAAGAAGGCGTTGACGTTTCTATTACCGGTAACTCAACCAACCCTACCAGATTCCAGCATCCTGTTGCAGGTACTTACAAGAAGGAATGCAACGAACAGGGCAAGAAGTATTTTTCAGTAGCATCAGGTGGTGGTACCGGACGTACCCTTCATCCTGATAACATGGCTGCAGGTCCTGCTTCTTATGGTATGACCGATACCATGGGTCGTATGCACTCAGATGCTCAGTTTGCAGGTTCTTCATCAGTACCTGCTCACGTAGAAATGATGGGTCTTATCGGTGCAGGTAACAACCCTATGGTTGGTATGACTGTTGCAGTTGCAGTTGCTATTCAGGAAGCTGCTGATGCAGGTAAGTTCTAAATAATGATTACTTAAAGCCCGGTGTATTGCCGGGCTTTCTTTTTGTAAAAAATGTCAAAAATGATGGTTAATTGGTAAAAAGTAGCACTTTACTTGCTTTGTTTATGTAATTGTGATAATATTTTAATATCATTAAAAATATATTAATGTTTATGGGAGGATTATAAAATGGATAAGAAAGTCACAAGTATTGTTGCATATGGTGGTATATTGACAAGTTTGTTTGGTTTTTTATCAGGACCGGGTAAATTGGGAATGTTTATTCCATTAATTATTTGGTTTATCGCATATAATGTGGGTGATAAAAAGGGAGCGAAACTTCACTTAAATCAGTCGTTGATACTTATTATTCTGGGGTTGGCATGTAGTATTGTTTGTTGGATATTAGGAATCATTCCTATTATTAAGATTTTTGTTGGAATCATTGATTTAATAGTTAAAGTAATTACTCTTATATTTGGTGTATGGGGTATGATTACAGCAATAAATGGTGATAACAAAAAACTCCCTATTATAGGAGATGTTCCTATTTTAAAATAAAAATATAACAAGAGCTCCTCATTAGTGGAGCTCTTGTTATATTTGTAGATGATTATTGGGGGGTGGGTTCCTTACCGTTGAGAACATCTATTATTATCTGAACTCGTTTATATGCTCTCTTATAGTTTTCAGAGGCATATTCCTCCATACTGGCAGTATAGTTATCACGGTAGGTTTTTCTATAAGCATTGACTGCTTCAGTCATGTAATCGTAAGCTTCATCAGCTAATTTTTCTAAGTAGTCATATTCCGTAGGAAAGTCAATGTTGGAAAACTTGGCAAATTCATCTTTTAATAAATCCAAATTGCTCAATAAAGTATCGGTTGCAGTTTTTAATCCCTGTTCATCTGCAGTTACATTAGTTATCTGATTAATTGCAGAATCAATTTCTTTCAGATTATCGCAGAATTCATTAATCTCATCATGTAAGCGAGTCATATCTAAATTTTTATTTGTGTTACTGCATCCGGTTAGCATTACACAGATGAGTAATAATACAGCTAATTTTTTCAAAATAGTACCTCCTAAAATCAACTATTATGAATTTATCATATTTATTTGATGAAATCAATCCATAAGAAAAAGTTTAATAAATCTTAATACTTATCATAGCGAAGTTATTAGTAAGATAATGGCTTGTCTGGAAGGTGTATTTATGATATTATTTACGCATATGTAAACATTTTGCACAGAGAGGATAATAATGAATTGTTTAGAATTTAAAAGCTTAATAGAAAAAAATAAAGGATTTTTGCTATTGGATGGTGCTACCGGTACAAATCTTATGAAGGCAGGTATGCCTGTTGGGGTATGTCCGGAGAAGTGGATATTGGATAATAAAGAGATATTACTGGAGTTACAAAAGGACTATGTAAAGGCTGGAACAAATATTCTTTACGCCCCTACTTTTACCACGAATCGTATTAAGTTGGCAGAATATGGTTTGCAGGGGAGTCAACAGATGATGATTCGGGAATTGGTTAACCTGTCCAAAGAAGCTGCGGGAGATAAAGCACTTGTGGCAGGCGATATTACTATGACCGGTAGACAGTTAAAGCCGATTGGTGATATGGATTTGGAAGAGCTGATTAATGTATATAAAGAGCAGATTCAGTATATGCTGGAAGCCGGCGTTGATATATTGGTAGTAGAGACTATGATGAGTCTGGCAGAATGTCGGGCCGCTTTAATTGCTTCTAAGGAAATATGTGATTTGCCTGTGCTGGTGACACTTACATTTGAAGAAAATGAACGTACATTGTTTGGGACTGACGCTTGTACAGCTGCTATTGTATTGGATAAACTGGGAGCATCTGCAATCGGTATTAACTGTTCCACCGGACCGGCTAAAATGGCTGGAATTGTAGAACAAATGGCAGCTGTCACAGACCTTCCTTTAATAGCAAAGCCCAATGCAGGATTGCCACAGGTAGACAATGAGGGCAATACTATTTACTCCATGAATCCGGAAGCTTTTGCGGAAGAGATGGAAGTGTTAATTGAAAAAGGTGCGGTGATTCTTGGTGGCTGTTGTGGTACTACACCATTACATATAGCAGCACTTAGAGAATTAGTTGAAAGGAAAACACCTGTAGTACGTAAAAAGGTAGAAAACCTAAGGTACCTTACCAGTGAAAGAAGTACACTTTCCTTTGGTTTGGATGGTAATTTCTTAATCGTTGGTGAACGTATCAATCCTACCGGTAAAAAAGCCTTGCAGGAGGAATTGCGTCAGGGAAATATTGATAGAGTGTTAAGCTTTGCAGAAGAGCAGGAGTCAGATGGGGCTTCTGTTTTGGATGTGAATATGGGTATGAGCGGCATTAACGAAAAGGAAATGATGCTTCGTGTTGTAGATGAACTTCAAACAGTAACAAATCTACCCTTGTCGTTAGATTCCAGCCATATTGATGTTTTGGAAGCGGCTTTGCGTAATTATCCGGGACGTGCATTGGTAAATTCCGTGTCTTATGAAAAGGAAAAGTTCGAAAAACTATTACCTTTGGTGAAAAAATACGGTGCCATGTTTATTTTACTTCCTCTTTCTGATGAAGGGTTGCCTAAAGATCTGGATGAAAAGAAAGAGATTATTCAAAAAATATATGAAAGTGCCTTGGAATTAGGTATGGATAAAGAAGATATCATAGTAGATGGTCTGGTAACCACGGTGGGCGCAAACCGATTTGCAGGAGTGGAGACGTTGGAAACCATTCGATATTGTAAGGAAATGGGTCTGGCAACCATATGTGGTCTTTCCAATATTTCCTTTGGTATGCCATCGAGAGTCCATGTGAATACTACCTTTTTGACACTGGCTATTCAAGCAGGCTTGACTATGGCTATAGCAAATCCTTCCCAGGAAATGCTGGTTTGCGGAGCTTTGGCTACAGATTTATTGCTGGCAAAGGAGTCCGCAGATTTACGCTATATCGAATATGCTTCTAATATGGTACCAGTTGAAACAAAGACAAAAAGTCCTGCACCTAAGAAGGGAAATGAAACAGTGGGTAAGGAAGATGATACAAGTGGCTATGTAAAGACTTTAAAGGAAGCGGTTCTAAAAGGGAATAAAAATGGTATAGCAAAGCTGACTAAACAGGCTCTGGATTCCGGAGAAGAAGCACAGAGGATATTAAATGAAGCGTTACTGCCCGGTATCAATCTGGTTGGCGAATATTTCGAACAAAAGAAATATTTTTTGCCTCAGTTAATTGCCAGTGCAGAAGCTATGAAGAATTCTATAGAGATTCTTGAAGAAAAGCTTGTTACAGGTATTGAGCAAGAGAATATGCCTGTTGTGGTGATTGCTACAGTAGAAGGAGACATTCACGATATTGGTAAGAATCTGGTTGCATTAATGTTGAAGAATTATGGATTCAAAGTTGTAGACTTGGGTAAGGATGTTCCGGCAGATGTTATTATACAGAAAGCCATTGATGAGAATGCGGATATTATAGCCTTATCTGCACTTATGACAACCACTATGCAGAGAATGCGTGAAGTGATGGTTGCAGTCAAGGAAAGTGGCCTAAATACTAAGGTGATGATTGGTGGAGCTGTAACTACATTGGAATTCATGAAAGAAATTGGTGCTGACGGTTATGCAAAGGACGCAGCTGAAGCAGTTAAGGTTGCAAAAAAAATACTGGGCATTGAGAAATCGTAAAAATAGTTGATTTAAAGACGTTTGAATGTTACAATTATTTAATTGAGATTGATACACATAGGAGGTCACCATATGATAGGTGCTGACGCAATTATAAAATGTTTAGAAGCAGAGGGTGTAGAATACGTATTCGGATATCCCGGTGTAGCAATATGCCCTTTTTATAATAGTATTTTAGAGTCGGATATAAAGACCATTCTGATTCGTACAGAGCAGAATGCTGCTCATGCAGCAAGTGGTATGGCAAGAATGACCGGAAGACCCGGTGTGTGCGCTGTTACAAGTGGTCCCGGTGCAACCAATGTAATTACCGGTATAGCGACAGCATATGCGGATAGTATCCCTATGATTGTCATTACCGGTCAGGTAGATAGTGCATTGCTTGGTAGTGATGTGTTTCAGGAAGCAGACATAACCGGTGCAGTGGAATCTTTTGTAAAATACAGTTATCTGGTTAAAAATGCAAATGATATTCCGCGTGTTTTTAAGGAAGCCTTTTACCTTGCCAATACCGGTAGAAAAGGTCCAGTATTAATTGATGTGCCTATTGATATTCAAAATGCTACTGTCAATAAATTCAGTTATCCTGAAGAAATCAGTATGCGTACCTATAAACCTACATTGAAAGGGAATATGGCGCAGCTGAAGAAGGTATTAAGAGAGTTGGATAAGGCTGACAGACCTATTATTTGTGTGGGTGGTGGCGTACTCCTTAGTGGAGCAAAGAACGAGCTTCGTGCGTTTAGTGAGAAATATAAGGTGCCGGTTGTAAGTACTATGATGGGTATCGGTGCTATGCCGACAAAGCATCCCATGTATTTTGGTATGGTTGGAAATAATGGAAAACCTTATGCAAATCGTGCCATGAATGAGTCAGATTTACTGATTATGGTTGGTGCAAGAGTGGCAGACCGTGCTATCAGCCAGCCTGATTTGATAACGCAGAATAAGATTTTAGTACATATAGATGTAGACCCGGTTGAAATAGGTAAAAATGCATGTCCCACCATTCCGTTGGTTGGTGATGCAAAGCATATTTTTACAGAACTTCTTACCATGGAAATGGAATGCGAGCATGATGCATGGCTGGATACTTTGAATGAGTATCGAAGTACAATGGAGAAGAAGCGTACTCCGAATCCTGATTTTGTAGATCCGGCCGGATTTATTACCATGTTATCTGAGAGGATGCAAGAAAAAGCAGTATATGTAGCAGATGTGGGTCAGAATCAGATTTGGTCCTGCGGATACCATATTGTAAAGGATGGACGATTCTTTACCTCCGGTGGTATGGGGACCATGGGTTACTCTATTCCTGCTGCACTTGGAGCTAAAATTGCAGACCCTAACCGTCAGGTAGTTGCAGTGTGTGGCGATGGTTCCTTCCAAATGTCTATGATGGAATTAGCCACAATGAAGCAATTTGATGTGCCGGTGAAGATTATTGTTTTAAAGAATAATTATCTGGGAATGGTGCGTCAGTATCAGCATTTTACTTATAAGGATAATTACTCTGTAGTAGATTTGTCAGGTAGTCCGAAGCTGGAAAATATTGCGGCAGCTTATGATATGAAGTATTTACGCCTGGAAAATATGAAAAAGGCAGAAGAAGTAATTGATGAATTTCTTAAGAATGATGAACGAGTATTGCTGGAATGCCTGATTGATCCTATGGATTTGGTTTAGAGGGAAAAGAGATGAAAAAGAGAATATATTCCGTACTGGTAGAGAACCGTGCCGGTGTTTTAGGTAAGGTGGTTGGTCTCTTTGCCAGAAGATGCTTTAATATTGATAGTCTGGTAGTTGGTGAAACAGATGACCCCAATGTATCCTGTATGACCATTGTCAGCAGTGGTGATGAGAGAACCATCGAACAGATTGAAAAACAATTAAATAAAAAGATTGATGTTATAAAGGTAAAGACCTTTAAAGAAGCACAAAGTATCAGTCGGGAACTAATGCTGATTAAGGTAAAGTACAATAAGAATAATCGTCGTGAAATCATGGAGATTTGTGAAGTCATGAATGCACAGATTGTAGATATGTCCAAGCATTTTATGATTATTCAGATCTGTGACGTACCTGACCGTATTAAGCTTATGATTAATATGCTTCAGTCCATTAGTATTGTGGAAGTAGCACGTACCGGAACCGTTGCTCTTTCAAAATGTATGGAGAATGATGAATAAGAAGGTTGACAATAGCACGTTAATGTACTAAACTATTAAAAGAATTGTTAAATCGAGGTTATTGCTATGCAGAAAAAAGTGTTTCAGTTATTAGTTGATAACAATCCGGGTGTATTAAGTCGTATTTCGGGATTGTTTTCCAGACGAGGATATAGTATAGAAAGTATTACAGCAGGTGTGACGGCAGACTACAAAGTGACACGCATTACTATTGTTGCTGTTGGTGATGATGTGGTATTAGAGCAGATTGAGAAGCAGTTGGCTAAGCTTGTGGATGTAAGAGATATTAAAGAATTGAAACCGGATGAATCAGTTTACAGAGAACTGGCATTGATTAAGGTAAAAGCAACACCGGAACAGCGTCAGGGTGTTATTTCGGTTGTGGATATTTTCCGTGCCAAGGTTATTGATGTGGCTAAGGATAGTTTGATTATTGAGCTTACCGGTAATCAGGCCAAGATTGAAGCTTTCTTGAATTTGTTGGAGGGTTATGAGATTTTGGAACTGGCAAGAACCGGTATTGCTGGCTTATGCCGAGGCAGCGAAAATGTTGTCTACATTGAAGATTAAGTTAATTTTAGGGAAATCCTATAAGTTATAAATTATATTACATAAATGGAGGAAATTTAAAATGGCAAAGATTTATTACCAGGAAGATTGTAATATCTCTATGTTAGAGGGAAAGACAATCGCAGTTATCGGTTACGGTAGCCAGGGACATGCACATGCATTAAATGCAAAGGAATCAGGTTGTAACGTTATTATCGGTCTTTACGAAGGATCTAAGTCTTGGGACAAGGCTGTTAAGCAGGGCTTTGAAGTTTACACTGCAGCAGAGGCAGCTAAGAAGGCTGATGTTATCATGATTCTTATCAATGACGAATTACAGGCTTCTATGTACAAGAAGGATATCGAGCCTAACCTTGAAGAAGGCAATATGTTAATGTTCGCTCATGGTTTCAATATTCATTTCGGTCAGATTGTACCTCCCAAGAATGTAGATGTTACCATGATCGCTCCTAAGGGACCCGGACATACTGTAAGAAGTGAGTACCAGGCAGGCAAGGGTGTTCCTTGTTTGGTAGCTGTTCATCAGGATGCTTCAGGTAAGGCTTTGGATAAGGCTTTGGCTTATGCACAGGCTATCGGTGGTGCAAGAGCTGGTGTTCTTGAGACAACCTTCAGAACCGAAACAGAAACTGACTTATTCGGTGAGCAGGCAGTTCTTTGTGGTGGTGTTTGTGCATTAATGCAGGCTGGTTATGAAACACTTGTTGAAGCTGGTTATGATCCCAGAAATGCTTACTTTGAGTGTATCCATGAGATGAAGCTCATCGTAGACTTGATTTATCAGAGTGGTTTCGCAGGTATGAGATATTCTATTTCTAATACTGCTGAGTACGGTGATTACATTACCGGACCTAAGATTATTACTGAAGAAACCAAGAAGACCATGAAGAAGATTTTAAGAGACATCCAGGATGGTACTTTTGCTAAGGACTTCTTATTAGATATGTCTGCAGCAGGTGGTCAGGCTCACTTCAAGGCTATGAAGAAATTAGCTGCTGAGCATCCTTCAGAAATCGTTGGTGAAGAAATTCGTAAGCTTTACAGCTGGAACAACGAAGAAGATAAGTTTATCAATAACTAATTAAACAGTAATTATGGAGGCGTCATAAGGCGTCTCCATTTTTTGTATAACTATTTAAAAATAATTTTAAATAGATGTTGACATGACTTTCATAGTATGTTAGATTCTATTTAAAGAAAATTTTAAATAGATAGGAGGAGTGGTATGGGACTAGCAGAAACCTTTAAGGCACTTTCAGATCCTCAGAGGCGTGATGTACTGACCATGCTTCGGGAAGGTCGTTTAAATGCAGGAGAGATAGCAGAAAAACTGGGTGTGACACCTGCAGCGCTTTCTTATCATTTGAAGCTGCTAAAAAGTGCAGAACTGGTTTTGGAATATAAAGAGAAAAATTTTATTTACTATGAGTTGAATACTACACTTTTTGATGAGGTAGTTCTGTGGATGAAGCAGTTTGGAGGAAACAAAGATGAAAAGAATTAAAAAGGATATATTATTTTTGATATTGATTGTTTTGCCTTTTCTGGTGTCGGCGTTCTTTGTGCTTATATTACCTGAACAGATACCTTCAAATCTTTTGGGATTAGAAGAAGAGTTGGAATCCAAATATTCTGTTTTTGAAACAAATATTCTTATTGCTCTTGTTGAGATAATATTCTATTTCGTACAGATATGGAAGGCGAAAAATAAGGCTGATAAGATTGTACAGGAAAGAGAGAAGGCAGTGCAAATCAATGCAGTATCACATAACAGAACATTAATGCTCATCATGTTTGTACTATTGAATTTAATAAATTTTATAAACTTATTTTTGACATATCTAATGACGAAAGGGAGTGAAATGAATTTGATGGATATATCCGCTGTTATGATGAGCTTGATTTTGAGTATCAGTTGGATAGCATTAGGAAATGTAATGCCAAGAATGCATGAAAACAAAGACCCTTTTAGTAGCAAGTGGAAAAATATAAAACCACAGACACAGCGAAAGGTAAATCTGCTCAGCGGTTTGGGACTAATGCTCAGCGGGATTATATCCTTTATCATTACTATCCTGATACATAATGTATACTCAATAATGATTACTTTTGGATTAACTTTTCTTACGGCAGTAATCCTTTTTATAATTTCGTATATTGTGTATGAAAAAGAAGAAAAAAGAATAAATAAGTTAAAGTAAGAAGGAGAACAAAGATTATGGAAATTTTACGAGTAGAAAATTTAATTAAAACATTCCAAATCAGTAAAGCCCAGCAAAAAAAACTGGATTTGCAAAGTAATAAAAAGGTGGCGGTGAATGGTATCAGCTTTGAAACCAGGTCCGGAGAGATATTTGGTATCTTAGGACCGAATGGTGCAGGAAAAACCACTACCATGAGAATGTTGGCCACACTGATTAAGCCGGACAGTGGGGATGTATTTTACAACGACATTAGTGCAGTTAAGGCGCCGGAGCTGGTACGTTCTAAATTTGCTTTTCTTACCACAGACTTGAAGCTGGATATGAAGTCCACAGCAAGTAAAATGTTTGATTTCTTTGCAGAGCTGTACCATATTCCTAAGGAAGCAGCATTAAAGCGTAAGGAGGAACTGTTTGAAAGCTTCTGTATCTCTTCCTACGCAGATACTAAAATCAGCAAGTTGTCACAGGGTATGCGCCAGAAAGTATCATTGGTTATTTCAGTTATTCACGACCCACAGTTTATTATTTTTGATGAACCCACCAATGGTCTGGACATTATTGCGGCTAAGGATGTTCGTGATTTTATTCTTCAAATGAAGGAAGAAGGGAAATGTGTGATTATTTCTACCCATCTTTTTGATTTGGTAGAGCGTGTCTGTGACAGGGCGGCCATGATTATTGATGGAAAGATTGTAGTGAATGATACCTTAGAGAATCTGAAACAAGGCAAATCTCTTGAGGATGCTTTTTATGAATTTTATTTAAGCTACCAGTCAAAAGAACAGGGAGGTAAATAAGCATGAATTTGAAAGATATATGGACAGTTGCTAAGAAAGAATTAAAGGCAGGTTTTTCAGATAAAGTGGTATTATTTCAGATTGTGCTAATGCCCTTTCTGATTGTTTTTGGTTATGCAATGCTAATGGTTGTTATGGGAGAAGCCCAGTCAGGAACTGATACAGATAAGGAAATAGTCGCTTATTATGTGAATGCTCCGGAATATATGAAAGAAGGTTTAGAAGAATTAAAGCTTAAGGGCACTACCATGGATCAGGTAGAGAAATTAAAGAAAGACATAGAAGATGAAGCATGTACATTGCTTGTAGTATTCCCGGAGGATTTTGTATTGGATGATGGGACTGGAGCAGATTTATCCAATATTGACATCTGGTATAATTCCACAAATGTGGATTCTTATCCGTTATACAACGTGGTAAATGTATTTTTAGGAGCATATCAGCCCAAAGTGTTTTTGGTAAATGCAAAAGAGGATATAGCCTATGATTTGGGCGATGAAGATGCTGAATTACGTGATTTGCTTGCCGGATTGATGCCTATAATGCTGATGATGGGTGTGTTTATGGTATGCATGAATCTGGCTGCAGAATCGGTTGCAGGCGACAAGGAGAGAGGCTTCTTAAATACGATGTTGATTGCACCGGTGAAGAGAAGCTGTATTGCAGCAGGAAAAGCTATCTATCTGTTGCTGGCAGCAATACTTGGTGGACTTTCTGCATTTATTGGAATGGCTATTTCTTTACCCAAACTGGCAGAAGCCATGGAATTGAATGGCACGTTCAGTTACAGTGTAACAGAGTACATATTATTGTTTGTAATTACCATTACAGCAGTGTTTGCATTGGCTAGTATTTTGCTGATCATTTCTACGATTGCCAAGGATGTGAAGCAAGCGACGAATGTGGCTCCGGTCGTAATGGTAGTGATGATGATTGCCGGGATGTTGGCAACGACTGAAGGTTTTAAACCTATGGTGGAAAAACTGGGCATGATAAATAATGTGATTCCGGCATGGAATAGCATGCTGCTTATGGGAGATATTATTAAACTGGAGTATTCCGTGAATAATGTTTTGACTTCCTGTGTTGTGAATCTGGTCTTTTCAATCATTGCAATCATTATTATAGGCAGATGCTTTGAAAGTGAGAAGATAGTGAATGGTTAATAACGATACAAAAGAATTTCAAATAATTAAGTTGATTGACCCAATGATGAGTGGTTTTTTGAAAAATATGAATGGTAGAAGCAGAGTGTTTATGAGTGTTTTGATAGTGTTTAGTATTATTTTGGATACCTTGCTTTGTTTTTTAGTTTTAAACAAGGGGATGTAGGATTTACATCCCCTGTAAAAATTTCTGAAGTGCCGGATTTGCCAGACCTTTATTGGTATAGGCAAATCCGATTTTTCTTTCAGGTATGGTTTCTTCTGTTACAAATTCTAATAGTTCCCCTTTATTAAATTCTTCGGTAACAAATTCTTTGATAACGCAGGCAATACCAAGACCCAGCTTAGCAAAATCAATCAGTAAATCCATGGTAGTAACTACAATCTGGTTATCAAGGGTAAGTCCCTTAGAGGCTAAATAGCGATCTACATGCTGACGGGTTACATTGTTTTTGTTCAACATCAAAAAGGTGGCAGAGGACATAAGCTCTGTTTCTGTAAGCGTAGTAAGGTCTGCTTTACCAAAGGTTTTTGCAGCAACATCAGTTAGTTTTTCTAAATATTCCGGACTGGTAACTAAGGTGTCATGAATGGTCTGTATGGCATGAAAGGTCAGATTTCCTAAACGTTCTGATTCACTTACCAGACCTATATCCAGACTGCCGTTTTCCAAGGCTGTCAAAGTTTCATAAGTGGACTGACAGGAGATGTTAACCTTGATATTAGGATTGGTAGCGATAAAGCTTTTTAAATAGGGTAGTAGCACATATTTACATAGTGTGGTACTAACTCCGATAGAAATAGTACCTACTCCTAATTCATTGTTTTGCTGAATTTGTTCTTCGCCCTGTTTGATGGCCTGAAAGGCAGTTTCCAGCTGGTTGTATAGGATTTGTCCGCTTTCCGTCAAAATAACACCCTTAGAAGTGCGTTGTAATAGTGGCATGGGGAAGTTTTCTTCCAGCTTGGAGATGGATTTACTGACAGCTGGCTGGCTGATATACAGTTTTTTTGCTGCTGCAGATATATTGCCACACTGGGCTACAACATAAAAAATATAATAAAGATTAAGAGAATTGTTCATAAATACTACCTCCAAACTTGTACTTAATAACTTATGTTAGAATTATAAACCATAATCACAAGTTATAGCAACTATGAATATTATGTATTTGAATTATAACAAAAACTATGTTATGATGCATTATAGTTAGAAACTTACAAGGAGGAAAAAAGCATGGGAATGACAATGACGCAGAAAATCTTAGCTGCTGCTGCAGGACTTGATAAGGTAGAAGCAGGACAGCTGATTGAGGCGAATTTGAGCCTGGTATTGGGTAATGATATTACTAGCCCTGTAGCAATAAAGGAAATGGACAAGATGAAGGTGGAAGGCGTATTTGACAAGGATAAAATCGCTCTGGTACCGGACCATTTTGTACCTAATAAGGATATTAAATCCGCAGAACATTGTAAATGTGTAAGAGAATTTGCAAGAAAGAACGATATTACCAACTATTTTGAAGTAGGCGAAATGGGAATTGAACATGCTTTATTACCTGAAAAAGGTTTGACAGTAGCAGGTGATGTTATTATTGGAGCTGATTCTCATACTTGTACATATGGTGCACTTGGTGCATTTTCCACCGGTGTTGGTAGTACCGATATGGCTGCCGGTATGGCTACCGGTAAGGCTTGGTTTAAGGTGCCTTCCGCGATTAAGTTTAACATTGTAGGTAAGAGGGATAAGTGGGTAAGCGGTAAGGATGTTATCCTTCACATCATCGGTTTGATTGGTGTGGATGGAGCACTATACAAATCCATGGAATTCGTAGGAGAGGGTATTAAGAATCTTTCTATGGATGATAGATTTACCATTGCAAACATGGCTATTGAAGCTGGTGGAAAGAATGGTATTTTCCCTGTGGATGAACTGGCAATTGAATATATGAAGGAACATAGTAATCGTCCTTATACTATTTATGAAGCAGATGAGGATGCAGTTTATGACGAGGAATACACCATTGATTTAAGTATCCTTCGTCCTACCATTGCATTCCCACATTTACCTGAAAATACACATACCATCGATGATATTAAAGAAGATATCGTAATTGATCAGGTAGTAATTGGCTCTTGTACCAATGGTCGTATTGATGATCTTAGAATCGCTGCTAAGGTATTGGAAGGTCAGCATGTAAAGAAGGGTATGAGATGTATTATTATTCCTGCTACTCAGAAGATTTATATGCAGGCTATGGAAGAAGGCTTACTTAAGACCTTTATTGAAGCGGGTGCAGTAGTAAGTACTCCTACCTGTGGACCATGCTTAGGTGGTTATATGGGTATCCTGGCTGAAAAAGAAAGATGTGTTTCTACCACCAATCGTAACTTTGTAGGACGTATGGGACATGTAACCAGTGAAATTTACCTTGCAAGTCCTGCAGTTGCAGCAGCAAGTGCTATTACAGGTAAAATTTCCAGCCCATATGAGTTAGGTATGTAAGGAGGAAGAACAGATGCAAGCAAAAGGAACAGTTTTTAAATATGGTGACAATGTAGATACTGACGTAATCATCCCAGCAAGATATTTGAACAGCTCAGACCCTGCAGAGTTGGCAACTCATTGCATGGAGGATATTGATAAGGATTTCGTAAAGAATGTAAAGAAGGGCGATATCATCGTGGCAACAAAGAACTTTGGTTGCGGTTCTTCCAGAGAGCATGCTCCCATTGCTATTAAAGCGGCAGGTGTAAGCTGTGTTATCGCAGAAACCTTCGCAAGAATCTTTTATCGTAATGCCATTAATATCGGTTTACCCATTATTGAATGTGCAGAAGCCAGCAAGGGGATTGAAGCAGGTGATGAAGTAGAAATTGACTTCAATACAGGTATGATTTACAATCGTACCAAGGGTACTGAATTCAAGGGACAGACGTTCCCTGAATTCATGCAGAAGATAATCGCTGCTGAGGGGCTGATTAACTACATCAACAATAAATAAAGCTTAACAAGTCACTTTAGATATCCTAATGGGGAGTTCCAAAGTGACTTTGTGTTTTGGAGAAATAAAATGTATACTTACAGGTTTCGAAAATGTAATCCGGAAAGATTACCTACAGAACGTAGTCTTATCAGAAATGTTTATGAAATGGAAAGTGGTGAAATGCATAGTGTTTTTTGTGGTCAGGTGTTGGCTCTGTTTGGAGAACCTGACTATGTAACAAAGAATAATGAAGATTTATTCAGTTTAGCAGTGTGCGGTAAACGTGGCGATGGTGAAGAGGTTTTTTTGGAAATCTATTATGGACCAAGTGGCCCGGCTATAGCCGGTGGCAACGAGTGGTCAGATAGAACCGCTGCATTTCAGCTTTCTGAGTTGATTGTAAATACAAATCCTATTGATTATGAATGGTGTAGTATTTATCAAGATGTACCTGTAAAAGTAAAAATGGGAGTTAAAAATGGAAAACCATATTATAAGTCCCTTTCAGGATTAGCTTTATTACTTGACAAATTACCTTATATAAGTAAGATATTTGATAAAGATCTAAAATAATATAAAATAAGGATTGCGGTTTTCAGAGGTTGATAGATTGAATAGTCAAAGATTCTTTTCACTCTGTTTGAGCAAAATTATTAGCTATGTTGTGATATGTTTGAGGTGTAATATGAGTAATACAAACAAAAAAACAAATAAATATGAAATGGACATGTGTAATGGCCCGTTATTGTCGAAAATTTTAATTTTTTCATTTCCCCTTATGCTGTCCGGTTTATTACAGCTGACCTTTAATGCGGCGGATATCGTGGTGGTTGGACGATTTGCGGGAAAAGAAGCTCTGGCAGCACTGGGACCAACCAGTTCACTGACCAATCTTTTTGTAAATGTTTTTATGGGTCTTTCCATCGGCGCCAATGTACTGGTTGCACGATTTTATGGTGCTGGACAGAAGAAAGAACTGGATGATATGGTACATACAGCCATTACCACAGCCTTGGTTTCCGGTTTAATTTTAGTTGTTTTGGGTATTGGATTAGCAAGACCGGCATTGGCACTTATGGATACACCGGAAAATGTGATTGACCAGTCGGTTATTTATATGTGGATTTACTTTGTTGGTATGCCGGTTATGATGCTGTATAACTTCGGTAGTGCGATTTTACGTGCGATTGGGGATACAAAAAGACCTCTGTATTATTTGATGGTTGCAGGTGTATTGAACGTATTGTTGAATTTGATATTTGTTATTGTATTTCATATGGGGGTAGCAGGTGTGGCATTGGCTACCGTATTGTCCCAGGTAGTTTCCGCAGGATTAGTTATTAGGTGTCTGATTTTAAATGATGGTAGTATTAAGTTGGACTTGAAGAAGCTTCGTATTGTACCGGATAAACTTTTTAAGATGATTCGTATAGGTGTACCGGCAGGCTTACAGGGTGCCATGTTCTCAGTATCTAATGTACTCATTCAGTCTTCTGTAAATTCTTTTGGATATATTGCAGTGGCAGGCAATACTGCAGGTCAGAATATCGAAGGTTTTGTGTTTACTGCCATGAATGCTTTGCATCAGGGCGCAGTAAGCTTTTCGGGACAAAATTATGGTGCACGCAAATTCAAACGAATTGCTAAGATTGCATGGATATGTGAGCTTCTGGTATTGGTAGTAGGAGTGATTTTAAGCGGTATTATCTTAATATTTAGTCGTCCATTACTAAGTCTCTATTCCACCGATCCGGAGGTAATACAGTATGGCGTAAATCGATTATTGATAATTTGTACTACTTATTTCCTGTGCGGTATGATGGATGTCATGGTGGGAATTTTACGTGGTATGGGTTATGCTATTGCTCCTATGATCGTATCCCTGACAGGTGTTTGTGCTTTCCGCGTGGTTTGGATTTATACCATATTTGCGAAAATCAAAACATTAAAGGTACTTTATATTTCTTATCCGGTTACTTGGGCCATAACTTTTATTGTACAGCTGATTATGTTTCTGGTGATTTATCGGAAACTGAAAGTTCAGGATATAGGAAATACTTAAGTGGCGAACAAATGTTCTTGCATATCGCGATGAGTTGTGGTAGAGTAATATGTGAGAATAAAACGTAAAAAGTGAAGTGATAGTTTATTAATTAGTAGTGATTAAGTACACGGAGAAATAATCATGTATGCATATTTAAATGGTATTATAGCAGATATTGAAGAAGATAATTGTATCATTGATGTGAATGATATAGGTTACAATGTGCAGATTTCGGGGCAGACCATGACCAGACTTCCGGGGATTGGGGAGAGAGTGAAGCTCTATACTTATACCAATGTAAAGGAAGATGCTCTGCAGTTGTACGGATTTTTATCCAAGGCGGATTTAGAGATGTTTAAAAAGTGCATTACAGTAAGCGGTATCGGACCCAAAGGTGCATTAGGACTGTTATCTGCCATGGATGCGGATGATTTGCGATTTGCTATTATTTCTCAGGATGTGAAGGCAATATCTAAGGCACCCGGTATCGGTAAGCGTACTGCAGAGCGTCTGATATTAGAGCTTAAGGACAAGCTGGCTATTGATGATACTATGGTCCAAAAAGAGATGGATGCATATCAAGGTGGCAACATAGCTATTGATGATGCTCAGAAGAAGGAAGCTGTGGAAGCCTTGGTAGCCTTGGGATATGGACAGTCGGAAAGTTTAAAGGCAGTAAATGCAGTGCCCGGTGGCGAAAATATGGATGCTGGTGCATTGTTGAAGGCGGCTTTGAAAAAATTATTTTAGATAGGAAAAGGCTGATATGGCAAAAAGAATCATAGAAACCAACTTAACACAGGAGGATGTAAAAATTGAAGGGTCACTGCGTCCTCAGAAATTGGATGACTACATTGGTCAATCCAAAATTAAGGAGAACTTGAAGATTTATATAGAAGCGGCAAAACAACGTGGAGATGCACTGGATCATGTGTTGTTTTATGGACCTCCCGGATTAGGTAAGACCACGTTGGCAGGTATTATTGCCAACGAGATGGGTGTAAATCTTAAAGTAACATCAGGACCGGCCATTGAAAAGCCCGGTGAAATGGCGGCGATACTGAATAATCTTGAGAAAGGCGATTTGCTGTTTGTGGATGAAATCCACCGTTTAAACCGTCAGGTAGAGGAAGTTTTATATCCGGCCATGGAGGATTATGCTATTGATATTATGATTGGTAAGGGAGCTTCTGCGAGAAGTGTACGTTTGGATTTGCCTAAGTTTACGTTGGTTGGAGCTACCACCAGGGCCGGTATGTTGACAGCTCCTTTAAGAGACCGTTTCGGTATGATACATCATCTGGAGTTTTATGAATTAAATGAGCTTCGTCAGATTATTGAGCATTCTGCCCGTATTTTGAATGTAGAAATTGAGAAAAAGGGTGCTCTGGAGATGGCCAGAAGAAGTCGTGGAACTCCAAGACTTGCTAACCGTATACTTAAGAGAGTCCGTGATTTTGCCCAGGTACGTTTCGATGGAGTGATTACAGAGGCAGTTGCAAATGAAGCGCTGGATTTAATGGATGTTGACAGAATGGGTCTGGACCATATTGATAGGAATATACTGATGACCATGATTCAGAAGTTTAGTGGTGGACCAGTGGGGCTGGATACTCTAGCTGCATCCATTGGAGAGGATACAGGTACCATTGAGGATGTATATGAGCCCTATTTAATTAAAAATGGCTTTATTAATCGTACACCTCGAGGCAGAGTTGTGACCGAGTATGCATACAAACATTTAGGAATACAAAGGGCTGAATAAAAAGTACTTGCCACTTATCCATATATGATATATAATATATCTTGTATAATTATTACGTGTATTTGGCATATTTTGTATGCATAAAGGATAAGGGGTGTGCGTATGTCTTCAAAAACAGATATTGAAGTGATTATTGCGGGCAAAGTTTTTACACTGAGCGGTTATGAAAGTGAAGAATATTTGCAGAAGGTTGCAAATTACCTAAATAGTAAATATAATGAGTATAATAAATTACCTAATTTTAAGCGTCAGCCCATCGACACCCAGAATATTTTGATGCAGTTAAATATTGCGGATGACTATTTTAAGGCGAAAAAGCAAATTTCATTAATTGAGGATGAACTTCAAAGAAAAGAAAAAGAATTATATGATTTAAAGCATGAATTGGTTTCTGCCCAGATGAAACTGGAGAATTTAAGTAAGAATAGTAATAATAGACGATAAGGGATATGGCTGCCAATTGGCAGCCATTCATTTTTAAGAGAGGAAGAGGTATGTCTGAATTAAAGGTTGAGTTATTGGCTCCTGCAGGTAGTATGGAAGCCTTTTTTGGAGCTATACATGCAGGTGCGGATGCGGTATATCTGGCCGGAAATAAATATGGTGCAAGAGCTTATGCTGACAACTTTACCGAAAAGGAATTATTGTTCTGTATTAGGTATGCACATATTTGGGGGAGAAAAGTATACCTGACTATAAATACACTGTTTAAAGAGTGGGAATTGCAGGATTTATATAATTTTCTATGTCCTATGTATGTGGCTGGGCTTGATGCCTGTATCATACAGGATTTGGGAGTGTTTCAATATGTAAAGCAGTATTTTCCTGATATGGAGCTTCATGTAAGTACACAGATGACCATAACCGGTGCATTTGGTGCCGGATTTTTAAAAGAATTAGGTGCAACACGTATTGTACCTGCCAGAGAATTGAGCCTGACTGAAATACGTCATATGAGGGATGCTACAGGATTGGAGATCGAGACCTTTATCCATGGAGCAATGTGTTATTGCTATTCCGGTCAATGTCTGTTTAGTAGTATATTGGGGGGAAGGAGTGGGAATCGAGGTAAATGTGCCCAGCCATGCCGTTTGCCATATCATGTGGATGTAGAAGGAAATAAGAAAGAAGAATGTTATCCCTTAAGCCTGAAAGATATGTGTACATTAGAACATCTGGATGAGCTGATAGAGTCGGGAATAGATTCCTTCAAGATAGAGGGGCGTATGAAAAAGCCGGAGTATGCTGCCGGTGTAACTGCTGTGTATCGAAAATATATAGATTTAAAGAAAAGGAATCCGAACAAAAAGCTGGTAATTGATAAAAAAGATATATCACTGTTGATGCAGTTGTATATTCGTAGTGAAATTCAGGATGGATACTATTACAAACACAATGGTTCGGATATGGTTACGTTGAAGAATCCTGCATATAGTGGTAGCAATGAAGTGATTATTGATGAAATTAGGGATAATTATATTTTGAATAAACCCAAGAAGAAGGTTGATATTTTTGTGGAAATTGTTTCCGGGAATAATGCACAAATCACCATGATTTGTGAAGATCTTTCTGTAACAGTGGAAGGAGATTTAGTAACGGCTGCACAAAATCAACCCATATCAGAGGAGAATATGGTAAAGCAGATTTCTAAATTGGGAGATACCTGTTTTGTGGCAGATAATATTCAAACATTTACAGATGGTCAGTCTTTTTATGCATTGAAAGCATTAAATGAGCTGCGTAGGCTTGCAGTTTTTGAGTTGGAGAATAAGATAATTGAAAGGAATGGTCTGAATCATAAAAGAAAAACAATAGTATATGATGAACATAAATATGGAAATAATGTGTTGAAAAATAAAGAAACATACCAATATAATCAGTTTAACATACAAGTATCTACTTTTGACCAGTTAAAAATAGTGGAAGAATTTGTAAATTGTCACATGGAAAAAGTAGGCAGGGTTTATATTGAAGGAGAATTAGTATTAAAGGAAGATTTTTCGACAAATATTGCAGGGGATAGAGTGTATATAGCATTACCATATTGTATGCGGCAGAAAGATGAGGGTAAAATAGAAAAATTGATTGCCTATGCCAGAATGCATGGTTATAATGGATTGTTAGTGCGAAATATTGAAGAATACGCATTTCTACAGAGCTGTAATTATGAGGGCTTATTAGTGGCTGATGCAGGATTATATGTTTGGAATATCTATGCAAGAAGATTTTGGGGAGAGCGTATGGATGGTTTGACTTGTCCTTATGAGTTAAATAAAAAGGAAAGTTCAAAGCTATTTCAGGATGCTTCTTTTGAAAAAGTAGTTTATGGAAGAATTCCTATGATGATTACAGCTAATTGCATCAGTAAGACCATGGGACAATGTATTAATATGGATGGTGTAGCACAAGCTCAGATAATAGACCGATATCACAAAACGTTTCCGGTAATACAGAATTGTTTGTATTGTTATAATATTATATATAATTCTGTACCGTTATCTTTGCACAAGGATATTTCAGGGATGGATATCGCATGTAGTAAACGTTTGATATTTACAGTGGAAACACCTAAAGAGACTTATGAAGTGCTGGGATTTTTTGATGGTTTGTCAGAAGGAAAAATAATGGAAAGCCCTTATAGTGAATTTACTACAGGTCACGAGAAAAGGGGCGTAGAGTAAAAATAAAATTTTTACTTTCGATTGAAGTAATATCACAAACATGGTTGTGATATGCAGGTTTATAGAATAAGGAGGATATTATGCAAGAATATATTACAACAGTTTCGAGATATTTATTAGTGTTGTGTATGGCATTTTATACCTTGGATTCTTTGATGGTTTTTCGGTATCGTAATGATCGCGATGGGGGATTTATATATATACGACAGAATTTTTGGATGTTTGTTATTCAGCTGGTAAGCTTTTTTAATATGTCAATTTTAAGTCGTGATTGGATATATGTATTTCTATATGGTGTATTACAGGTATTTTTTTTCTTAGTATTATGCATTACACCTATTGTATATAAAAACACCAATAGATTATTGCTGAATAATATGTGCATGCTGATAGGTATTGGTATGATTATGGTATCCAGACTGGATGTGGATAAGGCTGTACGCCAGTTTAAAATTATTTTGGTTTCTTATATCATTTGTATGTTTGTACCGGTGATTATCAGCAGATTCAAATTTTTAAGTAAATTACGATGCATTTATGCAGTAATAGGAATCTTTCCCTTGTCCATGGTACTGATTTTGGGAGAAACCACATTGGGTTCAAAGTTATCTTTTACCATACAGGGAATAACCTTCCAACCCTCAGAAATGGTTAAGATTTTATTTGTACTGTTTATGGCAGCATCACTGTATAAAAGCACTTCGTTAGCTAATGTGATTTTGACGACAATTGTAGCCGGAGCCCATGTATTAATATTGGTGTTATCGAAAGATTTGGGAAGTGCATTGATTTTTTTTGTGACGTATTTGTTGATGTTATTTGTTGCAACAGGCAGTTATCTTTATTTGTTACTTGGTTTTGGAGGAGGAGCTGCTGCTTCTATAGTGGCATATCATCTGTTTTCCCATGTACGTATACGTGTTTTGGCCTGGACAAATCCTTGGAGGTATATTGATAATCAGGGATATCAAATTACACAATCATTATTTGCCATTGGCAGTGGCAGTTGGTTTGGTATGGGACTTTATCAGGGAACTCCTGATGATATTCCTTATGTAGAAGAAGATTTTATATTCTCTTCCATATGTGAAGAGTTTGGAACGATTTTTGGTATTCTATTGTTGTTGGTAATCCTAAGTTGTTTCTTGATGATGATGAAGACAGCACTGAAAAATAAAAATATGTTTTATCGATTGACAGCTTTTGGATTCGGTATTATTTATATTTTTCAGATATTCCTTACTGTTGGTGGTGGTATACGATTTGTACCCATCACTGGTGTAACATTACCATTAATCAGTTATGGCGGAAGCTCTATGCTTTCAACTATGATTATGTTCTTTTTGGTGCAAGGTATTTATATGATTGCTGTAAAAGAAGGAGAAAAACGAAATGAGCAAAAAGAAATCTCAAAAGAACATTTCGGAAATGAATATGAAGAAGACTACGACTTCATTGAAGACTGGGAGGAAGCAGAAGAATAATAATAGCAAGATAATTGGCGTAATGTTAACGATTGTCGGGATATTTCTGGCTATGATTGTTTATCTGGGAATTTTTGTGGCTAATAATGAGCAGAAAATGATAAATAACAGCTATAATAAACGTCAGGAGATTCTGCTGGCCAAAAATTACAGAGGCTCTATTTATTCAGCAGATGGTTATGTGCTTGCGCAGACGGCATTGAATGCGGATGGAAAAGAAATCAGGCACTATCCATATGAAAATATGTTTTCCCATGTGGTTGGATTTTCCACACAGGGTCGGACGGGAATTGAGGATTTTTGTAACTACTATTTGATAAATTCCAATATATCCTTAAGTCAGAAGGTGGAAAACACAACCGCGGGTCGAAAGAATCCGGGAAATAATGTGATTACAAATCTACGTATGGATATGCAGGAGGCAGCTTATAATGCCATGGGTATTTATGAAGGAGCCATAATTGTAACAGATGTATCCACAGGTAAGGTACTGACTATGGTATCAAAACCTGATTTTGACCCAAATGAAATTGCAGATATTTGGGACGATTTGGTGGAGGATGGCGACAGTTCTATCTTGTTGAACAGAGCTACCACCGGCTTATATCCGCCCGGATCAACCTTTAAGATTATAACAGCACTGGAGTATATACGTGAAAACGATGAAACATATGACCAATATAGTTATCAATGTAATGGTTCATATAAAGTTGATAATAATAGAATTCATTGTTACCACAATAGTGTTCATAATAGAGTGGATTTAACAAAATCATTTGCTAAATCATGTAATACCTCTTTTGCAAATATAGGCATGAAACTGGATAGAAATGAATTTTCACAAACATTGGATAATCTTTTATTTAACCAGTCTCTTAATTTGGATTTTACTACTGCAATAAGTAAAACCCCCATATCAGAGTATATGGATGATTATGAGATGCTACAGGCTTCCATAGGTCAGGGAAAGGTGCAGATATCACCCATACATCTGAATATGATAACAGCTGCAATTGCAAATGATGGAGTTTTAATGCGCCCGTATTTAGTAGACCATATAGAGACAGCAACCGGTGTAGAATATCATACTTATAAAAGTAAAGAGTATGGAAGATTAATGTCATCGGAAGAAAGTGCTGTGCTTAGAGAACTGATGACCTCTGTAGTGGAGCAGGGAACTGCAACCAGATTGAAAGGATACGGCTATACGGCTGCCGGAAAAACCGGTTCGGCTGAATATAACAGTTCGGGTGATTCGCATGCATGGTTTACAGGTTTTGCGCCGGCCGACAATCCTGAAATTGCTATAACCGTAATAATAGAAAGTGCAGGAGCTGGTGGTGATTATGCCGTACCAATTGCAAGACGTGTTTTAGATGCATATTTTAAATAATTAAAATTTATGTTGCTATTATTGAACAATTGTCATATACTAATGCTTAGGTCAAATATGGCACACCAAATCAGGAGGAATTGCAATGATTGAGGCAACAAGCTGTGGTGGTGTGGTAATTTTTCGTGGAAAAATTTTACTCTTGTATAAAAACTACAAGAATAAATACGAAGGTTGGGTTCTGCCCAAGGGTACCGTAGAGGAGGGCGAGGAGTATAAGGATACAGCTTTACGGGAAGTTTTGGAAGAGTCCGGTGCGAAAGCGTCTATTATTAAGTATATTGGTAAAAGTGAATATACATTTTCTGTGCCTGAGGATGTGGTAGAGAAAGATGTGCATTGGTACTTAATGATGGCAGACAGTTATTACAGTAAACCACAAAAGGAAGAGTATTTTGTAGATTCCGGATATTATAAGTATCATGAAGCGTATCATTTGCTTAGATTTTCTAATGAGAAGCAGATTTTAGAAAAGGCTTATAATGAATATCTGGAATTAAGAAAAAATAATCTCTGGGGAAATAAGAAATACTACTAAAAGTTTGGTAAATACCAAACTTTTTTTAGTTATATAGATTTTCTTTTTTGAGGTTTTATGTTATACTTATTTTGATTAAGTATAGAAATGCTAAAATTAGGTGAGTTTATGAATAAAATAAATTTTCATTATCATCTGCGTCTTGGGGAAGGTTTGGAATATAAGGACTTGATGCAAATGAAGAAGAATTTACATGAAAATCCGATAGGAGCAAATTTGTTTCTTATTACAATAGCGTCCAATAATCAGGAACAACTTGATATATATGATGCAAAATATCTTATACAAAAGTATTATAGTAAGAATCCTCCCTACGTTTTGGGTATTGCTAAGAACAGGGAAGATGCAATTGCCATCGTAGAACAGTGGATGCAGGAATGTGTGGAAAATCAGGGAGATGCAAATTTGAGAGCGTATATAATGGGAGAATAGTATGTTGGCATTTTTGTTGGGATTATTAAAAATAATCGGAATTGTTCTCTTGGCTTTATTGGTAGGATTATTAATGCTTGTTGTATTGGTTTTACTGGTGCCCATAAAATATCATGCAGTAGGAGTGTTGGCAGATGATGAAAAACGGGCAAATGCAGATATAACATGGCTTTGCAAATTTATAAAATTAAAAATAGATTATCTGTTTCCTGAAAAACCAGTAATATCATTAAAAATAATGGGTTTTGAACTGTTTAAAGATAATGATAAAACTAAAAAGAATGTTAAAGTACCCAAGGAACTGAAAAAAATTAAAAAAAAGAATATAAGTTCTTCAAAAAAAATAAAAAAGAAAAAGAAGGAAAAATATCATCCTACAATTAATTCTGACTTGCTTGAATTGTCAAAAGCTGAAAAAATGAATAATGAAGCAGTAGATAGAGATGATATTATACAGGAACCTGATAATAATAGGTTGAATGATGATGTATTAGAAACAGCTAACAACAGCTTTTCTGAAAATAAAATTGAAAAGATAATGTTTAAAATTCAAGAATTATATGATAAAATAATTATTGTTATTGATAACATTAATTATTATTTGGATATATGGGAACAGGAGGATACACAGAGTTTATTAAAAGAAGCCTGGGGTGCATTGAAGAAAATAGTCATCAGTATTAAACCCAAAGCTTATAAATTAGATTGTTTGTTTGGCTTTGAAACACCGGATACTACAGGACGTGTGTATGGTTATTATTGTATGTTACTGCCATGGCTTGGTGATAATGTAAATGTGGAACCTGATTTTGAACAAAAAAGAATTAATGCAGATGGTTATGTTAAGGGAAAAATTTTAGTGTTGACTGTGTTGATTAATGCCCTTCACATACTATTTGATAAGAGGTTAATGCCTTTAATTAATAAATTGAAAAATGGAGGAAAATAGAATGAATAAGACAGTAGAAGGTGTTGTTGAGTCCTTGTTAAATAAGATGGATACGGCATTATCAACAAAGACAGTTGTAGGTGCACCAACGGAAATTGGCGATACAATAATTGTTCCCTTGGTTGATGTTAGTTTTGGATTTGGGGTTGGTACAGGAACGAATGATGAAAAAAAGAGCACCAGAGCGGCAGGTGGTATCGGCGGTAAGATGTCTCCCAGTGCTGTATTGGTAATTAAAGATGGTGTTACAAAGATGGTAAATGTAAAGAATCAGGATACTGTAACAAAAGTGTTGGATATGATGCCTGAGCTGGTAGATAAGTTGACCAAAAAGGAACCTATGAGCAATGAAGAAGCACGTGACATTGCGTTCCCAGAAGAAAATATTTAATTATATTTTCGGGAAAAATGCATATATTGTCATTAAGAAGCAGTGTTTGGTGATGGTATGAATCATTCGTTTAAACACTTTGTTGGTCTGATGCTTTTCTTTGTGGCAATTGGTATGCTGTTAATGTTGTTTATTTCAAGTAAAGTAGGTGCGATAATTTTGATAGCTATTTTACTGATATTAGGATACTGGTGTCTGATTTGTGATTGAGACACTGTAGATGTGGAGTTTGATATGGACTGGAATGAGGTAATGAATGCCCAGAGTGTGGAGGAACTAAAAAAAGCGAAGCTCTGGTTATTTCAGGAAAATATACGAATTCAAAATGAAAAAAATGCTATAGACGAAATGCAGGACAAGTTCATCCAGGAAAAGGCAAGACATCGTAAGGATGTAGATGCATTAAATCATCGTATGGTAATAGAACAAAAGCGTCTTAAGGATGAAAGCTTGCTTGTGGAAAAGAAAATGGATATCCTGAGGGAAGGGTTTCGTAAATTAGAAGAGGATCGAAAGAAGTTTGATCGTGAAAAGAAATTATATGAAACTAATCGCAGCTATGAAGCATCCTTTAATGCACCAAGAAGGTATATTAATTTGGATGAATTTGTTGGAGTGTTGTTTCGTAATACAAATAGTCTGATGAGTTTACGGAAGAGATATAAAGATCTGATGAAGATTTTTCATCCGGATAATAATTCGGGAGACGCAGAGCTGGTTCAATTGATTAATAAGGAATTTGCCAGAAGAAAAGAAGAATATTTATAAAGAAAAAGTAAAAAGAAAAGCCTGTTCAATGAACAGGCTCTTTTAGCAAATATTATGCTCTTTCAACAGCACCAGACTTTAAGCAACTGGTACAAACATGCATTTTCTTAGCTGCACCGTTTACCATACATTTAACACTCTTTACATTAGACTTCCAAATAGCGTTACTTCTTCTATGGGAATGGCTTACGTTGTTACCAAAATGAACGCCTTTGCCACATACATCACACTTTGCCATCTCTTGACACCTCCTCGATTACGGTCATATTAAAACAACATTGATATATTAACAG
>JAFXCD010000116.1 GCA_017521605.1 Lachnospiraceae bacterium | reverse complement strand
TTTTCCAGCTTTTCCTTAGACTCATGTAAAAGCTCCTGATTCTGGCTCTTACCAAGTTCCAAACTCTTAAGCTCTTCCTCTGCGGCTTTCTTTTCCCCATCTGCGTTCTTAATACGCTCCTTCAGTTCCGCAATTTTTACATCGTATTCCTTATCCTTATCCTCTTCCCTTTGGATTCTTCGGTTCATCACAGCTTTAATCTGCTCCTGATGAATACCCATATCCTGGGCAGGAACTGCTACCGGAATATAGTCATCGTTAGGGTTAAGGTCAGGCATGATACAGTAACGTAAATCATACTTCTCACAATAAAGGTCAAAGTCTGACTTCATGATAGGCGTACCATCCTTTGCCTTTCCTACCTCTCGTTCTTCAAACATCTCCTTTGGGAATTCCAAAATAGGCGGTGTGCCCTTGGAAATCTCCTGCATCTTCGCCCAATCGCAATTTCCCGACTTATTTAAGTACTTCGTGTGCTGCCAGTCTGCCAGTGCCTTAATCGCACTGACAATGGCTGCGATAGTTGCCTTTGTTCCTTTGAATGCGTAATACACGCCTTTATATTCCATCTCTACTACCTGTGCAATTTCATCTGCCATAATTTTTCTCCTTCCTGTTATCCGTTTGGTCTGCAAACCATAATTGCATTCTGTGTACGAAGCCTCTGATACACCACTCCATAGGTTTCATTTAAGGCTTCTACTGCCATGCCGTTTCCGACATAAATTGCTACATGGTAAATGCCCATGTATCTTCCGTTTCCTCTTCCACCATAAAAAATCAAATCTCCCGGCTGTAAATCCATGCTTCCAAGACTATAGCCTCTTGCATTTAGCATTCTTGCTTCCTCTGCCGCTGTCGGTGGGTATCTGCCTCCAAAGCTGATATCCACTCCGGCTGCTTCCCATGCATAATAGGCAAGGGAACTGCAATCAAAACTGCTTCCTCCGGTTCTGTTACTCTGGTCATACTCACATCCCACCTTAGACAGTGCATAAGAAACCACTGCTCTTTGTGTGTCATCTGCACTAATCCCTGCCAAAATCTCATCTATCTTTGTCTGCGACATACTCTCATCCACAAACTCCTCCGTAGATGTAAACATGGATAGAAAATTTGTAATGGCATTGCCTATCTCCTGTAATGGCTGCAAGATGCTGAATATAAACATCACAATAATTAACACCACGGATGCAATCGCCATAAATGCTAAAATGTAAGGTGCAATGGCAGCTCCTATGTATGCCACTAACTTCTTCATATAAGTCATGGGATTTAGGGCATGGGTAAGTAACTTCATCATTCCGGTATTGCCATCCTTTAAGGCATCCCCGGTGACTTTGTTTCCCACAAGGTCATTAGACATTTCTGCCTTTGCCTTTAACAGATTGGCTACCGCTGTCTTTGCTCCTGCTTTTTTGGCTTCCTTGGATTTTTCCTTTTTCGCTTTCTCCTTCTTACTATCAAGCTCTTTTTCTTTCTCTGATGCCTGATGGGAAGAAGACTCCTTGTTTTCCTTCGAATCTTTCTCCGAAGAAGAATAAGACGAAGAGGAATCTCCACCGGAAACTTCTTTCTCTGATGGATGGATTGATTCCATCTCTGTTTTTAATAATTCTTCTTTTTTTGCATCCAGTTCCTTAATTGCCTGCTTTTGCTCTTTGATAGCACGCTTATTCTTTTCTATAGAAAAGCGTACTCCTCTCTCCGCAAACTCATCTATAGAAGCCGAGGCAGCTTCATTACCACCTGTAGTAAATCTTGCTGCCTCATCACACATAAAGCGTTTCATATCATCCACAAAGCAGTTTTTATCCTTAAACACTGCATCTGATGATTTAAACTCCATAGCTTCCTCCATCTGTATTCACAATTTTATAAATCTCGCTGTCCTTGCTCATTCGCATATCAAACGGAACGGTTACAGTTCCCATCTTAAGAAGTCCTGTACCGGAATCCGCATTGTCCACAAAGTTAAACATTGCGGGAGAGATACTTGGCAAGAACTGCATGAGCTTGTTCTTATCTAAGGTGGATTGACTCAGCAGCGCAAAGTATTCTGTGTTTGACAAAATAGCTTGCAGTTTACCACCATAATCATTGTTAAGTAAATCGCTCATGTTCTGTGTAATACCGCATAGGATTCCGGACATCTTTCTGATTTCTTTCCACAGTTTCAAAATGAATCCTGCCACCTGCTCTATGGCTAAAAGCTCATGGAACTCATCAATATAAAGATGTGTCCAACGCTTCTTCGCAGAATTTGCCTTAATGGACTGACGTACTGTTTCCATCATGATTAACATTGCTGTGATTCTGATGTTTTCTTTCAATCCCGACAAATCAAATACAATAAATCGGTTGCTTAAATCTACATTTGTTCTGTGGTTGAATAAGTTAAGGGAACCATTTACGAAAATCTCCATTGCTGCAGCAAGGTGTGCGGCAAGATTTCCACCTTCGTCTAAAAGACCTTGGTATACATCCTGCAAGGTTGGTGAGTACGCTTTTATCTGCTCCTCATTGCTCATATCACTTACCCCTACTGCATAGGTATTGTTACTTCTCATGTAGCCCGGAATGTCATACTCGCTTTCCTCATCCATCTCGCCATTTAATCTCTTTCTCATGGCATAATTTTCTGAGTACACCTTTTCGATGACACTATCAATCACACCCTGTTCTTCCGGTGTCATATCCCGCTTAAGGCAAGAGGATAACAACGTTAAAATGAAGTCTGCTTTGTCAGAAATAATCTCCCGGAGCCTGCCATAATCCACGCCGCTAAAATCAACATCCATAGGATTTAAATAAAACTCCTTGGTACTATCAAAGGGAATAACGGTCCCATCCGCTTCGGCTGCACAGTCTCCCCATTCTGACTGAGGGTCTACAATAATAATCTGGTCTTCCGGACAATTTAAAAACGTACTGATGATTTCACACTTTCCGAATACACTCTTACCGGAACCCGACTGTCCAAATATCATTCCGTTATGGTTCTTAAGTTTCTTCTTGTCCGCAAAAATCACATTCTGCGATAACTGGTTGATTCCGTAGTAATTACCACCTTCATCATTTAGTTCCTGTGTCTTATAAGGCATCAGCATGGCAAGGCAGGATGAGGAAAGATTGACCACTCTTTTAAACTCCTGAATCCCAATCGGAAGTACGGAATTAAGTGCCTCCCTTTGCTTTCCAAAACAAGTCTTCAGCTTAAGTGACTTAAGACTGGCTGCATTGAAAAGCTTCTCCTCAATCTGCATAAGCTCCTCTTCATCCTTTGCAAGCACAAAAATCAGCATGGTAGTGTTGTAATAGTGGTCATCACTGGTGTCCAAGGTTTTTGAAAACGAATCCAGCTTTTCTTTTTCACTAAGAAGCTTTGTGGATGCATCTGCCAAGAAGTCATTGTTATTTCTGTTTCTCTGCTTCTCGTTTTCAATCTTCATACCCACGCCCATATACTTTCTTGCTATCTCCTGCTTAAAGCCTGCGATATCCAAAAGCTCATTGTTTATGGTTATGTAGCTTGTACAATTTACCTTGGTCAAAGCTGCCACAATATCACTTTCAAGGCTCTTAGGGTATTCCTCAATGAAATACACCTTGCCTATGTGATTGTTCATGGTAAACTTTTCATTCTCAAAACAGATGCTTACCGGAGCAATAATGTTCATCCAGTCATGCTTTGCCAAAATCTCCTCTTCGAAATGGAACTTATATCTGGTATCAATTCCTGCATGAGTGAGATTAAACAAAAGCTGTATTCTCTCATCAATGGGTACGGTTCTCATAATGGAACCCTGAATACCGTTTACTCCGATTCCTACAAATGCACTTCTGATGGCACTTTCCATGGAACGGAAGGTACTCTTTGCATCTGCCATGTTCTCTGCCTTAAT
>JAFXCD010000115.1 GCA_017521605.1 Lachnospiraceae bacterium | reverse complement strand
TTGGTTTAATGGTCAGGCAAAAATCAGCCCTCGTATTACCGGATATTATATGGATAACCATAAACGTAATCAGCTTGCAGCAGATATGCACCGGAATGTACTGCCATTGATGTATGACAGTGCTATGGCGGTGCAGGAAGTTTACAACATTCTGGTGCAGGATACGACCATATCAGATAAATTAAAAAATCGGCTTCTCCAGAACTATCCTTGTGAAACGGAAATGGATGAAGCAATGTTCCTTACCTCTGCGTTATGCTTCGGCATGGAACGCACCTTTGTAAAACGTGATGCAAATACTAAACTTCTGCTATCCACCGGAAATCTTTCACCGGTTGTGCAGGACTTTATCTATGATGGCGGTGTTCCCAAACCTTGCCGCTATTTCTGCGGACGAGACAAGGAATTGGCAACACTGCATCAGTTGTTGTGTGACCATGGAAAAGTGTTCCTCCAGGGTATTGCAGGTATCGGTAAAAGCGAACTTGCAAAAGCCTATGCAAAGCAGTTCAAAAAAGAATATACCAATGTTCTGTATCTGACTTACACAGGAGATTTGAAGCAGGATATTATTGATATGGATTTTGCTGATGATCTGCCAAATGACGATGATGAAGAGCGCTTCCGCAAACACAACCGTTTTCTGCGTACTTTGAAAGAAGATACATTGCTTATTATTGATAATTTTAATGCTACAGCTACGCATGATGGCTTGCTGTCGGTTGTGATGAAATATCGTTGCCGCATCATTTTCACTACTCGCAGCCGGTTTGATAACTATACGTCCATGAAGTTGGAAGAAATCTCTGATACAGAAGTTCTTTTGAATTTGATGAATTGCTTCTATTCTGATGCTGAAAAGTACCGTTCGATTTTGGAGCAAATCATCCAAACGGTACACAGTCATACTTTGGCGGTGGAATTATCGGCTCGTTTGCTGGAAACCGGAATTATGGAGCCGCAGTTCCTGTTAAAGAAGCTGAAAGAAGAAAAAGCCGCCCTGGATGCTACCGATACTATCGGTATTACCAAAGATGGCAAAAGTCGCAAAGCGACTTACTATGACCATATTCATACACTGTTTTCCTTGTATCAGTTGTCTGATGCGGAAACAGATATTATGCGAAATCTTTCATTGACTCCTGTTTCCGGTGTCAATGGCAGAGTGTTCGCTAACTGGCTGAAACTTCGGGATATGAACGCCGTCAACGGCCTGATGGAAAAAGGCTTCGTACAGGCTATGGAGAGCCGTGTGATTGCGCTTCATCCGATGATACAGGAAGTGGCACTTGATGAAACAAAACCTTCTGTTCAGAACTGCTATGCCCTGTTAAGTAGCTTACAGGAAATCTGTCTGCGTCATGGCGAGGAAGTTTCCTATTATAAGCAGATGTTCCAGACGATTGAGTGCATTATTGCTCAGATTATAAACGATGATATGGAAACCTATCTTCGTTTTCTGGAAGATGTATTTCCATATATGGATAAGTACCGTTATGATCAGGGTATGGAAGCAGTTAGGAATGAACTATATGCTGTGCTGAAGGATAAAACAGTAGGTTCTGTTTCTGATCGAGCATTGTTGCTGAGTTACCGTGCGCATGGTGAAAAGAAACCTGAAAAAGCAATCAAGCTGCAAAAAGAAGCTATTGCCATGATCACAGAAATCCATCAGGATAATGCGTTGCTTGTATCCAATCTTTATTCAAACCTTGGTGGTATGTATAAAATGGCTGGGAAGCTGGAAGTGGCGAAGGAAAATATGGAACAGGCAATTCATATTTTGGAGCAATACGGACTTGCTGCTTACCACGACAGCATTGTGCAGATTACAAACTATGCGGTACTGCTCACAGATATGGGACAGCCGGTTCTTGGTCTGTCCGCATTGAAGAAGCTGTCCCGTGTAATCCGTGAATACAATTCTGATAAAAGCATGGATTATGCACAGGTGCAGGAAGCAATGGGAAATATCTGCTTGACGATTGCTGATATTGACCAGGCCACCACCCATTTCAAGAAAGCTATGGCAATCTATGAAGTGATGTTTGAGTTTGAACCGGAAGTGATTGAAATGAAGAAACAGGAGCTACTTGGAATTTATACGCAGGCGGGACTGTATCTGGGAAAGAAAATGCTTGAATAAAACGAAAATTTGAATTTTCTTAATTGATAATGTTATGAGACATTAAGTGTCCCATTAAATAAAATAGGGCATTGCTCGCTTTGTGTCCTGTACTTTTTAGTGGGTAGTAGATACAATGTTTTTCAAGGAGGTCAGAAATATGAATCAAATAAAAATTGGAGAATTCTTGAAAGAACTTCGTAAAGAGAAAGGGCTTACTCAGGAACAACTGGCAGAACAGTTTAATGTATCTCGAAGGTCTGTATCAAGATGGGAAACAGGTAATAATATGCCTGATTTAAGCATGTTGATTACACTGGCGGAGTACTATGAGGTAGATGTTAAAGAAATTATTGATGGAAAGAGAAAAAGCGAGAATATGAATGAAGAAATGAAAGACACATTAGAAAAAGTTGCAAGCTATAATGAAATGTTAAACTTAAAGTCTATGCGTAAAGGAATTATAACAATGTGCATAGTTTTTATTATATTGGTGATTATTTCTACA
>JAFXCD010000024.1 GCA_017521605.1 Lachnospiraceae bacterium | reverse complement strand
TTCATCTCTTCGCCAAGTTACAAAAGCCCTTGCTCCCCTTATCTCACCAATGAGACCTTCCTCCACCATTTTATCCATAGCCAAAGTGGTCTCATTATAACGGTTCTGAAAACAGAATCCCAGCTTTCCGGGGTGTTTCTTATCTATCTGTTTCAGTTCTTCAAACTGTTCTCCGGAAATAGCACAGGGCTTTTCCATAAAGACTGTCTTACCTTGTTTTAACAGCTCTACTGCCATAGGTGCATGTAAATAATGGGGTGTGCAAATGTGGACCACGTCTAACTCCGCATGACACAACTTTCGCCAATCGGTGAACACCTTCGCCTTACCTTCAGTCCACTTTTCCGACAATACCTGAGCCTTTGCAGCATCTGTATCACAAACAGCCACAAGCTCCGCATCTTTCATATCATGTAGCACCCAAGCATGTACCTGCGCTATATTTCCACAACCTATGATGCCGACCTTTTTCATTACAATAATCCCTTCTTCCTTACACAAAACTTTTTGATTATTCCTACAAATTCTATCTAAGCCTATTGTAATAAATCTCCAAATGAAATAATATGTATATATAATACTTGTTTTATATACTTTTCCGACTTTTGTATAAGGAGGCCATTAAATGCCAGAAAACACAAGTAACACTCCTAATAATCTAACCTTCCCGGTAGCTGCTCCTTTTGATGCATTTTATCGCAACAACCATACAGATTCCCCGGTAGGTCCACATTCCCACAATGCTGTGGAACTGTATTTTACCTTATCCGATTTGCCGGACGTCCTTCTAAACGATACTGTATCCGCAGTCCCGGCAGGCACATTAATCATCATACCTCCATTCTGTGTGCATCAGCTTTACCACGAAACCGGCAAGGTTTATGAACGTTACATTCTAAGTATAAATGCACAATGGCTGGACAGCGTATTCTGTAACAAGAAGGATACTTTTACCTATCTGAAGGAAAACTCCAAGCCTTTATTACTAACCCCCAATCCTTCCATGAGTAAAAAATGGGCAATTGGTCTGGACCATTTGATTTCTTTCTCTTCCTTTACTAAACCGGAAGCTCTGTCTTGCTTTTTCGACCTGCTTTCTACTCTGAATCAAATGGTAAGCCTTCTCTCTCCGGAAAGTACACACTGTTTTCCTATTTCATCCGGTCAGCATAATACAAATAAAATCATCGCTTTCATCCATGAACACATTTGTGAAAACCTGACCGTTTCTGACCTGGCAGCACATTTTTATCTGCATCCGGACTACCTGTCCAGGTTGTTCAAGAAACATGCCCACATTTCTATAAACCATTACATCACCTTACAAAAGATAGCCACAGCACAATCCTTACTTCGTGAAGGATACACAGTAACTCAGGTTCAGGATAAGTTGTGTTATTCCAGCTATGCCTACTTTTTTAAAACCTTTCAGAAAAATACTGGTCTATCTCCCAGCAAGTATAGGGAACAATATATAAGACAAAAATAGAAGGACGTCAACTGTGACGTCCTCTGATTTTTACAATTTAAACTTAGCAACCTGCTTAGATAAATCACTACTCATTTCAGCCAATGAATCAACTTCTATTACACATTCATCAATATTAGACTTCAATGTTTGCATAGAAGCAGATGTTTCTTCTGTAGCTGCAGCATTTTCTTCTGATACCGCTGATAAATTACTTGCAGATGTAGCAATACCTTCCTTGGCATCAATTAAGGCATCCATCTGATTTGCGATATCCGCAGTAGCACGGGATACTGTCTCTACTTCTTCCTGCAATTGACGGAATGCTTCTTTGGTAGCTACCAGACTCTTCTCTTCCTCTTCTGAATTAGCAGTCACATTGTTCATTTTTTCTACTGCATCATTGGAATTCTCTAATAATTCTACAATAATCTCTTCAATGGCTCTTGCACTGCTTGCTGAGCTGTCTGCCAGCTGGCGAATTTCATCCGCAACCACTGCAAAACCTCTACCAGCCTCTCCTGCTCTTGCTGCTTCAATAGACGCGTTCAGAGAAAGTAAATTGGTCTGCCCTGCAATAGACTGAATCATGTTAACAGCATCCTTAATCTTATCAACAGAAATATTAGTAGCCTGGGTCTTTTCACTTACCACTTTAATAGCATCCTGGGTCTTTTCATTTAACTTTGATAAACCGGTTAACAACACATTTGCCTTTTCTGAAACTGCATTCATATTATCTACTACATTTTCCAGATTAATAATGCTATTGTTATTACTATCAATAGATTCACCCATATCAGTAACACGACCTGTCATACCGATGGCGTCATCTGCCAATGCACTTGCACTTTGAGCAATTTCATCAATAGCCGTATTTACATCTTCAACAGTGGTATTGATGGTAGTAAAATGCTCCTTAAACTGATCACTACTCTTATCCAAACGATTGGCACCGCTCTTAATGGTTTCTACCATGCCCCGTAAGGATTCCCTTAAGGATGCAGCATCATTACAAATAACATAGGTCTCTTCCTTCGCTCCCGGATAGGTCTTTATTTCCTTGGTCAAATCCCCTTCTGCCAATGCTTTAATTGCTTCACTGGATCGATTCACTCTTCCAACAATACGTGTGGTAATCAACCATAATGCAATACCACACACTACAATAACTGCACCTGAAATTCCTAAAAACAAAATCATAAAGTCTTTTAACTTCTCAGCAATATATGCATTAGACTCCACTGCTAAAACCATTCCATTGTCTGTAGGCAAATAATATCCGCAATACTTCTGACCATCAATTATGAGCTTCTTCTCGAAATAAGCTCTTTTTTCCTTCAAAGCAACCTGCAATGCTTCCTCTCCTGCTTTGCTTCCTATAAATGCCGATAATGAAGACTCTTTAACTGTGTCACCTTCAAAAACAGCAATCTCCACAACCCTATCAGCATTCTTTAAATAACTTACATCCTCATTGTATCCGATTGCTGCCATTTGTAATGCGCCCTCTGCGTCTGCATACATAGTGTTTTTCACTGCATTAATTCCTGCTACTGATAGCAAAATTGACAGTACACAAATTACATAAACCTGAATCACCAATAACTTAACCTTTAGCTTCATGTGTACATTGGACGTACTCCTTTACGTCCTTCTCCTTTCGTTATTTTGCCCTTTTACCAGCAATTCCCCTCTGCACCAGCATGTATTGAATCTATTCTAACACAATTTTTGAATTGCAACAACATTTCTTTCTATTTTTTTATTCTGTCACACGAATTTTGATGGCTTTACATAGATTTTGTATTTCTATTCTTTCATGGCAGCCACCATTTTCCCCATCAACAGTCCACGAAACAGGTACTTTTGCTTCACATACCAGTTTATCTGTTCTAAAGAAATACATATCATCTGCATCAAATTCCCGATTCATCAAAGACAAAATCAAGTCATTCAATGCCTTAATTGTTTTAGGACGCTTAATCAATGTCACTTCAAATACACCGTCATCCAGTTTTACATGTTTCCCTGTAATTCCTTTAAAACCGCCTACTGATACAGAATTTGTAATCATCCCTATCATAAAATCGTCTTCTATCACTTGATCGTCATATGTAATTTTCATGGAATATGACGGAATAACAGAAAGACTCTTTACTCCCTGCAAAATATATGCCATATGCCCCAGAGCATTTTTCATATCCTGTGCCGTCTCATAAGTCACATTTGTAAACAACCCAAAAGCCGCCACATATACAAAAGTATCCTTATTAAGTCTGCCCACATCACAGGCAAAATCTCTTCCTTCTACAGCTATATGCGCTGCTTTAATCATATTTTTCGGTAATCCATGACTTTGTGCAAAATCATTGGTACTTCCGGCCGGTATATAACCTAAAGGAGTGATAATTCCACTATTCATCATACCACTTACTACTTCATCCAATGTTCCGTCCCCACCACTGCACACTATCAAATCATATTCTTCATCTCTTTGCTCCACAATTTGTGTTGCCTCACCGGACTTCTGTGTGGGATATATGGTAATCTCATAATCCGCCTTGGCAAATATATCTAATATATCTGCCAGCTTACTTCTAATCTGCCCCTTACCGGCCTTGGGATTATAAACAAATAACATTTTCTTTCTCATATTCTGTTACTCCTAATCATAACAAACAAATCATACATAGATTATAACTAAAAAGGTTCTATTAGGAAAGACTATTTTCATACACAAAGACTTTATTTGCACATTTCTTCCATTCAAGGTATACTCTAGTTTAAAGAATACTATTGAATTATGCCACCAAAAAGGATAGAAAATATGACTTCATTTTTTGATTATGTGGAATCACAAGGGCTGAAACCCACTAAACTCCCCCTTCTTGATCATAATATGTATTATGGCATATTAAACAACTACGATATTACCCTTTTAATCAATCCTTTTGGATTACCGGAATTATGCATTAGCACTTCCTTTCCCACAAAAGAGGATAAGGCGGCTCTTACTAATTATTTGTCTACTATTGATATGCGAGCAACCTATCACATTACCAATTATCAGGTTAATAATCATCACTTATTTTTCATGTGGAATTTCTATCCTGATACTATGAATTGTAACACTATTGCAGATTTTATAGCCTGGCTCCTTCCTCTACTTGAAAAGTATCATGCTTCACATGCCAATATTTGTACGGAATGTGGATGTATAATGGATGATAACAACAGCAGGTGGTATAGTATATCCGGCACAGGAATAACCAGACACCTACACAAAAAATGCTGTGGCAAAATGAAACGACTCTCTCAGCAAGGACATGCATTTTTCTTTAAGAAATATCCAACTTACAAACGTGGAATTCTAGGTGCTTTCATAGGAAGTATGCCTGCCATTCTTCTGTGGGCCATTGCCTATCAGTATGGTGACATAGTTGTTCCCACCGGTCTTGCTGTTTCTTTTCTTGTATGGATTGGCTACACTTTCAACTGTGGTTTCCGAGGTAAGTTGAAACCCCTTATTTTGTATGGAATGATTCTATGTAGTATTCTTATCGGATTTATCATACATCCTCTCTTCGGTACACCACTCCCTTCTCCGTATGCCACTGACCCATTCGTACTGCTATTTATGAGCCATTTCATGGCCTGCTTTCTGTTCATTAGTATATGGATTATGGAATCCATATATTATTCCGACCAAAAAAAGAGTGGCCTTGGTGGAATTGTCAAACTTAAGTAAAGAATGGAGAGAGATAGAAGATGAACAATGTCAAATTATATTTTATTAATTTTTTAAAAAGCAAAAAAAACTATTGTCACACTGCTTCTTACTATATTATTGCTAGTTGTAGTAGTAATTGCCAGCCAAATAAATTGTGATATACAAATTAACATACATGAAGCAGAATACAACAAGTTGGGTGACAATTTACCATGCTCAATTATTTCCTACACTAAAAAGCGGACACTACTGTACTCCCCCATTTCCTATAAACAAAAAGAGATATTGTAAAAATATCTCTTTTTTAATAAATTATTCTATTCCATAAACTCCATTACATTTTGGAATGGTATCAATACTTCCGTCTTCATTATAGGTAAATTCTGCCACACAAACACTTCTATGGAACAGGCTTCCTCCAGGTAACTCACCGGTATGATAGAACAGATAGGAATGTCCCTTAAAATCAGCAATACCGGGATGGTTGGTAAATACGCCTCCCTCTTCTGTCATCAGTACCCCTCCATATACCCAAGGTCCGGTAGGTGAAACCGCTGTAGAGTAAGCAAGATGCTCATCCTTCTTATCCAACGCAAACGCTGCATAAACCATATAATAAAGACCGTTTCTCTTATAGAACCAAGGTCCTTCACCGTAGGTAGTTCCTGTAAAATGACTACCCTTTGCAAAGGATTCCTCTGTCATGGGAATCTTCACAATACCCACTTCCTGATTATATGAAATCATATCCTCATTCAGAAGCACATAGCGAAGCTCCGGATTACCAAAATAAAGGTATGCCTGTCCATCATCATCAATATACACTGTGGGATCAATATCATTCCAGTCACCTTCATCAATTAGCGGATATCCCAAATCCTTAAAAGGACCTGTAGGACTGTCTGAAACACCTACAGCTATGGCCATACCACCATTTGTTTTATGTACGGGACAATAAAGATAGAACTTACCATTACGTTCCACTGCCTGTGGAGCCCATGCTCTGTCATCAGCCCACTCTATATCATCTAGCGAGAAAATCTTACCATGATCCGTCCAGTTAACCATGTCTTTCGTTGAAAAGCAATACCAGTCAACCATAGTATAGAAATCATTAACCAACTCATCCTCATCATGTGTCGTATAAAGATACAATGTATCTCCATAGACCATAGGTGCAGGGTCCGCTGTGTAAATTGACGTAATAATGGGATTCTTACCAAATCCCCTTTTCTTATTCTCTTCCATTAATCAGTTACCTCCATTAATAAGCTTTTTATAGTCATAATCTATCACAAAATTATGAAATTCCGTTAAACGTTGCCCATAATTCTCCTTTGTTACCTTGTTAATACCTTTGCACAATTGCTCTGTCATTAAATCTGTAATTTCCTTGGAATAATGAGTCACATCTGTATAATTATCAAGGTTTACAATCCATTCTTCACAATCTTGGAAATAATGAATCTCCACATTATCAAACCCCATCAGATACTCTGTGATATATTCCATCCCCTTCATTTTCACATCCAATTCTTCCAACACTATACTATTATTCCAATATAGCATACTATATGGTGGAAAGAAAACATGCCATTTTGTATCCGGTGTTGCCTGAATATATGGTACTATATAGGTTTCCAGATTCTTTTTTAAATTATCTATACTATACTGTGTTGTCATAGATTGTTCTTTTTGAGGTATTGCATAATTGGTCAATACCTGTTCTCTTCCATAGGTCATATACTGCCAGTGCCAGTATATTTCATTTAACTTAATGTGACTCTCTTTTTTGTAAGGAATTAGAACGTAATCTAATAAAACATCCTTGCTTAACAAATATTTCAAGTCATTCAAAATATTATCATCATACAAATGCTCCGGATACGTATAAGATAAAGTTCCCGGCTCATATAGATAATTAGCTATATCTATACACAAAAAAGCATGTTCTAGTACATCCTTCTCTTCCATTACTATTCCCATAATCTTATCAATATCATGAGGATATGCTGCATTATAAGACAATTTTATCATCTTACAGCCCAATTTTTCATCAAAAAGAGCTGTATCGAAATTTGTAGTCATAGATGATCCCAGCATTACACTGTTATACTCAAAATGCTTTGCCATGCCGGGATTTTGTTCCAATTGATTATCCACAACATAATATCCATTTATCAGTGGCGGGTGATATACAAAAAATGGATCTATGACACCTATTATCGTCCCTATCATCACCAATGGTATAGTAGCTATAACTAAAAATAGCAAAATTTTTTTCTTAATACTCTTCACCTTGTTCCCCTAAAAGTTAAAATACAAAAAGGTACTGACGTTGGACAGCGACAGTACACACCATACAAACAACACGCCATATATGGCAACAGATAAATAACCGGCTTTGTATGCTTTTTCTGTTTCATAAACATTTTTACCGCCCCAGGTAATTGTTGCCACAATTCCCAAAAACAGACACATCTGAATAAGCGGATGATTCTCTTGCCCCAATACTTTCAGCACTAAATCTGTTTCCTTAAAACATAAAAAGGAAGCTATTTCTAATGGAGGATGAAGTTCACTTATAGCCGGTAAGCGCCTAATCATCCCCCATGCCTGTGTCAGATTGTCTGCACGGAATATACCAAATGCAAACGCAACAAACAAAAAGCTTATCACCATACAACCCAAATCTGAAAACCACTTAATAAGCTTGTTTTTTATTTGAGGCAAATTACATTTTTCCTTTAACTTCCACCAGATTCGGGTACATACCTGTGCAAAAGCATGTACTAATCCCCATACCACAAAGGTCCATCCTGCGCCATGCCAGATTCCACTAATACAAAAAACAATAAATACATTAAGAAGTCCTCGGATAAATCCTTTTCTGTTTCCCCCCAAAGGTATATAAACATAACGGGTGAAAAAACGTCCCAATGTAATATGCCATCTTCTCCAAAAATCAACCATATTCTTAGATTTATAAGGAGAATTAAAATTCAACGGAATTTGGATATTGAAGAAATACCCCAATCCTCGTGCCATATCGCAATATCCACTAAAATCAAAGTATAACTGTAGCGAATATAGAATAATAACCAATGCAATATTTAAACCATCTAATACTTCATAATATTGATAACCCCAATCCACCGCTTTTCCCAGGGTATCAGCAATCAACACCTTCTTGCTTAAACCATAAACAAATGCGCGAATTCCCAACATAATATTGTCCCATTGAATGCATTTATTTTCCTTGCTCTCAAATTGGGGTAGCATCTCATCATGATTTACAATAGGCCCTGCTATTAACTGCGGAAAAAATGTTACAAATAGTGCATATGGCCAAAATCTCTGCTTGTTGATTTCACCCTTATAACTATCCACCAAAAATCCCACTTGCTGAAAAGTAAAAAAACTAATACCAAGGGGCAAAGCAATCTGCATAATATTTATACTTTGCCTTGTAAGAGCATTAACTATATCAACTGTGAAATTAAAATATTTGAAAAAGTACAAAATCCCTACATTTGCCACTATGCCCAAAACCAAAATGGCCTTACAGAATCTTTTATTTCTTTGTGCTTGTCCAAGCAATAACCTATGCAGTCCGTAATTCAAAATTATACTACATAAGATAATCCACAAATAATCTATTTTATGATATCCATAAAAGAATAAGGACATTAAAGTTAATAAAACTGTGGCAATTCTATATTTTCCTATATAATTCAATCCAAAATAACCAATAAAAGCAATTGGTAAAAAGATAAATATGAATTCATATGAATTGAACAGCATATGCTTTCACCTCATCAAATCGTCACTTACACAATTCTGTAACCTTCCGAAAACTTTACAGTTCTCTTTCTATTACAGGTTATTATAGTCTAACATTTTTATAAGGTATTTGGCAAGAATTTTGTATGATGTATGACTACATTTTATGTAGAATTATCCATAGACTACTCTTCCAAACTCCAGCCAAACTCATCATGATATATCATCTGCCTGGTCATTCCACCATCAATACAAATATTTTCTCCTGTTATAAATCCTGCCTTATCTGAACAAAGGAATAATACCATATTCGCAATATCCGTCGGATTCCCTACTCTTCCTACAAGTTGCTGTGCTGCATCAGCGCCCTCATATCCCTTATATGCCGCATCAATCCATCCCGGAGATATTGAATTTACTCTTACCTTTCCTGCCAGACTAACAGCCATACTATGTGTAAGTGCTGCAATACCGCCTTTTGCCGCAGAATAGCTTTCTGTCTGAGGCTGACTCATCCGGTCACGGCTGGACGAGATATTAATTATACAGGCACCCTTCGCAAAATAAGGCACGAAGAACTTCGTAAGATAGAATGCAGCCGTCACTCCCACACTCAAAGAATATTGGAACTCCTCATAAGTACACTGCTCAATTCCCTTAAATAAGGGTGGTGCATTATTAATCAAATAATCAATATGACCATAATCTGATATTACTTTTTGACAAAACCTTTCCAAAGTTTTCTGACAAGCCAAATCGCCTACAAAATACGAATTATCAGACACATCTATCACACAAACCTTTGCACCTTGTTTTTCAAATTCTTCGCAGATACATTTTCCAATACCACGAGCCCCACCGGTTACAACCACCACTTTATTCTCAAAATCATACATGTTATTACCTCCCTTGCCACATCTGTTCTTACATAGTATACCATACAACCTATCATAGTTGTAATATTGGTTTATATCACCATTTTTATTGCAAAAACAATATTGTGATGTTATGATATAGCTATTGATATTATTAGAAAAGAGGCCAATAAGATGTACCAAATCATGACTTCTGATGAAGCAATCAATTTAATCAAAGATGGAGATGTAATCTGTCTGAATTCTTTCTTAGGAATAGAAAATCCGGTAGCATTACATGAGGCCATTTATCGCAAATACAAAGCAACCGGTTCTCCCAAAAACCTGACTATGATTTCCAGTGCCGGTTTTGGTGTGTGGGACGAGACAAGCAATGCGGAAGGATACATAAAGGATGGTGCCGTAGACAAGATTATCTGTGGTCATTTTGGTGCTATGTTCAGCACAAAAAAATTGGTTTTAGAAGATCGATTTGAAGCATACAATCTTCCTCTGGGTTGTATCTCCCATGCTATCCGTGCTCAGGCCGGTGGAATTCCCGGTGCCCTTTCCAAGGTGGGATTGGATATTTTCGTAGATCCCCTGGTAGATGGTCCCGGCATCAATAATATTTCTCACGATGATTCTTTGGTAAAGCGTGTTGATGTAGATGGGGAAGAATACTTATATTACAAGCTTCCCAAAATTGATGTTGCCATAATCAAAGGAACTGTTTCTGACTATAAAGGTAATATTACCTTTGATGATATGTATATGTCCGGTGATGCCCTTTCTATATGTCAGGCTACCAAAGCTAATGGTGGTAAGGTAATCGTGCAGGTAGACCGCATTGTGAACGGTCCTTCCAGACCCCGTAATACCATTATTCCGGGCTGTTTGGTTGATGCTATTGTTATGGTGAAGCCCCAACCCAGACATGCTGCTTTTGAATCCCTTACCGGTAGTTTTGAAATACCCTACTCTCAGTGGACGGATTGGAGTGAAATGCTTGAAAGTCGCACATCCACAAAAAGTGTGGTGAACATTCCCGGCAATATTATCGGCAAGCGTGCTGCAATGGAATTAAAGGAAGACGATATTGTAAACATTGGTGTAGGTATCCCCGAAACCGTTACTAAATATGCTCGTGAAAGTGGCATCTTAGACAAAGTAACCTTAACTGTGGAATCCGGTGGTGTGGGCGGTTTCCCTGCCTCTGGCAAGGTATTCGGTGCGGTTATCGGAGCAGATGCCGTGTATGATATGGCCAACCAGTTCGACTTATATAATAATGGTGGTCTGGATATCTGCTTTATGGGTGGCATCGAAGTAGACAAACAAGGTAATGTAAATGCTCACCGTAGTCCCGGAACCTATGCAGGAATTGGTGGTTTTGCCAATATTACAGCCAAAACCGGCACTGTAATCTTCTGCCTCACCTTTAACACCAAGGGACTGGATGTGGATGAAAACGACGGCAAGATTACCATCAGGAACAATGGTTCTATGCCTAAGTTTGTGGACAAGATTACCAGTATCAGCTTTTCTGCCAAACGTGCACGTGCTAATTGCCAAAAGGTACTCTATGTTACTGAGCGTTGTGTATTCGAGCTGGGTGAAAAAGGACTTCGCCTGATTGAAGTCTATCCCGGCGTGGATATGCATGGTGATATACTTGATTTACTGCCTTTCGAGGTGGAAGTTGATCCGTTATTACAATATTAGCAGATTCTATAAACTACCCATTTAGCCCCCATGATAGGGGGCTAAATGTTTATTACTTTTCTATATAGTCCCATACCTGAATAGGTGTTGCCTCATACACCAGAATCATTCCGTCATACAATTTCCCTGGAGCTATATTAATCTGATAGGTACTTTTCATAACTTTCATTAATGGTGAATAGCTTTCACCCAGGCTACCGGTAGGTACAGAAGCATCAATCAGCTTTGAAAGCTCCTTTGACTCTCTTGCATTCGTAAAATCCAAGAAATATATGTTTTTTTCCAAATCTCCTACTGCTTCTGCCAAAGGGTCATCAGAACAAAATTCAAAATCGGAACGACCGTCTCCCTCAGGTAAATTACAGGTCGTATTATAAAAGTCCGTACCAATAACGAAATATTCCCTACCCATCTCCTCATACAGATAAGACCCCATATTTGTATAAGAGCTATTCACCACTTTTGCCACGTGTCCATTATGACCGGAAATCATTAGTTTTGTTCCATACTTATTTTCTTCTCTCTCTAAGATCCACTTTACATTTTTATTCATATTTTTATCACGGATCTCACTGTAATTACTACCTGCATCTTGCAATTCTAAATTTTGTAAAAGACATTTGGCTCCCTGTAATGCATAGGCATAAGCCTCCTCATCCTTTGCTGCATAGCCGGCTTCATTTTCTTCCAAATCCTTAACAATATCCTTTAGTAACTTCTCTATTTCAGGCAAATCAGACTTATCATAAGTATATTCTTCCTCTCCATAAAGCTTCGACAGTTTTTCACTATACTCCATTGCTTTTGCAGGAGCTGTGCCTTCATAAAAATCTTTTATCAATTCCAGACTGTTCAAATCCCTTTGCATGTCAAAACCATAAAATCGAACCTTATTTTCCGGTGAAGCCTTCAGATTATAATCATGCATCCACTGTACCAATTCCAACATCTGGTCTGTTCTATATATTTGAAAACCCAACTTCTTTACCGCTTCCTCTGCTGTTCCTTCATCGTTTAAAATATACCTGTTTGCCAATGCACAACCACCAAAATCTCCCTCCAAGGCAAATGCTCTAACAGATGTAGTTTCTACCAAATGCGCAAACACATCTAGCTTTAATTCCTGAAATTCCTTATTGCCATGGGTCGCTTCACCCAGTGCAACAATTCGCACCTCTTCGGGAATCCCTATACTTTCCACATCCTGTACATAAGCCGCAAAATCTGTCATCTCTGTACCACTCTTGCTGCCACAACCCGTTAATGCTCCCTGTAACGTCAATGCTACTGTTCCCCAACACAATATCTTCTTCATCCTATTTTTACACTTTTTCATAAGCTCCTCCAATATAACTACTTAATATTCGATACCTATAACGTATCGGACTTCTTATATAAATATCTTATTCTAATTTTTAGTAGTCTACCATGCAATTAACTTACAAAAACCTTACATTTCTGTAAGGTTTTTGTATATTAATCTTCCAGACCTACAATCCGCTTGCTTCCACTATAGGTAGCAAGTAAATATCCACCATATAACACAATTAACAATATTCCGGTCACTAACACTCCCCAAACAATGTTCTGTCTGGTAAATGCATTAATCACATAACTTACATACTGAAGGCCGAATACTGAATGAATAATAGCAACCACTAATGGTAATATAAAATATACTCCAATCTGCAAAAACAATGCTTTTTTCAAGTTTCTGCTCTCACAACCTATTTTCTTAAGAATTTCATATTTACCGGTAGAATCAATTGACTCTGAAAGCGCCTTCAAAGAAAGCATTGCTGCACTTGCAATCAAAAATACAATACCGATATAAATAACCACAAATGCCACAATCATGGTAAGACCATTATTGGATTCCCGGATATCCACCTGTGTTCCTAAAGTCATAGACGGAATTGGATTCTCTGAATTGTAATCCATTACCGTATATGCAGAAGCAGCCTCCCACAAATTTCCGTTCATCTCCTTCTTTTCTTCCTTGGAAGTAACAATATAATTACCAGCCATCACATATCCTGCTCTCTGCAGACTGCTCTTCTCCTTTTCAATCACAATATCCGGAACAACAACGATACCTAAATTATTATTCATACCGGACATCCCCAAATAACCTTCAACACATTGGGACAAAGCAGGTTTCAGAATACTTGCACCAATCTGTCGTGTTACCCCTTGTGCCATTCCACTGTCTCGAAACTCCTTTAACAATAAAAAATCACAAACTATTAAGTATTCATTCTCCTTGCATTCATAGGTTTCCAGTCCATACATACTTGCCAGTGTATTATAATCTGTCAGGCTCATAATATTTTCCGGTGTATTCCAGCGAGCTACAGGAAACTGCTGTTTTGCAATTGTTGCAACGTCTCCCAAACCTGTTTCCCATGTCATATTCTCCGTATGATATATAGGTAACTCCACATAATCCTCTGCCCAGGTTTCTAATGGCATTCCTTCCCTTTTAAGGCAATCCTCAATAGGTTCTTGCGCAAAATAAATAATGCTAAAATCCACCGGTGTCATTTTCCGCACATTTTCCTGTAGTTGATGAGCTACGGATAATCCTCCTGAAAAAGTACAGATCATGGAAAATAGCATAAGACATATGATTCCCATAGAAACTACAGATGAATTAATACTCTTACAAAACTGTCTTGCAACAAAGGAATTTAGCTCCTTATAGTAGAATCCTCTTACTTTCTTAATGCTGCTTAACAGAAAACCTGACATAGACCAGAATAACAAAAACGTTGATATAATCCCTACTAGTATCCAAGAAAGCATTTCCTTTTTCATTACTTCACTACCGCAAAAAGCTACACGATAATAAGCTACTCCAAGAGCTGCCACTGATACCAGAAATACAATCATTGCCAATACAGGATTCTTAAACTTCTGCTTTTCTGCTTTCTTTTCAGCCGAAATCAAATCAATTAGCTTCAATTTGGAAATAGTTACAGAATGAAACAACAGTACCACCAGATAAATCACCATAAAATTAATAATTGTTTTTATAACAGCTCCAACGGAAATGGTAAACACATAATTACTCATATCTGCTTCAAAAAATTTAGCTAACAGAATAGATACAAACTGAGATACAAAAATACCAATTCCAATACCTGCCACCAAAGACAGCATACCTACAAGAAAGGTCTCTCCAATCAATACCTTAGACACATCCCTTTTATTCATACCTAATAACAAGTAAATCCCAAATTCTTTTTTTCTTCTTTGAATCAGAAATTTATTAGCATAAATGATTAGGAATCCTAATACAAATGCCACTCCAATAGAAAGCATTTCTAAAAGCATTAGCATCAGTTTAATAAATTCATAACCTGTTTCCGAAAGACTTAAGATAGCACTCTGGTCACCAACGGAATTAAAAATATAGAATATGGCAACTCCAAATATCAAAGTCAAAAAATACACTACATAATCCCTCATACTTTTTCTGATATTCTTATAGGCTAAACTATACCAGTTCATTCATCTCACCTCCCAGAAGAGAAACTACATGAATGATTCTTTCAAAAAATGCCTTTCTTGATTCCCGTTCTTCTCTTACCAATTCAGTGAAAACCTTTCCATCCTTAATAAAAATAATTCTGGATGCATAACTGGCTGCGAACGCATCATGAGTCACCATCAAAATAGTGGCTTTCATCTCCTGATTTAAGGTCTTAAAGCTTTCCAAAAGTATTCTTGCCGACTTGGAATCCAATGCACCGGTAGGCTCATCTGCCAATATCAGTTTCGGATTTGTAACCACTGCCCTGGCACTTGCCACACGCTGCTTTTGACCTCCTGACATCTGATGAGGATATTTGGAAAGCACCTCTGTAATACCCAGTTTTTCCGCAATTTCCTTTACTCTTCTCTCAACCTCGGTAACCTTCACCTTCTGAATAGACAATGCCAAAGCAATGTTCTCATAAGCCGTCATAGTATCCAAAAGATTGAAATCCTGAAACACAAAACCCACTTCTTCTCTACGGAAACGGTTCAATGCCTTTCCGCGCAAAGAAGTAATTTCTTTGTCATTTACCTGTATACTTCCTCCGGTTACTTTATCAATCGTGGAAATACAATTCAACAGAGTAGTTTTTCCACTACCACTGGCTCCCATAATTCCTACAAACTCACCGCTTTCCACAGCAAGACTAATATCATCCAAAGCCTTTGTAAGACTGCCTTTTGTTCCATAATATTTTTCTACATTCTTTACTTCTAATACTGTACTCATTAAAACCTCCTAAGAAAGTAATTTGTTCTCTTACCCTTATCTTACTCTCCTATCTTTATAAAAACCATGGCTTAAACTTACAATAACCTTACATTCCTGTAAGGTTATTTCATATCTATCATTGATGAATGGGGAAATATGAAGGTTACTGTAGTCCCCTTCCATTCCTCAGATGTAATCCGTAAATCATGCTCTAAACGCCTACAAAGCTTTTTACAAAGATATAAACCTATACCTGTAGAGTTAGCTCCCTTTCTGCCATTGCTTCCTGTAAACCCCTTTTCAAAAACTTTTGAAATCTCTGTAGATTTTATACCCACCCCATTATCCTTAACATGGAGCAAGGTGGCATTTTCCTGTTTCTCTCCATAGATTTCCAACACAAACTCATCCTTATCACCATATTTAATACTATTATCCACAACCTGACCCAGCATAAATTCCAACCATTTGCTGTCACTATGTACCGTCAGTTCTAAATCGTGTAAATTCATATGGGCATTTATTCCACGCAAGGTCGTACGCCTCTTTAAAATAACCTGTTGTATAACCTGTTGCAAAGAAACACTATTAATCAGGTAATCCTTCTCCACTTCATTACTTCTTGCATAATACAATGCTTGTTCCACATAGCTCTCCATACGGGAAAGCTCTTCTCCCTGTCCGAAATCTGCCTCTGGGTGGTTTGCTAATATCATTTTCATAGCCCCTATCGGTATCTTAATCTCATGAACCCAGGTCTCCACATATTCCTTATATTCCTGTGTGTTCCTACGATATCTGGATACATTCTCATTCATACTGACTTCCATCTCATAAAACAATTCCTTAAGCAGCTGTTCCTCCTGTCTGTTTCCGGCCTCCATTATTTCACACAATAGGTATTTTTTATCCAACCCTACATAAATCTCTTCTATCCTGCCAAAATACTTCTTCCATTTTAAATACTCCATATACGTTCCTATCAAAAACGCAAACAAAGCAGCAATCGCCACATATATCATCAGCCAGTCACTGCCGGAAAAGGTTATCAAAAATACCTCTATGGAACCAAGAAGTATTGCAAAAACCATTATCCATATTTTATGTTCTACAATATACCGTCCGTATTTCATACCAACTGATACCCCATTCCTCGCTTTGTCACAATCGCACCAAAGATACCAATATCCTCCAGTTTTCCTTTCAAACGAGTCATATTTACGGTCAATGTATTATCATCCACAAACATACAATTATCCCAAAGAGCATTAATAATGTCGTCTCTGGACACAATCTCTCCCTGTCGCTTCACAAGAGATTTCAAAATCTGAAGCTCATTCTTTGATAATTCCACTGTACGTTCATCATTTGTGATGCGCCCTTTTAAAGGCTCGAACACAAATTCCTGACGCATAGGTTGTCCCTGGGCGTCCGTAACTTCCTGTACAATATGTAATTCCTCTGCATTTACAGTGGATTTATAGGCTCTTCTTAATACAGATTCCATATGCGCCACCAAAATTTGAGGATTAAAGGGCTTTGCCACGAAATCATCTGCTCCGTTATTAATGGACATCAGTTCTGTCAATTCATCATTCTTACTGGTAATCATAATTACCGGAACCTCTGACCGGGTACGAAACTCCTTGCACAAGTGCGAACCATTTACTCCCGGCAGTCCGATATCCAACAGTAGCAAATGAAGATTTTCACTAATCAAAAGTCTGATTAAATCCTCTGTCCTTTTTCCTTCGTATTCCTTAGGTGCAATCCATCTTGCCTCATAACCATTTGATTCCAAGAAGTACTGTAATTCCCTGCCCAGTACTTCATCATCCTCTAAAATTCCAATCTTTTTCATGCATTTCTCCAATGCTTCTAATAATTTTGTTATCTTTATCATGCTACATCATTAACATGCATTTCCTATTATAACAACTGTATATCAGTCATGCAACTAAAACTCTTATACTTACACATCGACACCAGTAGTTTCCTTAGCTTTCTGCTTACCTTCTGCCCCTATGGCAATGCAGGCACAAGCTACAGCAACTACCGGACACAACATAGAAGTCATATTCTGTACACCATTCTGTAATAAAAACATAGACAATCCATAATATGCTACCATACAAAGCACTGCAAAACCTACAACACCTGCCACTTTTACTACTACATCCTTTAAGTTCTTCTTCATTTCTTTTTCCTCTTTTCGTTTTATTTTTCTTGGAGCCTTACTCATTATGTGCTTATCATATCCCATCAGTAAGAGAAGTACCATTGATTATCCTTACAGATTGGTAAGGTTAATCTACAAAAGTCCCAGAACCCAAATGTTCTGAGACTTTTCTTATATCCTTATATCCTTATATCATCTTAATCCTTCTGTCTGCCACCTTTCCTTTGCTCTGATATTCATATAGCAGCATTTTACAGAAATTCACTTAATTTCAATTGCGAATCTTTTTATACACCCAAGAATACTCCTCTACATTATAACCGATTCTCCTATTTTTCTTAATAGTTCTTCTTTACCCAGGTTATCACATAATCTGCCACTTCTTCAACACTTTTTTCACTAATATCAAAGGTTTCAAACCCCGTATCTCCATGATGGTCATGTGTTCTGAAATACTCGTTATAATCCACCGAACCCTGAATCCAGTTCTCATCCGTAATACCTCTGCCTTCCCTCATACGTTTTCTGAGAACCTTCTCCTCACAAGTCAAAGCAAGACACTTCACTTCGGTAAAGAATCGGCTACAATATACTCTATTCAGCTTGTCCAGATTTCCTGCCATGGTCCATAGTACCGGATGACCAGCCTGTATGATATTCATAGAAAGCTGCTCAATCAAATCTACCCATTTAAAGTGCTCCTCTTCCGTTTGAGGATTCAGTCTTGCATAAAAAATATCCGCATCCAACACCACAAAATCCACTTTCTTCTGCTGAATACATTGTGCTGTAGTGGTCTTTCCCACACCACTACAGCCTGTCAGAATAAATAAAGGCAAGGTTACTTTTTCCCATGTATGGCCGCACGCGGGACAACAAACCATATTCCCATCAACTTCCTTATCCCAATTATAATTTCCACATTTTATACATTGTCCAATCATAAATTCTCCTCCAAAATCTTCTCAACTGTTTTCCTGTTATCTTCTCCTGTGGTCCATACTACTGCCCAGACCTTTTCTATCCCCAACTGTCGATACATTTCCAACCTATGTCTGCCATCATCCACCTGAAACTTTCCATAAACATATTCCACAATAAGCGGCGGCGCATCCCAACCGTCTGCCAGGCTTTCCTTCATCCTATCCACCACCTCAAAAAAGTATTGAATATCATTTACTGCATGCAAATACTCCGGTGCCCCTGATTTTATGTCAGAAAGTAAAGCAATAGTAATCTCCTGCAATCCAAAATAGTATCGTTTTTCCTTTAAAATCCCATCTGCAAGTGCCAGATTCTTTCCATCTGCACGCAGAAATTTCTGCAACCATTCATCTATTCTTCCCACTTCAGCATACTGCCTTGCCAAAGTCAACGTTCCATAAATCATACTTAACACTCTCTTTCTATATTTTCGACTGTGTCTTTCGTTGCCGTAACACCTCATACATCATAATGGATGCCGCACAACTGACATTGAATGATGAAGCTGTACCTGTTTCATCCATGGGTATGGTACAAAGTTCATCGCTCAACTCCTTATACGCAAAGCTTAGCCCATTAGTCTCATTTCCCACAAAAAGCAACAAGGGACAAGTAAAATCCAGCTCATAAATTGTTTTTTGCTGATGAGCAGTCGAACCATATATACGAAAACTTTCATACTGTTCTTTCATAGAACATATCCATGCCTGCAGTTCCTTTGACTCAGCCACTCTTACAACCGGCAAAGAAAAAAAGGAGCCCATAGAAGCTGCAATTACCTCGGGTTCATACAAATCCACTCCATGTCCGGTCATAATAAGTCCATCTACCCCAAGAGCATCACAAGAACGTATAACGGAGCCCAAATTCCCTTTATTAGATGGGCGGTCAAACAGTACAAAGAAGGGATTTTTTGTAAGTGTCAGCTCGTCAAGACTAATGTCCTTTATTTCCACTATTGCCATTAACTCAGAAGTATCTTCCTTACCACTTAATTCCGCCATCAAGTCTTTAGAAAAACAATAATTTTCTTTTGTTTCTACTGTAGCAATTAGTTCTTCTGCCCACTGGGAAAGCTTCCCTTCTTTACACAGAAAAGCCTGTATTCTCCATCCATTTTTTACTGCTTCATTTATATTTCGTACCCCTTCTACCACAAACTCCCGGTATTGCTTCCTCTTTTTCCGATTATTCTTTAATACCTGAACATGCTGGAATATATTATTTCTTACCGTAACCCTAGTCATCCTATGATACCACCTTTAATAAATAAACATGACACAGAAGCTCTTCTGACATTCTGTGTCATCATATTTTACCATAGAATCGCAACTCCCCATATACCGACTTTATTTTAAAACGAACTCGGTATATGGTGCATACTTACTAACAAAATCCTCATAATCATCCTTCTTGGTTGTCCACATAATCACCGGAAAATAGGTTACTCCTTCCCGCAGCAAGGCTTCAAACAAGGGATTATTACAATTAATCTCAAATTCTCCCCCCGCATAGCCTACAATTACCGGCGGCAGAATTTCCTCCTTTTGAATCTTTTCTCTCCATGTATTCACTCTATCCTCAAATACCACCGGATGTACCTGCCACTTAATTCCCTCCTCCGGTCCACTACTTCGTACGAACATGGAAAGAGGCATAGCCAAAGGTCCCAAATAATATCGCTTTTCTAAATGCAATCCATCGGAAAACACCTTATTTTTTCGTTCAAACAAAAGGTATGTATGAATCCATTCTTCCAACATATTATTTTCATTGTATTCCTTGGCAGATTGTACCCCCGGTGAAAATTGCAGTTCTTCTCTTCCTTGCTTCTCATATACAATCTTCTTTATGGTTTCTGAGGACAATGCATATTCCTTTGCCAATTCAGCTACCGATACCCCATATAAAAACTTATTCTGTATCATTCGATTCCGCTTTTTGTAATACAGTTTCTGTCCGGACACCTCGCCCCAATGCTTCTCTTTTTCCTCTGCAAGGGGCACATATAACAAATTACCGCCTGCATACTTTTGAATTTCCCGAAAAAGCTCCGGTGGAAGCACTTCTTTTGCATTTAAATAATTCATGAGTCTTCTCCAAAATTTATTACAGCTTTCCTTTCTCCAACAATGAGTTCACTTCCTCCAAGGTAGGCGGATTTAAAGGCAAAGGAAATCTGGAAATAGCAATTGCTGAGCAGGCACTTGCAAACTGTACCAGTTCCTCATCTGTCAAACCTTTCAGCAAACCATAAATACAGCCTGCTTTAAAAGTATCACCAGCACCTAACGTACTCTTTACCTCCACCGAAAAAGGCTTCATACGTTTCATTGGCTGTCCTTTTCTGCCATATAACATATCCTTCTCACCAGAGGTAATTACCACAAGACCTTCTGTGGTCTCAACCAGCTTCTGAAAAATCTCTTCCCTGCTATAGCCTTCTTCCTGATACCTATGAGTGCATTCCTTAGACACCACATTCACAGCACAATTCTGATGTAAATAGCTGTCATGTCTGCTATCAATAGTTACATAAGGCTTCTTATGCTTTACACACAACTCTGCTGCCGCTTGAGTTTCCTCCTGAAAATATGGGTCAATTCCTGCCACCTTACATCCTGCGATATCCTCTTCCTTCGGCATATTCCACCGCTTCTCACCACTCTCATAAAGGGTCTGAAAGAATCCCATTGGTGAACGGACCAATCCTGCAATCACCACATAATCCATCAAACCTTCATATTCCGGGTCAAAATAAATAGAAGACATATCTACTGTCTTATCCTTATAAAACTCCTTTAACAGCGGTGCCACCTGAGTACCAATATGAGTACCATCCATCTTCACATGCGCTCCCAAAGAAGCCAATACCGTCGCTGCCGTGCCGGTTTCACCACCAGGTAGGAAATATTTTTTCCGAATCTCTGCATACTCATCCGGCTGTACAAACTCTCCTTTTAGCCAGAAAGAATGTGTTCCCAAAATCTGTCCGTGCAAATATACCTCATAACTCATAGAAATACCTCTCTTATTTTTGTGTATCTAAAAAGTCCTAAATTCCCATATCTCAAGAAGACTGAATTCGGTATCATACGAATTCAGTCCACTTAACTTAAGTACAATAAAACTTTTTCTAAATAGGTTTTATAGCACAAACTCTTTTTCCATTTCTTCCACACCCATCACTTCAAAAGGTCCCGGTGTTACATTGCCTGTAGGACGCTTCTTTCCGAAAAAGTCCGTATCAAATACAATATTGGTTCCGTCCGGATTCTCATAAGCCATTTCCGCATGATAGGATTCGCCTAGAGTATCAGCGGACAGAAGCTCAGAACCTTCACCTCCAAGAAGTTCCGGATTTTTGATACATATAGATACCTTATCCTTCTTTTCAGAAAGTTCCACAGTAATACCTACCTCTGCACAAACCTTTGCTTCCGGCTCATGCGCACTACCTTCCGCACCGCCAAAGTAAGCATTTCCCTTAATCTTTACAGGAATCGCCCATCGCCCTAACGGATAAATATTTCCATACTTTTCCATTCTTTCCTTACGTTCTTCCTCAGTATACTCCCAAGGCTTCTTCTCGGTACCATTAGGATATTTATCATAAGCAGAAAGTCCTGAAGGATAGAGATAACAAACAGAATCATCCGGCACACCATCCATAATCTGACCCTTCTCCTTATTCTCCTTACGAGGAGGCAGAGGCAAATGCTCAAAGAAAGTCATAGGCTTAACAGACTTGTCTTCATCGCCATCAAACAGGAACAGGTTATTTACATAACGGTCATCACCACCTGTAAAATTGTTATAACCGGCTACTGCTGTTTCATGTGCGAAATGATAAGGAGTCCATCTGGACAGTTCCTCACGCAGTACCATTCTTCCGGCAAAAAGATTATGTACAAAAGCACCACCTTGTGCCAAATTTCTAAAATTCATCTTGGACAGGAACAGATTGTGATCCACCAAATAAGGACCGTGGCATACCTCTACGAAGAAATCCTCTGATTTGTTGTCAAAAAAAACGTTCCTGCTTATTCTGGTGCCCTGTGCCTGCCAATCCAGCCAAATAGCACGATAACAGCCATATATCTTATTATTAATAATTTGCGTATCCAGAGATGCATGTAGCTTGATGCCTGCCACTTCTGCACCATGAAATATCATCTTATGATGAATATGGTAGATGGTATTACCTTCAATGGTACTAAATGCACCACCCAAATGACCTACCACTCCGGCCTGCTCGCAATCGTGAATAATATTGTTCCGCACAATATGACTACCAATATTATCCTTGTGCCAGTTGCCTTGTAAAGCATGAAAAATCACTTCCTGTTCTCTCTGGGTACCAAACTTATCCTTACCTTTAGGTCCTCTGCTGTGTCCCTCATCCAAATCCTTGCCCAAACTGATACCAACACATTTTGTACCAAAAACCTCATTATCTTCAATAATCCAGCCCTTACTCCAATGAGGTCCAATCATACCTTCCTGCAATGCAGTTGGAGGTGCCCATTGAGGTGCTGCCTTACAAATAGTAAAACCTTTCACGGTAATATAATTAAGCCCTGTCTTCTCCGGCCAGAAACAGAAAGGACGTACAACAATTTCTACATTTTCCTCTCTGGGATCTACATCACCAAAATTCGCCCAAAACTTGGTAGTCTCTTCTCCAACTTCCGCATACCATACCAACTTAGACTCTTCTGCATACTTGGCATCCGGCCAAACCTCAGGTTCCAACAACTTTTCTACAGATGCCGCTTCATACATTGGCATGTCGTTCAAGTATACATCACCCAAATGAGGCACAAATGCGCCCTTAAACAACCAGTCTCCGGCCAAATCTTCCTTGAAGGGATTTCGTACCGTAAAGATACTGTTATCTACTTCTGCAGTCCATACCTGACCATCGACCTTTTTCCAATCTTTCAACTGTTCCGCACCGGTAATCACTACTTCCCCATCACCTACGGACTGATACACAATTCTTGCATCCTCTGTTCCACCATTTACCGGGCTTACCCACTCTCTGTACACACCTGCATGTACCATAACCACATCCCCGGCCACAGCCACCTGTGCTGCTTTAGAAATAGTCAAAAAGGGCTGTTCTTGGGTTCCTTGTGCCCCGTCATTTCCTGTTTTCGCCACATGATACTCCATAAATTCCTCCTAACGATTCCTTCCACTCTCAATACATTTATGCCTCTCCTTGTCATGAATCACCTTATTCTAAATTCACGATTCATCAAGGTTTTGCATATATTTTATTATAACACAGAATAATATGTAGCGATACCTCAAACTGTAGTTTTTTATAATATTTTAAATAGTTTCTCTGCTGTCAGTTCCAATGCCCGACATTCTTCCACATCATCATAGGACGCTTGCTTATCATCAATTCCTTTCATCACATTTATAGTAAATAAGCCATCTCTATTACAATAAAATAGTATCCTTTTCACTCCATTTATCTTAAATCGTGCTTCTGCATTTCCTTCCGGATAAAGCTTTATCATCTGCAACTTATCTGCAGACAATGTCGCAACAAAAGTGATATAGTGCTGTTTGGTCATTTCATGCTCTATGCGAACATAATATTCATCTTCAACTCGTTCCACAAATATCATATGCTTCTCGTCGGTTTCTTCCGCCTGGCATGGTGTAAGCAATATTCCATGACATTGAATTACTGATTCGCCCATGCTATGTACGATATTTCCACAAACCGGACACACATAAAATTTCGAACGTAGTATATTCGCAGACACATTTCCGTTACTGACTGTATTTCCAGAAATAAGCTCCGTAACAGAAACTCCCAAAACACTTGCAATGGGTTCCAACAAAGAAATATCCGGATACCCTTTTGCAGTCTCCCATTTTGATATGGTTTTAGCCGAAACGCATAACCTTTGAGCGAATTCTGCCTGGGTCATATTTTTCTTTTCACGCAATTCTTTGATAACTGCTCCTGTAACATATTGATTCATCTTTTTGTCACCTCCGTATTTATATCATAACTGTAAGAGGATTATTTTACTACCTACGGAAAGTAGACTTAGTGTCTTCAGGCACACAAAAACAATAACGCGTTGGTTTGAACATTTTAAAGGGAATCCAACCACAGATTGGATTCCCTACACACCATTCTTCTTAATTGCCGGTGCCAATTACCTGTAGCTCTACCTGCACAGATTCCATACCCTCTGCTGACACCTTGACATTAACGCTTCCACTTTCGTAACCGGAACGTATTATAGCCATGGCACGACCTCTGTAACTTACCGTGAAATCATCCGTATAATCCTCATCTGTCACCGGATTCGCAGAACCAAAACCGGCAAGTACTGCACATCCGTATACTTCTGCTTTTATCGGAACAGATGCATCCGGCACTAAGCAACCTTCCTTATCCCTGATTTCCACGTTCAGGCAGATAAGGTCATGTCCATCTGCTCTCATTTCCAATTTTTCCGGAATCAAATCAATCCCAGCCGGCTCTCCAGCGGTCACCAGTACATCCCTGCTAATTTCTTTGCCACCACAGTAACTTACAGCCTCCACTTTTCCGGGCTCATAAACGGTTTTAAAATGTACAGAATTCGGCATAGGTCTTTCCATACAAACTGACTTTCTTCCGATAGACTTCCCGTTTATAAGCACTTCTACCTCTTCAGCATTGGAATAAACAACCAATTCTATGGGCTCGCCTTCATAACCGGCATAATTCCAGCAGGAAAGAACTGCCGGGAATCCCCACATAGTCATCATCTCAACCTTATGAAAAGTCGTCGGATGTAAGGTAAAAAGATACGTTTTGTTACTTCCCCAAACAACACTTCTGTAAGCTCCTTGCGGAAGCATATGTCCCATAATGTCAAAATCTGCATCATTGGCTGTTCTCCATGGAAACGGAGACCCTGATGGTGGCATCAATGACCATGTTCCTTTTTGTACCAATGAATCTTCAGCATCTACATATACTGCTTTTCCGATTCCGGCTTCTCCCAGATAATCCCAAGCTGTCCAAGTAAAATCACCTATGACATAAGGAAGGCGCTCTACTAAGGGCCAGCGATAGCCGATTTCCTTGGCAAAATTCTCTGAACCCAGTATAACTCTTTCTGGGAACATTTCATGGTCCTTCTCATAATTGTCTTCCATATAATTGTATCCCACAATATCTAATCCATTAGTAAAGGGCTCCGTAATGTTTTCCCACATAACAGAAGACTGTTCCTCAGAAGCATTCTGCTCCTGATTACGCCCCGTTGCCAGTGCATCATCCAAACCACTCCAAAGGGTACAAATTCCATTGCTGACAGGTCTGGTCCCGTCCAGCTTACGAATTGTTTCAGCAAGCTGTGTAGCCAGAGTATATCCGTTTCCAAGCCCTCCTCTTTCCGGGATTTCGTTTCCGGTGGACCAGATAATAACGGAAGGATGGGACCTGTCTCTTCTTACTAAAGCGGTGATATCCTTTTCCCAATCTGTTGCAAAATATTGGTTATAATCACCTCCGCGTTTACCCATGCCCCAAGCATCGAAAGCCTCATCAAACACATACATTCCCAGACGGTCACATGCCTCAATCAGTGCTGCAGAGGGTGGATTGTGAGCAGTACGGATGGCATTAAAGCCTACTTCCTTTAATTTCTTTATCTTTCTTGCTTCCATCTCATAAAGGCTCACCGCCCCCAGTAATCCATTATCATGATGCAAACAACCACCTTTCAATTTTACTTCTTTCCCATTAATTCTTAGACCACGAACTGCATCTGCAGTAATGGTACGAATCCCCAACAGAGTCATTGCTTCATCCACGTAAAAATGCTCAGCTTTCTCAAAATGGGTACGATATACTCCCAAATCCTTAGCCAGAACCTTAACCTGATACAAATTAGGTTCTTGCACATTCCAAAGTTTTGGATTCTTCAGATGAAGGTCGATTCTTGCAATTTCTTTCTTGCCGGGATTAATCTGTATCACACGTTTTGTTTTAGTCAGAATCTCCTTTTCTCCCTCTTCTGAAATCAATATTGATACTTCCACCAGTCTGTTTTCCAATGTGGCATTTTCTACTTCCACCTGTGCTTCTAAGAAGGCATATCCATCCGCCACTTCCTTCGTATTTACAACTACTCCATCCGTGACAATATGTACTCTTGGGCCATGGCAGAGCTTTACCCCTCGAAACAATCCTGACCCGGTATACCAACGTGAATTGGTTTGCATACTTGTATTGAGATTAATCGTAATACGGTTCTCTTCTCCAAAAGTCACATAATTAGTTAAATCTACATAGAATGGTACGTAACCATAATGCTGAAGACCTACCTTACAACCGTTTATCTCGACCGTAGCATTCATCATAACTCCATCAAATTTTAATCCCACGCAATCATTTTCCCATTCCTTAGGAATCAAAACATATTTGGTATAATTGGTCAACCCACCTACAAAATATCCACTATCCGACTTAGCAGGTGCATCCGGCGATACAGGCGTTCCAATCATTCCGTCATGAGGAAGATTCACCTCTACACCTAAGTCTTGTGACAACATTCCCACGGAATCCAAAAAACTTCTTCTAAATCTCCATTTTTCATCCAAACTAATACTCTTCATTTTATATTCCTCCCGTTCTCTCACAGTTCATACTGGCATTAGACCAAAGTAGCAACAAGAATCTCTTGTTTAGATTTGTGCTACGTATCATACTAATGGCTAAATACAATTACTTTAAGCTCTTTAGTTCACTCTACTAAAATCAAAATGTCTTTCAACATTATAACACACCTACTCAATATCTTATACCCTAAACTCACAATTGACGACTATCCTAAAGCCAATATTTCTCCCAGCACCCGATTGCTTTTTCCTCACAATTCCATACCCTACATAGCTTTCTGCCACTTTCTCCCACAAACAAGCAATGGCTCAGAACCGTTACGAATCTGAGCCATTTTTCATACATTTATTTACTTTCTGCAAGCCTTATGCCAAGTAGTGTTAAATTGTTTGTAAGCTACTATTGTTCATAAACTAAATCAACACCTTTTCACCGGAATGCAGATTTCACTTACATAATCCTGTGCTGTTGGATTGCCCGGCAAATAATTTTCAATATAATAATCAGGTATCAGTTCATATTCTGCTATTGGGAGCCATTCATTATAAATTCTGTCCCACATTGCTTGAATAGCATCCGGTGATGGTCCGACACAACGAAATACTGCCCAAGAATATTCCGGAATATGTATAATCTCAAATCCTTCAGGAATGCCTTCCACATCAGAAGCTTTACACCCAATTCCATACTGAAGCACATCACTATCTGTCTTCTTATGTGCGCAAATTCCTAAGTATCCCGGTATCTTTCTATATTCTTCGTTTTCATAATATTCATCCCAGAATACAGGTATTTCCTTCTCACTTGTTTCTACATGGAAAGTCTTCGTATGTACAAGCAAATCCATAGCTTCCCACTTTTCAATTTGGTATTCCATAATATTGCCTCCTTCGATTGTGATTCGGATTGTATACCGATTCATAAACTTAATAGGACTACCTTTTCTAGCTTGCATTGGCGAAAAACCATGAAATCTGGAGAACGCTTTCGCAAAACTTTCCGGCGAATCATATCCATACTTCAATGCCACATCTATAACACGTTTGTCTCCATTTGCCAGCTCCGCCCCCGCTTGTGAAAGGCGTCGATTTCGCAAATATTCTGTCGGTGTCATATCTGTCACGTATGATTATATGTCCTGAGGCATTAGGATTCCTGTCTTTGTTTGCTCTATTTTGTCTATTTCAAAACATCTGTAAATGCTCTTGCAACAGCTATATGAGTCTTAACTTCCTTCATCAATGGCACCTTTAAACTCAGATTTTCTTTTCTTATAATGTTCTCTGTTTTTGCAATGATTTCTTGAGGCGAAGAATTTGCAATATCATCCAAAGATCGAAAACCTGCCTTAAAATAGAGCATTGCTCTCGTCTTTTTTACCCCAGGCAACTGATACAATTCTTGAAAAGATTGTATTTCTTCCTTCTCTTTACAAAAAGAATTAATTTCTTTTAATTTCGTCGGATTTATATCGTACAAAACCAGAAACGCTCTAAAGAGGTGTGCCATTTCAATATCCGATAAACCCGCTTCTAATAAAGACTCATCTGATAATTTCATGCAATCTGATTTTGTATGGCATCCCATTTTATTCAAGTTTTCTATCAGAATGTCTTTGTATGGAATCAACGAATAATATCTTGTCAAAATACAATCCGTATTCAATAGGACTTTTATTGCCTCTATCTTATAATCCGTATTCAACATAACACCTCCAGCAGAAAAAATACTAATTTATCCATTGTGATTGATTCATTCTTTTTACCATTCCACCTCAATTGCACATTTGTCTCCACCAGTCTTTATACTTTCAAGTAGTGTAACTTTGATATCATCTCGCTTAAACACTTCTCTAAAAATTCCTTCTGCATTTCCCAATGTGCAATAACACCAACTTCTTGATACTTCTCCCGGTACTCTTTTTATACAAGCGCAATAGCATTCCGGATAACAAAAAAGAATCTTATTGTCCGATATGTATTCAAGAAATGCAAAGGATCCGTTTGCATTAAACTCCTTTACAAACTGTTCAATGCTATCTGCTTTGTTCAAATACTTTAAAATCTTGTTTGCTATCGATTTGCCATCATTACATCTACATTCTTTTCTAAGACTCATGATTGTTTCAGTATCAAAGTGCTCATCAAGATAATCACATACATTCTTTGCCCATTCATATTTCTTCTCGATATTAGCACTTTTTGACAATGGGTAGTTCTCTTCAACTTCATCTCCCACATCACTTCCTATATTTCTTCTTAAACTATCAATCAACCTGATAGCATGTGCATTATCGTTTTTTGCCATGATTTTTTCCTCCCTAAAAATCTGTATCTTTGTCACTATTCTTACAGTCTCCCAATAGGGAAAAACATATAATTTTTACCGGTCTCCGGACAGGTAAAATCATGTACTGCACCAACAAGTGGAATCTTATTCTCTTCCATGTACTTTATCACCTGAAGAAATGTATTCTCCCCTTCACACTCTACATAAAGATACTCATACCCCGGAATCACCCACTTTGTCCATCCTTCCGGAGCCTCAGCGTCATCTACACACTCTACTCCTGCCAAATAGAGTCCCTTGGCAAATCCATCTTCCCACGGTTGAAAAGAACGTGACATATCTGACATTGCTCCCCATATGCCAACAATGTTCCCTTTATCATCTTTTTTTGCCAAATGTGACACTTCATTAAAATGACCATTAGCCTCTTCCCATAAGTTCTGAATAAATCCTTCTCCTGCTGTTGTTGAACCTTCCTTTCCAACAACCGTGAAAGACTCTTTAATACATCTATTATACTCCATTTTCATGTCCTCCCCCCATTAGTCATCGAATATGTGTTCGTTTTTAATCATATCATAATACTTACGAATTATCAATCACTTTCCTCACAACTCCATACACCACATAGTTTTTTTCCCTATTCCCCACAAAAAAATCTCCTCCCCTAACCGTTATGGTTTGAGGCGGAGATTTCATTATTTTTTTCTTACCGGAATCCACAGTTCACAGAATAGACCCCTTCTTCCTTTTTCAAAATATATTTCATAATCTGTTTCTGCTTCTGATTCATACCCCATTTGTGGCAAGAATTCTTTATAGAATTTAGCCCAAGTGTCACCGATACAATCACCATCCTCACCGATGCAGTCAAATACAACATAAGTTCCCGGTTTCACATCCCAGATACTATAACCTGCTTTTTGCATTTCTGAGAAATCAAACTCCGATGTATCTTCATCAATCAAGACACCAATTCCATATTCAAACGTATCAACACCTTCCTTTGTCGGAGAACATAACCCATACAAGTTTCGCTTTCCTTCCGGTCGCAGATTGCAAATCGGCCCTATTAGATTTTTGTCATTACACTCTCCCCAAAAATCAGGAATATCATGATTTTCCTCATCATTAATAATTTCATTTTGAAAACTTCTTACCACTGCAATAAATTTTTGTTCTTTTGTTTGTACGATTCTGTAATCCATACTTTTACCACCTTCCACAGTTATTTTAATAACAAGTGGATTGAAAAGTAAGAGCTTCGCAGATTCTTCTCTGGCAAATTTAGGCGCAATCCCATGAAACCTTGTAAATGCCTTTGTAAAACTCTCCGGTGTTTCATAACCATATCTAAGCGCAATGTCTGTTATTTTAGCATCGGTTTCTACAATTTCTCTACCTGCTAAAGACAACCTCCGGTTGCGAATATAGGTATTGGCAGTCATCCCTGTAAGAAAGCTAAATGCCCTATGAAACTCGTAGCTCGAAGTGTGCACATGTTTCGCTACATCTTCATAGTTAATTTCCTCCATAAGATGTTCTTCCATATAAGTAATTGCCTGTTGCATTGCTGCTATCCACTCCATACTTTATTCCTCCTGTCGAAGCCTATTATAGGAGCAATTTGAGATGATTACATTTCCTGGCTTGCGAAGTTTTGTCAGGTTGTTAACTTCAAATTAATTCACTCCATGCTTTTTACCGGACACAACTCAATATACCCTCTTGTTCCGATTGGTTCCAGCTGAATTCGTGGATTTGATTTATCCCAGCAATAGCCATATCATTCTCAATGTTCATTTTAATATAATCCTGCATCCTTTGAACCGCTTCAATATGTTCTATCACCTTATTACCTCCTTGCAATAACAGTATACAACACAGGAAGAAATGGTTTCTCGACTTTTTTTGCCATTATTCTTTGATTAGACATTCTACGGTCTTCATCATTTCACAAAAGCCATTTTTTTCATAAAATCTCATACCTCTTATATTTTGCGGAAACACCTGTGTTCTAATAAAGTTAGCTCCATGAGCAATTCCATACTCTTTACTTGTTTTCATTAGTAGTGAACCTATTCCTTGACCACGCATCTGTGTTATCACATCTAAATCTTGAATATACACTAATGTTTGTGGCTTAAGACATGCCACATTTTTCTGTTTCAGTATCATGACATGAGAAAATCCAACCACCCCTGCTTCTGCTTCAGCGACTAAAATATCTTGATTTTCGCTATTAAAGATATTCTCAAAAAAGTCATCATCTCTATATCCAATCACAAAATGTTCCGGCTGATATTTAACTGCATCTTGTTCCAATTCTAAATACAATGCTCTTAATGCTTCAATATCGTCCCTCGTAGCTTTTCTTATCTGCATACCTATAATCTCCCATATAGTTCAATTTCATCATGGTTCACACACATTATAACACACCATCATACACACCAACAACATACAGCACAAAACCTTAGAACTATTGTACATAATTAAAAACAGCTACCCCACCGGAAAGTGGGGTAGCGAAAGATTTTAATAGAAAACATTATTTATTATTCAAACTAGCCTGCGCTGCACTCGCACAAAGGGGTAGCTATCTTGGGTGTAAGATACCCCATTTCTCGATGAAGTCCATATAATTCATGGTAAGTCGTGACTTGACAAATGGACGTTTTGAACTGTTTAGCAAAGAAATCTAATACACGAATCGGATTGGCATTCCCCACTTCACTACTCCATAAAACTAAAATATTACGGACTTAACCGGACCTGATTACGCCTTCTTATAAACCCAGGAATACTCCTCCACATCATATCCTATCTTTTTGTAAAATTCACTTCCGCCTCCGGTCAAAAGCTTACCGCCCATTTCCTTAAATCTTCGATAATGAACAGTTAATGCTGCAGCCGCCAAGCCTCTATGAGCGTATTCCGGTATGGTACACAACGGCTCCATATACGCAAGACCGTTTTCCGGCACCCACCACATTCCGGAGTAGCATACATAGTCTCCTTCTTCATTTGCAATAATTACATCATATTCATCCTTGAAATGAGGTGGCGGTGCCATAATATTGCTAATCACATCGGTATAGGATTTATGCGGAGTCCAATCCGATCTATCATTCGGAACATCCCAATCTAAAAACGGTCCCAACTCCCACTCATTGAAGCCTTTCCAAGTACATCTTGCTAGCTTTACCGGGTCCACATCCTTCGGTTTCACAAAATGAAATCCTTCCGGCAACTCAAAGTTAAGTTCCGCCTTTGTCATGTCCAATACGTGGGTTTTATCTATATATGCCAACCGGTATCCGTTCTTTTCGGCAGCCTCCATAAGTTCCTTTTGTCCCTTAGAAAACATGAAATTCTTTTCTCCGTTCCACTCATAAAAAGCGTCCTTGGCATATACAACCATTTCCTCTGCCAATTCTTCATAGCCTGGACGCAAAACAAAATAAATGTCTGTCAGATTTTCATAGAAAACAAAACCTACTACCAAATCTTCTTCCAACCAGAAGCGGGATAGATATAAATAGTTTTTATTCATCCATGCAGATGTCAAAGCATACTCAAAGAACGGGGCTTTAATGCTTTCTTTTCCCTCACTTAAAGCTATATTATACATTTCCACCAAAAAATCCCACGCCATATCGATATCCGTTAATACCTGAAACTGTTTTGTTCTTATGGTTCTCATAAAATTTATCCTCCGTTTCTTAATCTTATCGGAGCCTGTAATCTAGTCTTATTTCCATATCAAGAAAACTCTTACGATAAAAAATGGTCCGCTTTCTCTCGAAAACAGACCATACACAAATAAACCTTTTCAAACCAAAAGGTAATCCATGAATCATAGTCTAATTTCGGTAACACTAATAAAACCTATTACAGGCTCTAATCATTAAATATGTTTCCAAATCAGACTATCTAATCATTTCATCACCTTTCACATCAAACGATGTGCCTTTCCTTTAATAGCAATAATATAGCATCAAATATGAAGTATGTCAATGACATCACCATAAATATCATACACCTGATTCACATCTAATTGCCACAAGAAGGTCGAAAACTTCAAATCTTCTACTAATTTCTAGCATCTCGTAAGTCTAAAAGTTTACGGACTTATGAAAATCAAAAGTTCTTCAAATTATTACCCCTAATCTTCGTCAACAAAAATCTCCAAATATGATTGAATTCTTGCTTTTTGATATATTTCTTCCATCAATCCAAATTCCGGATCATAATATTTTCCATCATAATATAAAATCCAATGACTGTATTTTGGCAAGAGCACTTTGGGAATACATACTTTAGGCAAAACAGAAGAGTTATCTGCTTTCTTCATCGTCTTTGCTTGCCTAATTCCATAATAGTTAAGCACCTTCTCAATATCTTTTTTCCCTGTACCTTTATCGTTTTTTCATGACAGAAACTACTTCTTCTACCGTTACCTCTGCAAGCATGGCAACACAAGCCTGACCACATAGGTATTCTGTAGGTTGCTTAATATAATTGATTTTATTCATTGTACAATCATCCTCTTATTTCATTTAAGCATACATTAATGAAACGTAGAATATGCATCAACTTTAGTAACACTGGCAGCATGCACATAGATATCCATATAACCTACACCATCTTTTTCATATTCATGCTCGAAACAACTAATGATATCATCGCATAATTTATCTTTAAAATTGTTAGCCTGTAAAAATTCCATGATATATTTATATCCTGTTGGTATTCTCTCAAAAGGCTGTACGGAAGGTTCTGTTACTGTAATAACTGCATACTCTGCCTCTCTATTTTGAGTATATTCCACGCCCGGACAGTTCGTCTGAAATCCTTCCGGAAGTACATACGCAGCAACATATCCATGAAGACCAAATCTGGTATGTAATTCCTGAGACACAAAAGGGAAATCCCATCCAATAAGTTTTGCGTTTGGATCTGAAGCAACCAGTCCACTCATCTTGCCCCAATTCTTCATATAATTCAGCACATCCGATTCCGGATTAGGTGAAATCATTACGTATCTTGCCATTTTGAAAGCAGGCACTTTTCTAATCTCCACTTCAGAATAGATTTCCTCCTTGGCAGACATATTTTCTCTAACCAGTTCATCTAATTTACAGGAAAACATGGAACACATCTCAACAAGTTTGTTAAGCTCCGGCGTTACCTCATCTGCTTCCCATCTTGAAACAGTTTGTCTTGTAATGCTCATCCTCTCAGCAAATTGTTCCTGTGTTAGTTTGTTTAATTTGCGTAAATATTGTATGTTAGTTCCTAAACTCATAAGTACTTCTCCAATCAAATTTTTTCACATTTGTTCTATCGGCCAATAGATAATTAAGATATTACCATTATGACACATAGCACATTACATCAAAACCAACTAAGATGTGCTTTTTTTCAAAGTCTTGTAACACAGACTTTACATTTTCGCTTATTATCCCTATATAAGCTCCACTGTCTGCAACATAAAAGTTTACTTTCATCATAACATACAAATACAACAACTAACATTCTCCCCCTAACACCTAAATACGTATCACAAGGTCAAGTTCTTAAAAATTTAGTACTTAATTGCATAATAAATAACATATACCCAATTCAATAATCCATGGAAGATCGCCCAGCCGATGGACTGCCATTTTGTGTAAGAAATCACTACTGCCAGTGCAATTCCCACGGCAACAGATTCATCAATGCCCTTCTTAACGGTCTTTTCTATTACAATATTATTATTCTGTGCTTCAGTCCTGCCATAAATCAGCATCTCTACAGATACTCCAAAACATTCTGCCAGCTGACCTAAAGTCTCCACATCGGGTTGTGTCTTTCCGTTCTCCCAATTCGATACAGCCTGCCTTGTCACATGCAATCTTTCTGCCAACTGGTCCTGTGTCATTTCCTGCTCTTTTCTCAACTTACTAATGTTCTTGCCAATATTGCTCATATACTTTTCCTCCCGAAAATATTTTTCAGTGGGCAAAACAAATTATCTCACCGCCACCTCATACACAAAATATATGCCATTTCCGCCTAAAAATCACGCAACAGGACATTGCGTTACGCAATTTGTAATAAAAAAATGCCTTAGTCACCCTCCCGGTTCCCTTGCTTTATTTGTTTCCCATAAAATCAATCAAACGAAAGACCTGCTCTACGGTAGAAATTATATTTTTCTTTGCATTATCACTATCCATAGCTTCCTGTAATGTACAAACATTTTGGAGAACCGGAAAGAAAGCATCTACACCATGAGCATTACACTCTATTGCGTCTTCGGTTACACTTCCTGCAAATGCCAAAACTCTTTTACCATACTTTTTTGCGAGTTCAGCCACTCCAATCGGCGCTTTACCAAAAATAGTTTGTCCATCCAGCCTTCCTTCTCCGGTAACCACCATATCTGCATTCAAAATATGTTCTTCTAATTTGGTCTCATCAAGTACAATTTTTATACCGGATTCCAGCACCGCATTCGTATAGGCCAAGAAAGCAAACCCCATACCACCTGCCGCTCCGGTTCCCGGAAAGCTTACGTCTACATTTTTATATTTTGCAGCAGTCAAGGCTGCGTAAGCTTCAAGCCACTGATCCATCTGTGCAATCATAGTTGGAGTAGCTCCTTTTTGGGGTCCGAAAATAGTACTACAACCCTTTTCTCCACATAAAGGATTCACCACATCACACGCTATACGGAAATCGCACTCTTTTAATTCCGGAATCACATCATCATCATGAATGGTTACCAATTGCTCCAATCCTTTTGCTCCGTAAGCAACCTGCATGCCATCACAATCAAGCATACCATAACCCAATGCTTGAAGCATACCAATACCACCATCGTTGGTGGCACTGCCGCCAATACCCACGATAAAATGTCGGCACTCTTTTCTGATTGCATCTTTTATTACTTCGCCGACGCCATATGTAGTTGTATTTAGCGGATTACGATCCTGCTCAGGAACCAGTGTTATTCCTGCCGCTTGGGACATTTCAATGACAGCAGTTCCTGTAGATTCTAATATCCCGTATGTACACTCTACCGGTTCACCTAAAGGGCCGGTAACCATCACTTTTTCCAACTTACCATTCAGTCCCAGAACCAGCGCCTCCACGGTACCCTCACCACCGTCAGCCAGGGGATACACGCTCACATTGGCACCCGGCATTGCCTTTAATATCCCTTCCTTCACCCCATTACCTGCCTCCAGACTGGATAGACTGCCTTTGAAAGAATCCATCGCTACTACAACATTCATCTGCTAACTATCTCCTCTTTTCACATGATTGATGCTATCAGCTATTTAATCAAATTTAACTATTTTCATTATAACACAAATCCACTGCTCACATTGATTACTTTAAACAATTCATAATAACCGTAATCATCATTTCCATTTCATCCGGTCTGGATTCTGCAATCATAATCGTGAGCGCTACCAATGTATAATCATCAATAAGCTTTTGGGTATCCATGAATAACACACCATTCTTATCTAAGAAATAAAGAAACATCGTAGCCGCAATGCGTTTATTTCCATCATAGAAACTATGATTCTTCGTTACAAAGTAGAGTAAGTGTGCCGCTTTTTCCTCTAATGTAGGGTAAAACTCTTGTCCATCAAAGGATTGATATATATTACCAATACTTCCCCGAAAAGAATCATCCTTTTCCTTGCCAAACAAGTCGGATTCAGCTCCAAACCGCATTTGGGCAATCACTTCTTTACATTCTTCATTTGATATCTTATAAGTTGATGCATTACCCTGCTGTCTAAAGCATTTTCTGTACGCTTCATAATTTGTATTACCTCGTTCAACTGTGCAATACGATTATTGTTTACAGCGTATCCTTGAAGTATGTACTGCTTTAATACAGAGTTTGCCCAACGCCGGAATTCCACTCCCCGTTTGGATTTTACACGATAACCAATGGAGATATCATATCAAGATTATAATATTCTATATTTCTCTCTATGGTTCGATTACCTTCTTTTTGAACTGTCGCAAAATTTGCGACAGTTGACTCATCAAGTTCTTCCTATAATGCAGCCCTCACATGTTTTCCGATGGTCTTTACATCCCTGTCAAAGAGTTCAGCCATCTGATTTCTATTTAACCAAACCGTTTCCTGTCCAACATTTACTTGAATGGTTATTGATTTATCTGCAGTCTCAAACAATATAATTTCATTCTTTTGCACTGCCTTCCCCTCCTATCTTCCGTATTTCGTCATGATACGCTTTATATCGGCATGCTGTTCTTTGGCCAATTCCACCTTGGGCTACAATCTCCATAATGGTCATACCCTTTTCGTACTTCGCGGCAAAGTCATTGTATGATGCAGTCCATGTCTCATCATGCTTCTTGCGACCGGCACGATTTCTAGACCTATAACGCTCCACCTCTTCAAGCAATATTCTATTCTCTGCTTCCAATTCTGCTACGTATTATAATGCTTCGTCTAATGTTTTTATCATAATAGTTATCCAGTGTCTCATTTTATTTATGACACTACAATATCATATAAAGAGAGTTGTATCAAATTAATTATTGACACAGCTTGAAATTAATACATATTCCCTGCTTTTTCCAACTAAAAAACTCCTCCCCAAACCGTTACGGTTTGAGGAGGAGAATCCTTATTTTACTTATTATTCAACGCTGCCTGTGTTGCACTCGCTATTAGGGGGAGCTATCTCGGATGCAAGACACCTCTTTTCTCGGGGAAATGCGTGTAGAACTTGGCAAGGCAGGACTTGGGAAATGGACTAAAGCAACAGTTTTTCCGAGTCTTATACCTTCACATAGGCTGTAGCCGGACCCGCACCGACCTTTGCTATATATCCGTTCTTCACTAATTCAGTCAATGTTCTCTCTACTGTCACTTTGCTGATATCCGGGCAAAGTTCCATAATTTCCTTCTTAGAAATCTTTCCTACTCTTCTTTCAATAAGAGCTTTGATTCTATCGGGTTTTGAAAGACCTTTATGTCTTAAATGCTCTACTCGGCTCTCAAATTCACTGTAAGCTTTAATAACTATTCCGAGGTAATACTTTACAAATGGCTCATACGTATTCTCGTCTTCATGCCATCCACTCGAACTGCTTTCCAAGGCTTCATAATATGTTTCTTTCGTTTTTTCTATGAGCATTTCCATACTCACATACTTTCCCACGATATATCCGGCTCTATAAAACAGTAACAATGTCAAAAGACGACTCATACGTCCATTACCATCATCAAACGGATGAATACAAAGAAAATCCAAAATAAACATTGGAATTAGAATTAATTTATCAATTTTATTCTCTTCCCAAGCTTCACATAAGCATGTACAAAGCTTTTCCATTGCTTCTGACGTTTGAAAAGCCGGTACTGGTACAAAACGAACTTTTTGCTTCCCTTGTGCATCCGTTTCTGCAATTACATTATCCGAGTTTTTATAGTTTCCGCCAACTCCCCTCTGAGAAAATGAATATAAATCTCTATGGAGCTGTAGAATAATATTAGGCCTAGGATTAATAAAATCGTAACTCTCATGGATATTGGCCAACACTTCACGATAACCGGAAATCTCCTGTTCCGAACGATTTTTAGGTTCGGCCTTCTCTTTTACCAATTCTTCCAAGCGCTTATCACTCGTAAAGATACCCTCAATTCGATTTGATGCACCTGTACTCTGAATCAACGCAACCTCAAGAAGTGTTCTTAATTCATCTATATTAGCTTCCACAAATAATTCTTGCTTTCCTTTATGTTCATGAATACATCCCAGCATTTGAACAATTTCAGGTGTTAACAGTTTTTCCGGAATCTTTGTATAATCAAATTTTTTCATCCAAATCTCCTTCATTTAAAATTTATCTCCTTCATTTTATACCATAATGATGCAGATATCAACAAGAATGATGAAGATAATTCCATCAATTATTCTCTCATTTAGAGATAAAAACTATCCTATTTATCTCTTAAATCCTTATGCTATTTTTCATTTGAATACCTTTCTTAAAAAAGAGTGAAGTACCTTTCATACTTCACTCCTGATTTCCAAAATATAGTTCTTCACAATTCCTTTTTTAATCATAATCGCTATAGCAACAGTCATAATGAACAATGCAACTCCACTTACAAGCAGTGGATGATGATCATGTGTAAAGTTATACAGAAAATCAGTAACATCATCACCAACTGGCGCATTTCCCTGCACATAAAGGAAAGGTATGAATACCCAGGCTCCCATAGTTCCTATTGTACAAACTGAAAATACAAAGGAAAATATACGATAAAACATATTCTTTGTTTTCTTGCTATAAAGTAACATATATATCATCAAAGCAATCACCGGAAATGCTACTCCGTTCACATGGAGCCACAAATCAGACAGATTGTTATAACTTCCACCCACGCTTGTAACGTGAGCTGTTAATATACTAAACTCTGTAATTTTTGCTCCGGCAGAAAGCATAATTATCATATGACCCAACTCGTGCAAGACGATATAAGCTACTCCCGACGCTAAAATTGCAAAAACAATTGTCACTAACTTTTTCATTTTATGACCCATATCTGCACTACTCTCCCCGTCCCTTTGTTTCGAAATACTTTTTCAGATGAATTGTAATAGGAATCAAAAGAACCAATATGTTAATCAAATTAACTATAGCGGCCAAATCATTACCATTAGCAATATTTAAAATGAGTGATATGAACAAACAAATTTCAGCAAAAGAAAAACCACCTACAGCAATAAGGTATACCCTACAATTATTGGTTCTTTGCTTAATCGCTACCTCTTTAATCACTTCGACATCTTTTTGCTCTCCTAATACAAGCTCATCCAGAGTAATACCCATTAGTCTACTAAGCGCAATCAGATTATCTACATCCGGCACTCCATTATCACTTTCCCACTTGGTTATTGCTTGTCTGGATACATTCAGCTTTTCTGCCAGCCCCTCCTGTGACAATCCCTCCATATGACGAAATTCTTTTATTCTTTCTCCTAAAGTCATACTATCTCCTCCTTTTCTCACAGTAAATACTACCAGAATGCTCCTGTAGCCACAAGGACCTCTTGTTTACAATGGTGCTACGAATCGTAGCAATTCCTAAATGCAACTATTTTAAGCACTTTTGTATCCTCTTCTAAAATCAAAAATTCTTTTAACATTATAACACACTCATTAAATAACTAACACCCCTGAACTCTCAATCCGCATCTCTCCTCAAACTAACCTTTCTCCCTAAAACTCGATTGCGTTTTTCTCACAACTCCATGCCCCACATAACTTTCCTGCACTTTTCCCAATCAGCACCACCCGTCTAACGGGTGGTTTGCTCTGCGGCTATAAGCCTTTGTTACCGGCCAGCGCCTAAAGACGCTGGCTTTCACTTCGTTCAAGCCTATCGCCTTTGCCGCCTTCGCCACCCCTAGAAGGGGTTATTTA
>JAFXCD010000052.1 GCA_017521605.1 Lachnospiraceae bacterium | reverse complement strand
CTCACGCTCTAATTCTTCGATTCGCTTTGCCTTACTGTCCAGGTCAAAGTGAATCCCTCACTTCCGCCAAAGGAGTTTCGTAAGTCAGAATTTCTGATTTCATCTGATCTAATTCAACCACTTAACGTCACCTTCTTTCTAAATGATTTACTCCGCGGGGAGCAGTTAATATTCTACTCTCGGGCACGCTCTCGCTACGATAAAAACGTAACGGTACTAAGCTCGAAGCCAAAACTTCGTTTCGGCTTAAACCTCGCTAAGGACCGACGTTTTTATAGTACCCGTGCCGTAGAACATTAACCACTCCCCGCTCACATAATTCTCCGTAAAATAAGTCCCAATTCTGTCTTACTTTCGACCACAGCATTGTTTGTACTTGAGACCGCTGCCACAAGGGCAGGGGTCGTTGGGATATACTTTGTCATCAGTTTTCTTGACAGGTCCGCGGATTGCGGAGTCTTTGTTGGTACCGGTGATTTTCACCACCTGCTCACGTTCCACCTTCTGTTCTACAGTGATACGGAACAAGGTACGAACGGTCTCTTCCTTGATATTCTGCGTCATTTCCTCGAACATCTCATAACCATTCATCTTGTATTCTACTACCGGATCACGCTGGCCATAAGCCTGTAAACCGATACCCTGACGCATCTGATCCATATCATCAATATGGGCCATCCACTTTCTATCAATTACCTTCAAAAGAATCACTCGTTCTATTTCACGAATTGCTTCTGTCTCAGGGAATTCTGCTTCTTTTGCTTCATACAGCTTCACAGCTTCTTCCTTCAGCTGCTGTTTCAGACTGCTCTTCTTGCCCTTCTTCACACGTTCTGCCGTAATAGGTTCCAATGGAATGGTAGGAAGTAATAAACCATTCAATTCATTGAAATCCCAATCATCCACATCTGCATCATCATTGATACTGATATCCACACAATTTTCCACAATATCTGTAATCATCTTATAGATTACATCATGCATGCTTTCGCCATTCAGAACCTTGCAACGTTCATCATAGATGATCTCTCTCTGCTCACTCATTACCCGGTCATATTCCAACAGATTCTTACGAATAGCAAAGTTATTATTCTCAATCTTCTTCTGTGCAGACTCAATTGCTTTGGTCAATGCACCATGTTCGATTTCCTGATCCTCCGGAATACCTAAAGCATTAAACATATTAATCAGTCTTTCAGAACCGAAGAGTCTCATCAAATCATCCTGCAGGGAAATATAGAATTTTGATTCACCCACATCACCCTGACGACCGGAACGACCACGCAACTGGTTATCAATACGTCGGGATTCATGACGCTCCGTACCGATAATTTTCAAACCACCTGCTGCTCTTGCTTCCTCATCCAGCTTAATATCCGTACCACGACCTGCCATATTGGTAGCAATGGTAACTGCACCGTGAATACCGGCATCTGCTACGATTTCAGCTTCCATTTCATGGAATTTCGCATTCAACACTTTATGACGGATACCTCTCTTGGTCAGTCTGCGACTCAATTCTTCACTGGCCTCAATGGTAATGGTACCAACCAACACGGGCTGTCCCTTGGCATGAGCCTCTTCAATCGCATTTATAATGGCACGAATCTTTTCTTCCTTGGTCTTGTACACCGCATCCTGAAGATCCACACGTGCAATAGGTTTATTAGTAGGCACTTCTATTACGTCCATGCCATAAATCTCGCGGAATTCATTTTCCTCGGTCAATGCAGTACCGGTCATACCTGCCTTTTTCTCAAACAGGTTGAAGAAGTTCTGGAAGGTAATGGAAGCAAGGGTTTTACTTTCACGTTTCACCTTTACCTTTTCCTTCGCTTCAATAGCCTGATGTAAACCATCAGAATAACGGCGTCCCGGCATAATACGTCCGGTAAACTCATCTACGATAATAACCTGATTGTCCTTAACCACATAATCCTGGTCACGGAACATCAGATTGTGTGCTCTCAGTGCCAAAATAATAATGTGCTGGATTTCCAGATTTTCAGAATCGGCAAAGTTGTCAATGTGGAAGAATTTCTCTACTTTCTCTACACCCTGTGCAGTCAGGTTAATTACCTTATCCTTTTCATTTACAATAAAGTCTCCGGTTTCCTGCTGCTCAATACCCATAATAGCATCCATTTTGGAAATGCTCTGCATATCCGCACCACGCTTCATCTGACGTGCCAGCAAATCACACATCTCATACAAAGCAGTAGACTTGCCGCTCTGACCGGAAATAATTAAAGGTGTTCTTGCCTCATCGATTAATACGGAGTCCACCTCATCGATGATGGCAAAATGTAGGTCTCGAAGCACCAGCTGCTCCTTATAAGTAACCATATTATCTCTCAGATAATCAAAGCCCAATTCGTTATTGGTCACATAGGTTATATCGCAGGCATAAGCTGCTTTTCTCTCTTCCGGGCTCATACTGTTAAGTACTACACCCACCTTTAATCCTAAAAATTCATGTACCTGACCCATCCACTCCGCATCACGCTTTGCCAGATAGTCGTTAACAGTAACTACATGTACCCCCTTGCCTGTTAATGCATTTAAGTATGCCGGCAACAAACATGTCTGTGTCTTACCTTCACCGGTTTTCATTTCAGCGATACGACCCTGATGTAAAACAATACCACCCATCAACTGTACTCTATAATGTTCCGTGTTAAGTACTCGTCTTGCAGCCTCTCGAACCACTGCATAAGCCTCTGGCAGAAGTTCGTCTAAGGATTCTCCATCTGCATAACGTTCCTTAAACTCAGTAGTTTTTGCCTTTAATTCCCCGTCGGACAGCTCCATCATCTCCGGACGCATTGCCTCAATCTTATCTACAATCGGTTCAATACGCTTTAGTTCTCTGGAACTGTGTGTACCAAAAATCTTTTCAATTAAACTCATATATTTTCCATCCTTCTTGCTTTTTTCCAAAAAAGCCCACTGAATATTGTAACAGATTATTTGCAAGTATTCAACCCACTAAAACCTTCTAACTCTGAATATTTTGTAAACATTATGTTAATTATCTTAAGTTTGACTTCTTAAGCTAAAAAGGGTATAATAAATATAACGTTTTCCGTATATTATTGACTTAAACACGAGGCACTTATATGAGAGTTGTACCATTATCAGAATTAATGCCCGGCATGGTTGCCGCGCAAGACATTCTATCAAATGATAATCGTTTCATCCTCAGAAAGGGAACACCGCTGACGGACCTTTTGATTAACCGTTTAGCAATCCATGGTGTTCTCTCTGTTGCCGTGGATGAAAGACCGGTACCTCCACCTGAAATGACAAATAACCATGTGCGTACCAGCGCAGAATTTCAGGAATTCCAGAAAATATACACTATCGAAGCTCAAATCTTAAAGGATAAATTGAACGCAATCATTGCCAGGAATGAGCCCTTGGATGTGGATGGTCTTATCAACAATGCAGTTAATATTATTGCCAGCACCAAAGGTCGCATGAGCATTTTTGATATGCTTCACAATATGTACGAATTTGATGATTCTACATATTCCCACTGCTTAAATGTAGCACTAATCTGTCATCTCTTTGCAGGTTGGATGCGAATGAGCGAAGAAGAAACCCGTCTTGCTACTGCCTGTGGACTCTTGCATGATTTAGGTAAGCTTTTAGTCAATCAGGATATTATTCAAAAACCGGCTTCTTTAACAGAAGAGGAATTCGATGAAATTAAAAAGCATCCTATGGCCGGATATCAATTACTAAGGGAACAGGATGCCGACGAAATTATCTGTAAAGTAGCACTGATGCACCATGAACGTTGTGATGGCAGCGGTTATCCTTCTGCTCTTACTGAACCACAGATTGATGATTATGCCAAAATGGTAGCCATTGCAGATGTATATGATGCCATGACCTCTAACCGAGTTTACCGTGGTCCCATGTGTCCTTTCCATGTGATTGAAAACTTCGAGGAGAATGGATACCAGAAGTATGGCACATACTTTTTATTACCTTTTTTAGAGAATATTGCCAACACCTACTTAACCAGTCCCTGCCGCTTAAGTGACGGACGTACAGGTACAATTGTATTTATAAATAAGCAGAAGCTTTCCCGTCCCACCGTCAAATGTGGGGATGATTATGTCAGTCTTCTGAATCGTCCGAATTTAACAATCGAATGTCTGTTATAAAATTTTACTTTTCATGTAAACACTTACATGATACAATGGATAAAAAAGAGAACAGTAATGTACTCGCACAAGTTTCAATAATTTAAAACAAGTGCTTAAGAGGTAACTTATGACTATATATGATATTTCCGAGAAAGCCGGCGTGTCCATCGCTACCGTTTCCCGTGTGTTAAACGGTAGCAACAATGTCAGCGAAAAAACAAAACGTAAAGTATTGGATGTCATGCAACAATACGGTTATACTCCCAATGCCTTTGCCAGAGGTTTAGGTCTGAACACTATGAAAACCATCGGTCTTATGTGTGCCGATTCTTCGGACCTATATATGGCCAAGGCAATTTATTTTGTGGAACGACTTTTACGTGCCAATGGCTATGACAGCATCCTTTGTTGCAGTGGTTACGATTTGGACAATATGAAAAAAAGCATGAACGTGTTAATCAGTAAAAAAGTTGATGCTATTATTTTAATCGGTTCCACCTATATTTCTGAAAAAGATGAGGATAATAAATATATCACGGATGCCGCTTTACAGGTACCTGTTATGATGTTAAATGGTAGTTTAAATGCACCCAATGTATATGGAATTCTGTCTGATGATTATACTGCGGTATATGAAGCCACACTGTATCTGATTGATTCCGGAGTAAAGGATATCCTGTATTTCCACAACTCCCGCTCCTTCAGTACCAAACGTAAAATGGCCGGCTTTCGTGCCGCCATGGAAAGCCGTGGTCTTTTCCGAAATGACTTTTTACAGTATTTTCAGGGTTCTCATGAGGATATACCTGCCATGGCTAAGCATTTGTCCAAGCTGACTAAGCAGGGTCTGAATTTCAATGGAATTATTGCCGCCAATGACACCCTTGCCATGGGCGCCATAAAATATGCCCGTACGGCAAGGTTAAAAATGCCGGAGGATATATCTGTTATCGGCTATGACAATTCCCTGCTCACCAGCACCTGTGAGCCGGAACTGACCTCCATCGACAACAAGCTAGAGTCCCTCTGCGGTCACCTGATTCAGACTCTGATGGATGTCCTAAACGGAATAGACAGCCCTGGGGAAACCGTATTTGCCACAGAGCTGGTAAAACGAGGTACTACTAAGTAAAAATATATAGAAAGAGGATTATTATGAAAACATTTATGGACCGGGATTTTCTCCTGGAAACAGAAACTGCCAAAACCCTTTACCATGATTATGCAGCCAAAATGCCTATTCTGGACTATCACTGCCACATCAATCCCCGTGAAATCGCAGAAGATAAGCATTTTGACAATATCACTCAGCTATGGCTGGGTGCCGACCACTACAAATGGCGCTTCATGCGCTCCTGTGGTATTGAAGAAAAATATATCACAGGTGACGCTTCCGATTATGATAAATTCTGCAAATGGGCAGAATGTCTGGGAAAAGCCATTGGTAACCCTCTCTTCCACTGGAGTCATTTAGAGTTACAACGCTATTTTGATTACCATGGTGTTCTGAATAAGAAGACTGCTGATGAGGTTTGGAATATTTGCAACGAGAAACTAAAAGACCCTACCATGGGTGCCAGAGGTCTGGTGGAAAAGAGCAATGTTACACTGATTTGTACCACAGATGACCCTATTGATTCTCTGGAATGGCATAAGGCTATCGCTGAAGATAAAGACTTTGGCGTGAAGGTACTTCCGGCATGGCGTCCCGACAAAGCCATGTACATTGAAAAGCCTGAATATTTGGACTATCTGGACCATTTGGCAGAATCTGTCAATATGGGTTGTATTAATACTTTTGCAGACTTAAAGAAAGCTCTGCTCATCCGCATGGACTATTTTGATAGCATGGGGTGTACTGTTTCCGATCATGGTATGGAATTTGTTATGCATGTACCTGCCAGTGAGGATGAACTGGAAGCTATCTTCTTAAAGAGACAAAACCGAATGATTCCTACGCGTGAAGAAGAATTAAAATTCAAAACTGCGTTTATGCTCTTCGTAGGTCGTGAATATGCCCGCAGAAATTGGGTTATGCAGCTTCACTGTAGTGTAAAACGTGATAATAATACTGCTATGTATAAGAAAATCGGTGCAGACACCGGTTTTGACTGTATGATTAACAATACACCGGCTTCCCAGCTGGCTGATTTCTTAAACGCTTTAAATGTTACCGGCGAACTGCCCAAAACCATTATCTATAGCTTGAACCCTGGAGACAACCAGTCCATCGGTACCATCATCGGCTGTTTCCAAGATGACAGTGCAGTTGCCAAGATACAACAAGGTAGTGCATGGTGGTTCAACGACAATAAAACCGGCATGCAGGAGCAGATGGTTTCTCTGGCAAACTTAGGTAACCTTTCCGGGTTTGTCGGCATGCTTACTGACTCCCGTAGCTTCCTGTCCTACACCAGACATGAATACTTCCGCCGTATCCTTTGCAATTTACTGGGTAACTGGGTAGAAAACGGCGAATTCCCGCTGGACATGGATATCCTCACCGAAATCGTGGAGGACATCTCGTATAATAATGCCAAGAGATACTTCAACTTCCCCATAAAGTAAGGTTGGTTTGGGAGTTCCAGCCATGCCCCCTATATACCCTATTGGGACACTTTTTTCCTTAATAAGGTTATGCGAGCACAGTTTTGTACACCAAAAGAATTGCAAAGTAATTCTTGAAGAGAACGTCTGGCGACGTTCTCTTTTTTGCTTGGACTCAAACGTAGCGTCACTAAGCCCGTGCCCCACCTCGCCAAGGGCCGACGAATCCATATAGTCCTGCATTAGGGTATATATGAGGCCCCCTCTTTTTATCGTTCACACCTAAGAAAAAACTTGTAGAAATATGTAGAATTGGGTATAATTATTAAAAAACTATAAACTTTGTGATGAAGTATCTCTTTCCCTTCATCAGTTAGGAGCTCATATGTTTGGAAAGCGCCCGGATGGACGTCTCGTTCGAGATTTGGACCCCATGCAGAAAATTATGCCCTATATCATGAAAACCCGTACTGATTCCATGAACATGTACGAAGACACCTTTGATTGTAAACCCATGGATATGTACATAAAAGCCAAGGCAGAGGAAGGCTTAAAGCTAAGCTATATGCATATCATCATTGCTGCCATGGTCCGACTCATTGCTTTGCGTCCTCAATTGAATCGTTTCTGTGTGAATGGCAAGATCTACACCCGTCCCAAAATATGGGTCAGCTTTGTAGTGCATCCTAAACTGGATGATGGTAGTACCGGCACCACCATCAAGCTTTGCTTCGAGGGTACGGAAACCATCCGGGAAATCGCTGAAGCTGTTAACACTGCTATCGCTAGCGAAACCGTAAACCGTACGGACGAAAACGGCACCGACAAGCTTATGCGTACACTTATGAACCGCATACCGGGTCCCCTTATTAAGGCGGTAATAAACCTCCTGCTTTGGTCAGACAAACACAACATCTTACCCAAGAAGATTATCGAGCTAAGTCCCTTCCACACCAGCTTCTTCATCACTAATTTGAAATCACTGGGCATTAATCATATTTATCATCATGTATACGAATTTGGTACCACCGGTCTTTTCTTTGCTATTGGCAAGGAGCAAAAGGTACCCTTTGTACAACAGGGAGATGAGATTACCACCCAGAAACGTTTAGGTTGGGGACTGGTAAGTGACGAGCGCTACTGCGACGGTTTATACTTTGCACTGTCGTTGCGTCAGTTACGTAAATTTATGGCCAATCCGGCTGTATTGGAGAAGCCATTGGAAGCAAAGGTGGAGGATATTAAATAATACATAAAACAGCGACCCTCACTATATGCCGTGAAGGTCGCTGTTCTTTATTTATTCACCTTTTTAACATCCTCAGCCTTGCCCATAATCATCACGCTCTCACCCTCTGTGAATACATGATTAGGATGGGGCAGGGGGAATATCTGACCGTTTTTCTTGATAGCCAGTACACTTACATTGTACTTATTGCGAATAGCCAAATCCTTTATACTCTCGCCCTTCCATTTAATGGGAAGGCCAATCTCGTAAATACCGATTTCCGGTGTTAGTTCTACATAATCAAAAATATTATTTGCTCCATAACGCATAGCCAGACGCTCTGCGATCTCTTTTTCTGCATAAATAACATGGTCTGCACCATTTCGAAGTAAAAGCTTTTTATGCACCTCTCGTGTAGCACGGGTTACTGTATACTTACACCCCAAATCCTCTAAAAGCACCGTAATCTCCAGCACCTGTTGAAAATTTTCACTGATAGCCACCACTGCCATATCGAAATTCTGCACACCTAAAGTAGCCATAAAACGCTCGTCCGTGGCATCACCAATTAGAATCTGAGGAACAATATCTACCGCGGCATCCGCTCTTTCCTCACTGATTTCCACAGCCAGTACCTCATGGCCGGCTTCTATTAATTTCTGCGCCATATGACGTCCGAAACGCCCTAAACCAATAATCAAAAAAGACTTCATATTCTCCTCCATAAGTACCACAGATAACATCTGCACCATTGCTTCCTATCCTACCTGCACCTTTTCCATGGCTAATCGTGAAGATACATAATTCTTCCCTGATGAAAAAGCCAAAAGCATGGTAATAGAACCTACCCTTCCACAAATCATCAGAAAGGCTAATAACAGCTTACTAAACATCCCCACAGTAGGTGTCACACCAAAGCTTAAACCTACCGTAGCCATAGCAGAAACCGTTTCAAACAATGCCGTAACCATAGGAATTCCCTCCACTGCTGAAATCAGCACAGCCGAAACCGTAACTCCCAATATATAAATCATGAACACACATGAAGCTGTTCTGATGATATTTTCCTCCAGACGCCGTCCGAAAGCTTCGATGTTCTTCCTACGGAAAAAGGTAGCAAAAATACTTAAGCATAATACGTAAAAGGTAGTGGTCTTCATACCACCGGCTGTAGAACCGGTAGAACCTCCGATTAACATCAGACAAATCATCACAAACTTACCTGCTTCACTCATAACGGATAAATCTATTGTATTAAAGCCGGCTGTTCTGGCACTGACTGATTGAAACAACGAAGCGCAAATCTTTTCTCCCACAGTCAGTCCTTCAGTAGCTGAACTATTAAATTCCAACACAAACAGTGCCGCTGCACCAAAAATTACCAGAAAAAAGCTGATGGTCAAAACCAGCTTACTCTGTAGGTTAAATCGCTTAAACTTTCCCCTTTTGGCTCCCACATCATACCATACGAAGAAGCCCAGACCGCCCACGAAAATCAACAACATAATCACAATATTGACATACCAACTACTCATATAGCCGGTCAGGGAAGAAAACTCCCCTGTAGTGCTCCCCATCAAATCAAAGCCTCCATTGCAAAATGCTGAAATGGAGTGGAATATGGAGAAATAAATCCCTTTTGCCACACCAAACTGCGGCACAAAGGCAAAGGACAAAAGCAACGCACCGATTCCTTCCACCACCAAGGTGCCCCCGGCAATAAACTTGGTCATATGCACAATATCGCCAAGATGAGGAGCCGATACAGAATTCTGCATCAATGCCCTCTGACTTAAGGATATCTTCTTATGGGCAAATACCAATGCCATAATGGCAATGGTCATAAATCCCACACCACCAATCTGAATCAGTAACATTATCACCAGTTGCCCAAACAATGTCCAGTGGGTAAAGGTATCAAAACGAATCAAGCCTGTTACGCAGGTAGCGGATGTGGCTGTAAAAAAGCAATCTGTAATTCCTGTACTTCCCGCTCCCTTCGTGGCAAAAGGAAGTGCCAATAACAGGGTTCCTATTAATATAACTGCACAATATCCCCCTAGAATTATCTTCATGGGGGATATTTTATGTAAAATATTCATCGAATTAGTACTCCATAGCCTTCTCTTCGCCGTTCAATACACGAAGTGCACCCTGTGTCAAAGCAAGGAGCTCATCCTCACCGGGATATACGGTAAAAGGAGCGATGAAGCCTGCTCTTTCCTTCAATGCTTCGATAACACATGCATTATAAGCAATACCACCGGTTACGATGATCTGGTCTACCTTACCCTTCAGTACACAAGCCATGGAACCCATGTCTTTTGCTACCTGGAAGGTAAATGCATCCTTAATTTCTGCTGCGAACTCATCAATTTCAGCCTTCTTTACTACATCACGCATATCGTTGGTACCAAGATATGCATTGAAACCACCCTTACCTACGATCTTGCTGTATACTTCCTTCTCGGTATACTGACCGGAGAAGCACATCTTAATCAAATCACCACTGGGCACACCGCCTGCACGCTCGGGAGAAAATGCACCGTCACCATCCAGTGCGTTGAATACATCTACAATCATACCCTTCTCATGAGCACCTACGGAAACACCACCACCCATGTGAACTACGATTAAGTTCAGAGATTCGTAAGGAACACCCTGCTCTTTAGCATATCTCTTTGCCACTGCCTTCTGATTCAAAGCGTGGAATACAGACTTACGAGGAAGCTCAGGCACACCTGAATATCTTGCGATGGGCATCAACTCATCTACTACTACAGGGTCTACGATGAAGGAAGGAACACCGATGGAATCACCAATTTCTCTAGCCAGGATACCACCTAAGTTAGAAGCATGCTGTCCCTGCTTACCTACTACCAAGTCAGCCAACAAATCGTCGGTTACTGCATAAGTACCACCGGGAATGGGCTTTAACATACCGCCACGGCCAACTACTACATTTAAGGACTTGATATCAAACTGCTTTTCCTCTAATAAATCAGTGATGATTTTCTTACGGAAATCCTTCTGGTCTGCGATACTTGCATACTGGGAAATCTCCTCAGTAGTGTGTCTTAATGTTTCTTCAAATAACAGGGTTTCGTCCTCAAATACACCAATCTTGGTAGAGGTGGAACCGGGATTAATAATTAAACTCTTAATAGACATAATATTCCTCTTTTCTGCGTCACTTAAAGCTGGTGACCTGCGATTGCGACGCTGACGCAGGCCGATATTTGCACAGTTTCTTATGCTTCTGCCTTCTTTAACTCCTCAGCTACTACTGCTGCCAGTGCCAAAGAATTTACCTTAGTCTCAAAGCTGTCAGAACGGCTGGTCAAAACTACAGGTACCTTGGTACCGGTGAGGATACAACCATTCTTCATATCAGTCATATGTACGATTGCCTTATATACTAAGTTACCTGCGTGAATATCAGGGAACAGAAGGATATCTGCATCACCCTGAATCTTACGGTCAGTAGCACCTTTATGCTTAGCTGCTTCAGGGTCGATAGCTAAGTCCAAAGAAAGAGGACCATCTACGATACAACCGGTAATAGCGCCTTCTGCATTCATCTTGGTCAGCTCAGCTGCTTCTACAGTACAAGGCATCTTAGGATTTACTACTTCTACTGCTGCCAAAGGAGCAACCTTAGGATTCTCTACGCCACAAGCCTTTGCTACAGGGATGGTGTTGTTGATGATATTAACCTTGTCCTCCAAAGAAGGATAGGTAATAAATGCTACGTCAGTTAAGAACAACAGCTGGTCAATACCCGGGATATCAAATACACATACATGAGACAAAGGAGCACCGGTACGTAAGCCAACTTCCTTGTCCAATACGCTCTTTAAGAAGTTCTTGGTATCTACCAAACCCTTCATGAACATATCAACCTTACCATCATGTGCAAGCTTTACTGCAGTAAGTGCAGCCTGTACCATATCAGGCTCGTCGATGATCTCAAAACCACTGATATCTAAGTTCATGGAAGCTGCGATTTCCTTAATCTTTGCTTCGTCTCCAACTAAAACAGCATCTGCGATGCCCCTCTTCTTTGCTTCTGTTACTGCCTCTAATACTGCACTATCCTGTGCTGCAGCTACGGCTACCTTCTTCATCTTACCACCGGTTGCTTTGCCGATGATATCATCAAAACACATCTTCATCTTTGTAGATTCCTTTCTGTTTTCTTTTCTCTAACCTATGTGATATGCCGTTGGTCTACTATGTGGCCCTTGGGAGACATGGTAGTTCACCCTTCTGGGCATATTCACACCATCGTTAAAATAGTAACACACTGCAAACTAAAAAGCAACCTATCAAACGGGTTGCTTTTGTATCTTTTCTGGTACAAAGTGGAATTTGGGGAGCTTGTTGCCGCTGCTCTTGGAGTTTTCCTTGTACACCTGGCTTTATTAATAAGTCCTTGGCTTTATAACAGCTCCTTGATACCCAGCAGGGTGTCCACACAGGCAAAGAGCTTGTCCTTCAAATAATCCTCTGCCGGTGTCTGGTCCGGTACCAGCACCACCTTACAGCCTGCCCGATAAGCACTCATGACTCCATTTGGGGAATCTTCCACAGCAATACACTCTTCCGGTTTACGCTCCATCTGCTCGCAGGCATAGAGATAAATATCCGGTGAGGGCTTACCTTCCTTCACCATGGTGGCGGAAATCAGCTTATCAAAATACTCATGGATGCCCAGCATCTTTAAATATCTGTTGGTCCGCTCCATATCCGTAGCCGTAGCAATGGCAGTACGGATGTTTTTGGCTTTTAACCACTGCAAAAGTTCGATGACGCCGGGTTTTAGCTGGATACCGTTCTCCTTGATGCATTCCTCCACTAATTCTTTTCTCTTCTCACGGACCTTGTGATAATCCACGGTCTCGCCGAACATCTCCTTCATATAGATAGGTGAGAAAGGTCTTCCCAGACTACGCATGGAAAGAGCCTGCTCATCACTCATCTCAAAGCCAAAAGCCGCTAACGCCAAAGGCCAGCATTTGCGGTAATATTTCTCGGTATCGATTAGAGTACCGTCCATATCAAAAATGATTGTATCTATCATGAGTTTGGTTCTCCTTATATGATTATGAAAAATGCTTCTCCACCAGTAACTTCAGCAGCGCCTCACATCCTACCATCACATCCTCGTAGGTCTCCTGAAAATCGCCGGTGTACCAAGGGTCTGCTACGTCACGGCTTATGCCGGCGATGGGTAGAAGCTTGTAAATCTTACCCTCCGGATCCCCATCAGCGATGCGGGTCATATTGCGGATATTGGCACTATCCATACCAATCAGGTAGTCATAATAATCATAGTCCCCACGGGTCATCTGGGTAGCCCGATGGGGGATGACAGGTATTTTCTTTTCTCTTAATTTGTTCACCGTACCATAATGGGGCGGGTTACCGATTTCCTCGCGACTGGTAGCCGCAGAATTGATTTCAATGCAGGAATCTAAGCCTGCTTCCTGGACTAGGTAGGTCATGACTGATTCCGCCATGGTGGAACGGCAAATGTTGCCGTGACAAATGAATAGCACTTTTATATGTTCTTTCATAAGTTCTCAAATCCTTTCAAAAGCCCGAAAATTCGGGGTTTGTGGGTTTTTACCTTTTTTAGCTGTTTTCTCATTTTTTCTCAAAATAAGGCATATTTTCTCGGTCAAGTGG
>JAFXCD010000114.1 GCA_017521605.1 Lachnospiraceae bacterium | reverse complement strand
GTGCACTAGGTCGGACTACTGCCATTAGGCAGCGATTGCTAAATTATCTTCAGCGTTTAATTTTAATTTTGCCATTTGACGCATTGCATACGACTCGCTTCTCCAGCTGCAAGACCCCTGTCGAAACCTTTACTACCCCTTGTTTAAAAGGTGCTGCAAGGTTTTTGCTGCTTTCCTTAGCAACTTTATCTTACCATAAACAGAGCCTTTCTTCAAGTAATCTGCATTTAACTTATGGTTAAATTTTTATAAAAAATTATGATAGATTTCTAATCTTAAATTCCTTTTCCGCCTCGCGCTTCATATCCTTTTTCGCAATATCCGCACGCTTATCATAAAGCTTCTTACCACGGGCCAGGCCGATTTCCACCTTTGCCTTACCGTTTTTGAAATATACTTGCAAAGGCACCAATGTAAAGCCCTTTTCTTTGATTTTACCAAGCAGCTTATTGATTTCATAGCGGTGCAGCAACAGCTTCTTTACACGCAAAGGATCCTTATTGAAGATATTGCCCTTTTCATAAGGACTTACGTGCATACCATACACAAACATTTCCCCATCCTCGATACGGATAAACGCTTCCTTAATGGAGCACTTACCCATACGTAGGGACTTTACCTCTGTACCATGCAAAGCAATACCCGCCTCATAGGTTTCGTCGATAAAGAAATCATGATATGCTTTTTTATTATTTGCCACTAACTTCTGTACTTCTTTTGCCATACTTACATCTCCCCTGACATACCACAGGCTCTACCTCTATGCAGTATCGCCTGTGACTGCTGTCATTACTCGTCTTCCTCTTCTACTATAACAAAATCTATGGTTCTGGTCAATTTATCGGTTGCAACTGCCGCCACATTAACCTTCATACCTAATTTGTAGGTTCTACCGGTAGCCTCTCCCACCATTTCATAGCTTTCCTCCCGGTAGTAATAATAATCACCAGGCAATTTTGCCACATGAACCAGACCTTCCACTGTATTGGGTAGCTCCACATAGATGCCCCAGGCGGTAATACCGGATACCACACCCTCGAACACTTCACCCAGATGTGCTTCCATATATTCTGCTTTCTTCAGCTTATCGGTTTCTCTTTCTGCCTCATCTGCTCTTCGCTCCGTCTGAGAGGAATGCTTCGCAACCTCCGGCAGTATGGCCTTATAATGCTCCACACGTTCTCCCTGGAGACGACCTCGGAGTTGTTCCTTAATGATACGATGAATCTGTAAATCCGGATATCGACGAATGGGCGAAGTAAAGTGACAGTAAAACTGGGCTGCCAGACCAAAATGTCCTGCACTTTCCACCGTATATTTCGCCTGTTTCATGCTACGTAGGGTCAAACGGCTGATCATTGCTTCCTCCGGTGTACCGGCGATACGGTCCAAAAGCTTCTGGATTTCCTTAGGATGCACCTCTTCTCCGGAAACCTTACCATTCTGGATTCCCACACTTTTTATGGAATAGCCGAAATTATTAATAAAGGTAACCAACTTCTGGATTTTTTCTGCATCCGGCGTATCATGGGTACGATATACAAAAGGCAGCTCCATCCAGTAAAAATGCTGAGCCACGGTCTCATTAGCCGCCAGCATGAAATCTTCAATAATCATGGTGGCTACATTTCGCTCATAAGGTTTTATCTCTAAGGGTGTACCTTCTCTGTCCAATATAATCTTAGATTCCGGGAAATCAAAGTCAATGGCACCACGCTTTCTTCGCTTAGCACGCAAAATACCGGATAACTCTTCCATCAATCTAAACATGGGTTCCAGCTCCCGATACTCTTCGTATTCCGGATGAGTATCATATACATTCTCCTCAGTCAAAATAGCTTTCACAGCTGTATAACTCATCCTCTTATCCACCCGGATTACAGACTCACAAATCTCATAATCAGTAATCTCTCCTTTTTTGTCAATGGTCATCAGACAGCTAAGTGCCAACCTATCAACACTGGCATTCAAGGAGCAGATACCATTAGAAAGGATATGGGGCAACATAGGTATCACTCTGTCCACCAAATACACACTGGTACCACGCTTCAAAGCTTCACGATCCAGAGCCGAATTTTCCTGTACATAATTGGTCACATCCGCAATATGCACGCCCAGATGATACTTCTCTCCGTCAAATGATACGCTGACTGCATCATCCAAATCCTTGGCATCCTCTCCGTCGATGGTCACCATGCACAAATCACGCAAATCCTTGCGCCCTTCTCTATCTGCCTCAGACACATCCTTGGATACTCTTTCTGCCTGATTCAGCACCTTTTCTCCAAATTCCATAGGAAGCTCATAACCTCTGACAATGGCCATAATATCCACACCAGGGTCGTTAATATGACCTAGAATCTCCACAATCTTACCCTCCGGACTTCTGCGGGCAGAACCATAATCGGTAATCTCTACTACTACCTTATGACCATCCACTGCCCCTTTAGAACGTTCCTTGGGTACGAAAATATCCTGGCTCAGTTTCCCATTATCCGGTACCACAAAGCCGAAATTCTTGCTCTTTTCATAGGTACCTACCACTTGTGTCATACCTCTGGCAATTATTTTCACCACCTGAGCTTCTTGACGCTTACCAATCTTGGCACCCAGCAGGGCAATCTGTACTGTATCCTTATGAAAGGCACCATTTACCTTATCCTCCGGGATATAATAATCCTCTTCACGACCTTCCACTTCTACAAAACCAAATCCCTTAGCATTGCTGATAAAAGTCCCTACCAAAACTTTGCCATTGGACTTCATATATTTGCCTTTGGTGGTTAAGGATAGTTTCCCCTCAGCCAGAAGCTCTTCCAATATTCTTTTAAACTCATCCTTCTCTGCCTTTGGTACTTGTAAAAAAACTGCCAGCTCCTTTTCCTTCATAGGAACATACAACTCATCTGCCACCAAATCACAGATTACCTTTTTTCTTTTATCTCTGATTTCTTTGCTCATTTATTTTCCCCCATACTCGTAGCAAAGCTACTCGTTGATGCCTTAAATGATGAAAGGCACCCTTATTGCTAAGAGTGCCTTACGTGTCTTTCTTTAGAATATATTCATGTTCAATACAATCGCCAACACCATGAATAATACACAAAAAATCTTGGTAAGCTTTACCAGCATGCCCTGCATGGTACGTGCTTTATTCTTCCCCCAGTAGCTTTCTGCTGCACCACTCAGTGCACCAAGTCCTGAGGACTTACCTTCCTGCATTAACACTAACACTACAATAGCCAAACAAACGATAATAAATAAAACTGTCAAAATAACTCTAAGTGCTGCCATGTCACACCTCCTACAACGTGAGTTTGTATTTTAAATCTGCGAGCAGATTTGTCCATTTCTAATCGTACAACCGATATCATAACATAGAAGCCAAAGAATTTCAACTATTTTTTTCTTTCTATTTTAGAGCCCAGGGACTTTCCTTTTCCGGATAAACTTTCATTTCTCCGATTTCTTCACTAATTCGTAATAAACGATTGTATTTTGCCACTCTATCGCTACGACAGGGGGCACCGGTCTTAATCTGTCCTGCATTACATGCCACTGTCAAGTCTGCAATGGTAGTGTCCTCTGTTTCGCCGGAACGATGGGAAATAATGGTACCAAATCCATGCTTTTTCGCCATGGCCACCGCATTCAGACTTTCTGTCAGAGTACCGATTTGATTTACCTTTACTAATATGGCATTGCCTGCATGAAGCTTAATACCTGCTCCTAAGCGCTTTACATTGGTTACAAATAAGTCATCACCCACTAGCTGCACTTTATCACCGATACGCTTTGTCATTTCCTGCCAGCCGTCCCAATCCTCTTCTGCCAATCCATCTTCAATAGATACAATGGGGAATTTCTGGATCAGTTTCTCATAATAACCTATCATTTCTTCGGTAGTACGGGTGATTTCTTCCCCCTTCAGCTTGCTCTCTCCTTTAAACACATACAAACCATTTTCTTCATCATACAGCTCGCTTGCCGCCACATCCAGTGCTATCTGAATATCTCTACCAGGCTGGTACCCGCTCTTTTCAATGGCTTTCACCATAAAACTTAGAACACATTCCGCATCCGGTAAATCCGGCGCAAATCCGCCTTCATCCCCCACTCCGGTGGATAAGCCTTTGAATTCCAAAAGCTTCTTCAGATTATGATACACCTCTGCACACATTCGAAGACCCTCCGGGAAACTGCTTGCTCCAGTAGGCATAATCATAAATTCCTGAAAGTCCACCGTATTAGATGCATGCTTCCCACCATTTAAAATATTCATCATGGGCATGGGTAATTCATTACCGTTCACACCGCCCAAGTACCGATATAGTGGTATATGCATCCCCTTCGCCGCCGCTTTTGCCACTGCCAGTGACACCGCAAGCATGGCATTGGCACCCAGATTGCCCTTATTATCCGTACCATCTGTCTGAATCAACAGTGTATCAATTTGTGCTTGCTTTAAAGCATCCTTTCCCAACAGCACCGGTGCGATTTTTTCATGAATATTTCGCACAGCATGCTTTACACCTAATCCGAAATATCTTTCTTCACCATCTCTAAGCTCTACTGCTTCAAACTTACCTGTACTGGCTCCGGATGGTACGGCTGCAATACCTATATATTTTTTTCCGGTTTCCTCATTGCAAACCGTAACCTCTGCCTCCACTGTAGGATTTCCTCTGGAATCCAGTATTTCTCTACCGCAAACATCAATAATATTAAGTATCATTATAAAAGCCTCCTTTGGTTACTATGTTTCATAGTATGCCCAAATAGAGGCTGTTTATAATCCCTTTTGTTAATAATTTCCTATACCTATTCAGAATCCCCTGCTAAATCTTTTTCCCTGCCAGAATTTCCTTGTAATCCTGCAAATTCTTCTGCAAAAGAGTAGGCGTATCCAGACCATAGGGACATTTTGCCTTACACTGCCCACAATGCAGACATTTTTCGATTAACAACATTTTCTTTTGCCACTCCTCTGTCAGCTGTGCTGCTGAGGGCGCACGCCTGATCATCAGACTCATACGGGCAGAATTGTTAATTTCAATACCTACCGGGCAGGGCATACAATATCCACAGCCTCTGCAGAACTCACCCAAAAGCTCTGTACGGTCCTTTTCAATTACTGCTTTCAACTCATCTGTCATAGTAGGTGGAGTATCTATATAGCTTAAAAATTCATCCAATTCACTTTCCTTTTGTACGCCCCAAATAGGCAATACATGGTCAAACCCAGCCAGAAAGGCATAAGCTGCCGCCGAATTGGTAATCAGACCACCTGACAGTGCCTTCATGGCAATAAATCCCATCCCTGCCTCCTTACAGGCATCCACGATTTCCAAGTCCCTTTCCGTAGCAAGATAGCAAAACGGAAATTGTAAGGTCTCATACAAACCACTTTCAATAGCTTCCCTTGCTACATGAAGCCTGTGATTTGTGATACCAATGTGACGCACCATTCCTTTTTCCTTTGCCTCCAGCATAGCCTCATAAAGCCCGGTACCATCGCCCGGCTTTGGACAAAAACTTGGATTGTGGAACTGATAAATATCAATATAGTCGGTCTGCAAATTCCCTAAAGATGTATGCAAATCCTTCCAGAAGCCTTCCACTGTGGTCGCCCCCGTCTTAGTGGCAATATACACTTTTTCTCGCATCCCATTGAAAGCCTCACCCACCTTCACCTCACTATCCGTATAAAAACGGGCAGTATCAAAAAAGGTTACGCCATTATCATAAGCCTTTCTTAGAAGCTTTACTGCATCTTCCTTACTGATTCTTTGTATGGGTAATGCCCCGAAGGCATTTTTCTCTACCGTAATTCCGGTTTTTCCTAATGTTACTTGTACCATAATTTTTCCTCTAATAATCAAACACAATAGCTACTTGCTCTTTTTCTGCAAAACTCACTGCCTGCCACAAAATAGAAAAGGCAAATCTCGCCAGGGATTCTGTAGAATACACCTTCCGTCTCGGCAAAAACTGTAGTAATCCATTTCCTCCAATTTGCCCATCCGCAGGATACCCTTCCGTATTCACCCAATCCAATATGGTAGTCTCATCAGCCTTCCAGCTTGCTTCATTTATTTGTGTCAGTTCATACTTTAAGCAACTGATTGTACTCAGCATATTTTCCTGTCCATTTGGCATAGGATATCGAAACACCAGACGTTCCTCTATCGGAATATAATAGCAAACATCACTGAATAAAGACCACTGCTTATACTGAGTTTTATCAATACCCATAATCTTCAGCACTTCGTAATAATTGGTATTTTTCTTATAATCCTTGGGAAACCGGACTTTCAAGAGCTTTCCTGTTGCAAACAAAAGTAGTGCACCTAATGCATCCCAGTCCGGCTTATTAGTATAATAGGGTGTCGTATCGTAATCTTCCTTCCACGCCTTTGCCGTATCCGCTCCGGAGTTTTTCAGCGCATTCACCACCAGTTCCTGTCACTGCTTCACTACTACCTCTGTTTCTACCCCAGAAGCTTTATTCTCTACCTTGTCCATAGGATGTATTTGCGAATACTGTAATCCATTTTCCTCACAAAATTGCTGGGTGGCAGTCTTCCAATTCCGCATATAATATCTGCTAAGTGTTCCTGCGAATATATCAAGTCCCATATGTCGTTCCTCCATATATTACCTTACCACATTTAACGTTGAATTACAACTTCCTCACCTAATAGAAGACTATCCCCAAAAGCTAAATCCCAAAATTACCACACCTAATACAGTTAATACCACTCCAACTGCCCTGTTTAACGTCTCCGGCTTCGCCTTATTGGCAAACACTGCTGCGATTCTTGCCCATACAAAGGTAAACAAAATGCACAGTCCCATTACCTGCATATCCGGTGTATCTCCAAAAGAAAAATGTGAAACTGCTCCTGTTAAAGCAGTAAAACTCATAATGAATACACTGGTTCCAACTGCAGTCTTTAATTCATAGCCTAAGACACCTGTCAGAATCAACAGCATCATCATACCACCGCCGGCACCTATGAAGCCACAAATAAATCCAACAATAGCACCACTCATCAGAGAACCATATATCTGTTTCTTTCTGCTCACCTGTTCCATATCCTGTTTTGTGGTCATCAACGGCTTAAAGATAAACTTTAAACCTAAAAACAAGGTCATTACCATACTAAATCCACCCATGGTCCGTGGCGGTACCAGGCTGGATACGTAACTACCCACTACCGTAAAGGTGAGCACAGCTACCATCATTAACAAACCATTTTTAATATCTATGTTTTTATTCTTTTTGTAAGTATAGGCAGACACTGCACTGGCCAGCACATCGGAAGCCAAAGCAATACCAACTGCGGTATAGGGCTCCATATTCAAAAAGGTAATTAACATTGGACTGATAACCGCTGCAGCACTCATTCCGGCGAAACCGGTACCCAGTCCTGCTCCCATACCTGCGAAAAAGGTTACCCAAAGGATAACAAAATACTCCATTATAATCCTCCAACTAAAATCTTGCTAAAATTCAAAAGGGGCCCGCCTTCCAGCAGTACCCCACATGAATTACTTTATTATTTCTTGATTAACAATGACTTACCGGTCATTTCTACAGGCTGTTCCTTACCCATTATCTCAATCAAAGTAGGAACGATATCAGCCAGACATCCGCCATCTCTCAAGGTATATGCTTCATCATAGTTTACCAAGATGAAAGGTACCTGATTGGTGGTATGTGCAGTGAAAGGTTCGCCGGTTTCATAGTCTAATAACTGTTCTGCATTACCGTGGTCTGCACAAATGAACATAACGCCGCCCACTTCCTTAATAGCGTCTACAGCCTTACCTACACATTCATCAACTGCTTCTACAGCCTTGATAGCAGCCGCTTCCACACCGGTATGGCCTACCATGTCAGGGTTAGCAAAGTTGATAATGATAACATCATACTTGTCAGCCTTGATTGCTTCAGTTAATTTATCACAAACTTCGTAAGCACTCATTTCCGGCTTTAAGTCATAGGTTGCTACATCCTTAGGAGAGTTTACAAGTACTCTGTCCTCACCTGCGTTGGGAGTTTCCACACCACCGTTAAAGAAGAAGGTAACATGTGCATACTTCTCAGTTTCAGCGATTCTTGCCTGAGTCATATTGTTTGCTGCCAACCACTCACCAAAGGTATTGGTTACAGAAACCTTGTGGAATGCAACATCCTTGTTAGGGATGGTAGGATCATAATCAGAAAATGCTACGAAGGTAATATCCTTGCGAACTCTGTCAAAACCCTTGAAATCGTCATCACAGAAGGCTCTGGTAATTTCTCTTGCTCTATCAGGACGGAAGTTAAAGAAGATTACAGAATCCTTATCCTCTACTACTGCTACCGGCTTACCATCTTCCATAGCACAGGTAGGCTTAACAAATTCATCGGTTTCGTCCTTATCGTAAGAAGCCTGGATACCACAGATACCACAAGCAGCAGTTAAGCCTTCGCCCTTAGTCATAGCGTTGTATGCAAGCTCTACTCTGTCGTAGTTGTTATCTCTATCCATTGCGTAGTAACGTCCCATAACAGTTGCGATCTTACCTACGCCGATTTCTTCCATTTTATCAGCCAATTGAACCGCAAAATCCTTACCTGATGCAGGAGGAGTATCACGACCGTCCAAGAAGCAGTGAACATATACCTTCTCCAGACCATTTCTCTTTGCAAGCTCAAGCAATCCATATAAATGAGTATTGTGGCTGTGAACACCACCATCTGACAAAAGACCCATTAAATGTAATGCACTGTTATTTGCCTTACAGTTTTCAACTGCCTTTAATAATGCAGGATTCTCAAAGAAAGTACCATCCTGAATTTCCTTGGTAATACGGGTTAATTCCTGGTATACAATACGTCCTGCACCCATATTTAAGTGTCCAACTTCAGAGTTACCCATCTGTCCGTCAGGAAGACCTACTGCCATACCACTGGCATTACCTCTTACAAAAGGGCACTCCTCCATCAATTTATCCATAACAGGGGTCTTACCCTGTGCAACAGCGTTAGCCTCTGTCTTTTCGTTTAAACCATAACCGTCTAAAATCATTAAAACTACAGGTTTCTTACTCATAATTCCTCCATCTTTCTGCCATTGGCAAACTATATTTTCAAAATAAACCATATGAATTATACACTTTATTTTCTAATGGTGCAACAGTAAATTAACGAAATTGACAATTTTTTCACAACTACTATTCAATCTTAAGTATCAGTCCCAGCACTCTCTTGACAGATATGAGTAATTCCTCTCTGGTAAGTGCCCCCATTTCCATGGCTTTCTTCACACGCTCCGGATAACCATTAGCCATCTTCAAATCGTTGCCGGCCTTGATTTCCTTATACTGTTCGGCTCTGTTCCACCAATCCGTCATAACCAAACCTTCATAGCCCCATTCCCCACGTAAAATATCCTCCAAAAGCTCACGACATTCGGAGGTCCGATGACCATTTATCATATTGTAGGAAGACATTATCGCCCAGGTACCGCCTTCCTTTACTGCAATTTCAAATCCTTTTAGATAAATCTCACGTAATGCTCTCTCTGATACACGGGAATCGCTGTGCTTACGATTGGTTTCCTTGTTATTTGCCGCAAAATGCTTGATGGTAGCCGCCATATTCTGTGACTGGATACCACGTACCATGGCCGCACCCATTTTACCGGTAAGCAAGGGATCTTCGGAATAGTACTCAAAATTACGTCCACACAAAGGATTTCTGTGGATGTTCATAGCAGGGGTCAGCCATACACTCAGATTGTTCTCCTTTAACTCTTTACTACCAGCGATACCCACCTTTTCTACCAACGCTTCATTCCAAGTACATGCCAGCAAGGTAGCACAGGGCCATGCAGTAGTATAAATATCGAAGCCTTCATTAATACGCACTCCTGCCGGTCCGTCCGCAGTCATAATATTAGGCACGCCATATTCCGGCAGATTACCGATACCAAAGGTATTGGCCACACCCATATTGGTCTGTCCGCCCAGTAAATGAATTAAATCCTCATCGGATAATTGTTCCACAAACTCATCCAAGGTAACTTTGCCCTCAGCCACCTCGATTAAGAAATGAGTTCCCTTTTTGTAGGCATCCAGCATAAAGCAACTGGCACGTCCACGTACTGCAGGCAGGATGCCTTCGTCCATTCCGGGTACCATTTTCTCAAAAATACAAACATTGGGATCGTTAGGTTCGCCCAGGGGAAGTTCCTCATAGGTTCCATCTGCTAAAATACGTTTCTTTAGCTGTGTGGGCACTAATTTCGCAGAAAGCTGCTCTACCACTTGGTTCTCTTTTACCTGATATGTCCAATCTGCTTTCACCACATCACGCACATTGGTTCCTACATAAATTCCATACTCTCCCGCTTCCAACACATAGGCTGATTTCGCCACCTTGCCCAAATCATCATAGGATGCCATGGACGCCTTGATAAAGCTAAGCTCCAGTTCCTGTGCCTCTCCCGGCTGTAACAGTTTAGTCTTTGCAAAAGCCTTTAATTCCTTTGCCGGCTTCTGTAAAAGTCCCTGTGGCGCACTAGTATAGACCTGCAGTACTTCCTTACCGGCAAAAGTACCGGTATTGGTTACCTTTAAAGAAACCTTTATCGCCTCAGCCTCTTCCCAAGTCTTAATATTTTCCAGTACAAAGCTGGTATAAGAAAGACCATAACCAAAAGGATAGCACACCTTATCCTTTGCACCTGCAAAGGTCTCAAAATAACGATATCCTACATATATATCATCCATATAATCCACATAATCAAAGGACTCATGGAAATTCTCCGTAGATAAATAATCCTCTACGGAAGCCGCCAAAGTATCTGACAGCTTACCACTGGGAGATACTTTACCCATTAAAATTTCAGCAGTAGCCAAGCCACCTTCCATACCACCCTGCCACGCAATGAGGGCAGCTGCCAGCTTCTCATCCTTTTTAATCCAGGAGGTATCCATCATACCACCGATATTTAACACCACCACGATATCCATAAATGCTTCCTCTACCCGGGCAATCATATCTTCCTCTTCCTTGGTAAGGTAAAAATCCCCCTTGGGAAAGATTCTGCCGCTTATGGCAGGCATACTGGTACCAGGCTCTGACATCCATGGATTGTATTCTTCATCACACTCTATGGATGAACGGTCCCACCCCTCCCCGGAAAAACGACTGATTACCACAATAGCCGTATCTGCAAAGGCTCTTGCATCCTGCACCTGTTGTTCCGTAATAGCCGGTTCCACAGTCATTCCCGGCACTGCACCAATTGCATACTGTTTTTTCACATTTTCACGATAATACTCTGCTAACGGCTCGAAAATTTCCACTTCCTTCAGCTCCTTCAAGCCCTCATAAAGATTACGTACATAAGAGGAGTGTACATCACCACTGCCACCACCACCTTTCACATAATCAAAGGTCCCCTTACCAAACAACGCTACCTTTGCACCACTCTGCAAAGGCAGTTTGTTCTTTTCATTTTTTAACAGTACCATACCCTCAGTTGCTGCTTCCTTAGACAACAATACATGCTCCTTGCAGGCTGTCACATACCTGCCATTTTCCAATGGTAAATTCGGTTGATGATTTGCTCTTGCCCATCTTTTCATGGTGTTTTGGTATAATCCGGCACCTTTTATAATAAGGCTGGATTACTTTTCCTTTCATAGTTTATATTTTATTAATGGTTTATCCCCATACTGTTCCTTTATAAATTTCTCAAATTCCTGTATACTTTCTGCTCTAGCCGCCAGCTTATGCCATTTAGATAATACATCATCCTGAGTCTGCTCTAAAATTCTCACCTTCAATTCCTCAGAAACATCTCCCAACTCATCTAATAGTTCAAGAATAGACAGAGACTTCCCCTGAGTTATTCCTTGAGTTATTCCTTGCTCTAACCCCTCTTCATATCCTTCCCTTCGCAGGTTCGCCAGATGCAGTTCTTCATTATACTCAAATATACTCACTTCCATCGCCTCCGCACGGTTCTTCTTTAAAAACTCTGCCAGTATACCCTCATTAATACATTCTGTAATGGCACACTCTACAGCCTCTTCTATAGGCATATTTAAAGCGTAGCACCTTACTCTATCCGTATACTGCATATATTCTCTAAGTGTTTTACACTTCCCTAAAATCTCTGCATTATTTCCGGCATTGATATTCAATACCGTAACTATCACCTCCAACTCCGGCTCATCCTGCTTTTTAGAAAAAGAATCTGACAATCTATATACTTTTCTCTCCGGCTGCTTCTCACTTCCGTTATAAAAGACCACAAATCTGGGTGCCGGAATTTTCACTAATGCACTGCCATATAAATCACAATCTCTTACCATATTTTGAATTAATTTTGATACATAGATTAAATCTCTTAAAGGCATGTTTGGATTTACTGTAGATTGCTGTTCATACAAATTTACCTGAAAATCAAAAAGGAATGACACATCATTCTTCATATTCATGTAAATCGCATTCTGTAGTGTGTTAATCTCCAGATTTTCCACGTCCGTATAATCCGTACCGTTTACCGCATTATACAAACTTAATAGCTCCTTCTCATCCAGATACAGCATCCTAAAGATAGAATCCTTGTAGTTACGTTTTACTCGCATCTAGTACCCTCCTTATGGCAGGAGCATACCCTTTCAGAAACCTCCTGCTTTTTCTAGTAATGTGAATTAAAAGCATGAATTTCTGAAATAAATAGAATTAGAGATTCTAAAGAATAAATGAAAATATGCTTTGCATTCAGTATAACGCAAAGCATATGGTGGTGCAAGTAAATTTCTATTCAATTATTGTAGAAAATGTTTCCTATCCGCCTAATATCAAATAATCACTTTACAAATATTACGCTTCCTTCTAACATTCCCACTCAATGTATGTTGAATAATCAGGAAGTTCCTCTTCCTCACTTTCGCATTGCTCTTCATAACATTTATCATATATTCCATAAAAATACCACTGAAGCAAAGTCTTGAAATCAGGAGCCACCTCATATGCATGGATTTTCCCATCATCACCCAAATAATCCTCATCTAATTCGCCGTGATCTATCCATACGATATTCCAAGTATCTGTATCATCTATCTCCACTTCATCATCACTTCTGGACAAATCTATAAATAAATAGCCCCAACCTGCTCCCCAGTCTCCAATTGGCAAAAGATAATCCTTATGATAGATATCCAACTCCGTTATCCTTAATAATTGTCTGAAGCCATTCATATACTCATCCAGCATTTTCAAAGGCTCCTCTTGGGGCAATGCAAATAGTGTAATCCACTGCAATTCTGTCCAAGGTTCTTCTTCCTCTTCCATAATAGAATCTCTATCATCCGGTATCGGTGCATTTATTGTATCAAAGGTATAACAATAGGTTTCTAAGTATGTTTTAAAGAGCGACGGCATAGCCACACCATACTTATCTTCAAATTGCTGAATATCCATATCTGTAACTTTCGACTCTACAAAATCAGAATTACTGAGAACCCCCCTGTCAACCAATGCGCGAAATGCTCCTTGCACAAATTCTTTTTCATTCATTACATCTTTCTCCTTTCACATTGTATAAGCATCGCATCTTACTAATAATCATTAATCACAATACAATTTGCCTAGCTTATTTCTTCCAATTATCACAGGATCTAACACGAATCCTGTATCATCATATGGAATAATGTTTTTATACAACACACCAACATAATTAATCTTATGTTTCTTACAATCCTTCAACACTTCTTTAGAGGGATTCCCTCCTATCATAGACACTTCTTTTCCATCATATTCTGAGGTATACTCCTGTAACTCTAATTCATATTCGTTTATCCAACGTCTCAACTTCACAGAACCGTCTATATATGCGGAGGCGCCTTTTCGTATTTCAATCACCTCTTCCAAAGCACCTGCAAAATCATCATCCTGATAAAACTGCCAACAAATTATATCCGTATCCTCATCAATCTCCCTGTTATACAATTCCATAAAAAAGAAGCCATTTATCTTTTCCGGATTTGGTGGCTGATAGGTTGGTTTTCCACCCATTTTATCCTTTCCCACTATTGGTTCTTCTGCCATCTTTGCTTTGATAATATATTCTTTCATTAGTCTGTACCTTTCTCTAAATTAATTTTAATCTGCAAAACACCATTGCTTAAAAGAACATACTCGGTATCCGACAATATCTTAAAATCTTCCATCGTGATATTTTTAATGCTTTTAAATATACTATCTCCAATTTTAATGCCCAAATCAAAATCCGGAAATCTGGGATTGTAAAAGCAAAAAATTCTCTTCACTTGCCCACTAAAACTCTGACTTTCGTCTTCAAAATTTAGTATGGTACCATCCACATGAGCCTTATAAATAATCTCCATAAATGCTTTAAATTCAAGGCCACCCTTCTCATTAGCCCACTCTATTATTTCGTTATATTCTTTCACATCCATATCTTGTTCCTTTCTTTTCGCAATATTACGGTTTGCCACCGCACTTACCGCTTGTTGTATTAAGTTCCTCCGGAAGAGCCTCTCTTCCCTTAATCAGTTTTCTTTTTTCTTCCTACATGTTCATCTTCCCAATCATTAAGCTTTTTATATAAATCCTCTTTGGATGTACTACCGCTTCTTATACAACCTCATCACTCACATAATTCACAATTCCCACCAGTTCGCCGTCCTTTACACTGACACTAGCCTCTTTCCCGATAAACTCATTACTAACCCCAATGGGGAAATCATTGGTCATGGTATAGTCCTCTAATTCGTATTTCATACCTTTTATGGTGACACCTTTCGCTTCCTTGCCCAGGCAGAACAAAGAAAAATAACCTTCCAGATTATCTCTCAGCTTCACCTCTTCATTCTTTATGACAAAAATCATGCCACTGCCATCCATCAGATACCCTACTGCGTCGTGATTCTTCAGATACAATAGGCACTGGATATTGGCCAAAGTATGCTCCAACCTGCCACCGGTTGCTCCATAAATCAGGAAATCATCGTATCCCATTTCCAAGCCCAGCTTAAGGGCTGCCAGCATGTCCGTATCATCCTTCTCCGGCTTCAAGGCGATAACTCTGTCCGGCGCCTGTTCCTTCATGTTTAGGATTGCCTCTCTCTGAGCTTCATTGACCGAGTCAAAATCTCCTAAGATAATATCCGGTTCAATCTCCAATATGCCACAATAATTAATACCGCCATCCACGGCGATAACCAAATCCTCTTCTCCTACATTCACAGCACCTACCGTCAAATCACCGGCGCCGATTACAATACATTTTTTATCTGTCATATGCTCACTTCCTACTTTTCAAATATCTTTTATTAAGCTATAATTGTACCATGACTCCGTTTCACTTCATCATGGTTCGCACACACTCGCCAAATGTCTGCTTTGCAGCCGCTTGGCTCTTTGTGTTCGCGTATATTGTACCATGAATTCTTACGAAAGGAAATACTCATGGCACAGTTCTATACCCCTGAAGAGCGAAAAAGAATAGAGGTTTTTGACAATCGCTACCGTAGTGCAGCCAAAACCCATTTCACCAATCGTGTGCAGCATTTTCTCCCCCTTACAGGTGGCACCTATACCCGCATCACCATTCGGGACCAGAAGACCCGCTGGGGCAGTCGTTCCTCCTCCGGTACCCTGTCCTTTAACTATCGTTTATTGTACGCCCCTCCCAGAATTCTGGATTATGTAGTCGTCCATGAACTCTGCCATATCACCTATATGAATCACTCCAAAGAATTCTGGAATATGGTAGCCTCCATACTTCCGGACTACAAGGAATGCCGGCTATGGCTAAAGGAGCATGGGGCTGAACTAAATGTAATTGAACATATGAAAAAACAAGGATTATTATAGCTTATCTTACAAAAACAGCGGCCCATTTGGACCGCTGTAAAATATCTATTAAATCTTTTGCTCCATACCATCCACATCCTGAGCGAACTGGATAGCAAGCTCTCTATCGATTTTACCATCATAATAAAGCTGTAAAATTGCATCATCCATAGTAATCATACCAATCTTACGGTTGGTCTGTATAATTGACATTAACTGATGTGACTTACCTTCACGAATAAGGTTACGTACTGCATGGTTTGCATGCATTACCTCGAATGCCGCACAACGTCCTCTACCATCTGAGGTAGGAATCAGCTGCTGGGAAATAACTGCTTCCAATACGTTGGAAAGCTGTACTCGAATCTGTTGCTGCTGATGAGGCGGGAATACGTCGATTACACGGTCTACGGTACTGGCTGCACCAATGGTATGTAAGGTAGACAATACCAAGTGACCGGTTTCTGCCGCGGTAATAGCAACACTTATGGTTTCAAAGTCACGCATTTCTCCTACCAGAATAACATCTGGGTCTTCACGAAGTGCTGCACGAAGTGCGTTTGCATAGTTCTCTGAGTCCAAACCGATTTCTCTCTGGTTTACCATGGACATCTTATGCTGATGTAAATACTCGATAGGGTCTTCCAGAGTAATAATATGAGCATCTCTGTTGCTGTTTACTTTATCAATAATCGCAGCCAAAGTGGTAGATTTACCACTACCGGTAGGTCCTGTTACCAGAATCAGACCTCTCTTACGCTGATACAAATCAATAACCGATTCAGGCACACCTAATTTCTCAGGGGATGGTATTTCAGTAGCAACCACACGGAATGCCAATGCCGCTGAACCTCTCTGCTTAAATACATTCACACGGTAACGGGCAACATTAGGTATGGCAAAAGACATATCGTATTCACCCTTCTCTTCATAACGGTCACGCTGTGATTCTGTCATAATACTTAAAACTACATCCAAGGTATCTGCAGGAAGCATCTTTGGAAAATCCATGGTAACCAGATTACCATTTACACGCATTTTAGGTGGTATACCTACTGTTAAATGTACATCGGATGCACCGGCTTCTTTCGCCGCTGTCAAAATTTCTTCTATTGTAGCCATTTTTCGTCCTCCATAAAATAATAGGCAGACTCATACTCTACCTCTCGGTACATTATACATTATTTTTGTATATTTTACAACTTATTTATCATTATCAAAACATTTCTTTAGTTTTTGTAAGGCTTTTTTCTCTATACGACTAACATAACTACGGGAAATCCCATACATTTCACCAACTTCGCTTTGTGTCAGTTCTCTGCTTTTTCCTAATCCATATCGTAGTTCCAGTATCTCCTTCTCTCTCTTTGTAAGGCTGCTTTCCATATATTGCTTCATCTTGCGCACATTACTACGATACTCCATCTGCTCCACTACATCAAAGTGCTGCTGCTCAATAATATCCACCAACCGTATTTCGTTACCTTCTTTATCCTGACCAATAGGCTCAAACATGGATACTTCTTTGGAATACTTCTTTTTTGCTCTTAACATCATCAAAAGCTCATTGTCAATACAACGACAGGCATAAGTGGCCAGCCTTCCCTTTTCTAAATCAAAGGAATCTATTGCTTTAATCAGCCCCACACACCCGATGGACAACAAATCTTCCATATCCTCATCCACATTCTGATATTTCTTCACAATATGGGCAACCAATCTCAAATTACGTTCTACCAGAATATCCTTTGCCCTGGCTGCAGCCTCTTTGTCCGTCCCTTTTAGCTGCCGCAGATATTCCGCTTCCTCTCCTGCGGTCAATGGTTTTTGAAAGGTTTTCAACAACAACCTCCGTAGGATTACTCTTACACCTATCTTATGTGACTGGGACAGTGATTGTGAAAAAAAACGCTTCTCAGATGTCCGGTTCCAGGAAATCTGCCATTACATAATTACTCACATCCATACCGGCCTCTGTCAATCGTATCCATCCTTCCTTCTGCTCCAATAAGCCATTTTTTATATGCTTTTCCATCACCTGACCATATACCTGGTTCAACGTACTACCAAAGCTTTGATAAAATCCTTTTATCGATACACCCTGGCACATGCGAAGCCCTAAAAACATATATTCCTCCATCTGCTCCTCCACAGACAGACACTGATGGTTTATTTCACAGTCACAGGGATTCTCCAGATATTCCTGCAAATCTTCTCCATTGGAAAATCGCTCATTTTCTATCAGAGAGGCCGCCCCAATACCAAAGCCCACATAATTTTTCCGTTGCCAATAACCTATATTATGCACACATTCCCTATCCGGCTTGGCATAATTGGATATCTCATACCGTTCATACCCCTGCTCCTTTAAATAAACCTTTGTCAGGTGATACATCTCTCTTTCTACCTCCTCAACAGGCAAATCCAATTTTCCTTGTTCATATTTCTCATAGAAGGGGGTTCCTTCCTCTATTATTAAACTATAAGCTGAAATATGTTCCGGCGGTGGAATTAACTGTGTCACTCTTTCCAGTGACTTTTTATAGCTCTCCATATCCTGTCCCGGCAACGCACTCATTAAATCAATATTCACATTTTCAAAGCCAACTGCTCTAACCTGTTCATAGGTTTCCAAAAACTGTTCATAGGTATGAATACGACCTAATCTTTGTAACTCCTCATTATGAATGGACTGCAGTCCCAGACTCACACGATTAACCCCTGCCTTTTTATACAAGATCAGAGCCTCCTTCTTCACTGTACCCGGATTCATCTCTATAGTAATCTCCGCATCCGTTTTTACATCAAATCGTTCTTTAACAACGGCCAACACCCGACAAAGCATCTTTGCCTCTACAGCAGTTGGCGTACCTCCACCAAAAAAGATACTGGTCACCTCATATTGACGATATCGATTGCTCTTTTCCTGTATTTCACAACATAATGCCTCTATATACTGTGCTTTGGTATCTTCATCCCCAGGTCCGGATAAAAAATCACAATACTTACATTTTTTCACACAAAAAGGGATATGAATATAGATTTCCAGCTCTTTCTTTCTCTCACTCATCTTAACTTCCTCATAAGAATGACAAGAGAGCCGCAAGCGACTCTCTTTATACTAATTCCGTTCATCCAATTTCAATACACTCATAAAGGCCTTCTGCGGAATCTCCACATTACCAATCTGACGCATACGTTTCTTACCCTCTTTCTGCTTCTCTAACAGCTTCTTCTTACGGGTAATATCACCACCATAACATTTTGCCAACACATCCTTACGCATAGCCTTTACGGTTTCACGGGCAATAATCTTGCCACCCACAGCCGCTTGGATGGGGATTTCAAACAAATGTCTGGGAATCTCATCCTTCAATCTCTCACACATTCTACGTCCACGCTCATAAGCAGAATCTGCATGTACAATAAAGGACAATGCATCCACTTCCTCACGATTAATAAGAATATCCAGCTTCACCAGCTTGGACTCTTCATAACCCTTCAAATCATAGTCAAAGGAAGCATAACCCTTAGAACGTGACTTCAGTGCATCAAAGAAGTCATAAATGATCTCATTCAAAGGAAGCTCATACTTAATCAGTGCACGATTTTCCATGTATTCCATTCCTAAGTATCGACCTCGTCTTTCCTGACAAAGCTCCATAATAGAACCAATAAACTCCTGGGTCACCATAATCTCCGCACTTACAATGGGCTCCTCCATATGCTCGATTTCCGAAGGATCCGGTAAGTTGGAAGGATTGGTCAGCTCAATTACCTCTCCATTGGTCTTAAACACCTTATAAATAACACCGGGAGCCGTTGTAACAAGGTCTAAATTGTACTCTCTCTCCAGACGCTCCTGAATAATCTCCAGATGTAATAATCCCAAGAAACCGCAACGGAAGCCAAAGCCTAATGCAATGGAGGTTTCCGGTTCATAATTTAAGGATGCGTCATTCAGCTGAAGTTTTTCCAATGCATCACGTAAATCCGGATACTTGGCGCCATCTGCCGGGTACATACCACAATACACCATGGAGTTTACCTTTTTATAGCCGGGCAATGGCTCTGCACAGGGATCCTTATCATCTGTTACTGTATCACCCACTGCCGTATCCTTTACATTCTTAATTGAAGCTGTAATATAGCCTACCATACCTGCTGATAATTCCTCGCAGGGATGGAACTGACCGGCACCAAAATATCCTACTTCCACCACTTCTTCCTTGGCACCTGTAGCCATCATACGGATGGTAGTTCCCTTCTTTACGGTACCTTCCATAATTCTGCAGAAAATAATAACACCTTTATAGGAATCATACACTGAGTCAAAAATCAAAGCCTGTAAGGGCTTCTTTGGGTCACCTTTGGGTGCGGGAATCTTCTCTACAATAGCCTCCAGTACATCCTCAATATTCAAACCATTCTTAGCAGAAATAAGAGGTGCGTCCTGAGCTTCAATACCAATGACATCTTCAATCTCTTCTATAACCCGCTCCGGTTCTGCACTGGGCAAGTCAATTTTATTAATTACAGGAAATACATCCAAGTCATGATCCAGTGCCAGATATACATTCGCTAAGGTCTGCGCTTCTATCCCCTGTGCCGCATCCACAACTAAAATCGCCCCATCACAGGCTGCCAGAGAACGGCTCACTTCATAATTAAAGTCCACATGACCGGGAGTATCAATCAGATTAAAAATATACTCTTCCCCATTCTGCGCCTTGTATACGGTACGAACGGACTGAGCCTTTATGGTAATCCCTCTTTCCCTCTCCAAATCCATATTATCCAAAACCTGAGCCTGCATTTCACGGCTGGTTAAAAGGCCTGTTTTCTCAATAATACGGTCTGCCAGTGTGGATTTCCCGTGATCGATATGTGCAACAATACAAAAGTTGCGGATTCTACTCTGGTCTGTATATGCCATCTATATTTCCTCTCTTCACCACATAATCAGTATGATTTTAACAGAAATATATCCGGGACGCAAGTATTTCTCTACACTCCGCTTAATACCATATCCAAAATATGGGCAATGGGGTAACAGGCATTCATAATTTCCTCTACCGTATTATTCTGAGCCCCCAGCTCTAAAAGAGTGGTTCTGCCACAAAGGTGCATATTATAGCGATAAGCATTTATGTAATTCTTTCTGGTTAGTCCCGGATAATATTCCTCTGCCGCTTTCTTAAGCTGGAAGGAAAATGCCAGATTCTCTTCCAGATTAGGATTATATAGGTAGTCAATATTACCGGTTCTTTTTCCGCAACTGACTCCGTTAAAGAACATAAATCTTGCCGTAGGTCTGCCATCCAAATCCATTACCAATTTACCTGCACTTTCATCAATCCCGTCACGATGTAAATCAATCACCACTTGTATGCTAGGATTCTCTTCCAGTAGCTTCTGTATCTCCGGCAAAGCACTGGAATAGGCATTATCCCTGGTTTTCACATCATATTTCCCTTTATGATGAAGCACATTGTAACCGTACTGATTGCGCAGAATCTCTGCTAAATGTTCCCCTGCACCTACAATAGTGGTACTTTCATCTCCCGGTATAGAATCCGTAAAAGCTTCCTGAGAATGGGTATGATATATAAGAATCTGTGGACCTTCTGTATTTTTTTGAATGCGTAAATCCTTTTCATTCAGTCTTTGGGCATTTAAAAGTTCCCCACTGACCTGTGCCACACTATCTACTGTATAGAACTGTCCCATAAGTGTATCAAAATCAGCCAACTCCTGCACATTCACTATCCTTTGTAAAGAATGGGGTACAAATACTGTTCCCGCCGCCTCTGTAATAGGTTGCGTATCTCCCATTGGTAAAGTATCCTGCTGTGCAACCCGGTTATTTTCCTCCACAGACACTTCTGCTTGTATCGGCGGCTGCGGTTTTTCAGGAACTATATATCTCTCTTCTCTGTTTTCCACCTCCATCATGGTCAGAAGCTCTACCGGCTTTATATTTTTAAGCAAAAAGCTATCCTGTCGATGTATGACAATTCTTTGTGTTACCATAAAAGAATATACCGGCAACATATTTTGTACCCTTTCCTTCACCCAACTGCTCCAGGCATTTTCTTCTGATATAAAAGCAATATTAGGCAGGCAACTTTTCAAACTTCTTTCGCTCCATCCATATTCAAACATACTCAAAAAAACAATAATCATTACCCACAGCAAAGCAGGTCGTCCATATTTCTTAATCATGTCACCATAAGCTTCCTTATTGCTTATCCATTGTTTCAATATATGAAACAGACTGCCTCACTATTCCTATTTACGCTAATGCAATATTAATTCCTTCGGACAAAGTATAGCTAACCCTTTTTATCATGGCATCCACATCCTTACCAGTCATATACATATTATTAAGTTCTGCAAAAGCCAGCCGAAACCGTTCCATCTCCTTCCAATCATTCAAATCATCTTTATTGTCTACGATTTTCTCCAAAGCATCATTCACAATAGTTGCCGCATCCACCACTGTCGGCACACCAATGGCAACCACTGGGCGCCCCAGACTTTCCTCGGTCAACGCATTCCTGTAATTTCCCACACCTGAGCCCGGATGAATACCGGTATTGGTAATCTGTATAGTTCGATTCAGCCTTCTGGTACTTCTGGCAGCCAGAGCATCTACCACTACCACTACATCAGGTCTTGTTTCTTCCACCACACCTTTTACGATCTCCGCTGTCTCCATACCGGTTTTGGCCATAACTCCGGGTTCTATACTACTAATCTCATTAATACCTTTATTACCATAAGCTGCCCTCCCATAGGTCCGTATAATATGTCTGGTAATCATCAGATTATCCAGCACTCTGGGACCTAGTGCATCTGCTGTTACTTCTCGATTTCCCAGCCCTACAATTAATATCGACAACCCGTCCTTTTTCTTAGGAAGCATATTTAAAAGTTCTTCTGACAGGCTCTCTGATATTTCTCTGTGATAATCTTCATCCGGTTCCAACATCTGAGGTGCTTCAATGGTAATATAGGTACCAATTGGTTTTCCCATAGTCTTTGCAGCGTTCTTAGTTTCAATAGAAACTCTGATTACACGTATGTCTCTCTCTGTTTTTTCACATTCTTCTACATGAACCCCATGTAATTCACTTTTTGTATCCGATATACTTTCTCTTGCCTCTAATGCCAGGTCTGTTCTTACTTGAAAGCTGCTCATTTGCTCCTCCTCTGAAAAAATATTGCTTTATCTCCTATTTTTTCATAAAAACCTCAAAATATGTATTGACAAATTGGTAATCCTTGTCTAAAATACAATGGTGTGTGTACTTAGTCTTCCGTGTCTGGCTTAAGTATCACATTTTATATTACTATCGAATTCAACATATTGGAGGTGTAGAACTTTGGCTAACATTAAATCTGCAAAGAAGAGAATCGAAGTTGCTCAGATTAGAACTGAAAGAAATAAAGCAATTAAGTCTGGTGTTAAGACTGCAATGAAGAAGGTTTTTGCTGCTATCGAAGCTGGCGATAAGGCTGCTGCTCAGGCAGAGCTTGCAAACGCTACCAAAGCTATTGAAATGGCTGCTTCTAAGGGCATCTACCACAAGAACAACGTTGCTAGAAAAGTTTCACGTCTTAGCAAGGCTGTTAATCAGATGGCTTAATTTTAAAAAATATAAAACGCAAAAAGAACTCACACCGTCATGTGAGTTCTTTTTTTCATAAAGTACATCGTTTCCAAAAACAATATATTACTATTTTTGCGCATATTTCATCTAACATAATAAGGATTAGGTTTTAACAACAAACTAATACAATCTATAATCCAGCCTATACCAAATAGACCAACTGTAAATAGATACAATACCCCTGTTCCAATACGACCTTCGTAAAATTTGTGTGCACCGAAATAACCAAACAATACACAAAGGAAAAATGCAACCCACTTATCTTTCATTCGTCCGCCATACATTAGATTATTTGTATTAGTATTAGTATTTGCGTTATTAATAATTATATTAGGCTGCTCTATTTGCTTTAATTCTTCTACTTGGCAACCACACAATACACATATTACAGCTGCCTCCGGAATCTTTCTTCCACAATGTTTACAAAACTTCATTCTCTCTTGCAATTCAATTATCTCAGTTGTACCTGTTATATTTTCCATAACATCCACTCCTCTTATCTTTTGATTATAATTTCTAACATCATTGTATTTTAAATCCTTCGACTAGCGCCACCATGTGTGCGTCCGCTACTACTTACATAGGAGCGGCCACCGCCACCACCACCGCCACTTCTTGTGCCACCACCACCGGAACTGCTACTGGTAGAAATACGTGTACTGGTTACACTCTTTCTTATAAAACTATCATCCATAGTATTATTACGGGAATTCTCGCTCACATAAGTATTCACGCTGGTCGTAACCTTACCCTGGCTACCGATAGCTTTACTTGTCACAAAAATTAGTGCTACAATGGCCGGTATTATCAATGCTGCTACCACAAAAATCCACATAGGCGCCAAGTGCAGCCTAACGTCCATAAAATCAACAGCTTTGTCTACATATGTCTTATAGGCCTTATAGTGTGAACCTCCGGCTACAAGCACGTCCATTGCTCCATCGATTATCTGATCATTCTCTCTGTCTCCAAGACGCTCGCGTGCACTACCGAAGGTAGCTAAATGTGCACCCCGCTGGCTTCCATCACTGTCTGAATACCAGTTCACCAATAACAACAGGCCACTATATTCATCCTCATCATAACCAAACATGTTTTTAGCATAAAAATCATCCGCTAAATCCACCATATTCTGTTCCCAATCGTCAGAATGATATCCATATTCTTTTTGGGCTTCACTGCCTTCCACTGCTTGATCTATAGTTACCAATACAATATCTGCCTGAATTTCAGCTTGTGCCTTTTCAATAAGCTTACTTAATTTCTCCTCTTCACTGTCTGATAACACATCTGCGTGGTCATAAACTCTTTCATCCGGCGCTTCATCATTGGTACGGGCCACTTGTCCCTTGAGTAATCTGCCGCCAAACATTACGCCACAAATCACTGTCAGGAGTCCCAACAATATAAACCACCCTTTAAAATATCTTAAATATTGTTTTCTGGCTTCTGCCTTAACATCATAATCCTGTGACATTTCCAGTTTCCTCCCCTTTTATAAGCTTGAAATAATATATCCGGCCAACAATATAACGCCTGCCAGAGAAGCCCACAAAGTAGCTCCATAAGCCCAAATCTTAGATTTAGATACCGGCACCTTACCGATAACCTTTCCGGTCTGTCCATTAATATAGAAGGGATATTCCGTATCCTTATATTTGTATATGTATTTCCATACAGGCAGTAAGCAGAATGTGGCTTCCGTCATTCTGGGCATAATCTTCTTATCGATAGGCGTCACCCTGGAATACCCTGTTACACTTTGATTCAACAAGGTTTCCGCACTGCTACGCATCTTGGAATTGGCTCGATTTTCAATGCTTGTAGCATCCATATTGTACTTTTCACCATGGAAACCTGACATATATTCCGGTGTAAACTCTACCAAATCATCATAATTATAGGGCTCCATCAAATCCATAATCTGATCAGGCATTATAATGGAAGCATCAACAGGAATATCCTTATAGGTTACATTTAAATCTCTGACAATATTATAATAGGAGGTTTCCGTATATCGCATATCACCACTGGTCCAGCTTCTGGTCTTGGTACCCTCTCCACGAAATACACATCGTGTATCATAGTCATACATCCAGAAAGGTACATATTCACCACTCATACCATTTAATCTGGCTTCAGACAAAAAGTCCGTAGGAGCAAAAACACGACCTTTGAAATTATCTCTCATAAGCTTTTTCACCATGTCTTTACTATACTTAAAAGGTATCATCTTCTTAGGTGCATACTGTCCCTCCACACGCTCATTCAAAATAATATAGTTATTGCAATAAGGACACTGCATAGCAGAGGTATGCTCTTCTATTTGCAATTCACCTGAGCAATCAGGGCACACCTGAATATTATATAAATCATGCATACGTTCATGACTCTTTTCGCTATCACAATAAGGGCAGAACATACCATTATGTTCCGGACTGTATACAGCATTACCGCCACAGTTTTTACATTTAAAAATCATCGCGTTTATCTCCTTTCTCCCCCATAAAAACACTTTGATACTTTACTATACCATGTTTTGTTTAAAAAAACAATTTAAAGTCGTATTTGTATTAGATTATATGTACCCATTCCATTTATCCAATAATTTATCATATAAATCGTTTAAACGCTTAATTATTTTTTCGTTCACTTCAATTCTTTTATCCATAAACTGCATGCCGCGCTCTCCCATAAAATCCACACAAAACATTAATGTATAAAAATGAAAAGCCTTTTGCCAGTACTTTTGGTACCGGAATATTTAAATCAGCAAGTCTTTCTAGCCAATAGACAGTTTCTTTATATACTTCTTTTTCTTCACTGAGGCGTACGACAAACTTACCCCTTAGGCACTTCACTGTGTATACATAATTTCCCTGTCTCACTACACAGCGTTCGATTTTGCCAGGATTATCTTCAATTCTTTCTGAAAAATTTGAGTAACCCTCTTTTCCATATTTACCTTTGTAACTCCTTTGTTCGTTTTATCCTTATTACTTCCTCCACAATTTTCTCCACCCAGTTATCGTCCTGTGTCCCCACAATATGCACCTTAAACCCATATACTCTTCCGTTTTGTGCCACGGACACATCATCATCTATATGCAAATCGATACGATATTTACTGGGATATTTGGATGGCATGGCTTCTGCACGTTCTCCCTGTACCTCTTTGGCATGCCTCTCACCATTTACAATATCATTCACTTTCAAGCCATAACAACAAAACAAACCTCTTATATACCTTTCTGAGCGGAATGAGGTCGTATAAATGCATATTTCCACATCCATAGCTTTTAGTTTTTCAAAAAGTTCTATAGTTCCCTTACGAAGCCTCTCTTTATATTTTCATTTATACAGGAAACGCGGTGCTTCTTCTACTTCAAACTCATCCGGTGATACAAATAATGTATCATCCAAATCAAAAGATACCTTCATACGTCCTCCCTTCTCATTTCCACTTAAACTTCATTGGCCGGAAACATCCTATTCTGACTTTCTCTTGCTTCTTTAGAAAAAGTAACTGTATGTAGCATATTTTTACCGGGAATCGCCAGTACTTCCAGTGGTTCTACTGCTTCCTCTGATATCCATTGCCACTCATCTATTTTCTGAAAGGTATCTGGCTTCACACGATACACATATCCCATTCTGTTAATATCTACATATCCTTGCTCCACATAAGTCTTCCCTGCATCACAGGAAAAACTTCTCTTTCCTCCGGGTTCATCAGGGTACCACCTTAGCGGTAACGCAAAGGGAATCACCTCCCTTAGACTCTCCGCTGCATAAATAGCTCGTAAAGACTCCTTGTCACAAGCTCCATGAGCTTGTTGAGGTTCTAATCGGTCAAATCTCAAAGTGGAGCCATGGAATAAATACATAGGCTTGTAGCCGTTCATAATCTTTTGTTCCACAATTCTTCGAATCTCAGCACACCATTTTGCTGTGGCCGGAATATCCTCACAAAGTTCTTTCAAAATCGCTTCTCCTTCTGCCAAAGCCTCTTCGTACTGCGACTGAGTCAGTTCCCCCTTTTCATAAGCATCATCCAATTCATCTCTGTCATCCACCTTCACATCACCTTCCGGCGTGAAAATCACATCCAGGTATTTGTCGACATAGACTGCAATTCCCTGTTCGTCATATTCCAGATTTTCCATCACATCCACATACCACAAAGAAGGACAGAATTCTTCCCTTGCCCAGGATGGATAATTTGTCCTCATAGAATCCACATCACCATCTCGAAAATACTTTACCGTAATAACTCTCTTCCCCGCATCCGGTATCAGATGAAGCCATGTCATTCCCTCACCACAAACTGCAACTCTGCCGGCATTTGGCATTTCCCAATAATTAAATTCGCCTTCTACAATTCTTAACAGACATATCAGTCCATGGAAACAGTCACAATCTATTCTCATCTGATAATAGGGAAAATACTGAAATCCCCAGCCATCTCGGTTTAATCTTTTTTTCTTCATCGTTACACCTCATTTGCGGCAGTGATTTCGCACTTTTCAAATACAGCCTTAAATGCCTCATTATCATCACTGTCCACGATTTCTTCTTTCTTCCCAATTAATCCAAATCATAATCTTCCGGGTTTAGCAAATCTATTGGGGTAGAACCTATATGCATATCTGTTCTTCGTCTATTGTACTGCTCAATATACTTTCTTTTACTGCCATCGTATCGATAAACATACCATGACGTCTGACCCTCCCTACTATTAGCCAAAGGATATATCACAAGTCTAATATCTAAAACCTTTCTAGGATTTCCAACTGGTGTAAACCGAATCCCTATTTCTCTTTCAAATTCCATATTCATTCTTTTCATGAGCGGAATCGCTTCGCTCACTGCCGGCGGAAGTTGGAACTCTGCATCACTCCAATAGTAACATTTCTTCCCCTGTGTCCAATTAACCTTCTTTAGTTCAATTGGTACAAACTGCCAGCCTTCCTTTGTCATTAGCTGTAGCTTTACATCTTCGAAGGTGATTTCATCATTCTCTACATAATCACCAATAAACATGATTCCAAATCCTTTAGACTTACCGCCTTTATTATATACAGAGACAACCTGGGATTCCCCTATCTTACAAGGCATTCCATTGTATCTTGGTATCTCAAATTCAGGTAGATTTAAAGCTCCCTCCGGTGCTAAAAATCTCAAGGTAGTCATTTCCTCTACATTCAACGCATCCATAGTTTCCACCTCAAGTGCAACCTGCTCCGGCATCATCTGTATCAAGTCTGCGATTTTATAAAAAGCTTCCTCCGAAAAAACATATTCTGCTTTCACAATATTCTTTAATATATCTAAATCCGCCACAATCTTTTTCCAAGGTGTCAAGCTTGTACGTCGAAATTGCTTCATTCCTTCCGCTCTACCTACATTAATCCAAGCATCCGTCCCATCCAAGACCTTTAACAGGCTCAAACGCAAATAGTCAGAATCATAACATCCGGCTGTTAAAACTTCTGTTTCAAAGCATTTCGAAAGAGGTTCGGCCACTTTTCGTATATCCTCTTCCGTATTAAATTGAAAAATATCAGAAGCAACTGATATCCACTCGCTACCATTCGGCTCATAAATTACCACAGAAGCATTTCCCTCTTCGCCTTCTGCGGCCAATTTAAACCCGTTCTCTTCAAAATATCTGACAAGTTCTTTTTTCAAAACCTCTACACTGTATTCCAGACTTTTATGAATGTGTATATTTTCAAAAAACAGTCCCATTTGTTTCCCCTTTCTAATTGTTTCACCATTTAATAAAATCCTATCACGCAATTCTCAATACACAAAAAAGGTTGCAAAGAAACTTCTTTGCAACCGAACCATCTAAGTATCTTATTCACACTGTAGACTTCCGACTTTGCGCCCTTACATTTCTATCAGTTTGTCAACACTATTCGTAATTCTCAAGAAAATTTTATATCAAATTATAATCCTTGTCAATCAGTTCCTTTAACTGCAAAAGCTCTCGTTTTGCCCATTCCACATCATTGCCTTCTGCCAGTCCGTAATCCTCTTTAAGCACCTGTAGAATACATTCCCAGGCCTTAACAGCTTCTTCAAATCGTCCCAGTTTTTTATACAGGAAAGCTAATGAATAAACCATATCCAAAGCTCGCTTAGGTGCTTTCTGTAAGTCAAAAGCTCTCTTAAAGCAAGCAATGGCATCTTCATATTCATTTAAACGATTTAATCGTTCGCCCACCTCATACTGAGCACGCCAATCCTCCTCAGAAACAGTTTCCCAGATTTTCTTAGCAGCTTTGGTATTTCCTCTCTTTACCTGTACATCTCCCAGCAAAATCTCCTTCATGAATGCCTGCTCTGCAGAAGGCTGCATCATACAGATGATTTCTTCTGCCTTATCAAAATACTGCTGGCTGATCATGGCTTCTACCAGATGATTGCATAAGCCTTCTTTTTGGGGATACTTCCTTGCATAAGGCTCACAAACTCTGATAAACCAATCATTATCGCTATGGTATTTGTATTCACCGCCCCCACGTACTGCACGATAAAGGTTGTAGATTTCATCATCCAAAGGACTGGTTTCCATGGCCTTTTCCAGCATTTTACCTGCTGAAAGCAGCTCCTCATTAGACTTAGTCAGAATCACCTTAGCATATGTTTTTATAGCATCCACATTTTTCGAGTTCTCGCTCAGCATAGTATCCAAGGTGCGCTTAGCATAGGCAAAATTCCCATCATTCATTTTTTCATAATCCAGAATATGTCTGATTCGTTCCATTTCATCCTCATGACTGATGGAAAATAACTCATCAATCCGCACTCCGAAGAAAACTGCTATCCTGGGCAGTAATGTAATATCCGGCAATCCTACTCCCGTTTCCCACTTGCTGACTGCCTGATAGGATATCCCCAGATACTCTGCCAAATCCTCCTGGGTTACTGACTGAGCAATACGTAATCTTTTTATCACACTTCCAATATTCATATCCATTTCTAAGTTCTCCTTTAATACTCTCTAATATTTTGTATCAGCTGATGAATATAGCATATCGTAACTTTCAAAAAAGAACAATAACCGCGGTTTTGAGGGCACTCAACGGATAGGTGAGTGAATAAAATTTATAAAAAAGTGTCTTCGACACATCAACTCCCCTGCCCCTCATTCATGAGGGGTTAGGGGTTTCTTTTTGTTCCTTCTTCCCTCATAATAGTCTTATGAACATACTACAAAACATTTTTACAGACCATTATGAAGAAATGATTTATATTCTTCATCCCCGACAGGCTGTTGTCGAGAATGTTGAAAAAATGATTCATTGTGGGGATCCGTCCTTTGGTGGTGCCATGTACGGATGTCCTTCCTGTGGCACGCTTAAATTTGTACCTTTCCGATGCCACAGCCGGTTCTGTCCTACCTGCGGTGTCAAATACTCCATTGACAGAACCACTTCTATGTCCTTCAAACTCATTGATGTCCCTCACAGACACTGCGTTTTTACCATTGCTGAAGAATTACGGCCTTTTTTCCTTACTGACAGAACACTACTTAATTGCCTTTTCTCTGCTGTCCGTAGCGTCGTCCTCAGAATGTTCCAATCGAAAAACAAATCTGAATGTTTTACTCCCGGCTTCATCTGTGTCCTGCATACTTTCGGACGCGACCTTAAATGGAATCCTCATATCCACTACCTCATTTCAGAAGGCGGCATTGGTAATTCTGGGCGTTGGCGTCCTTTTAAACGCTTCAACTACAAACTTCTTCGAACTTCTTTTCAGACCGCTCTTCTTAATGAAATGCATCCCCGGATTGGTGATTCCTTCAAAAAAGTCAAAGCCTCTGTTTACCGGAATCAGAAGAACGGGTTTTATGTCTACGCAAAACCTAATCTCTGCGATCCCTCCATTGTCACCAAATACATCGGCAGATACCTGGGACGCCCAGTGATTGCTACTTCTCGCATTGATAAATATGACGGCGACTCGGTCACCTTCCACTACAACAGGCATGAGGACGATCAACTTGTTTATGAGACCATTCCCGCACTGGATTTCATAGAAAGACTTATCAGGCACATCCCCGAAACAAACTTCAAAATGATTCGGTATTACGGCATCTATGCACGCCACCGTAGCTCTGATAAAAAACTCCGCCGGGTTATTCCTTTGGAAAAGCATAGGATTCTTCTGTCCTTCAACCGTTGGCGCAATTGTCTGCTTTCCTCCTTCGGCTATGACCCGCTGAAATGTCCCAAATGTTCCTCAGTTATGCGTTTTCTGGAACTTTACTTCAAACGTCATCGTGTTTCTCTGGATGAATTATACGAAAGGACAATGGCAAAACACCGCAGCTGTCGCCCACCATCTGCATCTTGTAAAAATCCCTCCGACTGTAGTAAACTATCTTTAAAGCGGAGGTATACATCATGAACAAACAAAACACAGAGAAACTACGACAAAAATACATCCAGAATCCACCCGAAGGCATGACCGCTGCGGAAATCCGTACTATGAGCGCTAACGACCTTCTGGATATGGATTACTTCTTAAACGAAGAAGACTTTGATTTTGGCGAAGCCGGTGAAGAAGGTTTTTACATCTTCTAATACGCATCGTCTTCTTTGTATGCCCGCTCTCCAGCGGGCTATTTTTTTCAGGAGTTCTCCGGCTGGAGAACTTTCCTATAAAGCAAAAAACACCGGATAGTGATTTCTCACTACCCGGTGCATGATACATATTTATATCTTACTTATTGTAATTAACGATAGCGCCGAAGTCAGGCTTCAAAGAAGCGCCACCTACCAAACCACCGTCGATATCCGGCTGAGCGAATAATTCAGGTGCACTGGAAGCAGATACAGAGCCACCGTACTGGATACGGATAGCTGCTGCAGTAGCATCATCATAAACTTCTGCGATGCAATCACGGATTGCCTTACATACTTCCTGAGCCTGCTCAGTAGTAGCAACCTTACCGGTACCGATAGCCCAGATAGGCTCGTAAGCGATAACTGCAGTAGCAGCCTGCTGCGCAGTAACGTTTAAGAAAGCAATCTTAATCTGCTGACGGATGAAGTCGATGGTAACGCCCTGCTCTCTCTGAGTTAAGGTTTCACCACAGCAAACAATAGGAGTAATTCCGTACTCGAATGCCTTTAATACCTTCTTGTTTACGGTTTCGTCGGTTTCTGCGAAGTATTCTCTTCTCTCAGAATGTCCGATGATTACATACTTAACTCCAACATCTGTAAGCATGTTAGGAGCGATTTCACCGGTGAATGCACCCTTATCTTCAAAGTACATATTTTCAGCACCGATATTGATGTTAGAACCCTTAGCAGCTTCCATAGCAGGAATGATGTCGATTGCAGGTACGCAGAATACTACGTCTACATCGTCATTCACTACGAGGGGCTTTAAAGTATTTACAAGTTCAACTGCCTGGCTGGGAGTCATGTTCATCTTCCAGTTACCAGCGATAATTTTTCTTCTTGCCATGATTATATATCCTCTTTCTTATTTGTCGTCTGCTGCATCTACACCGGGAAGTACCTTACCCTCTAAGAATTCAAGGGAAGCACCACCACCTGTAGAAATGTGGCTCATCTTGTCGCCGAAGCCTAACTGGTTAACAGCTGCTGCAGAGTCACCACCACCGATAATGGTAGTTGCTTCTGTTTCAGCCAAAGCCTTAGCTACAGCGATAGT
>JAFXCD010000113.1 GCA_017521605.1 Lachnospiraceae bacterium | reverse complement strand
TATAATGTTTAAGTGAAGTATCACATTTTGAGCAGATAAAAAGAGCAGTCTACCTAAATGTGGAACTGCTCTAAATGTGATTCTTCATAATTGTACCAATTCGCGGAACTTTAGCCGAGAACTGTATGGGGATAGTATCCCTCTCCGGAAGCTAGAATCAGGATATTATGGCGGTATGCAATGCCGGAAAAGTGAATATATCCGATTCTTTTCTGTTTTTGGGCATGCTTCGCAGACCTTCCAATGGGAGGCATTAAAGAGGTCGCTATGAGTGAATTCGATTTCAAGATGAAGGTACATGGTACCTTCCCAGTTGTTTCATGGTTGCGTGCCCACATTCAGGGCACACGCAGATATCGAAGTTCCAGACTGCTTTCAGAAGTTCCGCCATGGACATGCCGGCATAGCACTGTTTGAAACGCAGTCCGCCCTGAAGCTTGCAGATTACTTTCAGGTTCTGCGTTTTCATGCGGTTATTCAGAAAACCATAGTAACGGATCTTCTGGAAACCTGCCGGCAGTACGTGCATCAGATAACGGCGGATAAACTCCGTATGCGTTAAGGTTATCTGACGTTTGGAATCACCGGGTTTAATCCCTCTGGCAGAGAAGGTAACGGTCTCATCGTCAAGGTCAAGGATGCGACTGTTGGAAATGGCAATCTTATGGGTATAACGACCAAGGTATTCCATGGCATTGCCGAATCCATTGAAGGTTTCCTTGATATAAGGGCACCAGTCCATATCATAAAGCTTATTTTTCCATTCACGCCAGTAGTAAGAATTACGCAGCTTTTCGCAGGAGGAAGAAAAGGTAAGGGAACCGTTTTCATAAAGAGTGGAAAGGTATGCCATATATTTACCCTTAAACTTATCCCGTAGGACTTCGGTACGGATAAAAAAGTGTTTGGAAGACTTTCGAATTTTTCCATCCTTTGTAAGCCCACCGCCGGAAACGATACAGTGCATGTGTACATGGTAATCCAGCTCCTGGTTCCATGTGTGAAGCACCTGAATGATACCGGGTGTTGCCCCGAGCCACTTCTTATCCGCAGATAACTCCAGAAGTGTTTCGGCGCAGCATCTGTGAAGGAGTCCATAGAGAAGGTTCTGATTACAGTAAAGGAGTGGATTGAGTTCATGGGGCAAAGTAAATACCACATGAAAGTAGGGGGAGTCAATAACCTCAGCCCTGCGTTTATCCACCCAGATTTCCTTTAATACAGCCTGACAATTGGGGCAGTTACGGTTGCGGCAGGAGTTGTTGTGGACTTCCATATGTCCGCAGTCCGTACACTGGCTGAAGTTACAGCCAAGAGTTCCGGACTTGCAGTTTAAGATGGCACGGGCAGCCTTACGCTGTACATTGGACAGATAAGGGTTCTGTGCAGAATAGGTTTCAAGAGCAGATTCAAAAATCTGCCGGATTTTGTAACTACTCATGACGTTTCCCCGCCATGCGGTCAAAAGGGCTGACGGTACTGCGGATGACAGTGCCTGAAAGGTGGACGTAAATGGTGGTGGACCACAAAGATTTATGCCCCATGAGAGATTTTATGGTAAGCAGGTCCGCTCCATTTTCATATAGATGTGTACCAAAAGCATGCCGGAAGGAATGACAGGTAATCTTACGTTCCCAGCCCAGTCTGTCCTCGTGGGCATGGATGTGCCTTGAGAGAAAGAAGGTATCAATGGGTCTGTCTTCGCCACGTTGTTTTGGAAAGAGATATCCCATAGGTCTGTTACACTCAAACCAGTACTGTGTCAGAAGGTCAAGAGCTGCAGATGAAAGAATGGCAAAGCGGTCACTTCTGTTTTTACAGCGTGCGATATGCAGGCGCATGTTCTTGCGGTCAACATCCTCATAACGCAGGCGGCACACTTCCCCAATCCTGAGACCGGAGGAATACATGAGGGTGACCATGGTCTTTGGTTTTAAATCGGGCATAGAGGATATAAACTGCCAGGTTTTCTCCTGGGAAGGGACATAGGGAATATATTCGTCAAACTTGCGCATAGGAAGCTGGGTATCATCCCATGTTTGGTGTAAGACATACATGGTAAAAAAACGTAGCTGTGAAATGGCACAGTTAATGGTACGGTCAGAAAGGTCTCTGGATTTCTGAAGCCAACGGATGTAATCACGCAGTTCGTCCCAGGAAACATCTTCGGGTGTTTTGTGAAGAACATTTGTGAGGTAATCCAGATAAGCCCGGATATAGGTACAATAACTGATAGTGGTGTGGTCAGTAAGACCGCGAAGGGAAATCATTTCCCTGAAAGTATTTAAATATTTGTCCATGATAAAATCTCCTTTGAAATGTGGTAAAAATGGTAGTAACATTTCAAAAAGAGGTGGTGGACGGATAAAAAAATAAAATATGTAGTTGTTGAGTTTAAAAATCCATGGTAAAGTAGACATAGCAGCTTTTGATGTATGTTTATTTTGTTAAGGTAGGGGTATCTCAACAATACAACATATATTCAAAAACTGCTACTTTTATTTTTA
>JAFXCD010000112.1 GCA_017521605.1 Lachnospiraceae bacterium | reverse complement strand
TGCTATTTCATAAATACTTTTTGCTTCTGCGTACTCTTTTACAGAGCCGTCCTTTAATGTGATTTTCATAGAATCCTCCTTGAGTATAAACTCATAAACATAGTCATTATAATACAAGAAATTCTATTTTGCAACTGTTTCAACATTGGACATGAGAGAAGAAACATTTAACTTGTTTCTCTCCTTCTTCCACACAATAATCGCCTTAAACAAATCACCGTCTATTTCAATTCTAAAGCTTCCACCCTGCAATTCCACAAAGTTCTTTACTATCGCCAATCCCAGACCACTACCTTCCGAAGTACGTGATGCTTCTCCTCTCACAAAACGTTCTGTAAGCTGGCTGGCATCTTCAGGCATCTCCATAGCTGAAGTATTTTTAAATATGATTTCCACTGCATCTTCATTATTTATCACATCCACAAACACTCTGGAACCGCTTAAGGCATACTTCAGAGAATTGGTCAATAAATTTTCAAAAACGCGATAGGTTCTTTGTCCGTCCAGTGAAAGAATCACCTTTTCCTCCGGCAAGTTCCAACGGAATGCCAAATCGCTGTCTGCAATCTTATCCTCCATCTCCAGACGTAGCTGTTTCATCAGATTCACCACATCCACATCCATATAATTCATCTGGATATTACCGGATTGTGCCTTACTTACCTCAAACAAATCTTCAATCAACACTTTCAAACGCTGAGACTTCATATCCAATGTATTTACATAAGATTTCCTGGTTTCCTCAGGAACATTGTCCTGCTTCAACAAGTTCACATAAGTAATAATCGCTGTAAGAGGTGTTTTTAAATCATGGGATACGTTACTGATAAGCTCGGTTTTCATCTTCTGGCTCTTGGCTTCCTCTGCCACGGCCTTGGCAAAGCCTTCCTGTACCCGGCTCAGCTCCTCTCCCAGTGGTGTCAGATATCCCAAATCTTCCTGGAGTTCTATCTTTAACTCCCCTTCTGCCATCCTTCTGGTGGCATCCAGCAGATTATCATAATGTCCTTGTAGCTTCTGACCATTCTTACAAAAGATGAAATACAAAATCACGGAATAAATGCCCACACCAATGATTCCGGCAAACCAGCCACAGCACAATAGGGATACTACCACGAAATTAGTTAGCACCATTTTGATAACAACTCTATGTAAGCCCTTGGTTACTTTTATATCTGCAATGGCATGATAACCACGCTTTATAAGTCGACCAAGCCATCTGAAAAATCGGACTACCAGAATCCGGTTTTTCAGATAATATATAGGACCACACAAGAACTGGCGACAATGAGCCACTACGGTATATTCCATGAAAAACAACAATGCCCAACCCAACACATTACCTACCAGTGCCCAGCCATATAATTCACCACTGTCAAACACATAACCCAGTATTTCTACACTGGCATCTGCTAATTCCATGGTAGAAGTATGGCACATAGCCTCAAACATCAAGTAAGCCAGACCCACAACTGCCACCACCAAAAGACAAATAATTTCAAAAGGCATACAGAACAGCTTTTCCCAACCGGTATTCAGCTTCTTTACAAAAGGAAGCAACAACGCCACCAATGCGATAAAGAGCATTCCCAACAAAACTAAGACAGGAGCTCCTATTTCCACATACATATTTTCGGCATTATTAAAATAATGCACATAATAATCCAAATTTATGCTAAACTGATTCCAAAACCTACTGTCTGCAGGCAGTAAAAACACTGCTTTAAAATTCCGAGGTAGTACCTCCTGCATATCCAGTCCCGCTTTATCACTATGCATCTTCCTATAAATATTAGCATTCTCTTCATATTGTACTACAGATTCCCTGGCTTTTGCATAGAGGTTCTGGTCGCAGGTGATATCTCCGGCACCTACAAATTCCACCTTACTGATTCGGCCATATTCATCAAACTCCAGCAAAAAGGCACCCATAATATTCCGGTTTTCAGCCAGTTCATCGATTCTGCCTTTTAATATACCGGAATCAATCAATGTACTATACTGGGGAATTTCTTCATCTGAAATGATATTGGTATCCGTATAACAGCCATGTTCTCCATCATATTGGACGAAGTACCAGCTTTCCTGATTCACAGTATAATAATCATTAATCCAGCCATAAACATCCAGTACATCAAAAGCTACGGGGGCTTCCTTGGCCTCCTGCAAGATACGTCCATATAAGTAGTAACAGGATTCCACCGCATAATTGATGGCATTGGTCTGTAAGGAAAATGCTTCCGGATTACCGGAAAGTCCCATGCCATTCTCATCAGCTTCCGTATTCATGGAACCTGCATTGGAATACTCCAGCATTTCCTCCCGATATGTTACCTGTTTTTCCTGTACCAGCTTTTCCATCCGGGGATAAAAGGCCACAATCACCACCGCAGCCGAAAATATGGTAAGAAAAATAATGAATTTTGCTAATTTACTAGATTTTTTCAATTTTGTATCCAACGCCCCACACCACCTTTAAGTATTTTGGTTCCTTCGGGTTATACTCGATTTTCTCCCGAATATTACGTACATGAACCAACACCGTATCCGTGTTTATGGCCATCTCATTCCAAACTCTTTCATAAATCTCATCCGTAGAAAATACTCTTCCCGGGCTCTTAATCAATAATTGCAGGATTTTAAATTCAATAGGAGTGAGTTTCACCGGTTCTCCATCCACCCTCACTTCTACCGTATTCTCGTTCAGTTCAAGTCCACCCACTACATATGTCCCTGTAGCTTCCTGCACTTCTCCTCCTCCGGCCATCTTCATATAACGTTCATAACGTCGCAGATGGGAATTTACTCTCGCTAGCAACTCCAAAGGTTGAAATGGTTTGGTTACATAATCATCCGCTCCCATGTTCAAACCCATGATTTTGTCCACCTCTTCCGATTTGGCAGAAAGCATCAATACCGGAAAATCATACTCCTTACGCAGCTGTATCACCATATGGATACCATCCATTCTGGGCATCATGACGTCTACAATGGCCAGATGAATTTCTTCCCTATGAATGATTTCCAGTCCTTCAATACCGTCACCTGCCTTAAATACCTTGTAGCCCTGACTTTTCAAATAGATTTCAATGCCATCCCGAATCTGTTCATCATCCTCTACTACTAATACGTGATACATATCCTGCATTCCTTTATCCTCCCCTGTACGGTTTCTCTCATGTACGAGTATAGCATAATACTTAAAATGAAAGAACTGATTTATAAAAATTTAAAGAATTTCTTAAGAAAAAATAATTATCCGGGTATACTTTCTGCCAGACAAAGCCTTCCAAATCCCACTCTCTCATTGGGATAGTCCCTTTCTCCCCGAATTGGCTGTGCACCACGTCGAAGATAGGCTTTTACTTTTTCCCCATAAAGATATCTGTCATTCCCTCGTACAATTCCCCATTCCATTAATAGCGCCGCACAACCTGACACTATGGGAGTAGCAAAGGAGGTTCCTGTTACCAAGGAAAATCCTCCTCTTACATCCGGTGCTACAATATCCACTCCGGGTGCCACCAAATCCGGCTTTATCATTCCTGATACCGTAATGCTGTTTTCTCTGCTTACCTCTGCCAAGCCCCTGCCTGAAAACGGTGCATATTCTTCCAATGACGCATTATATGCACCCACTGTCACTATTTTTGAAGAAGTTGACGGTACCGTCAGTGTCATTTCCGGCACAGCACGCAAGAATCCGGTCCGACTGCTTCGTGCCTCACCGGAAGGCAAATAGCAATCAATCTTACCTGTGACGACCTTAAGAGGCATCAATTTCAGCCCCCAAATCCCCGAGTCTATATAATTGCGGTTTCCTACAGGTAAAAACTCAAAATAAATTTCCTGCAAAACAGAATAGGGCTTAGGCTCTCCCCAATATACTAACACTTGTGTATTTGCCATCCTCAACACCTGCTTTCCTGCGTTGACTAAGTTAGTTAATATACTTTCCGTCTGATTCGGAGCCTGTAAACGCAGTTCAAACTCATCACTATATTGCTTCCATAATTGCAGGCTTAAGCTTCTCTCATATTCTCCCACTGTAAACTCCACCACCTGCATTTCTCTGGCATAGCCTGCATAATGTCCGGCAGAATCTCCCTCATTACCTGCCCCTACGCAGATAACTGTACGCCCGATTTCTGCCGCATTATCCAAGAAACGTTCTATCAAGGAGCTACCGTCATGGGAACCGTAGCAATTCCCAAAGCTTAAATTAATTACCACCGGTTTTCTCAATTTTATTGCTTTTCTGACCACATAGGTCACTGCTCTCATAATCTCAGTCGTTTTGGGAAAGCCACCCTCCATTGGCATTCCCAGTTTAACAATCAACAAGTCACTTTCCGGTGCAATTCCCCGATAAATCCCCCCACCTTGCATGGAAACATCCCCTGCTGCCGCAATTCCTGCCACTGCTGTACCATGTCCGCTCACATCTGAGCTGGGAACTACCATAAAACCACCATTGCCTCTCTCCTGTATAGCTCTGTTTATTTCCGCTTCCGTAAATTCCACCCCTGTTCCAAATCCGACCGGTGGAGCCTGCACTCCTTGTGACACCAATGTCTGATCCCACAAAAAGCGAATTCTGGTAGTTCCATCAGCAGTTTGAAATTCTCTCCGCATATAGTCAATGCCGGAATCGATTACAGCTACAAGTACATCCCTGCCGGTTAGTCCGGGTGAATTCAGTGTAACGGGATAGATACAACTGTTTTCACCGGGTAGCGATGCTCCAAAATAGTATCGCTTAGGTTTTTCCACATATTCTATTTCTTCATATACTGCCAGATTCTCCATCGATTCCTCCGGCACCGTTAATATGGCATATCCTGCAATCAATTCCTCAACTACTATTCCTATCTCTTCCAAAAAAGATATATCTCCATGGTATTTCACTATCACTTCCCATGCATTGCTAATAGGCAGAAAACCAACATTTAATTCCTCTGTTTTTTCCCTTTCATATACAGGTGTTACTAATGCCAGATTTAAAATATTTTCAAATTTTTCACTCACACTCAAATATGTCCCTCCATTTGTGACCAATTTCCTATGATTTTTTAGTTGAATTGTCCTCTCTCTCTTGTTATATTCATATTAAGGATATATTCTGGGAAGGAGGCCTACATGCTTTATCAAAACAATAACAATAGTTATACTCTAAAGACCAATGACAATTTGCAAACCATACGGCCCTTTCCGGACCCCTCTTTTCCCTTTATCATTACCCATTTGAATATGGCTCAGCTTTCCATACCATATATTCCTTGGCATTGGCATGATGAGTTCGAATTTGTATGGGTGAAATCCGGTTCTTTAACCGTTGGAACCTCAGATGGTTCCTTTACTCTTCAACCGGACGATTGTGCTTTTTTAAACAGTGGTATTTTACATATGCTAAAAACACAGTGTGATGAGGATTGTGATTTCTTTTCCGTGCGTTTTTATGGCAAACTGTTATTTTCGGATAATACATCTTCAATTGCCACTCAATATATGCATCCTTTGCTGGTATCACCGGAGCTTCGTTATATACATCTGTCCGCCGAAAACCCTTTAAAATCCCGCATGATTCAGTTGATGAAGCAAATCATTCAAATATATTATATGAACCAGCATGGCAGTGAGTTAATGATTCTAAGCAAGCTATATGCCTTATGGTCCGAATTAAATGAATATTTACAGCAATATCCCAGCGCCTCTCCGGTTTCCGGCCTGACAATCTCTGATCATGACAGGGTTACGGCTGCCATACATTATATTGCAGAGCATTATGCCGATCCCCTTACTCTGGATGATATTGCCAACACCATTCATGTAAGCAAAAGTGAATGCTGTCGTTGCTTTAAACGTGTAGTTTCCCTTAGTCCCATTGAATTCCTGATTCAATACCGGGTTATGGAAGCCATCCGCAAAATGCAAGCAAAAGAAGCGGTAGCCAAGTCTATTTCTCAGCTATCCGCCTCTGTAGGTTTTAATAATACCAGCTATTTTAACAAGCAATTTAAACGTCATACCAATTGTACCCCTTTGGAGTACCGCAAAAAATTACTTTCCGAATCCCAAAATGCAAAGCTTGATAAAGATTTTTCCGACTTCTTTACCAACCCCACAAATATGAACTAAACTATTCTGTCCAAAACACTTTGAAAACCTTTATGGCAGCTGCGCTATCTGCGCCCGCTGCCGTTTCTATTGCCGAATGCATAGCCAACTGTGGCAAACCTATATCCACAGATGTTACAGACACCTGGGAATTGGATATATTTCCCAAAGTAGAACCTCCAATCATATCCGAACGGTTATAGAATGACTGATAAGGCACCTTTGCCTTCTCACACCAAAGCTTCATGGCTGCCGCAGATACACCATCCGTTGTGTACTTCTGACTACCATGATACTTAATTACAATTCCTCCACCTAGATAAGGACGATTGCCGGGTTCAGACTTCTCCGGATGATTGGGATGTACTGCATGAGCATTATCCGCAGAAATCAAGAAGCTGCCGGCCATCATGCGGCATCTCTCCTCATCCGTCCAGCCTAGTGCTTCTCCCACACGAGCAAGGGTATATTTCAAAAAGGTGGAATCTGCTCCTTGTGCTGTAGCACTTCCTACCTCTTCATTATCAAATACTGCCAATACATTCACAAACTCTTTGGGTTTCCTTTCTCCAAATGCTTCCAAAGCTGCATGTACGCATTGTAAATCGTCCAGTTTGGGGCTGACTACCAACTCCTGCTTTATCCCTGCCAAACATCCCTTTTCCCGAACATACAGAAACAAATCCTGCCCCAGTATATCCTCTTTCCTGACTCCTGCTGTCGTGGCAACCTCTTTTAAGAGCATGGCCTTTGCTTCTTTCTTCTTTCCCAGTCCCAAAAACGGCAACAAATCTATCTGGGGATTGTACTCATACCCCTTATTCACATCACGGTTCATATGAATGGCCAGGCTGGGAATTATAAGTAGATTCTTATCTACATTTACCAGCTTCACCTCCGTTTTTCCTTCCTCATTTCTCACAACAATGCGTCCGGCTACTGACAGCGGTCTGTCCAACCATGAGGAATGAATCATACCACCATATTTTTCTGTATTTAGCTTGATATATTGATCTTCCACACTAAGTTCCGGTTGCTCCTTCAATTTAAAGGTCGGAGAATCTCCGTGTGTAGCAACCATATGGAATCCCTTGATTTCTTGTGCCGGCAGCCGAAATGCAATAATAGAAGAATCATTTCTTACAACATAATACCCCTTTTCCGCTTCCGGCTTCCAACCTTCCTCTTCCTTTAATTCCTGAAAGCCCAATCTATTCAGCTTCTTTTTGATATTATCCACCACATGAAAAACACTGGGGCTGTCTTCTATAAAGTGCAGTAATTCCTTCGCCACTTTCTCTTCTTTACTCATATAGAACCATCTCCTGTTTACTTTAAATAAATAATGGTCTCTGCCATTTTATCTGCAGCTGACTTACCACATAAAGCTTCAATAATAGCCAGCGAAAAATCGATAGCACAGCCCATTCCTCTGGAGGTAATTACATGGTCTGACACAGCCACGCTGTCATAAACCACTGCAGCCCCTTCCAAATCCTTTTCGAAGCCTGGGTAACTACAGGCCTTACGTCCTTTCAATATACCTCTATGGCCTAAAATACTGGGTGCTGCACATATGGCAGCCACACCCTTTCCGGCAGCATAAAAAGCATCCACTTGTGCCATCAGGCCGCCATGTCCCTCCAGATTCTTAGTACCCGGCATACCACCCGGCAATACAATCATATCCAACTGTGTAAAATCTACATCCTCAAATCCGGCATCCATTGTCACTGCAATCTTGTGGGAACCAACAACAATTTGTTGTCCTGAAACAGATACCATCCGTGTATCTATTCCTGCTCTCCTACACAAATCTACCACTGTTAATGCTTCAATCTCTTCAAATCCTTCCGCAAAAAAAACTGCTATTTTCTTCATCTTAACTCCCTTCCGAAAAAGTATTTCCTTTTCCCAATAAACTATTTTTAGTATAAACAAATTCTTTTCATATGTCACTCTTTTTTGCTTCATTTTTTCCTGAAATTGGTGTATAATGTACTTAAGCAAGAAAAACAAGCGACTGCGAAGTAGGCATTTGTTTTTCTGCCATAGTAAAGAGCAGCCCGTCTGCGTCAGCAGACAATGAGTATGTAGTACGAGGCTGCGAGTCTATTGTTAAGTAGTAACCTAAGGAGATTATAGTACCTATGGAAATAGAACGTAAATTTATCTTAAAAGCATTACCCCCGGATTTAGATACCTATGAGTATCTTCATGTAGAACAAGCATACCTTTCCATTAATCCTGTAATACGTGTACGTAAACAGAACGACAAGTATTACCTTACCTACAAAGGAGAAGGCATGATGGCCAGGGAAGAACACAACTTCCCCATCTCTGAAGAAGCCTATTACCACTTACGTGCCAAAGCAGACGGTAATATTATATCCAAAACCCGTTACCTGATTCCTTTAAGCAATCCGGGCTTTAAAGAGGGATTCCCTGCACCACCGAAGGATTATACTCTCATGATTGAGCTGGATGTGTTTGATGCCCCCTTTGCACCGCTGGTACTGGCAGAAGTAGAATTCGGCAGCAAAGAAGCTGCCAATGCCTTTGTTCCACCGGAATGGTTTGGTGAAGAGGTTACCTACAACAAGGAATACCACAATTCCTATATGTCCATGCAAACTTTTGAATAAGAACCTTAACGACAAACGGAAGGCCTTACAGCCTTCCGTAAATTATTGTCATTTCTTTAATTTTCTCTGCCAAATCTTTGGTACTTGCACCCTTTTTCATGCGCCACTCCCAGTTCTTTCCAAAGGAAGATGGCATATTGATACGTGCTTCATTTCCCAAGCCTAAATAATCCTGCATAGGTATCACTACTGTATCCGCCACACTGGAAAGCGCTACCTGTATGAATCTCCAGTTAATATCCTTTCCATCGGTAATACCCAAATATTTATTCACATGTTCCCTGGTCCAGTCATTCAAATTCTGATACCAGCCTATTGTGGTTTCGTTGTCATGGGTACCGGTATAAACCACACTGTTCTGTCTATGATTATGGGGCAGGTACAAATTCTTGGCATCACTACCAAACGCAAACTGAAGTACCTTCATACCGGGGAACCCTGTATCCTCCAGTAATTGGAGCACAGAAGGAGTTAAGAAGCCTAAATCCTCTGCAATCACCTGTAGTTTACCAAATTTACGCTTCATGGCTTTAAACAGCTCAATTCCCGGTCCTGCTTCCCAATGTCCGTTCTGTGCAGTTTCATCCCCATAAGGAACAAACCAATATTCATCAAATCCCCTAAAATGATCAATACGAACTACATCATACAATTCATAGCAATGGGCAAGACGTTTTAACCACCAGGCAAATTTTGTTTCTTTATGATACTGCCAATCATATAAAGGATTACCCCAAAGCTGACCTGTCTCACTAAAAGCATCCGGAGGACAACCGGCCACACCAATAGGTAAATTCTCCTCATCCAGCTGGAAAAGTTCAGGATTCGCCCAACTATCCGCACTATCAAAAGCCACATAAATAGGAATATCACCAACTATCTCAATACCCTTTTCATTGGCATAGGTTTTCAATGCCTTCCATTGTTTGGCAAAGAAATATTGCATAAAATAATAAAAGCCCATTTCATAAGCATATTCTTTGGAATAACGCTTAATAGCCTGAGGCTGACGTAAACGAATATCCTCATCCCATTCCGTCCAGCAGGCATTATCAAAGGCTCTTTTCACCGTTCTATACAAAGCATAATCTGTTAACCAATACTTATTCTCTTTTATAAATGCCTGATACTCCCCATCTGCTTCCAATCCATCTTCCAATGCACTATCATAGGCTTTCTCCAATAACAAATAACGATTATTGTACAACTGTCCATAATCTACATATTCCGGATTGGTGCCGAAATTAAGTCTCTCACAATCCTCTCTTGTAATATATCCCAGCTCTACAAATTCATCCAAATCTATAAAATAAGGATTACCGGCAAAAGTAGAAAAAGACTGATAAGGCGAATCACCATATCCGGTAGGTCCTAAAGGTAAAATCTGCCACAGTTTCTGTCCTGCCTCCACCAAAAAATCTACAAATTCATAAGCTTCCTTTGAAAAGCTTCCAATACCGTATTTTGAAGGAATACTGGATATAGGAAGCAAAATACCACTTCGTCTCATTTGCATTTCCTTTCTAAAAAAACATCTGATAAATGTATTTTATCAGATGTTTTTTACTTCATCAATATTTACTGTATCAAATAAATAAAATATGCTACATAACCTACTAACATAATAGCACCTGCAGGTCTATTAAGTTTCTTCTTAGGTAAAACACATATAAATAACAATACCATAGCCGCCACTGCTGTAATAGTATCCACCATAAAGTTCGCACTATAGGCTACCGGTGTAATCAACGCTGTTGTACCTACTACAAAGAGAATATTAAAAAGATTGCTTCCTACAATATTACCCACTGCAATGTCTGCCTTACCCTTAATGGCTGCTGTCACACTGGTAACCAACTCAGGAAGAGAGGTCCCCAACGCTACAATGGTAAGACCGATTAATCTCTCACTCATACCAAAAATCTTTGCCAAATCAGTTGCAGCCTCCACACTGACATCACTTCCAAAAACAATCAAAACCACACCAATGATTACCAACAGGATTAACTTCAACATAGAATCCTTTTTCTCTTCTTTTTTTGTTTCCTCTGCTTCTTGCTGTCCATCCTTTGCCATCTTAAACAAATACAACAAGTAAACTATGAAGAATGCCCAGAAAACGACGCCCTCCGCTCTACTGATAACGCCATCAGACAGCCCTAATACTCCCAATAGTACCGTCACAAAAATAGTAAAGGGAATCTCATACTTTATAGTTGACTTCTGCACAGCAATGGCACGTACTACTGCAGTCATACCTAAAATAACCAAAACATTTAAAATATTACTACCCAGTACATTACCAATGGTAATTTCCGCACTTCCCTTTAACGCGGAAGCAATACTTACAGCTGCCTCCGGAGCACTGGTTCCCATAGCTACTATAGTAAGACCAATTACCAGCTGAGGGATTCCGAAACGATCCGCTATTTTGCTCGCGCCTTCTACAAACCAATCTGCGCCTTTAATTAACATTACAAATCCTACAACTAACAAAACTACCGGTTCTACAATTGACATAACATCCTCCTATCATCAAACAAGACTTTTAGCACACATCAGTGCTAAAAGTCTTGTTCTTTTACTTCTGTAAAAGCGTGTAACCACGGTTTTGTTACCGGGGTATGTTGATTACACGTTATAACTACTCCCTCTTAACAATATTGTACTTTATCGAAAAAAGCTCTTGTTGTCAATATGAGCAGCAAATTTTCTTACCGCTTAGACTTCATTGGGATTAGATTGCTGACCAACACTTATGGTCAATAATTTATCCTTCAACTGATTTTCCATGTTCTGTAAATCAATTTCTGCCTGGCGACGCTTCTCTCTACCTTCTGTCTGAATACGCATAACTTCATCCAAAGTAGAAATCAGACTTTCGTTGGTATTCCGTAAGGTTTCCATATCTACAATGCCACGCTCAGCTTCCTTAGCAGTTTCAATTGTTGCCACCTTCAATGCAGCTGCATTTTTCTTTAACAGTTCATTGGTCATGTCTGTTACCTGACGCTGCGCAATCGCTGCATCTGTAGAATGTTGGATACCGATTGCAATAGCCATCTGATTCTTCCAAAGAGGAATGGTATTTACCAGGGTAGACTGGATTTTGTCTACCATTACTGTATCGGAATTCTGAATCAATCGAATCTGTGGAGCAGTTTGTAATGCAATCATTCTGCTTAACTCTAAATCGTTAATCTTCTTTTCAAAACGCTCACACATGTTTTCGTAATCTTTAACCAACTGTGCGTCCTCCGGTAATCCGGAAGCAAGCGCTTTCTGTCTGAGATTCTCAAGTTCTGCGCCACGTGCAATTTTTAATTTTTCCTTACCAGCCAGAATATACATAGAAATCTCTTTAAAGTAGCTCAAATTCAAATCATACATCTTATCAAGGAATTCCACATCCTTCAAAAGCTGTACCTGATGACCTTCCAAGGCATCGGAAATCTTAGCCACATTCACTTCAGCCTTATCATACTTAGCCTTCAAATTGGTAATGCTGTTTGCTTTCTTCTTAAAGAAGCCTAAGAATCCTCCTTCTTCCTCTTCCACGTCAAAGCTCTTCAGTTCAGTAACTAAACCGGTAATCATATCACCGATTTCGCCCATATCCTTAGTCCTGATATTTGTCAAAGCTTTGTTAGAAAAATCAGCCATCTTCTTCTGGGTTGAAGCACCATACTGAAGTACTGCATTAGTATTATTCAGATCAATCTTGTCTACAAAAGCCTTTACCATCTCCTGTTCCTTAGGAGTAAGCTGGCTTTCTGCCAAGGTAGTCACTTCCTTCTCTGTCATCTTTTTAGCTTCTGCAGAAGTGTTTTCCGGTGCAATTGTCTCCACAGTCGGAACCTCTTCGATCACCTCAAAGGTAAGTGTAGGGATTTCTTCTGTGTTGATTTCATTAAATTCATTTTCCATTTTGATTCTCCTTTTCCTATGTGTTTTTCTTACCATTATTTCAATTCAAAATCATTTCCACCGGTAAGACCTTCCTTGGCAAGTAAGGTCTTCATAGTGGATATTTCCGTAGAAATGTCCCAGGCAGCATCTTCAAACATATCATCAAACAACTTACCAAAAGCGGCATTAATTACATCCAATGTATTCTCTATTTCCTTCTTGGTATTAGCTACATTGTTTTCTCCAAAAGAAGGTTGTCCATCCAATTCCCTGTAAGTATCTATAAGCTTTCTGGTACTGGGCAGATAATATTTCATCATCTTCTGCACATCTGCCACATTGTCCGGATTCTTCTTTACCTGTTCAAAAATACGACCCATGATATCTTCCAGATTGGCCAGCTTCTGACTGATTTCCTCTCCATGAATAACCTCATTACATTCTTTGATGTGACGGATATATTCATAACCTTCATCCAAAACTGCCTGCACTTCAGCAGAATAGGTTGTATCCTTCTCCTCCAGCAACGGAGTTTCCTGCTTTGTTGTTTCTATCTCACGAAGCTTTCTGGAATGCTCGGCTTCGATATAATGTTGATACATATCATCACTGGTAATAATGGTAGTTCCTTTATCATCTAAATGACCCTGCAAAAAATATCCCTTATCAATCATCTTACCGATATCCTTTTTTACAAAGCCTATCTTCTTACCAACACTTCCCGCCAAATACTCCAACTCACAATATTGTGCTTCCCCAATACGTTTCACATATTTCTTAAAACGGGCCACCATCTTCTCCAGATTGATACCCTTTTTCATCACACCGATACTACCCAGTAAACCGCCACCCACAATGGCATCAGCAATCCATACACCTACACTTCCGGTAAGCAAAGCAATCAAAGTTAATACAAATGTCGCCATACCTGTAATAGAAGTACCCACTATACCAAACACCTTTAATATTGGTCCCGAATAAGTTCCCGGCGGATTCTTCGCATATAACTGTGGTAATTGCTTATTAGCCTGAGCTATAGGCATCGCACCCGGTCCCTGTGTCTCTGAAGCTTTTGCATAATTATCGTATTTATCCTTACGATTAGTGGAAGACTTCATATTATTATGTCCATAATGAATCCTTCCGCTAGCTGCCAGTTTATCATTTATACGATTCATTGTTGTATTAACTTTTGTTTCGATATTTCTGCTGAGCCCGGAAAAGTCCTGACTTTCCACCGCATTTACCACGGATTTCAGTATATCTTCTCCCGCCTCAAACCAATCCTTTTTCTGCATGAAATCTTACTCCATTACTGTTTGTTGCTCAATTCAAGCACACCATTCCACAATTATAAATATTCTATCACATTTCACCTATAATTTCCATAGTATTTTCATTAAGAATTCATCTTTCCATCGTGAATTACGGATTAGTCCTTTTCACAAATCTCCTTCTACATCGATTTATATTCATTATACATACATATACACCATATTTAAAGATACTAATCGGCACTTTAAGACGGATTAAAGTGCAGTCCTGTCTATAGCAACAAAAAAAGGATATCCTTCAGAATATCCTTTTTTGCTGCGGGTGACAGGACTTGAACCTGCACGGTCGCCCACTGGAACCTAAATCCAGCGCGTCTGCCAATTCCGCCACACCCGCGTACCGTGATCACCTTGCGACCACGAAACCTATTATATACATAGAAGCATTATCTTGTCAAGCACTCTATAAGGTAATTTTTCCAAACTGTGCCAGTGAATAAGCCACCAGGATAATCATCATACAAATCGGTGCCAGATATTTCACCATAACACGGAATATCATTAATCTACCCATTTTGTTACCATTCTTGGTTACTTCATCCTCTATCACCCTGGTTCCCACTCTCCAACCAATCATAATACAAGTGCCCAATGCCACAATAGGCATCAGTACACTATTGGATAAATAGTCAAAGAAGGTCAGGAAATCCATTCCCCAAACTGTAATATGAGACCACTCACCGTTACCCAAAGAGGTAACCACACCCAGCACCAAGCTGATGGCAATAATAATGGCTACTGCTTTCTTTCTGGACATTTTAAAGGCATCCATCAAATTTGATACAATGGCTTCCATAATGGAAATGGAACTGGTCAATGCTGCAAATAGCACCAGTACAAAGAAGGCTGTTCCCAGCACCGTACCAAAGGGCATGGTATCAAACACCTTTGGCAGGGTCATAAACATAAGTCCGGGTCCTCCTGTAGCAAGTCCTGCTTCTCCACTGAATATATAGACCACCGGAACAATCATGAAACCGGCCATAATAGCAATACCTGTATCAAAAATTTCAATATGACCTACCGACTTACCAATATTTATGTCATCCTTCACATAAGAACCATAGGATATCATAATACCCATAGCCAGACTCATGGAATAAAACATCTGACCCATAGCACCACATACTGTCTTAAATGAAAATTTAGAAAAATCCGGGAATAGATAATACTTAATTCCTTCAAATGCCCCCTTAATAGTAACTATATAAATGCAAATAGCAATGGAAATTAATATAAGTACCGGCATCATCAGCTTACTAACACGTTCCACACCCTTTTCTACTCCTGCCAGTACAATAAACACCGTAATAGCAAAGAAAATCAGGAACATAATAAGGGGTTCTCTGGTTGCTCCTATAAAGCTCCCGAAATAGCCGTCCGCCGCAGCCTCTGTAGTTTGTCCACTAAGGAATACCAGCATATATTTCAATACCCAACCTCCAATTACAGAATAATAGGGTAAAATAATCATGGGTACAATCATTGCCAGATATCCAAATATACTAAACTTCTTGTCCAATTCCTTAAATGCACTGATGGAACTTTTCTTGGTCTTACGTCCAATGCCGATTTCCATTACCAGCATGGAATATCCGAAAGTCAAGACCAGTATCAAATATACAAAAATAAAAATGCCTCCGCCATACTGGGCTGCCAGATAAGGGAATCTCCACAAATTCCCCAAACCTACCGCACTTCCCGCTGCTGCCAAAACAAACCCAAGTCCGCCACTAAAACTGCCTCTTTTTTCTTTCATAATCTTAAGTACCTTTCTAATTTACATCATTGCCTATTAGCATAACAGATATATTGTTTATTTGTCAAAGCATTTCCTTACAAATGCATTATCTGTATCAATAACAGCCAAGCCAGCCCATAATAAAATACTACTGCCAGTAAATCATTTATGGTAGTAATCAAAGGTCCTGAAGCTACCGCCGGGTCTATCTTCATCTTATGCAGAAACATAGGTATTGCAGTTCCTACCAAACTGGAAAAAGCCATGGCAATCACCAAAGATATACCAACACATCCTGACACTGCAAAAGAAAACATTAAACCATAATCCTTAAATAACCATATATACAAACCTATAAACACAAATGATACCAACCCTAACAGCAAACCATTTCCAATACCTATTCTCCCTTCTTTAAACACATGCTGCAGCTTTTGTCTGGTAGTCAAATCTTCATCCATTAACACACGAATGGTCACCGCTAGTGACTGAGTACCCACATTACCCGCCATGCCCAATATCAGGGACTGGAAGCATACGATAACAGCAATCTGGTCTACTACTGCTTCAAAAAGTCCTACCACGGCAGATACACCTATACCCATAGCCAAAAGAACAATCAACCACGGAAGACGCTTCTTCATACTGTCAAATACAGTTTCGTTAATATCTTCCTCTTCCGTCAAACCTGCCAGCTTCGCATAGTCTTCTGCCAGCTCTTCATCTACCACTTCAATAATATCCTGGGCCGTAATAACACCCAAAATACAATTCTTATCATCCAAAACCGGTATGGAATCTTCTGCATATCCTCTGATTTTCTCCAAACAGTCTGATACCTTTTCATGGTCATGTACATATGGATAAGCATGACTAATCAACTCTTCCAAATCCACATGAGCTCTGGCTGTAATTAAATCTTTTAAATCTAAAGCTCCATAAAAGGAATTATCTTCATTATATACATATACTGTAAAAATATTGTCATTATCTTCTGCCTGGGAAACCATTTCCTTCATGGCTTCCTTCACAGTCATACCTTTGCGGATGGCTATAAAGTTGGTGGTCATCTTACTACCGATTTCATCCTCTTCGTAGGACTGGATCAGACGAATATCATGCATACTCTCTTCATCCAAGAGGCTGACCAGCTTTTCTCCAATTTCCTCATCCATGTTCTCCAAAATATCTACCGCGTCATCAGAGTCCATGTTTTCAATAATTTCTGCTGCTTTTTCCAGTTCAATTTCTTCAAAATACTCTGTAGCATCCTCCAGATAGGCAAAAACCTCCGAAACCCTTTCGATACCCAAAGCTGTATATAACGCAATACGCTCTTCCTTGGTTAAAAATTCTAATGCTTCCGCTATATCATTTTCATGATAACTTTCCAATGCCTCTAACAGACTTTCTGAACTTTTCCGAGCATGAACCAATTCAACTATTTCACTAATGTAATCCTTCTGCTTATAATCCATTTTCAGCACCTCCCAGTCTGTATTTTACTCTTCTTGGACCTCTATATAACCTGCCACACCTTCCGCCGCTTCCCGCAGCCAAATACGTATATCTTCTTTGTTATTCAAACGCAATGCCCGCATGGTATTGGTGTAATCCGGAGGCATAAACTCTGCATTAACCAACATACTTTTTCTTCTGGCCCCCATGCCGAATATCCCTTGCTCATCCAAAGTACTCATGACTGTTTCCATGGTTGCTATCATGGCATTTACCCAGCCAACACAATCTTCTTCATCATCTATATTCTTAGGCTTATTTGCGATAACATATTCTTCTACTTCCTTAAAGTATTTCCACCCATATGCACAATAAGGGGAATCCGCATAAGACCATTTATAATCTATAATCTCTTCATCCGGGATATTCTCCTGGTCCTTAAAATTCTTCAATGCCTGCCATGACCATGCAGAAATATAAGGACAATTCCCTTCTCCGGTAGTCACCAGGGTACAATAATAAAAGAACTCATCATGTTCTTTAAACAGTTCCGTAAATGCAGTTTTTGTGGCCTTTAACAGTTTCATGTATAATACGCCATCCATAAAAAACAACCTCTCAAATCCATGCACCAACACAGGCAACTCTACCCCAATTTAATTAATTTTACCATACACTATGGGTCAGTGCAACAAAAAAACCACATCCTTTTTGGATATGGTTTTTAGTGAAGCACGGGGGATTCGAACCCCCGACAACTTGATTAAAAGTCAAGTGCTCTACCGACTGAGCTAGTGCTCCATAATATAAAGAATAAAACAGGGCTAGCTGGATTCGAACCAGCGAGTGCAGCAGTCAAAGTGCTGTGCCTTACCGCTTGGCGATAGCCCTAAACATGACACCAAGCGTGTCATACAGACACATTCGTAAATGAGGGTGGATAATGGGATTCGAACCCATGGCCTTCAGAGCCACAATCTGACGCGCTAACCAACTGCGCTATACCCACCATGCGGATATGAATATCCATGAGGTTTAACCTCAAATGTGCCCAAAGGGATTCGAACCCCCGACCCACGGCTTAGAAGGCCGTTGCTCTATCCAGCTGAGCTATGGACACATATATAAAAACACATCAACGAAAGCTATTATATCTTGCCATCGTAGGTTTGTCAACATTTTTTATAAAAAATATTGGCAAAGCGGGTGATGGGAATCGAACCCACGTATCCAGCTTGGAAGGCTGGTGTTCTACCATTGAACTACACCCGCAGATATCGGGGTGACAGGATTCGAACCTGCGACCCCCTGGTCCCAAACCAGGTACTCTAGCCAAACTG
>JAFXCD010000111.1 GCA_017521605.1 Lachnospiraceae bacterium | reverse complement strand
GGTATTCATTATACGGATAAGGCGCCTTACGAGGTATTGTTTACCAAGTGGCTAAGTTTTGAGGATGTGCTTCGCTTAATGCGTATCGAGGAAATGGTGGAGTTGTACTACAACAGCAACCAGTTCGTGCATACCCTGCAGTTTTTGGTGCAGGCGTTTGAGACGCCCTTTGCTTTGTATGAAGCTTTGGCGGACTTTTATGAGAAGAGGGGCTATTTTGTTAACAGCCCTGCCAGAAGCTATCGCTATCAGGTGCTATTGGAGTTTGCCTGCGAGTATGACGGACAGTATAGGTGCGTGTATCGGGAGCTTTTGACCTATGATATGTATCTAAGGGAGAATCTGAAGAGTCGTCCTGATTTTGCCAAGGATTTGGGAGCACATAAGGAAGTATTCAGGGCTTTTTATAAGCAGGAAGAGGAAAAGAGAGAGTATCTGCCTGCTTATGAGGCTTATGATTCCAAGCAACTGTCCAGAATGACTCATTTGGAGCCCTTTGCTTACCCGGTGTGGGAAAGAATGGACAGAAATGTGACAAGCGTGTCACGCAAGAAAGAATGCTTTGTGTTGTATGACTACCAAGAGAGAAGTCCGTTGACCGGTGAGGCACGGACGGTGGTAATTGATATCGAGGGCTTGAAGGCTAAGAGAAATGCAGAATCGGAGGAGCACGAATAGAAAATTAACCATAATGGTGAAAAAATCTCCACTAACGTGATATTGCGTATCCCTACGGTTTTTTATACAATACAATCAGAAAGAGCGCTACTTTCCGAAAAGATAAGCGAGGTAAATTGTATGAAATTAAAAGTAGGAGAAACGATAAAGAGACTTCGAAAGGAAAGGGAGATTACCCAGGAGGAGTTTGCGGAAGTGTTGGGAGTGTCCTGTCAGTCTGTGTCCCGTTGGGAAAAGGGTACCTGTTATCCGGATATGGAACTGGTGCCAACCATTGCAGGCTTTTTCGGTATCTCTGTGGATAAACTGCTTGGCGTGGACGAAACTGTAGAAAAGCAGGCGGTGGAGCGATACAGATGCGATTTTCAGAAAGCCATAAGTGTGGGAAAGATTGAGGAGTGCATCCGGATTGCCAGAGAGGGTGTTGCGGAATTTCCCAATAATTACACGATTTTTAATAGTTTGATGTATGCGTTGTTTGTGTCAGGTAGTGATGATGCAGATATTCCAAATTGGAAGGAGAATATGGAAAAGTATGACGGAGAAATCGTAGCCTTGGGTGAACGTATTATGAAATACTGCCCGGATGTGGATCTTCGTATGGAAGCGACTGCCCGACTTGCATTCCAGCATTGTGAGATGGGAAGAAAAGCCATGGGACGTGCTATTTATGAAACACTTCCCAATATGGAATGGTGCAGGGAGCGTTCTATTTGGTGGGCCTTGGAGGAGGAAGAAAAGCTGTCTCATACCAGAAAGTATATGTTGGAAGCATTTGATCATATTATGGATGCTATGGATCATTTGATGCATTTGCTTCCTGCTGAAGATGCAATTAAGGTATTAGATAAATTCTATGCTCTAGAAGATCTGATGGAAGATAATCATCCTAGATTTGCCACATGGTGTAATGTAGATAACCATTATTTGGGTGGTAAATTTTTGCTGAAACTGGGAAGGGAAAAGGAAGCCCTTGAGCAGTTACGGATTGCAGCAGAAGCTGCCATTGCTAAAGACAATCGTCCTGCGGAGGAGAAGATAGATAGTTTATTACTGGGTGAGAGGACTTATAAACGAGTAAATTGTGATACGGCCGATTCCAGACCGGCAAGGATTATCTTCCGTGACAAGTATTTGGCTGAACCTGAATTCGATGCAGTGCGGAAGAAACCGGAGTTCCAAGAGATTATTAAGATGTTAAGTGAATAATGCAAAACACAAGGCTGATGGATTGCGGACGTAAAATTCATCAGCCTTTTTGAATAAGAGTACTTGACAAATAAATACTTCGGAGGTAGAATTAAAATAATTCGAGACTCGAAGTATTCGAGGGAGCGTTATAGAGGAGTTATTATGAAACTGGATGAACAAGGAATATCTCAAGAGACATTTCAGGTGATTATAGAATACATAGAGGAAGTTAAGGAATTGTTATCTTCGAATATATGGGAAAACATATTTCTTAATTGTACTAAAAATGAAGTATTAATTTTCTGGTTACTCTATCAGAAAAATGAGGTCAACATGACAGAAATTGCGGAATATATACATGTACCTCTAAACACAGCGACGGGAATTATAAATCGAATGGAAAAGAATGAACTGATAGTGAGGACCCGTTCTAAAGAGGATAAGAGAGTAGTAATTATCGGATTTAGTGAAAAAGGAAGGGTGCAGTTTCAGAATTTGGTTAATGAATTATTACATTACGGAATAATGGTTATGAGTTCCTTTACCAAAGAAGAAATAGAACTTTTTCATAAAATGACAAATAAGATAAAAGAGGTACTGCAACAAGAGAAAAGGAAAGAAGAAATACCGAAAAAGGTACGAAGAATTACCATACAGTAGCGACGTAAGGCGGCTAAAAGCTGCCTTATAAAAAGGATAATACTTCGAATGTGGAAATATTCGGAGAAAGAAATTTGTGGAGGAACGAATAATGAATAGAATTTATATTTTTACAGGAAAAGGTGGAGTAGGAAAAAGCAGTATCGCAGCAGCACATGCGATTAAGAGTGCAGAAGAAGGAAAAAAGACCATACTTGTCAGCACGGATATGGCTCATAACCTGGGAGATATATTTGAACACAAGTTAGGAAAAGAAGCGGAACAAGTGCTTCCGAATTTAGATATTTATGAAATTGATCCGGAATATGTTATGGAAAATGATTTTTCTTCCATTATGAGTTATTTGGGAAAGGTATTATTGGAAAGTGGTAGTTCCAATCTTCAGGATATGGGAATGATGCCGGGAATGGAAGAATTGTTTTCTTTACTTAAAATAGCTGACCTCTATAATAGTGAAAGATATGAAAGAATTATAGTTGATTGTGCGCCGACAGGTGAAACGCTTGCGTTATTGAAGTTCCCGGAATTGCTTTCGTGGTATATGGAAAAGCTCTTTCCGATTGGTAAAGTTGGTGTTAGGATGCTGGCGCCTATATCGAAGTCAGTGTTTAAGGTTGAGATGCCTAATAAAAGTGCAATGAGTGATATTGAAAAAATGTACTTGAAGTTAGTAGAATTGCAGGAGCTGTTAAAAAATAGGGCTGTTACAAGTATAAGGATAGTAACCACACCGGAAAAAATGGTTGTGGAGGAAACAAAACGAAATTATATGTACATGAATCTTTACAATTTCAATGTGGATGGTCTATATATTAATCGAATTCTTCCGGAGGATATTAATAATGACTTTTTCAAGCAATGGCTTGCGATTCAAAGGGAATATGTAGCTTGCCTGAAAGAGACTTTTTTGGTACTTCCGATATTTGAGATACCCTGGTATGAAGAAGAATTAAGAGGTGTAGAGAATGTCAGAAGAATTGTTGAGGATGTATTAACTGATAAAGCAGTTTTTGAAGAGAAAATTGTTACAGAAAGAGAATGTTTTAAGCAGATAGAGACAGGATATCAATTGGATGTATTTTTACCGTGTACAGATAAATCAAATATTGATTTATATCAGGGCAATACAGATATTGTTATAAAAATAGGCAATTTTAAGCGGAATATTCCGCTTCCGAATATTCTTCGTAATTATACAGTTACAGGGGCAAAATTTGAGGAAGAAGTATTAAGGATTGTATTTGAGAAAGGAAGTGCGGGTTATGATGAATAGTGAAGTTGCAGGTAGAATTAAGTTAGCAGGGGAATATCAGAGAAAAGCCATTTATGCGCTATTTCCGGAAAGAGTAAGCGAACACTTAACCGTGATTGAAAAAGAGTTGAAAATGATAGCTTTGGAAGTTTTGGCTGAAGTGTTGAAAGAAAGGAATGAAAGCCATACTTTTAGTGAACAGCAAAGCCGGGAACAAACGTCAAAAGTTAAAAAGGTGGATATAGGATAGAGAAAAGGGAAGGTAAGAGATGAGAGTGATTATATATACCGGAAAAGGTGGAGTGGGAAAGACAAGTATGGCTGCGGCAACAGCATGCAAAATAGCCAAGTACGGAAAAAGAGTACTTGTGATGAGTACGGACCAGGCACATAGTTTAGGAGATTCTTTTGACATAAGAATTGACAAAGAACCCACAAAGATTACAGATAACTTATTTGCAATGGAAATAGATACAGTATATGAAAGTGAAAAGAGTTGGGGAAATCTGAAGGAATACTTTAAGCGACTGATTACGCTCAAAGGCGGAAGTGGAATCGAAGTGGAGGAGCTATTAGTATTTCCGGGGTTAGAAGAATTGTTTTCCATGTTTAAAATCTTAGAAGTGTATGAAAGTGGGGAATACGATACGATTGTTGTGGACTGTGCACCTACGGGGGAGACATTAGCACTATTAAAATATCCGGAGAGGTTGTCCGGAATGATAGATAAGGTATTACCGATAAAGAGAGCAGGAGTAAAAACAGTAGGACCCATTGTAGAAAAGGTTATGAAAGTTCCCATGCCGAAGGATAATGTGTTTGATGATATAGAATATTTAATGGATAAAATGCAAAGGTTGCAAGAATTATTATTAGATAAGGAGGTTGTAAGTCTGCGTGTAGTAACAACACCCGAAAAGATAGTGATCAATGAAGCAAAACGTAATTTTACCTGTTTGTATCTATATCACTATAATGTGGATGCCATTATGATTAATCATATATATCCGGCAAAAGCTATGGAAGGATATTTTAATAAATGGATAAAGCGACAAGAAGAAGGATTACAGGAAATAAAAGAAAGTTTTAGTGAAGTGCCGCGCTTTTATGTGGAATTGCAGCAACAAGAATTGCGTACGTTAGATATTTTAGAAAAAGTAGGTGATGCTATTTTTGCTGAAATTGACCCTGATGAGGTGTTATTTAAGAAAAAGATTTATAGTATCAACAATGAAGAAAGGTGGCTTAAGATTTATCTTCCCTTTGCAGAAAAGGAAGAATTGAGATTGGAACAGGATAAAAATGAGTTGGTGGTAGGCGTTAGGAATGAAAGCCGAAAGTTTCCAATACCAATTGAATTTGCAGAAAAAGAGATTGTAGGAGCTAGATTTGAGGATGGATATTTATATATTCAGTTTTAAGATATTTGTCATATGACCCATACC